>JAFKJB010000008.1 GCA_017306155.1 Nitrosospira multiformis
GGCATCTGGTGGAAAACACCTTTGCCCGTTTGAAGCATTATCGGGCGGTAGCATCACGATTCGACAAGCTGAAGAGAAATTACGAAAGTGTAGTAGCCATGGCCTGTATGATCCTCTGGCTACCAATGTGAAACGTCAACAGACCCTAGTGTAGTGTTGCATGCTAATTGAAGCATATGAAACCCAGTATTCACGCGGTTTATAGCCTGATTATAAGTTTCATCAAGAGCGCTTCACTACACTAGAGCCTCTTTCTTGTCTGATATCTGCGATAGAGATCGAGAACCTTCGGCACATAAGCCCTCGTCTCCTGAAACGGCGGAATCCGGTTGCCATACTTGACGACGTTGTTTTCGCCGGCATTGTAGGCGGCCAAAGTCAAACTCAAGTTGCCGTTGAACATTCTCAGCAGTTCAGTGAGATATCTGGCGCCGCCGTGGAGATTCTGTACGGGATCGAAACGATCTGTGACGCCGTATCTCTGGGCAGTTTCCGGCATGAGCTGCATCAGGCCCGCTGCGCCCTTTTTTGAAACCGCCCTGGGGTTGTAGGCCGATTCGGCAGTAACCATGGCGTGGAGCAGCGCCTCTTCGAGGGCGTGGGCGCGAGCGACTTCCTTGATTACCGAAGCATATTGCGTCTTGAGCGATGCGATCAGATGCCCGTTATTTGAAGCTGTCCGTGATTTCCTGGGGCTGGTGCTGCGCCCGATGAATGGAACATACCGTTCATCCGTCGGCACATTGGTAAAGTGCACCACGCCATGGTCATCCGTAAACGAGTAGATGACCTCCCCCCAGGCTGACTGTATTAATCCGAAACCCAGTAGCAATGCCACGGTCGGCAGTATCGATTGTTTCATGTTCATAAAACCGGGGAGTCTGCTTTTTTACCTTTTCGCATGCCCTGGAAATGGCTTCCAGATTATACTCATGTTCATGTTAAGGATTTGCTTCATAAACAGGCGTTTTGCCTGTTTATGAATGAGAAACCGGAGATCGGCAGGATCAGGCCCGATTGATTTTTTGCCCTGATCTCGGTTCAGAACTTCGCGCAACACTTTTGCCAATTTGCATCAACTTCAATCGAGTCTGGCTCCACTGAAATGGTTTGTAATCGCTACATACTGCGGGATTGATAAATTTTCTGCCCGAAGGTTAGGGTCAATCTCCAGCTTCAGGTAATCGTCAGGCTTGAGATAATTGCGTAGTGTGTTGCGCAGCGTTTTGCGGCGGTGCGAGAAGGCGGTGGAGACGATTTCCGCAAACAATTTTTCCTGGCTCGCCTCGATCAGCGGTTTCCTGAGTGGAATCACCCGAACCATCGCCGATTCGACTTTTGGCGGCGGGCGGAAGCATTCGGCCGAGACGATGAAGAGCTGCTCCATTTCGAAGCGGCATTGCAGCATGACTGAAAGCCGTCCGTAATCCGAAGTAGAGGGGTTGGCTACCATGCGGGCGACCACTTCCTTCTGCAGCATGAAGTGCATATCGCGGACGTTGTCTATGAACCGGCTCAGGTGGAAAAGGAGCGGAGTGGAAATGTTGTAGGGCAGGTTGCCCACTACCCGCAGATTTTCACCGAGGCTGGAGAAGTCGAATTTGAGCGCATCCCCTGCATGTATTGTCAGCTTTTTCGCGGAAAATTCCTCCCCTAGCCGCTTCACGATATCCCGGTCGATCTCCACCACGTGCAGATGTTCAAGTGACTGCAGCAGGGGCCGTGTCAAGGCTCCCAGTCCTGGACCGATCTCTACCATTACATCCTCCCGATGGGGATGGAGGGCGCGAATAATGTCGGCTACGGTTTGGGAATCAACGAGGAAATTCTGGCCGAAGCGCTTGCGGGGGGTGTGCTGCATGGTTTATGAAAGTTTGCAGGTTCGTTTACCCTTTGACAAGCTCAGGCGAACGAAGATGCAGGTTGAAAGTTATCGCTGTTGCGCAACCAGTGATGCCATTTCGATAGCTGCCACCAGGCTGCCCGGATCAGCTTTGCCTGTGCCTGCCAATTCAAGTGCGGTGCCATGATCCACGGAGGTGCGGATGATAGGCAAGCCCAGCGTGACGTTGATGGCGGTTCCAAAGCTTGCATGCTTGAGCACCGGCAACCCCTGGTCGTGGTACATGGCGAATATGCAGTCGTAATTCTTCAGCTTCGATGGATTGAAAAGTGTATCGGCAGGCAGCGGGCCGATCAGACTCATTCCCTCGGCGCGCAGCTTGTCGAGCAAAGGGATGATGACATCGATTTCTTCCCTGCCCAGATGACCTGATTCTCCTGCATGAGGATTCAAGCCCGCTACGGCAATGCGTGGCTTTGGAATACCAAAGCGGTTGACCAGATCATGCTCGATGATGCGCAGCTTCTGCTCCAAAGCATCGCTCGTAATGGCACTCGCGACGTCTTTCAGGGGCAGGTGGGTGGTGGCGAGCGCTACCCGCATGCCGCCGCCGGCGAGCATCATGACGGGGCGGCCATTTGTCAGTTGCGCGAGATATTCAGTGTGGCCAGTAAAAGAAATGCCGGCATCGTTGATGATGCCTTTATGCACCGGCGCCGTTACCATTGCACCAAATTCGCCATGGATGCATCCGGCAACAGCCCGCTCGAGCATCTTCAGCACATAAGGTGCATTGGCCGCATCGAGTTTACCGGCAGTGACAATCCCGGCCACGGGAATGTGGAGCACGTGCAGATTCCCTTTTTCCGGCTTTGATTCAGAGCGGGAGGAGTAGTCCGTTATTGTCAATGGAAGCCGCAGCAAGCGTGCGCGCTCCCGCAGCAGTTCCTTGTCGGCAATGACAACGAGCGTGAAAGGCAAGCCCAGTTGGGCGATCTGCACACACAGATCGGGACCGATTCCGGCGGGTTCTCCCGTGGTGAGAGCGAGCTTGGGATTATTCAATATTGGCTGCCTCGGTCCACGGCGTTTTTCAAGGCTTCCAGCTAGCCTTCTTCCAGCCGGTACTCGACATATGCCCGGTCCCGCAGGCGCTGCAACCATTCCTGGAATGCCGTCTCCGCCTTGCGGGCGCGGATCGCCTGGCGTGCGGACTGGCGCTTGCGCTCCTGACTTACATCCTGGGTGCGGCGCTCGATGACCTGAATGAGGTGCCAGCCAAAAGGAGATTGGACAGGCTCGCTGATTTCTCCCGGTTTAAGAGCGCTCATGGCCTGTTCAAATTCCGGAACCGTGTCGCCCGGCGAGATCCAGCTGAGATCTCCCCCCGTGGAAGCGCTGGCATCTTCCGAATGAAGCTTCGCCAGTTCCTCGAACTGGCCGCCATTATCCAGGCGTTCTTTCAATTCGACTACCCGCCTGTGGGCGTCAGCCTCCGAGGTGAGCTCGCTGATTTTTATAAGAATGTGACGCGCATGCGTCTGGTCTATCACGGTGGTTACCATATCCTGGTTGCGGCGGTCGACCAGCTTGAGGATATGAAATCCATTCGGACTTGGAATTATCCCGGTGATTTCTCCCGGTTTCATTGGAGTCAGTATTTCGGCAAACTTTTTTGTGAGCTGGGCAGCAGGACGCCAGTTAAGCAGGCCACCTTCCATCGCATCCGGCGCATCCGAGAACTCGGCGGCTGCCTGAGCAAACTCGCTTCCCGCCTTCAATTTTGCCAGGACGCTTTCTGCCCGCTGCCGTGCTGCATCGCGCTTCAAAGAGTCGGCTCCTTCGGGAACCTGCACCAGAATATGGGCAATGCGATATTCGTCGCTCTGGCTGGGCGAATCTTCCTGCGTTTCCAGAAAATGATCGACTTCCCCTTCGGTCACGCTCACGCGATTGCTCACCTCACGCTCTTTCAGCCGGACCAGGATGATTTCCTCGCGAATCTCGTCACGGAATTTGCTGAAGCTGACTCCGTCTTCCGCCAGCGCTTTGTCGAACTCATGCAGCGACATCTTGTTTTCCTGCGCGATGCGGCGCAAAGTCTGGTCGAGTTCCGCGTCGCTTACGGTCAATCCGGTTTCGTTCGCAAGTTGCAGCTGCACGCGGTTAAGGATTAACCGCTCCAGAAGCTGTTTTTCCAGTACAGCAGGCGGGGGAGGCTGTACGCCTTGCTTTTGCAGTTGTTTCAGCATGGCGCTGAGCATTTCGTCCAGTTCATGGCGGGTAACCACGTTCTCATTCACAACCGCAACGATATGATCGATGGTTTCCACTCCGGAATGCGCCGGTTGCTGGGTAATGGCCAGTCCGGCAAGCATCGTTAAAAGAGGAAAGGAAATGGGAGAACGCGACGACAATTTCGTGCCCATATGAATAAGTTTCTGGAATAGGGGAAAGATGGCGTGATCGTGACGTGCGAACAGTGATAGATGTGAGGTCTATGGCCCTTCTATCAAGCTGCTTCCCTGGCTACCCGTCCTGATATACCCGGGAATGCTGCGTTGCAATACGGTCAACGGGTTCGATCCGATTTGCATCAGGCCGTTCAACTCAAGTTGCAAAAAAGCCGCTGTGTTCGATTTCTGCGTAGCAAGGGTCAAATGCTGAAGCACAAACCGCAACGACCAGCAGCACGCATTATACTCAACTCCTGCCAGCCCTTCCAGAATTCTGTGGTCTAGTAGCGAGTAATTCAGGCGGGCCACAGTTTGCCATCTTTCCGACCATCGCCACTGGCTGGAAGCATCCACCTGATGCAGCACGTCGCGGGTAAAACGGTAACCGAAATTCAACACGCGACCGGGCTCGGGACGATAGCTTATACCCGAGCGGACCACCTCTGCCAGGAGGCGTCTCTGATCGAATTGAAAACTGCTGTCGGTACTGATGGTCGGTGTGAGAAACCCCGACACCGCGGCAATAAAATCAGGTCGGCGATCGATGGTCTGCGGGGTCTCCAGCATGATGCGGCGATCGATAAAGCTTAACTGATGTCCGACAGCCAGACGCAAACGCTCCTTTCCGGTACTGGACTCCAGCAGGCGGGTCGTCAGCGCAAAAGTCACCTGGTTGGCATCATTGATACGGTCGCTCCCGCTGAAACGGTTTTCCGACAGCATCTGCGCAAAGCTGAAGTCAGTTTTGGCGGAATCGAAATTCGGCAATTGATTTTGCGCGCGGAACGGGACGTAAACATAGAACACACGCGGCTCGAGCGTTTGCGTAAAGCTTTCTCCACCCAGGGACATTTTGCGATCGAAGGCAAGGCCGCTGTCGAGGCTGAATATCGGCAAGGTGCGGGTAGGGGTTTCATCTGCCGATCCGGCATCCTCCCCGAGGCTGTAACGGGTGTAGTGCATTCCCACCTTGGGCGTGATAAAGCCGAACGAATTGCGAAGAGGGTAGCTCATGCTTGGGAAGAGCACGATCCTGCGGCCGCTGACCAGGGTGGGATGGGAGAAGTTGGTCCAGCTCCCCAAAAGACTGACATCGACTCCCGTTCCCAGGACATCCGGCTTGTTCGCGTTCAACCCCACCTGCGGCAGGCGCTTGTAAGGCACGACAATTGTAGCCAGGGGATCCTGAATTGTCTGGAAGCTCTGGACAAGCGAGGTTACGTTAAATATGCCGTCATCTCCCAGCCCGCGATTGTAAGACAGCACTCCCTGCTGCAGCAGGTTGGTGCGGGATGTGAGATTCAGGTTGTTGCCAAAGTGACGGAAATAGGCAGCATCCGACACCCTGTTGTAATCCAGACGAGCGGAAAAGCCGGCTCCCAGATAATGATTGTGCCAGAACGAAGTGCGCCAGCGCGTCGTTTCCGTATCCAGGTCACGAGGCACGATATCGGCGATCAGGTTGCTGCTCGAGTTTCTGCCCAGGAAGCGAAATTCGTTATTGATCGCCAGGCCGCGCTTCGACATCATGCGCGCGGAAACCGTGGCATCATAGTTGGGCGCGATGTTCCAGTAGAAGGGCAAAGCCAGTTCAAGACCTGTCCTGCCGCTGGTGCCGTACGTCGGCGCCAGTAATCCTGATTTGCGCTCGCCGCTGTATGAGAAATTCATCCAGGGGGTATACAATATCGGCACATCCTTGAAGGTGAGCTTCACATTTTTGGCAGTGCCCACTTTCTTGTCATTGTCGAGCTTCAGGTCAGTCACCTGGAGAATCCAACTGTCGTCTCCCACCGGACAGGTGGTGTAGTTGGCTTTCTGCAGGCGGTACTGGTTCTCGCCTTCAAACAGGAGCATGCCCGCATAGCCGCGGCTGCTTGCATCCTTCAAACGATAGTTGGGCTCGCTCAACTGGCCGGTTTTGCTCAGCAGATTGAACTTGAGATTGGATCCTTCCAGTATGTCGCCTTCTTTTTCCACGCGAACATTGCCCTGGGCTTCGGCATCGTTGGTGCTCTGGTTGTATTTCATCCGCTCAGCGGAAATAAGCTGATCTCCGGTAGACAGTTCCGCCTTGCCTATCGCTTCGATTTCCTGCTCCACGTGACCTTGCAAGCGGTCTGCAACGACGAACACCGGAGGCTGTTTGTCCGTTTCCGCCTCAATTTCTGCCAGTTTTTGCTCAACCGCCTCGGGCTCAGCCTCGCCGGCAAGACGCAGCCTTGCTTCGTCCGCTTCTTCCCTGTGTCCTCCAATGCGCTCGCCTTCTGCAAACCCCGGTCTGCCCTCGTCTGCTTCTGCCGCCGCTGCTGCCCTTGCGGGCTTCTCTCCGCGCTTTTGCGCGGATAAGCTGCGCGGTGCAGCCTGCGTCGTAGTGCGCAGCCTGGGCTCTCCTTTTTCTACGACGGGTCGGGGAAGGCGTTCCATGCCATCTGGTAAAACCATGCTTTCCGTCTTCTCCGATTCCTGGGCAGAGGCGTTTGTTCGGGAGTCGGTTTTTATTGCGGGGGATAGTGTATAGTTCTGCTGAGGCCCGGGTGGCGCATCTTTAGCGGTGGGGTCCGCTTTTTGATTGGGGTTTTTTATCTGATCGGTTGAAATGGTCGAGCGATTGCGCAATTCACTCTCGTTTCTGGCGCCAGACTCATATTCATGATGGCCCCGGATGCGTTCCGTATCGATAACCACCGGTTTATCATCGCCCTCACCAGGAGGGACCGCGCGTTCCTGCTCTGGCCTGGAAGAAAGCGGCGGCTCGGTGGGTTCGGCGCGCACATTCCAGGCAAGGCAAAACAGCAAAAAAGACCAGCAGGCGAAACGGATAAACCGCAATTTCATGTGAAGTTCTTCAACCTGAAAACGATATCATCCGGAAATGGATGAGTGCCTATTTTCAAGCTCATAAGTCTCGCGTCACCGTATGGAAACTGCCATATGGAAGCCACCTATGGAAGCATGAGCGCAGAGATAGCGGGGCGCCGTGCGTGCAAATGGAAGCTGCTCCTGCATGCAGTCTGCCGCTCAACCGGCATCAGTAGTGGGCTGCAAGCAAACAAAAGCCGTAAGTGTAACAAAAAAGAGTGGCAAGCCAGCAGCGATGAGATCGAACGCCAATCGAAGCACGCTGACAGGATAGAGCAGGCCAATTCCAGCGGGCATATGGGGCGGATATATTTTAGCCGCAAGCAGGCGGGCGCGTAATTCATTTTATATATCGGGAGCAAGCTTTGCATATTCATATTCTTGGCATCTGCGGCACATTCATGGGAGGCATTGCGGCAATTGCACAGGAAGCAGGTCACAGGGTTACCGGTTGCGATGCAGGAGTCTATCCCCCAATGAGCACGCAATTGAAATCGCGGGGTATCGAGTTGATCGAAGGGTTTTCGCCGGAGCAAACCCGGTTGAATCCCGATCTGTTCGTGATAGGGAACGTGGTGAGCCGCGGCAATCCCCTCATGGAAGAGATTCTTGACCGCAATCTGCGCTATATTTCCGGTCCTCAGTGGCTTTCGGAAAATGTCCTGCGGGACAAATGGGTGCTTGCGGTGGCGGGAACGCACGGCAAAACCACAACCAGTTCCATGCTGGCTTGGATTCTAGAATATGCCGGGATGGAACCCGGATTTCTCATTGGCGGCATACCGCAGAATTTCGAGATCTCGGCCAGACTGGGGGGTTCAGGTTTTTTCGTCATAGAAGCCGACGAATACGACACGGCTTTTTTTGACAAGCGTTCCAAGTTTGTTCATTTTCATCCCAGAACAGCCATTCTCAATAACCTGGAATACGATCATGCAGATATTTTCAGGAACCTGGAGGAGATCGAGCAGCAGTTCCATCACCTTGTGCGCATCGTTCCCGGCAGTGGTCTTATCGTCAGCAATGGCCAGGAAGAGAATCTGGAGCGGGTCTTACGGAAGGGGTGCTGGACGCCCGTCGAAAGGATAGGCGTCTCTAACGGGTGGGAGGCAAGCGTCCTCACGGATGGTGCGGTTGCCGTATCCTTTTTGGGTGAATCCCAGGGAACGCTGTTATGGGAATTGCTGGGAAAGCACAACCGGATGAACGCGCTCGCCGCGCTGGCCGCTGCTCGTCACGCCGGTGTACCGGTAAAGACAGGCATTGCCGCGCTGACGGAGTTCAGGAATGTCAAGCGCCGCATGGAAGTAAGGGGTGTAGCAAGGGGCATCACGGTCTATGACGATTTTGCCCATCACCCGACAGCGATCCGTACAACCATCGATGGGCTGCGCAACAGGGTGAAGGAGGCGCGCATCATTGCCGTGCTTGAGCCACGCTCGAACACCATGAAAATGGGTGTATGGAAGGAGAGTCTGGCAGACAGCCTGACAGGAGCGGATGTGGTGTTCTGCTATGCTGCCAACCTGGGCTGGGACCTGTCGCAAGCGCTGCTTCCGCTGGGCGAAAAGGCGGTTGCCTTTGAAGAACTGGACCAATTGATGGCTGCGATTACGGCATATGCCCAACCAGGCGACCATGTGCTCGTCATGAGCAATGCCGGGTTCGGTGGCATTCACGAAAAACTGCTCAAAAGGATAGCCGCAGTCACAGCAGACGAAGTTGCCAGCGGGTAAGCGGCTAAACGGTTAAGCCACCGCAGTCAGGCAGGCGGGTATGGCAGGACAGGAGCCGGTTGACGTCAATGCGGTAATTTTGCCTTGCCACAACTTGCGCTGATCCATCGTCCCGTAGTATCGGCGTGCTCATTGACGGGAGTATTTTGCATTGTGCCCGTGAACACGGTCCATCCCGAAAAACTCTCCGAGGTCGTAAACGAACCCTCGGCTCGCCCCTTGCCCTGCAATTGAGGATTGGTGCAGACGAGATCCATCTTGTAATCATTCTCGGTGCGGATGGCATTCCTGATGCTGCATCCCGCTTCGTGAACGTGCAGATAGGAAGGAATCTCCTGATCGGCCATTTCCTGGGTGATGCAGATTCTGGAGGTGAGCGCTCTATTCTCGATCCGGGGCAAGGCCAGTCCATATTGCTTCGCCAGATTCGTCAGTTGCTGCATTTGCTCGGGCGGAATCTGTGGCACCAGGGCCAATAGCATGGATGTCGTTGTTATTTCCCATAAGCCGGGCCGTATAGGGATTTCTGCCGCATTGCCTGCCGAAACCATGAATAACAGTAGTGATGGAAGGATTTTTCGCATCGAATCTCTCTGACCGGTTCTCCAGATATTCACTTTGATTATACCAGCCGCCCGCAAAGGAATTGATGCGCAGAAAGCGGGGCGACGCAACGGGAAGGAGCCGGGATTGAGCGGTGAATTGCTCTCCTTGCTGCCAGGGCGCGGGGAGTTATGAACGGGAATATAAGTGTCGGCTTACTCTTTCGGCTGCCGTGTTTTCCGCATCCCCGCTGATTACGTCGCAGGCTTTTTCGCTGATCATGTAGACGGATGAGGCGATGAAGAAACCGGGTATTTTGGGGAAAATGGACGCATCCACAATACGCAGATTCCGGGTGCCATAAACGCGAAACCGGCTGTCGACGACAGCCATGGGATCAGTGGCAGTGCCCATTTTACAACTGCACGAGGCATGGTGCCCCCACGCTTGATTTTTTATGAAACGCCGTATATCTTCACGGCTCTTGACTTCCGGGCCAGGCAGAATCTCCTCCTCGATCACGTCGGAGGAAAGCCTGACGATATTGCGCACTGCTTCCACTCCGGCGACGAGCGATTCCATGTCTTCCCCGGCGTTCGTGCCTTCCGAAAAATAATGAAAGTTTATATCCGGTACATCACGGGGATCGGCGGACCGGAGCGTGACCCGGCCGGCTGTATTAGCGGTATGGCCCTTCAGGATGGCCCAGGTAAAGGCATTTTCCGTTCTGGCGATATTATCGGCATAACCGGGATAATATCCCCGGAAATCCCCGATCAGGCCGAAAATGAATAAATCGGGATTGGGGCGTTCGGGAAACGAGCGCTTCATGAGCGCGATCGTCGCACCATTGGTAGTATAGGGCCCGATGCCCTGAAGCCACTGGCTGAACTGGGAATCAGGGGCTTCGCCGGGGGCGGGACAGCGAAGTTTCATTCCCTTGATCAGGGGGATGTTTTCCCTGAGCCGGGTCACCACTCCCAGTTCATAACGATCTTGAAGGTTTTCTCCGACCCCTGGCAAGTCTACTTTTACCGTAATGCCATGGTCCACCAGTTCTTCCCGAGGGCCGATGCCGGAGAGTTTGAGCAATTGGGGTGTATTGAATGCACCTGCGGAAACAATCACCTCCCGTTCTGCAAGCACGGTTTCCACGATCCCCGGGGTTGCTGTCCCATGCCGCGGATCCGCACGATACTGATGGGCACCGGAAATGTACTCCACCCCATAGGCCTTGTTCTGTTCATCGAGCAGGATGCGCTTTGCCAGCGCGTGAGTCCTGACTTCGAGAAAATTCGGGCATTGCTCGCGAACGCGCAATATGTACTCCCGGGCTCCAGCCCGACGCCCCTGCCGGGTGGTGATCGGTATCTTGCACAAGCCTTCCGGCCTTCTGCGGATAAAACGCCAATCGTTGGGATCACCATGGGTTTTTATCTTGAGCAACGTTCGTTTGATCGGGTTGATAATGCCGCTCAACGATTCCTCGAGTGCGGCTTTTGAAAGCCTCCTCAGGACTTTGTCTCTCAGCAGCATTTCCCGCTCTGCCAGATTTGTCGGAAGCCAGCCTTCGAATCCATGCCGGCTGTCCGGTTCTTCAGCCCGGGTGGCATACTCGCAGCGCTCCATGCGCTTGAAATATTTCTGCATGTTTTCGCTGCGCCAGGATTCATCGCCAGTCTTCTCGGCGATATCGTCCCAATCGCTATTGTGGGGATAGATCAACAACATCGCATTGTGCGCGGTACATCCCCCCAGGGTGCCGGAGCGCGGGTATAACACGCCGTTTCGTTCCGGAACGAACTTGTCATCCCGTTTCTGCTGCTCGTCATCGGCGTAGTGACGCACAAAGAAGTCCCAGCGCAATGCCTCGTGCTCCGAGGTACGTGCGTGAAAGGCGGGAACGTAATATTCGCAGGGATCGTCTTCTCCCCCTGCCTCCAGCAGCAGCACGCGGAAACCTTTCAGTGCGAGGTTACAGGCAAGCGGGCCGCCACCTGCCCCGGAACCGATGATGATGTAATCGAATTTGTTCCCCCCAACTGGCGGACAATTCAGGGGAGCAAAGGGTCGCGAGGATCCCTTCCAGAGAAGGGTAGAGCAACTGGCAAGAAAGGTGCTTGCGCCGGATACCAGCAGGGTACTGAGCTTGACAAAACTGCGTCGGGAGATCAAGGCGGAACCAATAGTATTTTTCTGCGGAGAGTCGCAAAAATCATTATAAAGGAAAAATTTCCACCGGTTTGGCTGCAACTCCCCTTCGATTTGCCCTGCCTTGCAATAAAGAATTCGCACTGCTCCCCCGAGGGGAGCAGTGCTTCTGGCAGTGATCCTGGCAGTGATCCGGGTAGCGCGTCACATCGTTTTAAGGAATTCGATCAATGCGCGTTTGTCGCTATCTCCGAGTCCCGGCCGCCCTTCGTCTCCCGGCAGGTAATCGGTTCCAAAATAGTGACCCCGGTTGATCACGAAGTCCGGACATTTGCTCACGCCGATCAGGGGATCGACCAGGTCGGAATAGACCTTGCGTAATTCCGCATCCGTGATCCGGTCAGGCGTTACCTTGGCGGCGATCAAATCCCCCAGATGACCTTTGAGTGTCTTCAACAGCGTCTTGACTTCACCGCCTCTCTTTTCGAGGTCCAGATTGGACAGAAGGCTGACGGGAGTGCCCTCCGGGATGGGTCCCAGATTCAATACGCCATCATGGATCGGCAACCTGACATACCAGGGCAGGTAACCCTCCGGTATCAGCAGCCAGCTTCTTGCCCAGGTTCGGTCGATGATGCCCGGCACTTCCTTGCCCGAGCGAGTGACATAAGTGCGGCTTTCGCAGCTTGTTCGTTCCTGAGTCCCATAATTCTTTTCCGCATAGTAACCACCCCCGTACAGATCCTCCTGGTCGCAGTAGCGTTTTTCCGGCCAGAGCAATTGCTCTATCCCACTATAAAAGGATTTCATCCTGTCCTCAACAGTGCCTGAGGGATAGAATTTGCCCAGGGTGTTATTCAACAGGAAGGGTGCCGAGGACCAGAGGCTCGCAAGCGAAGGGGGCCGGATATACCCGCGGCCACCATCAGGCATGGGATAGGAGCGCGGCTCCCGTGTTACGGGATGGTGAATGAGCGCGCTTCCCACGGAGGGCAGTTCTTTGTACGAGGTGGAGGAAAAATTATCCCAGGTATCGCCCTTGAGCGCGTTGGTTGCAAGGGAAGCGCAGATATTCGTTTCAAGGAGGGTGACAGGAATACGCAACTCGGTAGAAAGATAATTGTCAGCAAGAAAATCCTCCTTCAGAACGATTTTTTTCATCTCCTGCCTGAATTCGTCGGTCTTTGTCCAGTTCCAGTACTGGCTCCAGCAACTCAGGTAATCAGGCCCGACGCAACCGTTATTGGGGAAGAATTTCACCGCTTTCTCGGGCAGCTTGCTCGAGTGGCAGCCGGCGCAGTTCTCCGCAAATACTTCCTTGCCGCGTTTCAGGGTGGCTGCATCGGCGCTCAGATGACGCTTGCCTCCCGGCGCTTCCGCCAGATAATCCGGCCGGCTGGCTGCGAGGAAAAACAGCGATGTATCCAGAGTCTGGTTTTCCGTTGCCCGCCAATAGCTGGAATTCTTGTTGGCAGTGGCGATCGGGAACGGCGTGAACGGCCTGCCGCCGATCAGTGGATTGATATGCTGAAGCCACTCCTCGCTGAAAAGCCCGATATTTACGAAAACGCGGTTAAAGGCGCCGAGCGCGCCCACGGAATCCGCTCCATCCTTGAGTACCCGTGGGGTGAACACCGTGCCCGATTTTTCGAAGAACCTTCTCAGCGGACTTTCGGAAGATATCTCCCGATAATCGTTAAACTGCTTATTGTTGAGCTCATCGCCCGTCAGTTGCTCCTTGCCGGAGCGCAACGCATTCTTCATCCGCGCGCCCAGGTTATATACCCCATTCATGCTGCGCGGATTGTTTATGTAGTCCGTTGAAATGAGCGAGGTATCCAGGGCGCCAGGGCGATTGGTACTGAGGAACTGATAGGCGAAGCTGTTCTTGTCGGCTTCGTAGGCGAATACCCGGTCGAACCAGAAATATTGCGCGCCAGGGTTGGAATTAAGATTGGCCCACTGCGGGTTTTCCGGATCCTTGGGCGGATTGGAAGGGTTCGGGCCTACATGGCAGAACCCGCACGACATGCCAACCCGGTAAGGCTTCACCAGGTTGGCATCGTTGTAGTAGGACGGATCGGTATAGTATCTCTCAGGGTCCCAGCGCTTTTTTGCGGCTTCATCGAAATCGGGATTGGGGAACAATCGCAACCCTACAATCCCGCTCGCATATCCGTAGTAAGACCCGATCGGCACTGTCTTGCCGCGCGCGCCGATCTTTACGCCAGGGTATTTCTCTTCATTTTCGAACGGATCGCGCGCGCAATTCGGATCACGCACGTCGAGATACAGGCCGAAGCGGTCCACGCGTCCTAGCGGCTTGCCCTGGGCATCCACGTTCTTCCTGAAGCACGGTTCATTGACAAGACCGAACCAGTACCACCGGTTATCCCGGCTATATCCCGGTTTTTCCATGAGATGCGGATGGTTTGAAAGGACCTTCAGGAGATCGAAGCTGCCCTGGCTGTTGATATTGATGTGGTCCCAGAACTTGTCATCGCCGCCTGTCCAGACTATCCAGTTGTTGCGGCCCCTGACGATGGCTTTTACAGCTTCTTGCGGAGCGCGGGAAATACCGGGAACAAACGGTTCCAGCGTGGCGACAACCTTCTGGGGATCCTTACTGATCCCATAGTCCATGTCCTTGAAGTAATCTTCGTCCGCGCCGGGGAAGCTTTCTGCTGATCGATTCACGCATTGTGCCTCGTCCTTTACTGCTCCGGCCTTCGCAAACGGACCTTCAACACACTCGACTGCAATCCAGGGCGGGCGCTTGTAGGCGCAGCCGATAAGCAATGTAGTCAATCCCATTGCAATGAGAGTGATCGCAACACTTTTGGAATTCATGAGACAGCCTCCAGGGAGAAATTGAATATTATTGGTTTTTGCGGGTGCTGAAGAAAGTATCTCCCGACGATGAAAACTCAGCCTCTTTTTACAACGATGCTGAATCGTAGACGTAGCCCAGATCTTCCGTATCCACCAGGTCATCGTACGATTCCCCCCACGGATCCATGATGCGGTCAGACCCGTTCAGGTTGGGTTCCGCCGATGAATTGGCCTGTTGCCAGATATGCCACAAGCGATCCACTTCGGCGTGATGAAGCCAGAAAACCGGGTCCGTGGGGGATGACATCGTATTGTTCATGATGCCGCCCACCCAGGCATGACCGTGATTATGAGCGGGAAGGCTCGTTCCGTCCGGCCTCCGGCCCCAGCCCTCGAGCCCATAGGTGAATTTCGTGTAGTCATTCTCATTGGCAAGACCGGTATTCTGGATGGAGAACTGGTTAACGATGATATCCACATCCGTCACGCTGGCTTTTTGCGGCGGCGATGCATTTTTGCGCGACGGCGGTTGCGTTCCCGTATCCGGATCGTTTGCAGGCAGAAAACCGTTCAGCCAGGCGGGAAAGGGGTCTTCCCAGCGCCAATAGGGGACCGTGAGCTTTTCATTGGAACCAGGGCGCAGAACAGCGTCAACACGCTGCAATTCCCGCTCGAACTCGATGAGATAACGGCGGTGCCAGCCCAGAAAACGGTAAAGGCCAGTCTCGCCCATCATGCCATGCATGTCATGCGACATGTCCATGTGAAACCGGACCAGTTCCAGGTATTTGCCTTCCTCCACCAGGCGAACAACCGCATTGCGGAATGCCTCCCGTTTTTCCGGGGAAAGGTCCGCCTGATTCTGACGGGTGACTGGTGCGCCCGGCGGTTTGGGCGCGAAGGCGGCTGCTCCGCCAAGCAGGGGCTTTACGAGTTTCTTGTGAGCTTCCTTGAGCAACTCCAGCTTATCCAGGGGAAAGCCTTCAGCGAGAACTTCATCGAAGGTTTTGGGATGAAGGTGCTCGCCGGTCTCATGCGAATGATTCATTTTTTTGCTCCTGTCCTGACAAGGGGGTGGCGGAGTTCAGGAAAAAAGCGGGCAATATGACTCTCGCTCGATATCCAGTACGCCTTATACACAGTAACTATAGTACATGGCGGTTGGTTCGCTCGATTTTTCGGAGGTCGGTGTGGTCTGCCTGCGCTTAGACAAGAACTCTGAGGGGTTCTGCAGCAGCCATGGCTGCGAAGGCCGGTTTCACCAAGGTCAACGTCAGAATCAACAAAAGGATGCACATCCGATAAAAATTCACATTGACTAATTGGGGATCGGATATATGATGAAATAGGTGGGTTAAGCGGAGGCGCCTGAGTCTGAGTGCGTGGATTCGCAATTCCTCAATTTCTGATGGACAGGATAGATCATCGGCCCTGCTTTTGAAGAGCGGGATCTGAGGCGAGCAACCAAAAAACTTATTCGAGTCTGGAAGAGCCGCTACAGCGAGTTCGCGATGCGGCAGGAGCAGCAGGATCGTGCGTGCGGGGCCGGCCTGGGTTAATAAAGATGTGCAACAGGAGATAGGGAGGTAATCATGGCTTACGATATTCATCAGGTGATCAATATGTCGCAAGAGGAACTCGATCAGCTGTTTTCCTCGGGGGAAGTCGGTGAGATACCGGATGGGGAAGCAAGGGGCACCGCTATTATCGCGCCTGGCACGCCTTACAATTATGCTATCGCGCAAGCCATCAATTTTTTTGCCTGGCAGGGGAAGGTTTTTGATGCCAAGACAAGTACCCTGAAGAACGAAATTTCACCTTTTGGTTTTCGTGCGATCATCGCCAGGGTGTACAAGGATGATAGCTGGTTCGACCACAAGCCGTGCATCGTTCTCGATTATTCGGAAACATCCACAGTGGCCCAACGGGTGCGCGACGAAATCCGCAAGGTGGCGGACAAGCAATATCTGGGGAAGGTTTACTGGGGCAACAAGCATCTTATAGAGTTCTTCCTGCAGTTCTGAGTTATCCGGATGATTCCGCCACACCCGGCTTTCAGGCATTCGAGCTGAGTGCTTGAGACTTCAAACGCTGAGGGTTATGCAAGTTTGGTTTGCGGTTATCGGAACTCCGCCGTTTTACGATGGCGTCTGCTTCACTGACGGGCTCGGCATATACTCCGCAATCCACCGACAGGAAAGCCGGCTGAGCAGAAAAACAAGAAGTCGTATAAATATCTAGTGAGATAAAAAGCCATGACACCTCAATCCGGCTTCATGATTGTTGCTGCTGTACGTGACGGGCAGTTGAAAGACCTGCGCGACTTGCTGGCTTCGATGAATAACCTGCCCGGCCATGCTGATCCTGATAATGAATTGATTCCATTCGGGAAATTTGAGCGCGTGCATTTTGCGCGTTTCGTGATCATAGAAGCAAGAACCGCGCAGGAAATCAGAGAATTCGGTGTAACGCCAAGACCGTGGCGACCCGCACTCGCCTTTCTTGGCGATATCGACGGGGATATGCAGACTTTTTTGCTGGAACTGATTGAGCGCGCAGAGCCCGGTCTAAAAAAAATCTTTTCTCATTGCGAAGGTTTTTCTGAGGAAAATCAGGACCTGCTGGGCTGGATGAATGCAAACAATATAAATGCCGGCGCCAATTATGTTAACTGGATTGGTCGAACGGTCAGGCAAATCCATGAAGAAGCAGCGCTACATCGAAGCTTGTCCATCTATCTGCCAAAAATTGCTGACGATGTGGGCCGGGAGAATGTCCGTGCTTTACGGCAAAAGCTGTTGTCCTATGTCGAAATGGAAAAATACAAAGGCAGGCTTACGTTAACTCCGCCCGAACCCACGCCCCCCGAATGGAAAATGCGCAATCTTCTGCATATGATCGGGATTCCATTGATCCTGCTTCTTCTATCCCCGCTATTACTGGTTATCGCACTTATTTTTGCACTACGTTTGAGAATGCTCGAACGCTCTGACCCTGAGCTCTTCATTCGGCCCAGCCGTGAACATCTGGCAGAGCTTACAGTGCAGGAAGATCAGGATGTCAGTAATCAGTACAGTGTGTTCGGCGACGTGAAACCGGGTCCGGTCCGCCTGCTGACTTTCAAATTCATACTCCTGCTGACCGACTATGTTGCCAGGCACATATATAACCATGGATTTCTCGCTCGAATAAAAACGATTCATTTTGCCCGCTGGGTGTTCATGGACAATAACCATAGAATTTTTTTCGCCAGTAATTATGATGGCAGCCATGAAAGCTACATGGATGATTTTATCAATAAGGTTGGCTGGGGTCTCAATCTTACCTTCACGAATGGTGTCGGCTACCCTACCACCCGGTGGATCGTCAAGGAAGGCGCAAACCGGGAGCATGCCTTCAAATATACGCAAAGGCGACATCAGATACCCACGGAGGTTTGGTACAAGGCTTACCCGGGATTGACAGCCGTTGATCTGGCGCGAAACAGCCGTATCCGTCAAGGCGTGGAAATTCGGCAATCCAATGATGCGGAAATCCGTGAATGGCTCAGCCTGATCTGAGGAGCATGGAAATGAAAGAATCAAGCGACTTTGAATTTGATGATCTTCAGGGGCTGCTGCGCTTTGGATATGGGAAGCTGACGGATACCTCTTTCATGTTGCTGAATATCGTAAATGCTGATCTGGCCAAAAAATGGCTGGAGACAGCCCCCGTCAGCAACGCCGTCGCGCAGGATCCTCCGCCGGAAACGGCGCTGCAGATTGCCTTTTCCGTGGAGGGCCTGCGCACCCTCGGACTGGAGGAATCCGTTGTCGAGGGCTTTTCCGACGAGTTCATCGTCGGTATGGCGGGAGATGAAAGCCGTTCCCGCCGCCTGGGTGATGTCGGCAGCAATGGGCCGCCACAGTGGAAATGGGGAGGCAATGCAGTGCAGGTGCCGCATGTCCTGTTACTGCTTTACGCCACGAGAGGACGTATCAACGCCTGGCAAAAAACCATAGAAGGCGAATATTTTTCAGGCGCATTTCAGTTGCTGCAGGAACTGCCTACGCTTCATATCGGCGATATCGAGCCTTTCGGATTCCCGGATAGCGTCAGCCAGCCAACCGTGGACTGGATGCAGCGGCAAAGCACGGATACCCATGAGCGCGATCGTTATTCCAACTTGCTGGCCCCTGGAGAAATCGTGCTTGGCTATCGCAATGAATATGGGCAGTACACTGCGCGGCCGCTCATCGATTCCCGGAAAGACAAGCTTGCAACCATGCTGCCCGGTGCCGAGGATGATCCCTCGCTGAAGGATTTCGGCCGTAATGGAACGTATCTGGTGCTTCGTCAGCTGAGCCAGGATGTTCCCGGCTTTTGGCAGTTTCTTGACCAGGTGGCGGATCACATACCGGAAAAACGCGAGCAACTTGCCGCCGCCATGGTGGGCCGGGAACTCGACGGCACGCCTTTGGTTCCGGCACATATTCCAGGTATTTCGCGCAAAGAATATGAAAACGATTTTACCTACGACCCGGACCCAAAGGGGAACTATTGCCCGCTCGGTGCGCATGTGCGTCGGTCCAATCCGCGTACAGGCGATCTGCCCACGAGTGCATGCGGTCCCCTGGACCGATTGATCAAAATACTGGGTTTTGGTCAAAGGCCGGATGAAGACCTGATCGCCTCTTCCCGTTTTCATCGTTTGCTGCGGCGTGGTCGCACCTATGGTCCGGTGCTTGCACCGAAAGACGCCATCAAACCCGATGCGCCTGTCGCCGAACGGGGAATACAGTTTATCTGCCTGGTGGGCAATATATCGCGGCAATTCGAGTTTGTTCAGAATGCATGGACCATGAACAGTAAATTCGATGGCGTGCAAGATGAAAAAGATCCCATGCTGGGGAACCGCGAACCCCTGATGAGCGGTGAGAGCACCGATCATTTCAATTCTCCCGACCCGTCCGGGCCGATGCGGACAATCTGCCATCTGCCGCAGTTTGTTACCACTCTTGGCGGCGGATATTTTTTTATGCCGGGGCTGCGCGCACTCAAATACATTTCCGCCTTACCTGCTAACAGGACTGGTAGCCCATCATGACGAAGATAAAGAACCGGATACTGAAGGCTATTCACAATTTTCTGATTCTGCTGCTACGGATCGAGCGTCGGCTGGAACCCTGGTTCCGCGCACAGTGGAACTATCTCTTCCGCGAGCCCAGTGCGAAGTTTATTCAGTATTTGATCAATCGTCGGCGCAAGAACGAAGGTTTGCAGCTGGCTGAAGAAAAATTCTATCCGGATGAAGAAGAAAGCCTGAACAAGATTATCGACTTGATGAAGGATCAGATGCGCGGGCGTTTCAAGCCGGGAGGGTACGAGCGGGGCGGCAATACAAAAACGCATGGCATTGTGCGTGCCACGGTAACCATACGGGAGGATTTGCCGGAACATTGCCGCAAGGGTATTTTTGCCAATCCACGCACCTATCCTGCCTATGTGCGTTATTCCGGACCGGGACCGAACGTGCCTGCGGATATCAATGATGTCGGTTTCATGAGCATGGCGGTGAAACTCATGGGCGTTCCGGGCGAAAAGCTCATGAGCGAGGAGAAGTTCACGCAGGATTTCATAACGACCAGTGGCGGCGCGACGTTCGTTACACCCAACACCCGGGAAAATGCCAAGCTGCAATACTGGAGCCTGGTGGATATGACGCTTTATTATTTTCTCAATCCCAAGGATTCCCACCTGCTTGACTTCTTCATGCAGAGCCTGTGGAACGAAACTCAATATAATCCGCTGGGACGGCGTTACTGGAGCTGCACTCCCTATCTGCTGGGGGAGGGACAGGCCATGATGTATTCATTCGTGCCGAAAACAAAAGAAGTTGAAACCCATATCCCCGGCCTGCCATTTGGGACCCCGCCATTTAATTATCTGCGGGAGAACATGGTTAAGACCTTGAATGAGAAGGATGTCGAGTTTGATCTTATGATTCAACTCCAGACGGACCCTCATCTGATGCCCATTGAAGACAGTTCGGTACGCTGGCCCGAAGAGCTTTCCCCGTTTATTCCCGCTGCCACGGTTCATATCCCGAAACAGAAATTTGATTCCGATGCGCAGTTTGAGTTTGCCAAGCGGCTGAAAATGAATCCGTGGCATTGCCTGCCTGAACACAAGCCATTAGGCAACCTGAATCGGGCGCGCTTCAGAATGTATTACGAGCTATCCAAATTCCGGCAGGAAATGAATGAAACCACACATCTGGAACCCACCGGGGATGAGGTATTCGATTGATAGTTGTATAGTTCAGAATTAATCTGACAGGTGGGTGTGTGCTGTAATTTTACCCTTCCATTAAATGGTTACACCGTTCGGAATGAATCTTGGATTCATGCGATCATAGGCAAAGGAACGTCTGCTGTTTCTCTGGTCGATTTCTCCTTCTATTTCTTCCAGCCTGTCCCCAAACCGCTCTATCACCTCGTGTGCCTCAGAATCGAATTGCTGCAAGTCGTACTGACCGATCGAGCTGACACGAAAATTCGTCAGGAAATAGGTCCAGGTTTGCGAATAAGCAGCTCGAAACGCCGGTTGAAACTTCAATAATCCAGCTGCATCAATTTCAGCGTTTTTTCCCGTGGGAGGGGGCGCATAAGCTGAATGCGGCATATTGGGAACGAACCCAGGATATTTGTATTGGTTGAAGTGAATGCAGGAATGAAAAGCAGTACACAGGAAAATGATATGACCGAAAGTCTCGCTCAGCTCTTGCCTGGATCCGAATCTGGCAGGAAACCCGGGAATTCTGCCGCGATCCTGCGCGCTGATATCATGGGCCCATGCCTGAATTTCATAGTCGTCAGTAACATTCGTTTCAGATTTGTAATATAAATCGACATATTCTTTGCAAAAGCCTTGAATCGCATCCCACAGCAAAATGCCGTCATCGCGATAGGGATAAAAAAGATCAGGATTATCGACTTCCCGCTTCGCAATATCATCAGGGAAGGCGGATTCTTTAAAATTAAAGCTCGTCATGCCATTGGCCATGCACTGCGTCATGGCGTCATAGTCTCCGGCAAACAACTCACCGTACCGGCCCGGCCGCCCTTTCCGGTCTTTCAGGAAAGTGTGCTGGTGATTGACATTGAGCGTATGCTGAAGATGCGGATTTAACAGAACATAAAGCGGGTGAGATTTATAAAGCTGCCTTCGTGAAGCCATGATGATGGCTTCCATGACGTAATGAATACGGGTCGCATGGGTATACAGGATGTGATGATTGCTATCCGCGACCTGGGCGAACGTTTTTGCTGTCAGCCAGAGATTGCCGTCTTTTGACGTATGGATTGGATTATCGGGCCGGGCATCCTGGTACAGCTGGATGGCAATCGGCCGCAGCATGCCATCCGGTTGCAGGAACAGCACGACGATCGGAGTCGTGACATATTGTTTCTGACCGCCGTCGATATATCCGGGATTTGACTGTAATACATCCAGGACTGCATAGTCCAGGACGTACAGGCGCTTTTGCTCGGTGGCAGCCGCATAGTCGATCTCATCAACCTGCTCTTCAAAAATTTGCCGTATCTCAGGTTCCGGTAGCTTTTCCGGTAGAGGATTCTGATGGGTTACAGCGCGCAACATCACAGGATTTACGCCAATGACGCGTTGCAGGCCAAATACCAGGTCTTGCTGGAAGCTGTCGACGAGACCGGGGTTTGGAGGACTCGCCGGAAAAAAAACATAATCCCGATAACTTTCCATCGGCTTGCCGAGCAGGTAGCGCAAAAAAGTAATCGACAGGCTGGGTAAACTTGGAATCAACCGTAAAAGGTTCATCCCCCCGCGGAGCCAATATCCAATGCCGGGTATCTCCCGCCATGGCAGTTTACGCACGACTGCAATAGTATTGACATACTCATAGGCATATTGATACTCAGCCTGCCTCTGAAGAAGATAATTCTTCCGATCTTCTTTACCTGCATTTTCTTCATTCTGCGGTAGCTTGTTCGACACGAGGCACTCCTTTGTAAAAATAAGGTTCTCGCCCGGTTTCCATAGCCTTTCCATATGCCCGTCCGTCACTGATCACTGGGCAGATGTATTGAAGCTTGCAACAACCGTATCGCTATCCTTTACATTACGTTTAACGATATCCGCAAGCGAGTTCGTTTCTTCAATAACGGATTGTCCAACCCTTGAAAAGGTCTTTTCATTGTGTACATAGATCGATACAAGCGGGTTTGTCAGAGCATGGGTAAATGCATCGTACCCCACCATCCGTACCATAAGGCGCCCAAGACTGAAGCCTTCATCATGATCTTCGGCAAATATGCCAACCTGCCACTCCAGATCATCGATCCGGTCTTTATAGAGGTCCTTCAGTTCCCGTTGTAGTTCGCTGTCCACCGTCAATTCCTCGAAACTCTGCAAACGGGGCATGCTGAACGCCTCGCGATAGTCGTTGAAAGGGCGCAGCCTGGCCTGACGTCCCATTGCAATGGAGCGCTCCATGACGCTTCGATTATCGTCACCAACGGGCAACGGATAGAAAAAGTAACCATGTGTATTGTGAAGACCAATACGGCCCGCCCTTTGCATCGATGCAGCCGTTATCAGCTTGCCGATGCCGTGTTGAATTGCCAGCGGGGTATTATTGCGAAACTCATCCAGTTGATATGATTTGCTGCCGACCCTGTAACTTTCCGGGACCATGGAATGCCACCGGTACAGGAGATTGAATTCCAGGGAGATCCAGTTGGTGCGGTACCAGCGCTGCTTTTCCGCCAGGTCGGGGGATGGGTCGAGGGTAAAACCAAACTGTGTAAAACGCGAGACGTAATCCGCCAGAACCACTTTGATCAGCAGCACAACCATGATGTTTCTTGCCGTCTGAAACAGACGTTCGTCATCCCATGCCGGGTAAGCTTCTTTTAGCAGGTCGCAGATCCGGTTGTGTTCACGCAACATCACCGTATTCATGATGGTATAGCCAATCGATGAGTTGCCATGCTCCAGTCCGGCGGCAAACATGCGTTTCAACCGTTCTTCGGGGACATTGCTAAAAACAAAATCCAGAACCTCGCGGGAGTGCAGCTTCTCGAGTTCTTTATCTGCGAACACCCAGTTGCCCGTAGTCGTCTCCTCAACGTTAAAAAGGTAGGGAGGAAAAATTTCTCCATCGATAATCTGGTACTTCAGCTTCCCATCTTTTTTCAGTCGTAAATAATGCGTAATTTCTTCCCGCAAACCATAGAGCTGGCAAAGATCGATTTCATGGTTCGATGTATTTTTCCGGCGATCGCGAAAATCTGTCCTGAGGAAACTATCGGTAAACCACTGGGCAAAGAAAGCAAACAGTATGCTTGTATCGACCGAGGGTATTTCTTTGTTCTCTTTTCTTCGCCATAAATCAACGACTCTTTCCATATCCGGCAGACTCTGATCTCCTTCCGCCTCCGGCAGATGCCGTCCGGTAAATGTCTTGTCAGTCAACGATTGCCATGTCGTATAGGATGAAGCCAGCGAGAACGGCCGGGGCCGAGGGTTTGTGGAATAGGCTTGCCAATTGATAAAAGCGTCACTGATAAACCGCCGTAACCATGTTATCCGCGAAACGATTCTGACGAGCCAGGGAAATCTGTTCGCAATCCGAAACAGGATCGGGAAAAAAAACTCATACATAATCTCTACCCCTTCTTCGCGTAAGCGACAAGTCGTTGACGAATCCAATCTTCCTGTTTTCCAGAACGGCGGTGTATGCACCGGATAGAGATTCCACGAATAGAGATCCGTAAGCCAGCGATGCTGTCCACGGGAATGGATGAGTTGCTCATTTTTCGACCCCGTCAACCTGCATGCTTAGATGGCTGCATTTCGCCGCCGGGCTGGAACAGGAAATCCCGCGACCCGCACAAAAACATGCTTTGGCATGAATATCGTCAATTCACCATAGTTCATAAAAAAGGGGACGTCAAAACCGGGCGGTGTGTTGTAAAAACTGAAAAATAGCCTAATATCAGAATGCGAATGCAGCGTTATCCTGGTTCACGACAAGAGGTCGCAATGTCCCCTTCCCACCAGCCCCCGGAAACCCAGTCCACTGTCAAAGTTTTTGACCCGCTGGAGCTTGACCGTTCCGTGATTGCTATTCCTCTTCTGCGGCAGATGGAGGAGGAATTAAGAGGAATTGAAGCTTTTCGGGTTGCGCATCCGTTTTCCGAAAATGGAGAATTCAATACGCTGATCGAATACAACAGAGAATTCGATGGAAAGCCGGAGGAGATGCGGGAACTGGTCGTCAAGATGGCTGAAGAGGCGGCAGCGAAGGCATTGGAGGCATCGAAAAAACGGGTCGAAGAGAGCAAGGAGGTGGCCCCGGCGGGAACAGAGGGCACGCCGTTGAATGGTGGCTCGACAAGGAGCCGGGCCGATATTTACGGAAATCTTTTTTTGATGGAGCAGCGGCGCCACAAGGATCTCGAAGAAGCGATCGGCGCCCAGAAAATCGGGCCGGTCTCGGAGGATGGCGCCTATAGCTTTGCCAGCTTGCACGCAACCATAATACGGCGAATATCAGCTGCAAACGAACGGCTGTCACAGGGTGAGGAAACTTCGAAGAAACCTATCCTTCATATCCACCCTACACGTTACGAAGTCATCATCGATATCAATCTCGAATATCCGGGTGGGCGGGAAGAGGCCCGGCGCTGGATTTACCAGAATATCGAAGAGGCCAAGAACAAAGCGAAAGTGTACGACGCGGGCCAGGATATTCATCTCAGGAAGGAACAGCGCGAAAGCGGTTACATGTTCGCCTGTCTGGAAGCCCGTACCATCAAGGCGCTCATCGAGCTCGATGTCGCGCAGGCAAAGGTGAGGGCTCACGAGGCTCGGGAAAGGGTGCGGGATACGAGCCATGAAGCAAAGGCTCGTGCAGCAAAAATCAACCCGGCCAAATTTCGCGCCATCTTCCGCATATGGCCGGATTTCGAGATTTCTGCCTCTATCACCCACTCCATTGCCACGATAAAAGCCGATGCGGCGCAGAATTCTTTTTCCGCGCGTGGCGCCGGAATCACCTGGGCGGTGATGGATTCAGGAATAAAGCAGGATCACGGGCATTTTCGCAAACACAACAACGTTGATAAAGATTCCACATGGCATAAAGACTTTACGGCTGACGGCAGCGGTCCGTTCGACGATGAGAACGGACATGGGACGCACGTGGCAGGCATCATCGCCGGCGAGTGGCGTCCGGCCGGTGCGCCAGGAGGAACGGAAGGGGCTGCGTCAGCGGATATTTCCCCTCCGGCGGGCGATTCTGCCACGCCATCCCGAATTCCCGTAGCGGTTTCCCGTTATCTGAAAACGGGTTCCGAAGATGTCGAATACCAGCAGATAAAACTCGTGGACGGCATCAGCGGAATGGCCCCGCGTTGCAAGCTGATAAGCCTGCGGGTACTGGACGAAAACGGAAAAGGAAGCGTGAGCAATCTCATCGCGGCCATTGCCCATGTGCAGGAGATCAACGGTTACGGCCGAAAGCTTCTGATCCACGGAGTCAACATGAGCCTCGGATATACCTTCGAGCCCGAATGGTTCGCCTGCGGCCAGAGTCCGCTCTGCGTCGAGGTTGACCGGTTGGTAAAAACCGGTGTCGTGGTCGTCGTCGCCGCGGGCAATACAGGTTACGGCACATTGAAGGCCGCCACAGGTGCGCTCTCGGCAGGAATGGCGTTGACCATCAATGATCCCGGCAATGCGGATCTCGCCATTACGGTAGGTTCGACCCATCGCGACATGCCGCACGTTTACGGAGTTTCCTACTTTTCCTCGAAAGGGCCGACGGGCGACGGCCGTCTCAAGCCGGATCTCGTTGCGCCCGGCGAAAAAATCATCTCATGCGCCACTGGCCTGTTAAAAAATGAGGGCGCGCAGGGCATCGAGTGCGACTACGTCGAAACCAGCGGCACCAGTATGGCGGCTCCCCATGTCAGCGGCGCGATCGCAGCGTTTCTCTCGGTGCGAACCGAGTTCATCGGCAAGGCAGAACGTGTTAAGGAGATTTTCGTTGATACGGCTACTGATCTGCGGCGCGACCGCTACTTCCAGGGCACGGGTCTCATTGATCTGATGCGCGCTATTCAGTCAGTGTGATTTTGAGAGTATAAAGAAAGTATAAAAAGAGAAAAAAGGAGCGCAGCCATGGATGAAATCGCGGGAATTCCTTATGTGGAAGCAAGCTTCGACAAGAACGGTCAGGGTCCTGAAAAGGGGGTCGTTCTGCCTGCCGGTGTGACCGACCTTGTCATCATGTCGCACGGGTGGAATAACGACAAGTCCAAGGCAGAAGATCTATATAACAGCTTTTTTGCAAGCTTTGCCGCTGCCGCGCAGCCAAACGATTTGTCCGGCCGAAAGCTTGTCATCCTGGGCGTATTCTGGCCATCCAGGGAATACGATACGTCTGTTGCCGTTTCGGGTACTCCTGCCGCTGGAGGAGGCGGCGCAGCCCTCGGGGGTGGAAACGGCGACTCGATCAAGCGGCTGGAAGAAAAACTGGATGACATGAAAGAAATTTTCACGGAGACGGAGCAGAAGAAACTTCTTGATGAGGCGAAAGCGTTGCTTCCGGATCTCGAGGAGAAAGCCTCGGTCCGGGATCAATTTGTGAACAAAATGCGTTCCCTGCTCGATCCGAGCGCTGCTGGCAAAGAGGATGCGTCCAATGTCTTCTTCAAGGATGGCGGCAACGAACTGATGAAAAACCTGAAGGCCGAGGAAGAGGATCTGGGGGAAGATGTCGCAGGAGGCGGAGCAGCGTTGCCGCTCGGTGTGAGCGCTCCCGCCCCGGCAGAGGGCGGAGCGGCGGGATTGGTAGAGATTCTTTCCGGATTCAAGGCAGCTGCCATAAATCTGCTCAACTATACTACCTACTACGAGATGAAGACGCGATCTGGAACCGTGGGCAGGAACGGGGTTGCTCCGCTGATCGATAAACTTGCCTCGCAGGTCGAACGTATCCATCTGATCGGGCACAGCTTCGGCTGTCGGGTTGTCACTTCGGCAGCGCTCAACTCGAAAACCGACAAGATAAAAAGCATGATACTCATCCAGGCGGCCTTCTCCCAGAACGGGTTTTCAAGGATTGAACAGGGATTCTATCGCGCGGTCGTGGATAATCATCGAGTCAAAGGCGCGGTCCTTATCACGCACACGCCCAATGATAGAGCGGTAGGTCTGGCATATCCGCTCGCATCTCGCATCAGCGGCGATAAAACCATGGCGTTTGGGGATAAGGATGACTTGTTCGGAGCCATGGGTCGCAATGGCGCGCAGAAAATGGAGCAGGGCGAAGCTGTCGAAGGCAAGTTGCTTCCCATGGGGGGTGCCTATGTTTTCAAGGCCGATACCTATTTCAACCTGGAAGCCAGCGATTTCATCAAGAACCACAACGACATAAAGGGGAAGGAGGTTGGCCACATGGTGCGCAGAGCCGTCGCAACCGCATAGATAGCCTAATCCCCAGGCGGAGAACATCTTCGTCCCTTGTATGCTTCGGCACGCTTGTCCTGAGCCTGCCGAAGGACCAGGACGAAGGGAAGTGCGCCGCGTAATCCTCTCGAAAAAAACCGGCAGGATAGAAAACTTTTGTCCCCGACGAGCATCTAAGGTTTGGGTTTTTCGGGACTTCCTGCGGATCGTTTCGCTTGACGACAAAACCCCCGTCATCATTGATAGCTTTCTCTTTATCGTCAGCCGTTTTGCTCAGGCGGGACAGCGCCTGCCCAGTCTGCTGAAAATACGTTTCGGGCTATAATCTGGTGACCGATATGCACTGATATGCATTGAGATATGGCTTCGCCAGGTCTCATGTCCTTCTGTTTGCTCCAAGAATCATTTCATGAATGTTTTTTACGAAGAAGAAGGCACCTTCAAGGTAGGTGCGATTCTTGCCGATAACACGACCTCGCTGCAGGTGGAGGCGCCTCACGGCAAACGCGCAAAAATAAAGGCAGCATCTGTGCTGCTGCGGTTTGACGCGTCTTCATTGACTGAATTCATGGATGTCGCGCAAAAAACGGCGGAAGACCTTGACCCGAATTTTCTCTGGGAGTGCTGTGAGAGCGAGGCCGAATTCGCCAGCGATGCGCTTGCCGCAGATTATTTCGGCGATCGGGTGACGCCGGAAGAAGCTGCCGCAGTATTGATCCGGCTGCATAGCGCACCGATGTATTTTTACAAAAAAGGGCGTGGACGTTACAAGGCTGCGCCGCCGAAAGCGCTGGAGGCGGCGCTTGCCAGCCAGGAGAAAAAGCGTCGGCAGGCGGAACAGCAAGCTCGTTACATGCAATCGCTAAGCGAGTTTATCCTCCCGGAAGAATTCAAGCCATCACTGTTCAATCTGCTCTATCGCCCGGACAAAAATTCGGTCGAGTGGAAAGCGCTGGACGCCGTTTGTGCCGCAACGAAACTGAGTGTTTCCCAGTTGCTGCAAAAATGCGGCGCGATCCCTTCTACGCATGACTATCATCTCAACCGTTTCCTGCTGGAACATTTCCCCGAGGGTACCGGCTTCGGCGAACTGGACGCAGACCAGCTGGCGGTCCTGCCCGATCTGCCGGTAGCGGAGGTGACTGCTTTCAGCATCGATGATGTCACCACCACTGAAATTGACGATGCCTTTTCCGTTACGCCGCTGACGCTGGGAAGTTTTCGCATCGGTATTCACATTGCCGTACCCACGCTGGGCATTGCGCCCGGTTCGCCCCTGGACAGAGTGGCGGAACAGCGTGCCTCAACCGTGTATATTCCGGGCAACAAGATCACCATGTTGCCGGAACCGGTGATACAGCAGTACACGTTGAACGAAAAACAATTGCGTCCCGCTGTCTCGATGTATCTGGACGTGGCTGATGATTTCACGGTGACTGCTACCAGCACGCGCATCGAGCAAGTAAAGGTTGCGGCCAACCTCCGGCACGATACATTGGAGGAGCAATTCAATGAGGCTACCCTGGCTGGAGGAAGCATCGATCATCCCTTCGGCAGGGAGCTGGCCGCACTATGGAATTTTGCCTGCAAGATGGAAATACTTCGGGGCAAGATCAACGACAGCAATAACGAACGCATCGATTACAGCTTCAATCTTCATGGCGACCATGTCATGATTACCGAGCGCCGCCGGGGCTCGCCTATCGATAAGGTGGTGTCCGAGTTGATGATTTACGTGAATGCCGAATGGGGCAGGCTGCTTGCAGACAATGGAGTCGCTGGCATCTATCGCAGTCAGGGCAATGGCAAGGTCAGGATGAGCACGTCCCCGGCGCCGCATCAGAGCCTCGGGGTTTCACAGTACGCCTGGATCAGTTCGCCCATGCGCCGCTACGTGGATTTCATCAATCAGCGGCAACTGGTTGCATTGCTGTGCGGAGAAGAACCACTTTACACGAGAGAGAGCGAGAGCCTGCACATGTTCATGCGGAATTTCGAGTCCACTTATGAGGTGTACGGCGATTTTCAACGCTCGATGGAACGCTACTGGTGCCTGCGCTGGTTATTGCAGGAAAATGTTGTGACAACGGGTGCCCAGGTGCTGAAGGAAAACCTGGTGAAGCTCGATCGCCTGCCGCTTGTGGCGCGTGTCGCATCGTTGCCGGAACTGTCGCCGGAAACGGCTGTCGAGGTTGAAATCTCGAATATCGATCTGCTGGAATTTACCTTCAGTATAAAATTCCTGCGAAAACTGCAAGCTTGAGATTTATCCTGTAACATAGCAGGCCGTCAAGCTTACAGCCTTTCAGCTTCACTACTCTTCGGCAGATTTGAGCGCTGCCCCGACTATAGCGACAATAACGACCCTGAACACAACCCTAAACGAGTTTAATCCGGGCGTGAGTTACAGTTCGCCGCTGAATGGCGTATCGCGTCTGAAAATCGCGATACTGGTCTCGGTTATTCTCCATATCGTGGTTCTGTCCGGCGTCACTTTCAAATTTCCTCTTTCGCAAATCCGTACAGTGAGCGCCCCGCTGGAAGTGATGCTGGTGAACAGGGAGCCTGCTCCCTATCCGGATAAAGCAGATAAGGCGGACAAGGCGGACAAAGCGGACAGGAAAGAAGCGTTGCCACCCGTGACGCGCGACAGTGCTGCTGTAGAAGGCAACGCCAGCCGGCCTCCGGCCCAACCCATTCCTCCCTTGCCGAAGCAGAAGGACGCAACAAATATTCCCCGAAAGACTATTGCCGATTCCGTTCCCCCCGCTCCTGTCGTCCGCCGGGAAGCCGATCCGCGTGAACCCCAGGCACAGCCCTTGATGCCGGCCACTGCTGATAGTGGCAGCCATCAAAGTGCTGATGAGGCTGATCCCCTGGTCCCCCAGCCTCAACTTCAGCCTCAAGATCAGACTCAGCCTCAAGCCGGACGGGACCAGAATGCTATCTTTGATACTGCCGACCTCGTTCAGCGCGGACTGGCGATCGCGCGTGTGGCCGCGCGTGGCGATGCGAGTCTTGAAACCTACCAAAAGCCCCTGAAACGAAAATTTATCGGCAGCCGCACCCGGGACTATCGTTTTGATCGCTACGCGGAAGATTGGCGCCTCAAAGTGGAGCGGATCGGGAACCTCAACTATCCCGAGGCGGCAAGACGTGAGCAGGTGTATGGCAGCCTGCAGCTTACCGTTGGCATCCGTTCCGATGGCAGTCTGGAATCGGTTGAAATAAACCGTTCTTCCGGAAAGAAAATTCTGGACCAGGCAGCCGTTCGCATCGTGAAGCTGGCAGGGCAGAATGGCTTCGCTCCTTTTCCCCCGGAGCTTAGCCGGGATACCGATATTCTGCATATTACCCGCTCCTGGGTATTCACCAGCGCCGATGAGCTGACAAGTGAGTAATCATGCGGGCGTACCGATCCGCCCGCAGGTATTGCCCACGACGGCGTGTCTCCCTGCTTCTCCTCCCGGTCGGGCTTCCTCCATGCCTGATTCCATGATTGACGCTGAACGGCCATGAGTGACCTTTATGCCGTCATCGGCAATCCTGTCGCTCATAGCAAGTCGCCCCTGATACACGCCGGCTTTGCCCGTCAAAGCGGGCAGGATATTCGCTATGAAGCGATATTTGCGCCATTGGATGGGTTCGTGGAAACGGCAGGTGCCTTCAGGCAGCGAGGTGGCAAAGGGGCAAACATAACCGTGCCATTCAAGCTGGAAGCCCACGCGCTATCAAGCCGCCTCACGGAGCGGGCAAAGGCTGCCGGGGCAGTGAACACGCTTGTATTCGAAGCGGGTGACATCCTGGGAGATAACACGGATGGCGCGGGACTGGTGCGTGACATCACTGTCAATCTCGGCCATGCGCTCGATGACCGGCGGGTTTTGCTCATGGGCGCGGGCGGAGCAGCCCGCGGGGTAATCAGACCTTTGCTCGAGCATGAGCCTGCCGCGCTGGTGATCGCCAATCGCACCCGGCAAAAAGCAGATGACTTGCAGCAGTTGTTTGCCTCCCTGGGGAACGTTGTTTCCGCAGCGTACGGGGACCTTCGCGGGCAGGAGTTCGACCTTGTCATCAATGCCACCTCCGCCAGCCTGCATGGCGACCTGCCGCCCCTGCCGAAAGGCATTTTTGCCAGTGCTTCGCTGGCCTACGACATGATGTACGGCAAGGGGCTTACTCCTTTTCTGCAATTCGCGCAGCAGCAGGGGGCGGCACGACTGGCCGATGGCATCGGCATGCTGGTGGAACAGGCGGCTGAATCCTTCTTTCTCTGGCGCGGGATACGGCCGGAAACGGGACCGGTCATTGAAATGTTAAGGTCAAGCCCTGGCAGTCTGTAGATGGGTAAGCGGATCAGCGATAACGTCATCCGCCGGGGAGGGCGGCGCAACTGCGCAGCCCGTCAAACAACAGTGGGAATAATAAGAATGTTTTTCAAGCGCTGGTTCTGGCGGATGTTCCTGTTTTTCATTGCCGCCATGTTGACCTATCAATTCTGGATTTTCAGTCAGATCGTCTACTGGAACTATTTCAATCCTTCTTCCAGCGCTTTCATGCAAACCCGGCTGGAAGCACTGCGGGAAAAAAATACGGAGGCGGCGCTGCGTATCCGCTGGATTCCTTATGAACAGATTTCTCCGCATCTCAAGCGTGCAATCGTTGCAGCAGAGGACGCGAAATTTCTGGAGCATGAAGGATTCGATTTCGACGCTATCCAGAAGGCATACGAGAAAAACCTGAAAAAGGGCAGGCTGATCATGGGCGGCTCCACCATCAGCCAGCAGCTGGCAAAAAACCTGTTTCTTTCCGGTGACAAGACCCCATGGCGTAAACTCCAGGAAGCGTTCATCACGCTGATGCTCGAGAAAGTGATGTCCAAGCGCCGCATCCTGGAGATTTACCTGAATGTGATCGAATGGGGCAATGTGGTGTTTGGAGCCGAGGCCGCAGCCCGCCATTACTACGGCATTTCCGCTTCGTCTGTTTCAAGGGAGCAGGCGGCCCGGCTTGCTGCCATGGTTCCCAGCCCCCGGTTCTACGACGAAAACCGCAACACGGCCTGGTTGTCGAAGAAAACGCGCATGATTTTGCGCCGCATGGCGTCGGCTTCCATCCCCTGAGATAAAATAGCAGAGGTCGAGAGGACCCGAAGCTCTGTCTTTCGGGCAGAGCTTCGGGTCGTGGGAGAAGTTCCATTCCGTTGGCTGTCGATTACCGATCGGCTTGTCCGCGCTTTTATGGCCGGGTTTGCGTCTTCGCTCGCCTTGTCATAATATTCGACGTTTTTTTCCCTACAATCAGGCAAAACCTGTTCCAGGAACCTCCCTAATGGCAAATAACCTCAGGGAAACAGAAAACCTGCAAGAACATTTGCAGCGGGTAATCCAGCTACTGTACGAGCACAAGCTCGCGGAAGGGCTCCTGCCCCCGCAGCCCATGCCGGAGCAGGAGTTCGTGGATGGGCTGCTGCACGGGCAAAGCCTGGCTGAACTGCAGGAATTCCTTGACGAGCTTCATCCCGCTGACGTCGCTCACATCCTCGAGGTGATGCCGCTCGAAGACCGCTTGTTGATCTGGGACCTGGTGAAGGCGGAGCGTGACGGCGAAATCCTGCTGGAGGTGTCGGACGCCGTCCGTGAAACCCTGATCGCTTCGATGGAGCGCGGCGAGATGCGCGCTGCGGCAGAGCAGCTTGATGCCGACGAAATCGCGGACATCGCGCCTGATCTTCCCCGCGACGTTCTCGAAGATGTGTTCCAGTCGCTTCCCATGGAAGAGCGCGAGAAGCTGCGGGCGGCCATGTCCTATCCGGAAGACGCGGTGGGCGCGCTCATGGATTTCGATGTGGTCACCATTCGCGAGGATGTAACGCTGGAAGTGGTGCTTCGTTACCTGCGCCGCCTGAACGAATTGCCGGATCAGACCGATCTGTTGTTCGTGGTGGACCGGAACGAGTATTTCAAGGGCGTGCTGCCCTTGAACCGCCTGCTGGTAAGCGACCCGGCGGTGCTGGTAAGTTCGGTCATGAGCAAGGAAACCATCGTGTTCTATCCTGATGAAAGAGCGCAACAGGCAGCGCAGGCGTTCGAGCGCTACGACCTCGTTACCGCCGCGGTGGTGAATGCGGAAGGAAAACTGGTGGGGCGCGTCACGATCGATGCCGTGATGGACTTCATCCGGGAAGAATCAGCCAGCGAAGCCCTGAGCGTAGGCGGCTTGAGCCAGGAAGAAGACCTGTTCGCGCCCATCTGGAAGAGTCTCAAGAATCGCTGGACCTGGCTTGCCCTCAACCTCGTTACCGCGTTCGTCGCCTCGCGGGTGATCGGCCTGTTTGAAGATTCGATTGAAAAACTCGTTGCCCTGGCGGCGCTCATGCCGATCATTGCCGGAATAGGGGGAAATTCCGGTAATCAGACCATTACCATGATCGTGCGCGCACTCGCTCTGGGGCAATTGAATGGGGGGAATGCCCGTACGCTGATCACCAAGGAAATCGGCGTGAGCGCCGTAAACGGCGTGGTGTGGGGCGCAGTGGTCGGCGGGTTTGCCTACATCATTTACCGCAGTGTTTCGCTCAGCCTGGTGATGATGATGGCAATGATGCTCAACCTGTTGCTGGCCGCGCTCATGGGTGTGCTCATACCGCTGACCCTCCACAGCCTGGGGCGCGATCCCGCCGCAGGCTCCAGCGTGCTGATCACCGCCGTGACCGACAGCGGCGGTTTTTTTATCTTCCTCGGGCTTGCAACCCTTTTCCTGCTGTGACTCGCCAAGCGCCACTTGACGGACTATGGGAGAATTTTCTCCCCTGTCATCAATTGCTCGACCGATTCCCGCTCGCGGATGAGATGCATGCGATCGCCGTCGATCATCACCTCGGCGGCGCGCGGCCGCGTATTATAGTTGGAGCTCATGCTCATGCCATAAGCGCCGGCGGACATGACCGCGAGCAGATCACCCTGAGCCAGCGCCAGGTGACGGTCATGCCCGAGAAAATCGCCGGTTTCACAGACCGGGCCGACGACCTGGTAGGTTTTTGCAGCCGCCCCGCCGCGCGCCACCACCGAAAGGATTTCATGATAAGCCTTGTATAAGGCCGGGCGCATCAGGTCGTTCATGGCCGCATCGACAATGGCAAAATCCCGATGCGGCGTAGGCTTGAGATACTCGACGGTTGTGAGCAGCACGCCCGCGTTGCCTACCAGCGACCTTCCCGGTTCGATCAGGATTTTCTGCCTGCGTTCACCCACCACGCCGCGCAACGTTTCAACATATTCCCGCGCCGAAGGGGGATTTTCCCCGGCATACCGTATCCCCAGGCCCCCGCCCAGATCGAGGTGTTCGATCTGCAAGCCCTGCGTCTCCAGCCGGTCGAGCAGCCCCAGCATCTTCCTGCAGGTTTCGATGAAAGGCGCCAGTTCCGTCAGTTGCGAACCGATATGGCAATCGAGACCGGCAACCCGGATGTTGCCGAGCTGCTGCGCAGAAGCATACAGCGCCTCCGCCTCATCGAAAGGAATGCCGAACTTGTTTTCCTTGAGGCCGGTGGAAATATAGGGGTGGGTTTTCGCATCCACATCCGGGTTCACCCGCAGGCTCACCGGCGCAACCTTGCCCATTTCCCCCGCCACGCGGTCCAGCGCATGCAGTTCCGCTTCCGATTCCACGTTGAAGCACAGTATGTCCGCTTCGAGCGCCGCTTTCATTTCCGCAGGCTGCTTGCCCACACCCGAAAAAACGATTTTCTGCGGCTCGCCCCCCGCCTTCAATACCCGCTGCAGCTCTCCCCCGGAGACGATGTCAAAGCCGCTTCCCAGGCGGGCGAGCAGGTTGAGGATGGCAAGGTTGGAATTCGCCTTGACGGCGTAACAGACCAGATGATCGCGTTCCCCGAAGGCATCGTCAAATGCCCGGTAGGCTGCCGTCAGCGCCGCGCGCGAATAGACATAGCAGGGCGTGCCGAATTCAAGGGCGACGCGCTCCAGTTGCACCGATTCCCCCCACAAACGCCCGTTGTGGTAACTGAATGAAGGAAAACCGCTCACCTCTTTTTCTCTGTATCCGGGGATTTTTGTGGCTGCGCTGCGGGCGGTTTTTCAGGAGCAGGCTCCTGCGGAAGGTAGAGCGGGCCCTTGAGGCCGCAGGCATTCAGCAGCAGGACGGTCAGGGCGAGAGCGATGAGAGTGCGCATGAGTAGTTGTAAGAACGAGGAGCGGAAATACTAACATGAAATTAACGACCTCGAATGAGGCTCAAAATTCATCAATTCGTCTTACAGACTATCCCCTTTACAGAATATCTCAGTGTCCAAGTTAACAAAATTGTAATTTTAAAACGCATCATTTAAACAGGCAGAGATAGATTCAAGTTCGGGAAAATTCTTCTTTAAAGAAGGCGGATTTTGATATTCTAAGGTCTTATGCGCTAGTGCCACTTTCGCGCATCGACCATAAACCACTCCAGCATTTGCCAGTGATTGAGTTGAGTCATGTCGTTTCCCATGCTGCGACGGATTTGAAGCAGGAATTTCCCCAGTAGGGACATTATTATTTTCAGGCTCTCTTCCGAGTTGCCTAGACTATCCCCTTGTGTATAGAAGTACTGCATAAGATCGTTGTAGGCAATAACGACTTGATCAGAGCCAATCAGTGAGAGCTTGAACCCTTGTTTACGATACTCAAAAGAAAGCATTTTACTAACTGCAATATCGTTCTTATTTTTTCCCTTGTTCTGTTTGTCGTACTGCCATGCCGCATCAGTCATCAAGAGCATAATGAATGGTTCAAGAATTTGATTGTAGATATTAATACGATCGTCGCGAAGCTTATCTTCAAGTTCAATTCGGCGCTCAAGTTTCCGCCGTAGTCGCCACCCTACCGCTGTGAGCGCCAAGACAAGTACTGGTGTTGCAATGGAACCAATTCCAGTTAGGTAGTCAAGCCAATGCTTTTCATCCACCCCTGACTACTCCGATGAGACGCGCAAATGACCGAAACAAGAGCAGCAGTAACACTCGTAAGACGAGAACGGATAGCTAACGAACTGCAGTGCTGCACTTTTTTCCGGGTTGCAAAATTCATTTTTTATCGTCTACTCTCCCATTTTGGATTACTCTATTCTGGAGGAAGAGGAGGAACTTAATACCTCAGTTAATGTCCGAGCTTACCTGACCCGTTTCGCTGAAGTTGAATTCTTCTATTAAGGTTGTACTTGGCTTCCCGTCGGAATATAGCTTATCCAACTCCTCTCAACTTCTTCCTCGCCGTCGCGTAATCGGGATACACGCTTCCCACGGTTTCCCAAAACGCTTTCGAATGGTTCATTTCGATGAGGTGGGAGAGTTCATGCGCGACGACGTAATCCACCAGATCGAGCGGCTTCTGGATCAGGCGCCAGTTGAGGCGGATAATGCCGCGCGAGTTGCAGCTGCCCCAGAGGGTGCGGGCATTGGAGAGGTGCAGTTGCGGCAGGGCCACGCCAAGTTTATCTGCATAAAGGGTGATGCGTTCGGTAAAGCAGGTCAGCGCGTGCTGGCGGTACCATTTCATCACGGCGTTTTCGATCTGCCCGGCAGCAACCCTGGAGGACAGGGATAGACCCGACTGCTCATTTTTGCTTGTGGCGTTCCCGCCTGCCTGCATCATCTGCACCGCGCCGGCAGCGGTAACCGTCACCTGCCAGGGTTCTCCCAGCAGGGAGAAGATGGCGCCTTCTTCCCACATGGGACGGGCGGGTTTTCTGTTCTTCCATTCGTCGAGCTTGGTGACGATCCAGTCGGCCCTTTTTTGCAGCACGGATTCGACCCAGCTCAATGATTCCCGCATCGGAATGCGCACCGTCAAGCCCTCGCTGCTCACTCTCATGCCGATGGTCTTGCGCCTGCAACGCATGAGCGTGTAAGGGACTTCGCTGCCGTTCAGGTTTATACGGTGCAGTTCGTTTGCCGCGAGTTTGCTCGTCTTCGTCCCCTGGAATGCGACCTTCTTCACGCCACGGGTTCCTCCTGCGTCTGGTCCGGACTGGGATTTGCGTCCGGATGCAGGTTATCGATCCGTGCCACTTCCGCTTCTATCCAGGCCTCCACTTTTGCATTGAGTTCGCCCGGTTCCATGCCGCTGGGATCGATGGGCGCGCCGATACTGACGGTGATCGTGCCGGGACGCTTGATGAAGGCGTTCTTGCCCCAGAAGCGGCCCGCATTGTGCGCCACCGGTATGACCGGCGCGCCGGTATGGGTGCCGAGCCAGGCGCCGCCGATGCCGTATCTGCCCCTTTTGCCGGGGGCGATGCGGGTGCCTTCCGGAAAGATGACGATGCAGAAGCCCTGCCTGAGCCGGTCTTTTCCCTGCTCGACGATCTGCTTCAGCGCTGCTTTTCTCGAACTGCGATCGATCGCGATGGGGTTGGTCATCGCCAGCCCCCAGCCGAAAAACGGGACCAGCAACAGTTCTTTCTTTAGCACCCACACCTGCGGAGGAAAGATCTGCTGGAAGGCGATCGTTTCCCATGCCGATTGGTGCTTCGACAGAATGATGCTCGGCGTAGAGAGGATATTTTCCTTCCCTATGACGCGATAGCGGATGCCGCAGATCGCAGTCAGCAGAAACAGCATCAGGTGCGCCCAGCCGGAGGTGATGCGATAGCGGTTGAGGCGCGAAAGCGGGAACGCGGCAAAGACGATCAGGAAGTAGAAAGGGGTGATGATGAGCTGCAGGAGCGCGTAAAGCATCGAGCGCAGCACGACCGGAATCCAGTTCATTGCGTCAGGGCATCGACCGCCGCCGAAAGATTGGCGAATATTTTCGTGTTCTCGGGCAGGCCATCCTCGGCTTCGGTCTTTTTTCCTTTGCCGGTCAGCACCAGCACGGGAAGCGCCCCGACAGCGGCTGCGCACTGCAAATCGCGCAGGGAGTCGCCGATCGCGGGCACGCCCTTCAAGTCCAGCCCCAAGCGTTCGGAAATTTCCTTGAACATGCCGGTGGCAGGCTTGCGGCAATCGCAATTGTCGGTATTGGCATGGGGACAGAAAAACATGGCATCGATGCGCCCCCCGGCCTGGATGACGGCTTTGCACATCTTGTCGTTGATGGCATTGAATGACACCATGTCCAGCAAACCCCTGCCAATGCCGGACTGGTTGGTGGCGACCACCACCCGGTAGCCCGCCTGCGTGAGGTGCGCGATTGCTTCCAGGCTGCCGGGAATCGGCTTCCATTCATCCGGCGTCTTGATAAAGGCGGCGCTGTCATAATTGATGACGCCGTCCCGGTCGAGAATGACGAGTTTCATGATTAGTTGCAGTATCAGATCGCCAGCCGGGAAATATCCGCGATCCGGTTCATTGTCTTCTGCATCTGCGCAAGCAGGGCAAGCCGGTTGTGGCGCAGCGCCGCGTCCTCCGTATTCACCATTACTGTATCGAAAAACCGGTCTACCGGGATTTTCAGTGCCGCCAATGCCTGCAGCGAAGCGGTATAGTCGCCGGCAGCAAAGGCTGTATCGGCTTCCGGTATTATACGGTTTAATGCCTGATGCAAAGTCTGTTCCGCGGGGGTCTGCAACAGATCGGCATCAACTTCTCTGCCTGTACCGACTTCCGCTTTTCTGAGAATGTTGCTCACCCGCTTGTTGGTTGCCGCGAGACTTTCGGCCTCCGGCAGGGCGGCGAAAGCGCGCACCGCGATCAGGCGTTTTTTGACATCGTTCAGCAACTGGGGCCGCAGGGCAAGTACCGCATCGATCTGCTGTGGAGAGAAAGCCGCCCGGTTCTCGTCATTTGGTTTGTCAAGGTCCGTTGCCTGTCCCTCGATGGACTCGGCGCTGAAATAGTGCCTCAGCCGTTCGTAAATGAAATCACTCAGGGTTTCAATCGCGGTTTCAGCTGTAGTTCCAGTTGGGTCCTTGATTTTTTGTCCAAAAATGTCCGCAGTCTGCCCGAGCAGTGCGTGCAGTGCCAGAGGCGCTTCCTTTTCGATCAATATGCGGATGACACCCAGCGCGTGACGGCGCAAGGCGAAGGGGTCTTTGTCTCCAGTGGGTATTTGGCCAATGCCGAACAAGCCGACAAGCGTTTCCAGTTTGTCGGCGAGCGCAACGCACACGCCCACCGGGTTGCGCGGCAATTCGTCGCCCGCAAAGCGGGGTTTGTAGTGGTCTTCGATCGCATCGGCGACCTCCTCGGCCACGCCGTCATGCCTGGCGTAATAGCGTCCCATGATGCCCTGCAACTCCGGAAACTCGCCGACCATACCGGTCAAAAGGTCGGCTTTGGCAAGCATGGCTGCTTCGCCCGCCCTGGCCGCGAGTTCATTGCCGCCGAGCTGTAAACCGATGGTTTGTGCGATGGCCCAGATCCTTTCCACCCGCTCCGCCTGCGTGCCCAGCTTGTTGTGGTATACCACCCTTTGCAGGCCTTCCACCCGCGAGGCCAGCGTCTTCCTGCGATCCTGGTCGAAAAAGAATTTCGCGTCCGCCAGGCGGGAGCGCAGCACGCGCTCGTTGCCGGCAATCACTGCACCCGCATCCGCCGGGCGGATATTGGATACGATCAGAAACTTGTGCGAAAGCCTGCCGGCGGCATCGAGCAGGGGAAAATACTTCTGGTTGGCCTGCATGGTCAGGATCAGGCATTCCTGGGGTACATCCAGGAATGCCGTTTCAAATTCACCGATCAGCACGCTGGGGCGTTCGACCAGCGCGGTAACTTCATCCAGCAGATCATCATACCGGCTCAATCCGAGGTCTTCCTTGCCAGCCGCGGCCAGCAACTGACGCTCGATCTCGGCGCGTCGACGGGAGAAACCGGCAATCACCGCACCTTCTTCCTGTAACTGATGCTCGTAGCTATCTGCATCTTTCACGGTCAGCGGGTTCGTCATCGCTTCGAAACGGTGCCCCTGCGTTTGACGTCCGGCTGCCAGGCCCAGTATGGATACGTCCACGACTTCTTCCCCATGCAGGGCAACGAGCGCATGTGCCGGGCGGACGAAATTGATGGTATTCCAGCCATCGGCCAGTTGATACGTCATCATTCTGGCAATCGGCAATTTCTGCAGCGTCTCGTCGAGCGCGGCCTGCAGGCCTTCCGTCAGGATCGCTCCCTTCACCACGCTGTCCAGGAATAAGGTTTCTGTTTTTCCATCCTGAGCGCGCTTGAGCTGAGAGAGAAGAGGAGGATCAGCATCGCCGCAAAGACTGCGCAGCTTCTTGAGGAGGGCAGGGGTGGGCTGGCCGCTTGCATCCAGGCCCACCGCTACCGGCATCAGCTTTTTCAGGGAGGATGTGTCTGGCGCCTGTGCTGCTACACGTGTGAGATGCACGGCAAGGCGCCGTGGAGAGGCAAAAGGGGTAGCGGTCGCATCTTCCCGCGCCAGGCCCTGTTTTCTCAGGCCTGCGGCTATTCCCTGAGCGAAACTGTCGCCGAGTTTCTTCAGCGACCTGGGGGGCAGCTCCTCTACCAGCAGTTCAACCAGGAGATTTCGGATTGGCAAACCCAAACTTTGTGTTGCCTGCGTTGCTTGCGTTGCATCAGTCAAGCGGCTTTCTCCAGCAATTCCTGCACCCATTCCACCGGCGCCAGGGGAAAGCCCAGGCGCTTGCGGCTTTCGTAATAGGCGTGCGCCACGCTGCGTGCAAGTTCCCGGATGCGCCCGATATAAGCGGCGCGCTCGGTGACTGAAATCGCCCCGCGCGCATCGAGAAGATTGAAAGTGTGCGCGGCTTTCAGTACCTGCTCGTAGGCCGGCAGGGACAGTCCCTGTTCCACCAGATGCCGGGCTTGTGCTTCATGGCTTGCGAAGGCCTGGAACAGGAAACCCAGGTCGCTGTGCTCGAAGTTGTAGGAGGATTGCTCGACCTCATTCTGGTGGTAGACATCGCGATAGGAAAGCCCCTCTGTCCAGGTGAGGTCGAAAACGTTGTCCACGCCTTGCAGGTACATGGCCAGCCGCTCCAGTCCATAGGTGATTTCACCCGTGATGGGTTTGCAGTTCATGCCGCCCACCTGCTGGAAATAGGTGAACTGCGTCACTTCCATGCCGTTCAACCACACTTCCCAGCCCAGTCCCCACGCGCCGAGAGTGGGGTTTTCCCAGTCATCCTCGACGAAACGAATATCATTCTGGCGGAGATCGAAGCCGAGTTCTTCGAGCGAGCCGAGGTACAGTTCAAGGATGTTGGCAGGAGCAGGCTTCAGCACCGCCTGAAACTGGTAGTAGTGTTGCAGCCTGTTGGGATTCTCGCCGTAACGCCCGTCTTTCGGGCGACGGGTGGGCTGTACATACGCCGCTTTCCACGGCTCGGGGCCGAGCGCGCGCAGGAACGTGGCGGTGTGGGACGTTCCCGCCCCCACTTCCATATCATACGGCTGAAGCAGCGCGCAGCCCTGCCTGGCCCAGTAGTGTTGCAGGGCAAGAATGATTTCCTGAAATGTACGCATGTAAGATCCGGGCGGGCCGTAATTGACAAAAAGGCGTAAAAGCAAGCGGCAGCAAGAGGCGGTAAGAGGCGCCGTAAAACTGCGTGAGAACGTGATTTTACCGTTTTTTGCGGGTTTCGCGAAAAACGGATAACAAGGCAAGCCCCAGCACTATTCCGCAAAGCCCGAGAATCAGGCTGTTGCCGAATCGCACATAGGGTGTAGCGCCGCCAAATCCCTGTGCCGTGCCGTGTAGCGCGGTGGTGGTGAATATTTCCGCCTCCTGCAATACCCGGCCGCGCTCGTCGATGATTGCCGTGACCCCTGTATTGGTTGCCCGCACCATATAGCGTCCCGTTTCAAGGGCGCGCATCTGGGATATCTGCAAGTGCTGTCGCGGACCGATGGAGCGGCCAAACCAGGCATCGTTGCTGACGTTGGCGAGCAGGGTGGCTTGCGGCAGCTGCTGGATGATCTCTTCGCCGAACACGTCTTCATAGCAGATATTCACCGCGACCCGCTGCCCCGCGATATTCATGGGCTGCTGCCCGAGAGCGCCCCGTGAAAAATCGGACAACGGAATTTTCAGGACGTTGATGATCCACCCGAACACCGGCTTCAACGGGATGAATTCGCCGAATGGCACCAGGTGGTACTTGCGGTAGCTCTGTTCAGGGGAGGTGCCGAAGCTGAACATGGAATTATAGTATTCGCTGCGGCCCCCCGGTGCTTCCACCAGGCCAACCAGGATGTCGCCATTATTCCGCCTTGCATGGGCCGCGAGCTGGGCAAGATAGGCGGGCGATACCTCATTCCGGTAGAGCGGGATCGAAATTTCCGGTGTGATGATCAGGCGGCTGTCGCTTTGCAGTGCAAGCCGGCCGTAGTTTTCCATGGAACTGATGAGCTGGTCTTCACGCCACTTCATATCCTGCGGAATGTTTCCCTGCAACAGGCTTACGGTCACCGGCTCGCCTTCGGGTTCGGTCCAGTGAATCTGCTGGAGGCCCCAACCGGCAAGCCAGAGCGTCAGCAGGGATAAAAAATAGAGGGGCTTGCGAAATTCCTTCTCTTTCTGAACGAGCAAACACAGCAGCGCGGCACTCAGCACCACCAGCAGGGAAATGCCGTATACGCCGATAACTGGCGCGAAACCGGCCAGGGGACTGAGCGGCGCTTGGGAGTAACCCAGGGTCAGCCATGGAAAACCGGTGAACAATACGCTGCGCAGCCAGTCGGACAAGGCCCACAGCGCCCCCGCAGTCAGCGCCCATACGATAGGGGACGCGATATCCAGTTTTCTCAATGTCCAGCCTGTCATTGCCGGAAACAGCGCGAGGTAGCCGCACAGGAAGATGAGCGCAAGCACGGCCACCGGCATCGGCATAGCCCCGAAATCATGCAGGGAAATATACAGCCAGGTGACGCCCGCACTGAACATTCCCATGCCGAACGAGAAGCCGAGCCATCCGGCGGCGCGAGGTTGCGCGCTGTTGCGCCAGAAATGGCACAACAGCGCGAGGGTCACAAGCGGGATCGGAAAAAGATAAAACGGCGCAAAACCGGGAACGGTAAGTGCGCCGAGCAGAAAGCAGACCAGCAGTTCCGAACGGATTATTTTATTCAATGTGTTTCAATGATTCGCGCTTGCGCGATCGTGTATCCACCTGTACTACCTCTTTGGAACCGGGCGACAGAAAACCATTTGCGAGTCACCCCGCCCATTCCGGCACCGGGATCCCGATCTTCATAACTGCTTGCCTGAAAAGATGCACTATACCGGCCTGATACGCAGAGGAGCGCGGACAATCAGCAGCAGAGCCTGCTGAACTCCCGCTATGTCCGGCGGAGCGAGTGCTTATCCTGCAAAAAGACGCCAGGATCACGCGCCTCGATCAGAAACCTCGTCTTCCAGTATGTGGCAGGGCAGCAGTAATCGGAAGGTCGAACCGGCCCCTACCACCGATTCCACTTCCAGTTTTCCTCCCAGAAGCCGGGTCGCTTCTGAAGCGATGGACAAACCCAGTCCGACGCCCGGTTTGCCGTAGGTATCGGCGCGCTGGAAAGCATCGAACAGATGGGTCAGGTTTTCCGGCGCAATGCCCGGACCCTGATCGCTCACGCTGAGGATCCAGGCACTGTTTTCCCTGCTGGCGTTATGTCGGGCTGTGACTTCTATCCGGCCATCCGAACTGTATTTTACCGCGTTTCCCAGCAGATTCTGCAATATAGGCACCAGCAGCGCTTCTTCACTGATCACTTTCGCGTCTTCCGGCACATCGATGCGTAACTCTATTCCCTTCGATTGCGCTTCCGGTGTGATCTGCCTGACTGCTTCAGATACCAGTGAATTCAGATCCACCGCTTCCATCGCCAGGTGAAAGTACCCTTTTCGCAGTTGCTCGGATTGTAGCAGGCGATCCATTCCAGCAGTGGTCTTGAGTATGATGCTCCTCACCGACTCCAGGTCCGCGACGTTGCCGGCAAGCTCGGGAATTTTAGCGAGCTTCATTGCAAGCATCTGGATGTACAATGTCATGTGACTGAGGTGATTGCGAAGATCATGAGAAAGAAAAGAGAGATATTTGGACTGGATTTCCGTCGCAGACTTGAGCTGCCGCTGCAGATTCTCGACGAATATGACCGTTCCGCTTTGCAGGGCCGCATCCACTGCCATATTCAGGGCAACATTGCTTGTCTCGTCCAGTTCGCCATTCAATTCTTCGGAGATCTGTTCGATCATTACGCGCCGCAGAAGCTGGTACTCGACTACCAGCTCGCGCATGTTGTAGTTTTCCTGAAAGCGCGACTCGCCATGCAGTTTGCTGCCTTCCACCAGCGCCTGGGTAGTGACGGGATGGCTGGAGGAAAACGCGTCGATCACCTCTTCCAGGATGAGAGGCACGGAATCGCGGAGATTTCTTAGCGTGAGCGCATCAGCCGCGGGGAGGGTGCAAGCGACAGACTTCTCCCACTCCCGCAGGATGGCGTCCTTGCGCGCGCGCAGGGCGGAGGCGAGGTGAGGAAACGCATGATAGGCCAGCAGGTCCAGGGTGGGGTCGGCTGTAGACATAAGTTCTGAAAACCGATAGTTTGGAGAGCGCTATTTTACTGCCAAATGGGGAGATGAAGTTGGGGAGCGATATCTTTCAATCCCGGGTTGACCTGAGGCAGGACCTTTGTCTTTTAAAGGGGGCTTGCAGGTGGCCTTGATATGGGCTGCTGATTTTGTGCTAGACTCATATTCTGAAGCCATGACGTCGAGAGGGAACCTATGCGAGGATATAGGAATAGGGGTTCCGCGCACAGTCTGCTGACGCTCACGAAGGATGTATTGTGCTGGCTGTTTCGGCACGGGCAGCGAGGGTTGGAGAGAGCGGCCAATAGCTGGACACTGGCATACATGAAAAAGGGATTCGTCCGGCTGATTTCCCGCGCATGGGAGACGGCAAGCAACAGGCAGACATGGGCGCGCATAAGAAACAGCTTATATTGGCCCATTTACCAGGGACTTGAGATAGTGAGCAACAGCCAGGCTCTTACACTGACAAGAAAAACACTGCGTGGCCTGATACTGTTATCCAGCATTCCATTGTTTGGAATGGTGGCAGCTTTCGGTATTGCCCCCGATACGGCGGTGGAAGACGTGCCGGCGGTCGAGCAGGTCGTCCTCGGCCTGGCGATTCCGGAAATCCGCGCCGCCTCGGCGGAGGGCATGACTTTCTGGCGTCATGAACGTATCCAGCAGGGCGATACCATCGGGAGCCTGCTCTCCCGGCTTGAAGTGAATAATCAGGATGTGGCGCGTCTCATTCGGGATGCCTCGGATCTGAAAGCCTTGCATCCACTGATCGCGGGCAGAATGGTGCATGCCGAAACCAGCGCTGTGGGCGAATTGCTGCTGCTGCGCTACTTTCCCGGCGGCAGCGAACAGGTGGTGCTGGAAAAGCGTGATGACAGCTATGCGGTGAGCGACAAACCGGCATTGCTGGAAACACATATCCAGATGAAATCAGGCGTGATCGAAAGCTCGCTTTTTTCTGCGATCGACCGCGCGGGCATTCCGGACACCGTGGCTTCCCAGATTGTCGATATCCTGGCTTCTCAAATAGATTTTCACCGCGACTTGCGCAAGGGAGATCGTTTCACGGTGGTGTACGATTCCCTCTACGGCAACGGGGAACCGACGAGAGCAGGCCGGGTGCTGGCGGTGGAATTCGTCAACCAGGGAGTGCCTTATCGGGGAGTGTACTTCCCGGGGGGCGAAGGTGGGGAAGGCGGTTATTACACGCCGGAGGGCAAGAACCTGCGCAGGTCGTTTCTGCGCTCGCCGCTGGAATTTTCTCGCATCAGTTCCGGTTTTTCCAGCGGCCGCTTCCATCCAGTCCTGAAAAAATGGCGGGCTCATAAGGGCATCGACTATGTGGCGCCCACCGGCACAGGGGTAAAGGCGGTAGCCGATGGCGTCGTGACGGTGGCAGGATGGGAAGGGGGATATGGAAACGTGATTATCCTCGAGCATGAAGGGTCGTATGCCACGGTCTACGGCCACTTGTCTGCTTTTGCCAAAGGGTTGCGCAAGGGTCAGCGTGTGCGCCAGGGACATATCATTGGCCGGGTTGGGGCCACTGGCCTGGCGAGCGGGCCCCATCTGCACTTTGAGTTCCGTGTCAATGGCATTCAACGCGATCCTCTGATCGAGCCCATGCCGGAAGGAAAGCCGATCGCTCCCGCGCACCTTGCAGCATTTCGCGAATCAACGAAATCGTCGATGGCGAGGCTCGATATGCTGCATGGCATCAATCTCGCGCTGCTGGATTAACGGCCGGTGGTCGGCCGGATCGGCTGGGTAAAGGTCACGTCAGCGGGAGAGATTTGAAAGCAGCGTATTATATCGGCATCATGTCGGGCACCAGCCTGGATGGGATCGATGCAGTGCTTGCCGATTTTGAAGCCTTCCGGCCGGTATTGCTCGACAGCTTCTATCTGCCCTACCCGGGGAAGCTTCGCGAACAGCTCAAGGAACTCCACTTTCCCGGGCATGATGAGTTGCACCGTGCCGCGATGCTTGGTAATCAGCTTGCCCGCCATTACGCCGAAGCAGTGGCAGGCCTGCTCCGCAAAAGCGGCGTTGCGCCATACGAAGTCGCTGCCATCGGATGTCACGGGCAAACCGTACGTCATTGTCCCGAGGCAGAAGCGGGTTACACCATCCAGTTATGCAATTCCCCGTTGCTGGTAGAACTGACCGGAATCAGGGTGGTTTCCGATTTCAGGAGTCGCGATATCGCCGCGGGAGGACAGGGCGCGCCCCTGGTGCCGGCATTTCATCAGGCTTTGTTCGCGGACCCGCATGTTCATCGCGTAATCGTCAACATCGGAGGAATCAGCAATCTCACTGATCTGCCGCGAAGTGGAAACGTGACGGGATTCGATTGCGGCCCGGGCAATGCAATGATGGACGAGTGGTGCGCGCGACATACCGGGCAAGCGTATGATGAGGATGGAAGGTGGGCAGCAACCGGAAATCCGATCCCCCTGCTGCTGGAAAAGCTGCTGGGACTGCCGTTTTTTTCCCTTTCCCCCCCAAAAAGCGTCAGCAGGGAATTATTCAGTATAACCTGGCTGGACGGTTATCTGAAGGGAGAGGAGAGCCCGGCCGATGTCCAGGCTACGCTGTTGGAACTGACCGTTACCGGAATTGCCCGTTGCATACTCGATTATTGCGGAGATGCAGCCGAAATTTACGTGTGCGGTGGGGGCGCGCGGAACAGTCACCTTATCGGCTCCCTTCAGGCGGCATTACCTGGCAGGAAGGTTGCATTGACGGATAGCGTGGGTGTGGACGCGGACTGGCTGGAAGCTTTCGCTTTTGCCTGGCTTGCGCGACAAGTCATCCATGGCATGCCTGGCAATATTTCCTCGGTCACGGGCGCGAAGGGGGAGCGCCTTCTCGGGGCCATCCATCCTGCCTAGGCACTGGTATCCCATTCAAAACTCTGCTTGTACCCGGGAGCGACGAAAGCAGGGACTGGAAGGCGCGAACTCCAGTCCGGCTTAAACGCAGGGTTTGAACCGCAGAGTGCAGAGTTTAAACCGCAGGGTTTAAACGGAGAATGAAGAGCCGCAACCGCAGGTGCTTGCAGCGCCCGGATTCTTGATAACGAACTGGGCGCCCTCGGCGTTTTCCTGATAATCGATTTCCGCTCCTGCCAGATACTGAAAACTCATGGCGTCTACCAGAAGCTTGACACCGTTTTTTTCCATTACCGTGTCGTCTTCACTTATCAGTTCATCAAAGGTGAATCCGTACTTGAAGCCGGAGCATCCGCCTCCTGCCACGAATACCCGCAGCTTGAGATCGTTGTTTCCTTCCTCGTCGATCAGCTCTTTGACCTTGTTTGCCGCGCTGTCGGTAAAGATCAGTGGCGTCGGGATGTTCGTCATCGAATCAGTCTGACCTGAACCATCGTTGAAAGGGGCGTTCATAAGCGTTTCCGAATAGCCTGGTAAGAGATTACAGTGTTACACGTGCTTCAAATCGTTGATCTGGGCCGCCGGCAATAATGTAACGACATTGCTTCCGCATTCCAGGATTTCCGTATGGAGCAGCATGCCCTGAACAGATGCGCCGAGATGTATTTCCATGCCCTTATAGTGTACATCGCCACAGACCTTTGCCTTTGGCTGGAGTTCCACATACTCGGTAACCTTTATCGTGCCGACTACCGTGCCATTGATCACCGCATGGGAAACGTGGATGACACCCTCTACGACCGCCTGATCACTTAAAACCAGAGTGCTCGGCATGTCGCTCAACCCGGTGATGTTTCCCGTAACACGGCCATCTATCCGTACTCCCCCGCTGAAGATGATATTGCCTTCAATGTGAGTATCAACGCTGATAAGCGAATCGATCTGGTTGTGCGGCCTGCCTATTTTCTCAAACATTTTCTCTCCTTACAAAGACAGATTCACCGTTTGCATGAGCCTGACCTGCGTTTCGCCTTTTTCGAACACTTTCACCTGCAAGCTGTCGACAATGGCGTCCGGATCCAGCCAGAAAGTGCTTTCCACTCGCCGATAAAATCGGAAGCTGACATCGAACTTTTTCGATGGGTCGTCGCTGGTCTCGTTGGAGGTCAATGACTGGACCATTTTTTCCCCGTTTTGCTGAAAGTTGACGGCAAATTCCAGGTTTCCGTGAAAATCCTTGCCCCGCACTCCCGATTGAACCAGGAGCAGGCTGTACCGGTATTCGCCGGGCAGTTTACCCTTTTCCAGCTTCAGGCCTCCGATGGAAACACGCTGCCCGGTCTTGCCGGGAACAGAACCAAGATTCTGGAAAAAGGCCAGATCTTCCTTGAGGCGCGTATTTTCACCCTGCAGGGTCTTGACCTGGCTTGCGATGTCCTGACGGGCGGCCTGATCCATTTGCAACTGCTGATCGAGCCCTGCCACTTTTATGCGCAGTTCGTCATTTTCGCGCTGCAGCCGCGCATTCGACTGCGACAACCGCTCGATCTCCGGTCCTGTCTCCGTTTTTTCCTCCTGCAGGGGTTCGATTCTGCCGGGAACACCGGAATTGCGCCCGGCCTCATACATACCCCACGAAAGAATCAGCGCAGCCACGAGCAAGATGGCAAAAAACACCCAGCGGACATGAGCGGGAGTCTGCAGGCGGACCGCGGCTGGTGCCGCAGCTATTTTATGCCTTCTGTTACGCGACTTGATCATAAGCGCATGTCATACCCTTTGAAGCGGCAGCCAGGCGTGTCCGAAACATCGCAAAAGAGCATCAGATCGAAATAATGGAAAGTTCTTGCAGGCTGGATTCTTGACCACTACCAGGAGACGTGTCGAGAGAAACCCGCAGCCGACCATGGATATTCTAACGATGAACTTCCCTCTTGACAAAGACTATTGATCTGGCCAGAAAGTACTATGAATCCCGTCACCCTTATCTTATTTACGATTTCTTACGGAAACAAGGGAGCCTGGGTGATGGCAAGGGTTTCCGGCAAACCGAACATGAGGTTCATATTCTGCACTGCCTGTCCGGCCGCGCCTTTGACAAGGTTATCCGTAACCGAGAGTATGACAGCCGTATCCCCGCCCTGGGGGCGGTGGACGGCGATGCGGCAGAGATTCGAACCTCGCACGGAGCGGGTTTCCGGATGAGAGCCTGCCGGAAGTACGTCGACAAACGGTTCATTCACGTAGCGGTTTTCATATAACGCCTGCAAATCGACTTCTTTAAGGAGTTTTGCATAAAGCGTGGCATGGATGCCGCGAATCATCGGGGTGAGGTGCGGCACGAATGTCAGGCCGACGGGGTGTTTTGCCACTTGCGACAAGCCCTGGCTGATCTCGGGAAGATGACGATGCCCGGATACTCCATAGGCCTTGAAATTATCCGCTGCTTCAGCAAAAAGAGTATGAATTTCCGCGTTGCGTCCCGCGCCCGACACCCCTGACTTGGCGTCTGCGACGAGATGACCCAGATCTGCGGCGCCCGATTCCACCAGAGGAAGGAAACCCAGTTGCACGGCAGTAGGGTAACAGCCGGGATTCGCTATGAGCCGTGCTGCCTTTATCCGGTCGCGATTGATTTCCGGCAAACCATAGACCGCCTCCGCCACCAGTTCGGGGCAGGCATGGGGCATTCCATACCATTTTTCCCAGACGGCGATATCCTTGATGCGAAAATCGGCGGCAAGATCGATTATCCGTACACCTGCATCGAGCAGGGATGGAACCTGCTTCATGGCAATGCCATTCGGAGTGGCAAAGAATACCACATCGCATTTATCGAGGTTTGCCTCCGCGGGATCGGAAAATTTCAACTCTATTCGTCCGCGCAGACTTGGAAACAATTGGGCGACATCCATGCCAGCTTCCTTGCGCGATGTAATTGCCTCGATACTCACCTGTGGGTGCTGAGACAAAATGCGCAGCAGTTCTACTCCGGTATATCCGGTTCCACCTACGATGCCAATCTTAAGCATGGTTCTTCGAAATTTTCGTGTAGTTAAAATTCGTTGTCACGCTGCATTTACCTGACATCTGGATGATGTCTGTGGAAGGTTGCGATTACAGACGCCAAAAAAGGAAAAAACAAAAAGGCCGCTTGCCCGCCAGAAGCAGCGGACAGGCGGCCTTTTATTATAGATAAAAGCTTATCGCTTGGAGAACTGCTTCCGGCGTCGTGCCTTGCGCAAACCAACTTTTTTGCGCTCTACTTCACGCGCGTCACGCGTCACCAGTCCGGCGTTGCTCAACACAGGTTTCAGGGTTGCATCGAAGTCAATCAGCGCGCGCGTAATTCCATGCCTCACTGCGCCTGCCTGTCCGGATTCGCCTCCGCCATGAATATTCACCAGGATGTCGAAGCGATCGAGATTTCCGGTCAGTTCCAGCGGCTGGCGTACCACCATGCGCCCCGTTTCCCGTGAAAAAAATTCATCCACGGGCTTGTTGTTGACTGTTATCACGCCGCTACCTGGCTTGATGAACACGCGCGCCACGGCGCTTTTGCGCCGCCCCGTACCGTAACTGTAGGTTCCATTCATGATGATCAAGCCCTGACTTCAAGTTGCCGCGGCTGTTGCGCGGCGTGTGGATGTGCTGCACCGGCATATATTTTGAGCTTCTTCAGCATTGCATAGCCGAGAGGACCTTTCGGCAACATGCCTTTTACCGCTTTTTCCAGCGGTCTGCCGGGAAAACGCGCATGCATTTTCGCGAAACTCGTTTCGTATATACCACCAGGGTAACCGCTGTGGCGATAGTACATCTTGTTTTCAGCCTTGTTGCCGGTAACACGCATCTTGTCCACGTTGATCACGACAATGAAATCACCGGTATCCACATGCGGCGTATAGATGGGCTTATGCTTGCCCCGAAGACGGTGGGCAATCTCGGCAGCGAGACGTCCAAGTACCTTGTCCGCCGCATCAATCACGAACCATTCCCGATTCACTTCATGTGGCTTGGCTGAAAAGGTTTTCACAAACCTACCCCTGCTTATTTACTGAAAGCCGCGCATTCTATGTCAGAGATGTGCAAATGTCAAACCGGCATCTGCAGGCAGAAACCTATTCGGCTGCCATTTGCTTGCCGTAGCACCGCTCTCTTCGTTGACTTTCGTTTTGCAAGACGGGGAATGCCGGCAACTTCTGTTCCCACCAAAATCATTGAGAAAACGGTTATCATAACGCACCTTAAAATTGCCGGCGGAAGATTAAAGCGGATTACACCGAAGTATTGAGGCAGGAACTGCAGGAAGCCTCTGAACAGGTGCTCCATGCTCGCCTGGCAACGCGTTCGAAGATTCCATAACATCATCTTATTATCTTATTTGTTTGAGGAGAAGTTGTATGTCGCAAAAACACCCTGTCATCGCCGTTACCGGATCATCCGGCGCCGGTACGTCGACGGTCAAGAATAGTTTCGAGCACATTTTCCGGCGCGAGAAGCTGACTGCTGCGGTGGTGGAGGGGGATAGCTTCCATCGTTATGATCGCGATGCCATGAAAAAAGCCGTAGCCGAATCCGAAAAGGACGGAGGACGCCCCATCAGCCATTTCGGTCCGGAAGCCAACGAGTTCGAGAGGCTGGAAGCCTTGTTCAAGGAATACGGCGAGACTGGCGGCGGGGAGACGCGCCTGTATCTGCACAATGACGAGGAAGCTGCACCCTACCAGCAGAAGGCAGGCACCTTCACGCCCTGGGCGCCGATAAGGCCCGGTTCGGATCTGCTGTTTTACGAAGGGTTGCATGGAGGAGTGCAGAGCGACACGGTGGATGCGGCCAGATATGTCGACCTGCTGGTTGGGGTTGTGCCCATCGTGAATCTGGAGTGGATTCAGAAAATCCACCGCGACATGAATGCGCGTGGCTATTCGGCCGAAGCGGTGACGCACACGATACTGCGCCGTATGCACGATTACGTGCATTACATTACTCCGCAATTTTCCCTGACGCATATCAATTTCCAGCGGGTGCCGACAGTGGATACCTCCAACCCCTTCATCGCACGGGATATTCCGGCACTGGACGAAAGTTTCGTCGTGATCCGGTTCCGCGATCCAAGGAATGTGGACTTTCCATATCTGCTTGCCATGATTCACAACTCATTCATGTCCCGCCCGAACACTATCGTCGTTCCCGGCGGGAAAATGGGTCTGGCCATAGAGCTCATATTGACGCCGCTCATTCTTGATCTCGTAGTGGCGAGCCGCAAAAAATAGCCGCAGGCAATAGCGCCCGAAGCGTTATAGTAAAATATCCCGTAAACCCGGCGTCCCTTCGTCTCTTTCTGCGCGCGCACCTCGCGGATTTGCGCAGATTCCACCCCGGAAGGAGAACCAGGCGCCGGGTATGCAGGAGCATCAAGCCTGCCTTGCTTTTAATCCGGTTTTGCAGAGCCTGAACGATTCCGGCCCTGTCCGGACCGGAAAAATCTTTGCTGTATGCCTTCTCTACTTACCGCACTAAACCCGGAACAACTCGAAGCCGTTACGCTACCCCATCAGTCGGCGTTGGTGCTTGCCGGCGCGGGCAGTGGCAAGACCAGGGTCCTTACGACCCGCATCGCGTATCTGATCCAGTCCGGCGAGGCCAGTCCTCACGGGATGTTGGCCGTTACTTTTACCAACAAGGCGGCCAAGGAAATGCTCACTCGCATTGCCGCCATGCTGCCCATCAATACCCGCGGCATGTGGATAGGTACCTTCCACGGCTTATGCAACCGCCTGCTTCGCGCTCACCACCAGGATGCAGGCTTGCCCCAGACCTTTCAGATTCTGGATTCCGGCGATCAGCTGGCGGTCATCAAGCGCATCCTGAAAAATCTGGGCGCAAACGATGATAAATTTCCTCCGCGCCAGGTTCAATGGTTCATCAATAATGCCAAGGAGGAGGGACTGCGCGCCTCGCAGGTGGAAGCTTACGATGACTATACGCGCAAGATGGTCGAGTTTTATGCATCTTACGAGCAACAATGCAACAAGGAAGGGGTGGTTGATTTTGCCGAGTTGCTGCTGCGCAGCTATGAATTGCTGATGCGCAACGAAATCGTACGTGAACATTATCGCGGTCGTTTCCTGCATATCCTGGTGGATGAGTTCCAGGATACGAGCCGGCTGCAATACAAATGGCTGCGGCTGCTCGCCGGTCCGAAAACCGCTGTCTTTGCCGTGGGCGATGACGATCAGAGCATTTATGCCTTTCGCGGCGCCAATACTGGCAACATGAGAGAGTTCGAACAGGATTTTCGCATCCCCAGGATCATCAAGCTGGAGCAGAACTACCGTTCGCATGGCAATATCCTGGATGCAGCCAATACGTTGATACGCAACAACAATGGGCGGCTCGGCAAGAATCTCTGGACTTCGGAAGGGCGCGGCGAGCCGATACGGGTATACAACGCCCCGACTGATTTCGATGAAGCGGCGTTTATCGTGGAGGAAGTCAGATCCCTGCGTGCGGAGGGTGTCGCATTGTCCCAGATCGCACTGCTCTATCGTTCCAATGCCCAATCACGTGTTCTGGAGCATGCCTTGTTCAATGCCTCCCTGCCTTATCGGGTGTATGGCGGCATGCGCTTCTTCGAGCGGCAGGAAATCAAGCACGCATTGGCTTACCTGCGGATGATAGCCAATCCGGAGGATGACAACGCGCTACTGAGAATCGTCAACTTTCCTGCGCGTGGCATCGGCTTGCGGAGCCTGGAGCAATTGCAGGACGAAGCCAGGCAACAAGGAGGAAGTCTCTGGGACGCGATGCTGAAAAAATGCAGAGGCAGAGAGCCTTCCATGCCAGACTTGCCGAATAAGTTCCCGGCGGGAACGGGAGAGAATAAAGAGCCGAACAGGCCCAGAAGAGGCATTGAGGGTTTCGTTGCGCTGATCGAATCGATGCGACAGGTTTGTGAAACCCTGCCGCTCCCGGAAATCGTCGGGCACATGCTGGAGCACAGCGGATTGGTCGAGCATTACCGCGCCGAACGCGAGGGTGCCGACCGGCTGGAAAATCTGAACGAGTTGATCAATGCGGCTACTGCCTTTGTGCATGAAGCCGAAGAGGATGGCCTGGCCGTTTTTCTCAATCACGCTTCCCTGGAAGCAGGTGAGCACCAGGCTGGCGGAGGGGAGGACGCCTTGCAGCTGATGACCGTGCACTCCGCCAAAGGGCTGGAATTTCACAGCGTATTTCTAAGCGGCCTCGAGGAAGGTCTGTTTCCCCACGATAACAGCCGCAACGAGGCAGGGGGGCTGGAAGAGGAGCGGCGCCTGATGTACGTAGCCCTGACGCGCGCGAGGCGCCGCCTGTATTTGAGTTTTGCCCAAAGCCGCATGCTGCATGGCCAGACCCGCTATAACATTCCCAGCCGATTCATAGAGGAAATACCGCAGAGCGTGCTCAAGTGGCTGCAACCCGTACAGAAGACAGCACCCTGGCGGCCGGAGCCGGTTTCTCCCACCCAGGCGTTTGCGGCGCGCCCGCAAATCCGGGAAACGGGTGCACGGGAAACAGGTACCCGGGAGGCGGCGGCATCGCCCTGGCGGGTGGGTCAGAACGTGGTTCATGCAAGGTTCGGGGCAGGGGTGATCGTCAATTGCGAAGGCCGCGGTGCAGACGCGCGGGTTGAGGTTAAATTCGGCCGCAATGGCACCAAGTGGCTGTTACTGGAATACGCTAAACTGACGGCGGTGTGAGTTCGTGAGTCCACGTGAGCCCCGGTGTCCGGCATGATCCGGAAACGCTGCACCTCCGCATTCCCCCGTAGTTTTCCGCCGGCAATTCCCGGGAACTGCCAGCGGATTCATGCGGCTTCCGTGACATCCCCGGAGTTCGCCGTTTCCTGAAAGATATCCATGTAGCTGGCATAGATCGAAGCAAAAACAGTGGGGATCAGCACAAAAAATCCCAGGCCGTAAGGAATCATGGCGGTGATTGTGAGCCCTACGAGTACCACCAGGTAAATCTGGAATGCCACGATATTTTTCACGCATGCGAAAAAGCTCGTTCGCATTGCTTCCACCGGCGGCATTTCATTGAATACCGTGAGCAGAGGCGCGAACCAGGTCGCCATCAGGAGAGGGATGGACAGGGTCAGTGCCACCAGGGAAGCGGATAGCATATCGCCTGATACGTTTTTCAATTCGTTTTCATCGACTCGTTTTCCTTCCAGCAGCAGGCTCATGAGCACGTCGCCACCGACCAGCATGAATATGCCAACGATGAGCACCTGGCCCACCAGATAAATTCCTCCTATCGTAACCAGCGGTCCGGCGTGGCGAAAGCCCGCAAAAAGATGCGCTATTTCCAGTTGTCCCCCGCGCTCCAGCGTTCTGCAGCCGATCATCAGTCCTGCCAGGAATACCGGCGAGAGCAGCGTGAAAATGAATTGGCCCGCTGTCGGGATAAGTCCCAGGGTGGCTGCGATCAGCAGAAGGGTGGTGCAAAGAAGAATCCATACCATGGGGACCTTGCGGAACAACTGAAAACCTTCAGCTATCCACTCCCATCCCCTTCTCCCATCTACCTGCCTGATATCCATCTTGTTTTTTCTCCGGTAAACGACTTCCATGCTCTTCCATGCCGCTGGCTGCTCAACTGACGATCAGATCCACACCTCGGCGAGCTTCGAGCGTGCTGCTGCATGGTTTTTCAGTATACGCTTGAAGTGAGCGGGATCCTTGACATGCGTAAGTTCCCCGGTCCGCGGCAGGTGGTAATCCTGCAGGCGTGAGAGCCAGAAGCGCAACGCGCCACCGCGCAGCATCACCGGCCAGGCGGCACGCTCGACTTCCATCAGCGGCCGGGTGCGATGATAGGCTTCGAGCAGTGAGGAGGTCCGCTCCGGGTCCAGTTCCGCATTTTCGTCGAGGCACCAGTCGTTTGCTGTAATCGCCAGGTCGTATAGCAGCACGTCGTTGCAGGCAAAGTAGAAATCGATCACGCCGCCCATTGCACCGTCGTTGAAAAGCACGTTGTCACGAAACAGGTCGGCATGAATTACGCCGCGCGGAAGACTTTCCGCCCGATGCGATGATTGAAAGCGTAATTCCTCCCTGAGAATCGCAGCCTCATCCTCTGAAAGAAACGGCATGACTTCCTGTGCCGCGGCTTTCCACCACCTGGGTCCGCGCGAGTTTTCCATTTTTTCCGGATAGGACAAGCCGGATAAATGCATGTTCGCCAGGAGTTCGCCAACCTCGGCACAGTGCGCCGCCGTGGGAGATTCCTGTGATTTTCCGGGAAGGCAGGTGACAATGCTCGCCGGCTTGCCGTTGAGCTCTCCCAGGAATTTATTGGCAAGGTCCGCAACAGGGCTGGGGCAGGGAAGGCCGTGGCGCGCCAGGTAGGCCATCAGGTTCAAATAATAGGGCAGCTCCGCCGGAGCCAGTTTTTCAAACAGGGTCAGAACATATTTGCCGTGGCTGGTGGTGACAAAATAATTTGTGTTTTCAATGCCGGAAGAGATGCCCTGCAGATTGATCAGTTTGCCGATGGAATAATTTCTCAGCCACGCGGAAAGCTGCTCATAGGTAACTGTGGTGAAGACAGACATGGAGCGGGAAAGTAAGGCAGAAGCAGTTTAATCAGGCGCAATGACTGTCCTGGGAAATCAGAACTCACGTATCACCCACATCGGAGGGCGAATGCGCTGATCCAGGCCGCCTGTATCATGGGTGGAAAAAGTGCCGTCGCCGCGATTGTCGATCAGGTAATACGGAAGCCCTATGCGCGGTATGACCTTGATCATGTAGAGGCGTCCATTGAGGCGATATTCCTCGATCTGGTCCTCTCCCCGCTTGGTGATGGTAACTTGCGGTTCAAGCGATTCTTCCTCGTCTTCGATACCGGGCGAAGGCAGCGATAATTCCGGGGGTTCCGGCACTTCGGGTATGGGCCGCAAATCCTTGGGCTGATTGGATTGCGCCGCTGCCGGTAGTGCAGAACTCAATAACAATGCAACAACGATACGACGCATGGCGCCTCCCGGCGGGTCAGGTCAATACGCCATTCTATCCGAAATGTCCTGGCTGTTATAGATTGAGTTGAATTTCCCGTTCCGCAGCGGAAGGCTCGAAGCCGCGCGTCTCGTAATACTTGAATATCGCATCCACCACCTCTGCCGGCTCGTCGATTATCTGGATCAGGTCCATATCTTCCGGGGCGATCATGCCCTCCACAACGAGCACATTCTGCAACCACTCGAGCATGCCGCGCCAGAAATCCGAACGAACCAGGATGATAGGCATCCTGCGCGTCTTTCCGGTCTGGACCAGTGTCAGCGCTTCCATCAGTTCGTCCAGCGTGCCGAATCCGCCGGGCAGCACCACATAGGCTGTCGCGAGTTTGACGAACATGTATTTGCGCGCAAAAAAATGGCGAAACGTCTGGCTGACGTCCTGATAAACATTCCGGTGCTGCTCGTGCGGCAACTGGATATTCAGGCCGATACTGGGGGATTCGCCATAATAGGCTCCCTTGTTCGCGGCTTCCATGATGCCCGGACCTCCGCCGGAAATGACGGAAAAACCTGCATCAGAGAGTTGCCGTGCAATCTGTTCGGTTAACTCATAATAGGGATGATCAGGGAGGGTGCGGGCGCTGCCGAAAATGCTGACCGCGGGCATGACGGCATGGAGGCGTTCCGTTGCCTCGACAAATTCTGCCATAATCCCGAACACGCGCCAGGATTCACGTCCTGACCATGCCTTCTCCCGGAAATCGTTTGTCATGGTACGGGCTGCTTTGTTTTTCAGGCTCATCGGAAAACCTTTGGAAGTTAAATGAAAACACTACTGCTGGTCGATGGTTCATCTTATCTGTATCGCGCTTTTCACGCGCTGCCCGATTTTCGCAACCGCAATAACGAGCCGACCGGCGCAATCTATGGCGTGCTGAATATGCTGCGCCGCTTGCACAAGGATCATCAGGCCGATTATAGCGCTTGCGTATTTGATGCAAAAGGCAAGACTTTCCGTGATGAACTCTATGCCGAGTACAAGGCGAACCGGCCCTCCATGCCCGACGAACTTGCCGCCCAGATTGCGCCGCTCCTGGAATGCATAAATGCGATGGGATGGCCAATGCTTTCCGTGGAAGGAGTAGAAGCGGACGATGTGATCGGCACGCTGGTCAGGCAGGCGGAATGCGAGAACATGCGCTGCATCATTTCGACTGGCGACAAGGACATTGCGCAATTGGTGAACCCCCGGGTGACGCTCGTCAATACCATGACGAATGAAATGCTCGACGAAGCCGGCGTGCTCGGACGTTTCGGCGTACCCCCGGAACGCATGCTCGACTATCTGGCGCTGGTGGGCGACGCGGTCGACAATATTCCCGGCGTAGCGAAAGTGGGACCGAAAACTGCGGTGAAGTGGCTCAACCAGTATGGGACACTCGACAACCTGATTGTTCACGCTCACGAAATAGGCGGCGTAATCGGGGAGAATCTGCGCAATGCTCTGGACTGGTTGAGCAGGTCGCGGCAGCTGCTCTCCATCAAATGCGATGTTTCGTTGCCGGTCAGTCTGCATGATCTCGGACCCCAGCCCCTGAACACAGTAAAGCTCGCGGAGTTGTACGAACGGCTGGATTTCAAGAGCTGGTTGCGCGAGTTGCAACAGGAATCCCAGGGGGGAGGAGATGCTGATGCGCTTTCTGCGGGTTCAGCCCAGGCAGGCTCGGATCTGGTGCAGGCCGATTATCAAGTCGTTCTTACCCCGGAGCAGCTTGATGAGTGGATGATGCGAATCGCTGCCGCACAGCTTGTTTCGCTCGACACCGAGACAACCGGGCTCGATCCCATGCGCGCCGAGCTGGTGGGTATCTCGTTTTCAGTGGAACCGCATCAGGGGGCCTATGTACCGCTGGGGCATCGTTATGCCGGCGCTCCCAGCCAGTTGCCGCTCGACTTCGTGCTCGAAAAGCTCAAACCCTGGCTGACAGACGCTGCTGCCCCGAAAGTGGGGCAGAACCTGAAGTTTGACAGGCATGTGCTCGCCAACCACGGCATCGGGTTAAAAGGAATCGTTCACGACACGCTGCTGCAATCCTATGTCTTTGAATCCCACCGCCCGCACGATATGGACAACCTTGCGCTGCGGCATCTGGGGATCAAAACCATCAGCTATGATGAAGTCACCGGCAAGGGAGCCGCCCGGATAAGTTTCGATCAGGTGGATATTGAACGCGCTGCGCAATACGCGGCCGAGGATACGGATATCACGCTGCAGTTGCACCAGCATCTGTATGCTGAAGTTGGCAAGGATGCAAAGCTTGACCATATCTATCGCACGCTGGAAATGCCCGTGATGGATGTCTTGTTCGAGATGGAGCGCAACGGCGTGCTGCTGGATCTCAAATTACTGGAAACGCAAAGCCGTGAGCTCGGTGAGAAAATGCTGGCGCTGGAGGAGCGCGCCTGCACTATTGCAGGATTGCCATTCAACCTGAATTCGCCCAAACAGATTCAGGAAATCCTGTTTGACAGACTCAAGCTGCCTGTCATAAAAAAAACACCGAGCGGCGTTCCTTCCACCGATGAAGATGTGCTGCAAAAACTCGCGCTCGATTATCCGCTTGCCAGGGTCTTGCTGGATTATCGCGGTCTTGCCAAACTCAAGTCGACTTACACTGACAAGCTGCCGCGCATGGTGCATCCCGTTACTGGAAGAGTGCACACCAATTATGCCCAGGCTGTTGCCGTGACGGGCAGGCTCGCCAGTAACGAACCGAACCTGCAGAATATACCGATTCGCACCGCCGAAGGGCGGCGTATCCGGGAAGCATTCATCGCCCCGAGCGGATACAGGATCGTTTCCGCGGATTATTCACAGATCGAATTACGCATCATGGCACATATTTCACAGGATGCCGGACTGCTCAAGGCTTTTGCACAAGGGGAGGATATCCATCGTGCCACGGGTTCCGAGATATTCGGCGTGCCCCTGGAGGCAGTGAGCAACGAACAGCGCAGATATGCAAAGATCATCAATTTTGGCCTCATCTACGGCATGTCGGAATTCGGGCTCTCGACGCAGCTCGGCATTGAGCGGGCCGCGGCCAGAGCCTATATGGACCGCTACTTTGCCCGCTATCCGGGGGTGGCGGACTACATGCAGCGGACGCGAAAGACTGCAAGGGAAAACCGCTATGTGGAGACTGTCCTGGGGCGGCGGCTGTGGTTGACGGAGATCAACAGTTCCAACGGCATGCGCAGACAGGCGGCGGAACGTGCAGCGATCAATGCGCCCATGCAGGGGACTGCGGCGGATATCATCAAGCTTGCGATGATAGAAGTGCATGACTGGTTGCGGCGCCATGACCTGGGCAGCAAACTCATCATGCAGGTCCATGACGAACTGGTATTGGAGGTACCGGAAAATGAAATCGAGACGATAGAGCGTGAGTTGCCGGGGCTCATGGGCAACGTGGCGCAACTTCAGGTGCCGTTACTGGTGGAGGTAGGCATCGGGCCGAATTGGGAGCAGGCGCACTGAGCACAGGGACGGAAAGAGTCGAGAGGAAGTATTACTTGCTATATCCCTGAAAATTACCGTAAAATCTCACCCTTTTCAGTTTTGGACCTCCATAGGCAATTTACATGGTCATTATTCGACTGGCGCGAGGCGGCGCAAAAAAACGCCCGTTTTTCAACATGGTTGTAGCAGATTCACGCAATGCGCGTGATGGCAAATTCATCGAGCGCATCGGTTTTTATAACCCGCGGGCAGCTGGGGGGGAGGAATCGCTGCGCGTCAAGCTGGATCGCGTCACCTATTGGCAGTCAAAAGGCGCGCAATTGTCAGACACCGTGGGAAAGCTGATCAAGCAGTTTGATTCCAGGCAAGAAATCGCAGGAAGCTGAACCGCGCCAAGCAACCGAACCAATGGTGATAATGGGCCGCGTTGCCGGTCCATATGCGGTAGCCGGCTGGATCAAGGTTTTTCCCTATACTGAATATGTGGATGGCTTGCTGGATTACCCGGACTGGTGGCTGGGCAGCGAGGGCGGCAAATGGCACAGATTCAAAGTGATCGAAGGCGAAGTTCACGGAAATGTATTGCTGGTTTCACTTGAACGATGTGCGGACCGTGACGCGGCTGCGCGGCTGAAGGGACTGAAGATCGCCATTCCGCGCAGCCTGTTGCCGGTATTGCCGGAGAGCGGCGAGGAAGGTTATTACTGGTCGGATCTCATCGGGCTTGCGGTCGTCAACTTGCAGGGCGAGGCGCTGGGTAAGGTGACAAGGCTGCTGGAAACCGGAGCGAACGATGTGCTTCAGGTGCAAAGCCCGGGAGAAACCGAAAGACTGATACCTTTCATTGACCAGGTGATCATCAAAGTGGATCTGGGTGCGGGTCGGATGATAGTGGATTGGGGTCTGGACTACTGATCATGACGTTCGATTTCGACGTTATCACCCTGTTCCCCGAAATGTTCAATGCTGTAACCAGGTACGGGGTAACCGGGCGGGCGAATGAAAACGCCATTTATCGCCTGTATACCTGGAATCCGCGGGAATTTACCGAGGACAATTATCGCAGGGTGGACGATCGGCCCTATGGAGGCGGTCCCGGCATGGTAATGCTGGCGGAGCCCCTGGAAAAAGCGATAGACGCTGCCAGGGAAAGGCAAAGGGCCTGTGGTATCAGTAACACGAGAGTGGTTTATCTGTCACCTCAGGGAAGACCCCTGAACCAGGACGTGGTGACGGAGTTAAGCGAATTGCCCGCATTGGTGCTGCTGGCAGGCCGTTATGAAGGCGTGGATGAGCGGCTGATCGAACGTCGGGTGGATTATGAGATTTCCATAGGAGATTATGTCATATCCGGCGGTGAATTGGCGTCGATGGTGCTCATGGATTGCCTGGTGCGGCAGTTGCCCGGCGTATTGGGAGATCCGGAATCCGCGAACCAGGATTCCTTTACAGCAGGTTTGCTGGATTTTCCCCACTACACCCGGCCGGAAGTCTATCGGGGGAGCGTGGTGCCCGAGGTTTTATTGTCCGGAAATCACGCCAGGATTGAACGCTGGCGGCTACAGCAGTCCTTGGGAAGAACATGGTTGCGGCGGCCTGACCTGCTGGCATTGAAAATGGAGAAAGGCCTCAGCGCGGAAGAGCGGAAATTACTGGAAGAGTTCCAGCACGCATACGAAGCGAATTGAGTGCTAAACTGGAAGTTACTGAAACGCAAGGAATATAAGGCAAGGAGTCATGAAATGAATCTGATCGAGCAACTTGAAAGCGAAGAAATCAGCCGCCTGGGCAAGACAATTCCCGATTTTGCCCCTGGAGATACGGTCGTCGTCAACGTCAAGGTGGTGGAAGGAGACCGAAAACGCATTCAGGCGTATGAGGGCACCGTCATTGCCAAGCGTAACCGTGGTCTCAATTCTGCCTTTACCGTGCGCAAAGTATCGAGCGGTGAGGGAGTGGAAAGAACTTTCCAGACGTATTCTCCCCTGATCGCGAGCATAGAGATCAAACGCCGCGGTGCAGTGCGCCGCGCCAAGCTTTATTATCTGCGTGATCGCTCCGGCAAATCTGCTCGCATTCGCGAAAAACTGCCGGCTCGCGCTTCAGCCAGGAAAGCAGAAAACGGAACACAAAAGACCGAACAGGCCTAGACGGTTAATTCAGATCATGAAACCAAGGGTCAGAGCTGAAGGCTCTGACCCTTGGTTTCGCTCCTGGCCTGGGAGCGCTTAATTCTGCTTCGGCTGCGGCTTGTTTTCGATTTCCTTGTACCAGATATCATAGACTTCATCGGGCCAGAGCGATTTGATCCAGGCAATCACGTCCCCGATCTGCTGGTCTGTCAGTTTTCCCTTCCAGGCAGGCATGGCGCCATCGACGCTGCCATCCTGAATCATTTTTTCCAGCGTTTCCGTTGAGTGATGCCAGGCGTGAGCGCTACCATCCAATGGCGGCGGAGGATACCGGCCATCCGGTCCCGGCGTACGCCAACCTGGTGTAGCTTCACCATTCGGCCCGTGACAGCTTGCACAATTCTTTCGATAAATCTCTTCGCCGCGCTTGATTTTTTCTGATCCCAACTTGCGTGCGGCGAGGTTTTTAGGCTGCTCCACTTGAGCAGCGGCAGGCGGGGTTGGTTCGGCCGGAACAGTACTGGACCCGGCAGCAGGAGGTGCGGACGACGTCTGGGGTGCCTCAGATGGCGCAGTCTCTGTGGCAGAAGGCGGAGTGGTTGCGGATGACGAGGCGAGCTGCTTTGGCTCGCCGCATCCTGCGATCAGTCCAGCCGCCAAGCTTGCCAGGAGCAATAACCGCATATTCATGATTGTCCGGCTCCCGTACCTGTCATTTTTCCGGCTACCGCCATGACCACCGCCCGGAATGCCGGGACCCGCAAGCTTCTTGTCGCATGCCTCGCTATTGCTTAATGATCTGAAGTTCCTCATTTGAGTCTCATCACAGATGCTTTTGGATCCGAGGGAAGATGGCGGCTGTAAATCGAGGTGACCCCCTGTTTGTTGATCAGAAGTACATCGTACGGATCGTTACGCTCGCCTTCCATTCCAGGGGAGCCGTGCGGCATGCCGGGGGCGGTCAGCCCGATAGCGCTGGGCCGCTCCTTGAGAAGCCGTTTGACATCTTGCGCAGGCACGTGTCCTTCAATTGCATAGCCATCGACCAGCGCGGTGTGACATGAGCCGAGCACAGGGGCGATGCCTGCCTCCTCACGGGCTTCCTTGTTGCCTACATCATGCGTATTCACGGTAAATCCATTGGCGCGCATATGATCGACCCACTTCGCGCAGCACTTGCAGGTGGAACTTTTGTAAACGTCAACCGTTGCGGAAGCATAAGCGCCGCCCGCAAAGGCAGCAAACAGGATTCCAGCTAATACTGCGTGTCTCGATATTTTCATTTCGCTCCTACTGTGATTGTGCCTTTCATACCTGGGAAATTCATACCTTTGAAGTGACCGGGCAACGGGCAGGCAAAATCCACTACGCCTGCGTCCGTGAAATGCCACACCAGCTTCCCGGTCTTACCCGGCTTGATCGAAACCATATCCGGCTGGTCAGGATGCGCATGGTCAGGATGTTTTTTCAGCATTTTACCATGCTTATCAATTTCTTCCGCAGTGCCGATCATCATCTCGTGCTTTTTCTCGCCCAGATTCGTGATCAGAAATTTTATGGTTTCACCTTGCTTCACCTTGATCTCATCAGGTTTGAAGCGGTTATCCACCGCAGTTATTTCAATGATCCGGGAAACTTGATCGGGGTCGCCCGGCTTCCCGATGGCTTCCGTTTCCTCCTGGGCAAGGGCGCCAATTGAAACCAGGCCGAAGCTTAAAGCAGATGCGATCAGAAGCTTCTTCATGAAGTTTTCTCCTTTCTTCCTTTCTATGTGAGGTTTCGCTCAGCCCTCTTCAGGCCACCGTCTTTTTATTCTTATTTGCAAGTCCAATATAGCAAAGAAAATGTCCACCCGCCGCGATAGACTGAAAGCGCGGTTTTGTAGTTCCGCGGAGCACCTGTTCTCTGCTCTGCATATGGTGATCGGGTCTGTTCCGACGGCTGTATGTAGTGCACGACGGTCATAACGAGTGCGAGCAACAGGTACAGCACGACCGCGGCCAGGATGACCTCCGTTCTCGAGACTCCTGTTGTCACGCTGTGAGAGATTCTTTCTGACCATGGGGTACTCCTCGGGCATCTCATTGGTAAATATTCAATGCAAAATGTCTTTCTCCCGCAAACCTGGTTCATGCACGATATAAATCAGATTAGCAGAATCACAGTGAGTTTCCGGTAGAGTCGTTATCTGCACATGAGCATCGGCTCGACCAGGGCTGTTAATAGCTCCGGGGTGCATGGACAAGGTTTTATTCGACAAGTAGAATATTCCGGTCATCGGGGAGTAGCCTCCTTCCGTCGAATTGAAGGGCTTGCATCAACATACTTGACCCATCCGGTTCATGGTGCAAGCAGTTCCGTGCCTGGCAAGACCTTTGACCACATTGTCTCCTGAAGGCCGGGGAGAAGCGTGGTCTCGATTCTTGTCCGGCCTGGAGCGTAAGAACGTGGAAGCTTTCCTTGTTTCGGCTGGTGTTGTCGCACTCGCAGAGATTGGCGACAAAACGCAGCTTCTCGCCTTTATCCTCGCGGCAAAATTTCGCCAGCCGGTTCCCATCGTGCTCGGTATACTCGTCGCTACCCTGTTGAACCATGCCTTCGCTGCCGCAATCGGTTCGTGGATCATCGCGCAACTTGGTCCTGGGACCCTGAACTGGATACTTGGCCTGCTGTTTGTCGGCATGGCGATCTGGACGCTCATTCCCGATCAGCTTGATGAAGCGCAGTCCGGAACAGGCGGCGACGGCGCCGGTGTTTTCAGCGCCACGCTGCTGGCTTTTTTCCTTGCGGAAATGGGCGACAAGACACAAATAGCGACTGCGGCCCTGGCGGCGCAGTATCAGATGTTTTCGGCGGTGGTGGCAGGCACCACGCTCGGGATGATGATCGCGAATGTTCCCGCAGTCTATCTGGGCGAACGCCTGGCGAACCGGATTCCGGCGCGCCTCGTGCGTGGAATTGCAGCAGCCGTGTTTGCCGTTATCGGTATTGCAGTCCTGCTTGAAGCGAGCAAAAATCTGGCGCTTTGAAAGATTCCGGAAACAATCCGACAAAAAAGAGAACAAGACGAATGGCCCTTTTCCCTACTGGACACGCGGACACCATGCCGCAATCGCCATATCTGCTCCTGCTCCTGCTCCTGTTTCTGCTGGGTGGCTGCGTATCCCCCATTGCGCTCAATCGTGCGGTGGGCGCCTATGACGAAGCGGCTACCGATGCTGCCTCCAGGCAGCTGCTAATGAATATAGCACGTGCCTTTCATAACCAGCCGGTGCATTTTACCGGCGTATCGAATGTTGCAGCAACGTTCGATTTCCGTGTCAGTGCCGGCGCTACCCCAGCGTTGACAGGAAATGCCGGTGGCATATTAATGCCTGTGTTCGGGGGAAGCATGGCGGAAAATCCCACGATCAGCATTGTCCCGGTAGAGGGAGAGGAATTTACCCGGCGCCTGCTCGCCCCATTTCAGGAAAACAAGCTCACGCTTTTGCTCCGCCAGCGTTTCGATATCGACCTCCTGCTGCGGCTGATGGCCCAGGAAGTGCGCATTCATGATAACGAAGGCCGGCAGGTTTCCTATCGTAATCGCCCCTTCGATTCGCCCGGCTATGGCATGTTCAGGCGGGTGGTGCTGCATTTGTCCGCCATACAGGATAATAACCACCTCCACGCAGAGCCATTGATTCTGGAGCAGACCTGGACTATTCCCGCCAACTCGGTGACGGCAGAAGGTTTTCAGGCTCTGCAGAAAGAGTTTTCCGTACGCTATGAGGCGCGGGAAAACACCTACATCCTGGTCAAGCAGACAGCGGGACCTATTCTCATCACCAATTATGACCCCAACATCCTCTCGCCGGAGGAGCGCAAGCGCTTGAGCAACGAGGCGCGTGAATGGAGCTCCAATGATGTCGCTTTCGATATTCGCCCCAATCATTATGGCGGAGAGTGGCCCATGAAAGGGACCTTTCGTCTCCGCAGCTTCCATGCCATTCTCAATTTCCTCGGACGCACCCTGGGCGACGAGCCGGAATATCATGTGGAGAAAGACTTTCGTACGCCGCCCCTGGAGGATGATGAAAATCCTGTTACTACCATGGAACTGCTGGTGACGGACTCGGCTCCCCGGGAAGCCGATCTGTGGGTGCACGCCTATGATCAGTATTACTCGGTGCACACCCGGGGACCCCTGGCTCGCTGGAACCGGAGTGCCTTCCAGTTGCTGTATCTCCTGTTTCAGATGACGGTTACGGATCTGCCGCGCTCGGGAGTGCCGAGCATCACGATCGCAAAATAACGGTGGTTTTTTTAAGCGCCTGCTCATGGAGTGCCGATTGGGAAGCTTGCAACAATAGCGCATAGCCGAAGTATCAACGGGCAGCCTGCTTCAATAGCATATCGGCTCCGCAGGCCATCCCCTCGATTTCAATGATTTTGCGTCGCGATCTGGCTCCCTGCCTGAGTATTACCTGGCGCTGAGGCACTCCAAAAACTCCAGCCAGGAATGCGAGTAAAGCAGCATTCGCGGCACCTTCCACCGGCGGGGCGGCAAGCTTGATTTTCAAGGCATCGCCGTGCGGGCCGACGACTTCAGTACGCTTGGCGCCGGGCTGTATGTGCAGAATGAGAATCAGGCGCTTCCCGGTATCCTCGCTGCGATACCATTCGTCGCTTGAGGTGATTTCCACCGTCAGAACAGGCGACTGACTTCCCGCTCCATTCCCGCCGTTACAAAAAGAAGCAGTTGAATGATGATCAGTACGAACAGCGGCGAGAGATCGATATTTCCGATGGGAGGAATGTGCTCGCGGATAACGCCTAGAAACGGCCGGGTAAAGCTGTCGAGCAGCGGGGCCAGCGAATTGTAGGGATTAATCCACGAAAGCACAGCCTGGATGATGATCGCCACCATGATGATATAAAGCGTCGTCTTGATGATTTCCACCAGCCCCAGGAGCGCCAGCCCGCCCGCGGCGACGCCGATCGTGGAGGAGCTGAAGCTGAGGCTGTAGCCCTTCAGCATCAGCACGCTGGCCAGCAACATGACCTGAGCAATCCATGCCAGCAAAAGCGTTGCAAGATCCATGCCGCGATAACCGGGAATGACGCGCCTTGCGGGCTTGACCAGAAAATCGGTTACTGCAATCAGAAATGACGAGAGCGGGTTTCCATACGGCGCGCGCACCAGTTGCATATAAAAGCGCAGCAGCAGCGCCAGGGAAAACAACCCCAGCAGGGTATCGAGCAGAAATGTGAGCATCTGACTGATCATGAAAGTATTATCCGTTTTTACTGCGCGACTTGCGCATGGGTTATTCTCTATTCCATTCTGTCATGTCCGGCCGAGTTCGTCGCCCATCTCGCGTGACCGCTGATATGCGACACGGATTGCCCGGATGATTCCGTTTTTGACATCGTCATTTTCCAGCGATCTTATCGCGCGCTCCGTCGTGCCGCCGGGCGATGTAACCCGCGCGCGCAGGACACTCGCCTCATCCATGCTCTCGCTCGCGAGCCGGGCGGCTCCAAGAAAGGTTTCAATGCTCAGTTGGCGCGCCTGGTCCGCATCCAGCCCCAGTTCCTGTCCTGCCTTTTGCATGGCCTCGATGAAATAGAATACATAAGCAGGACCGCTGCCCGAGGTGGCAGTCACCGCATCCAGCAGTTCTTCGCTTTCAACCCACAGTACAGTGCCGACCGCGCGGAGTATGGCCTCCGCCTCACGTTTTTCCTCATCGTTCACGCCTGCCATTGCATAGAGTCCGGTAACGCCGGAGCCAACCAGCGCAGGCGTATTGGGCATGGCACGCACGACGCGGGCACGCCCGCCGAACCATTGTGAAAGGGCCTCTGTCCGAATACCGGCGGCGATCGAGATGACAAGGTTCTGCTTGAGCAGCGGCGCGAGCCCGCGCGCCACGATGGAGAGCTGCTGCGGCTTTACGGCGAGCACGATTATCTCCCTGTCGTCGATCATGCCCCGCGCAGGTTCCACGACCGTTTCCACGCCAAGCTCATGCCGGACTCTCTCGCGTGTTTCAGCGTTAATCTCCGCTACCCGTATCTGTGCCGGTGAATAATCCTGTTGCAGCAGCCCGCCAATCAAAGCGCAAGCCATATTGCCGCCACCAATGAATGTAATATTCATGTATCCCGTGAATTTATTTCTGGCAATGCGGGCAATAAAAACTCGAACGCTGCCCCTGCCTGATCTGTTCGATATTTGTACCACATTTTCGGCAAGGCTGCCCGGTCCGGCCATAAACCCAATACTGTTGCTGGAAATATCCGGGATTGCCGTCGCTGCCGACGAAATCGCGCAAGCTGCTGCCACCTGCTTCTATCGCGCGCCCGAGGGTTTCCTTGATTGCCTGCGCCAATCCCGCACATCTCCTCGCTCCAATCCGGCCGCCAGCGATGGCGGGATGAATGCCAGCAAGAAAGAGCGCTTCGTTTGCATAAATATTTCCGACACCGACGACAATGCGACTGTTCATCAGTATCTCTTTAATGCTGGCGCTACGGTTCCGGGTTCTTCTGTACAGCAGCTTGCCGTCGAATGCTTCGGTAAGGGGCTCGGGTCCCAGGTGAGACAGTAACGGGTAGTCCGCGGCATTTCCCGCAGTCCACAGCACAGCTCCGAAGCGGCGAGGATCCCGAAAACGGAGAACCATGCCGTTATCCAGAAGCAGATCGACATGGTCGTGCTTCTGCGGGGCGATATTAGCTGCAAGAGGCAGCAATCTCAAGCTGCCAGACATGCCGAGATGCAGGATCAGCGTACCCGCGCCGCAATCGAGCAAGAGGTATTTTCCACGACGCGTTACCGTTCTGATTTCCAGGCCGCGAAGCGTTCGCTCAAGGTCTGGCACTGGCCAGCGCAGATTCGGGTTTCGTACCGTCAAGCCGGCGATCTTGCGCCCCTCGAGTTCAGGGGCGATGCCGCGGCGGACAACTTCGACTTCAGGCAGTTCAGGCAATTCGAATGTCGGGATAGAAGATTGGGATAAAGAGGCCGCCGGATAGGGTGAGGCATGCCCAGGATATGGGGAACGTTGTCCGGGATTCTGGAGTCACCGGCCTGATCGGTCTCCGTATCCCGAGCGAGAGGCAGCGAGAAGCATTCTTTATCTTCTTTTGCGCCGCCACCATATCATTATCCCGCTTCCAAGGAAAATCAGCGGCATCACGATGAGGAATCCCCAGGCCATTATCGTCAGCGTTGGTTCCTTCAAGGTCAAGCTGTTGTCGATGGTCGTTCGCGGCTGAATAGCGATGAGGTCTTCATCGCCGGCAAGCCAGTTAACGAGATTGACGCCAAAATCAAGATTCCTGCCGTAGCCGAGGTAAGCGTTGGCGAGAAAATAACCGCTTCCGATGACAGCGACCCGCTGCTCCTGGTCATTGACCGTGCGGCTCAACACAGCCGCGATACTGACCGGGCCGGATACGTCATACATCGCATCGAATGCGATGCCGGCATTCAGGTCACCTGTTTCCACCCATCCATTTTCTCCGGCCTCCACCAGCGAGTGGCTGTGCCATGCATCATTTTCGTTGATTGTAATCTGGCGTGCAAAAGGAAATACCGTGAGGTAGTCAAAGTTGCGGGTGATGGGATGTTCGCCGTAGACTGCGCCTACAGAAAAAGTTACGGGTGCTTTCAGTTGCCCCGCCTGGGGATCGATCACCACGCCGGGTGTCAGAGTCAGTTCGAGCTTCTCCGCCAGTGGCTGCAATCCGTGCAAAGGTTGCTGGTCCAGCAGCCATAAAAGATTGCCGCCGCGCTCGATATACGCGAGTATTCGATCGACTTCGCCCTCGGATAGATCGGCCTGAGGCGAAGCAATGACGAGCAGGCTCGTGTCTGCGGGCACTTCAGGAGCAGTGACCAGATTGAGCGGTTTAATCCTGAAGCCTTTTGCCGTCAGTTGCTGCCCAAATTCCCCGAGGTCACGATTGCCAATACCGTCCAGCTTGCGTTCGCCATGGCCGCTGAGCGTCACTATCGGCCTGCTGCCGGTGCGCAGCAACCGCATCAGCAAGTTGATCAGGGTGTGCTCATTGAACGTGCTCAGCCGTTCCGCCCTGCCGTTATATTCGATGATCATTTCGCCGCTGCCCTCGACACCTGCCTCCCGTGCAAGCTCCGGATGCTCGGAGGAGTCGATGAAGGTGACAGCGAAATCAGGCTTGGCATGCTGATAAGGTGTCAGAAAGTCACGGATGATCTTGGATACATTACCCAGTTGAGGATCCTGGGAGGATATGTAGACATTCCCCAGCAGAGGGCCCTCCATTTGCTTCAGCACCTCCAGGCTGGTCGGGCTCAGGCTGTTGCGTTCGTTCTGGGTGACATCCCACTGGATGCGGTGCTCCCAGGCCAGGTAGCCGGGCAACGCCGCCAGCAGTATGAGCGATATAAAAAATATTGCGCTTTGTGCCCGGCGCAAGTGCAGTTTTTTCCTCTTGAGCAGCATACCTACCTGTACAGTTTCAGCCAGCGAACGGATAAGGCCAGAAAAAAGAAAATGAAAAGAGCAAAATAAGCGAGATCGAATGTATCGATCATTCCCCGGTTGAAATTTTCAAAATGAGCGAACGGCGACAAACTGCGCGTTATGCCGTTTTCTCCGCTTTCAGCGTTATCCATGATCCATAGCGCGAAAAGTATGCAGAGCGCCGCTGCTCCCGCGATGGCAGGCTGGGTGCTGAGGCAGGAGATATATAACCCCAGCGCAACGAAACAGGCCGAGAGAAGCCACAGGCCGGCAATATTGCTCAGCAACAGGCCGAAATCCAGCCTGCCTCCCGCGAGCAGGGAAACCGCCAGCGCGACAATCAGGGCGATGATGGCCGAGAGAAAAACCATCAGCCCGAGAAATTTTCCCAGAACAATTTCCGTCATTGAAACAGGCGCGGAAATCAGGAAAGGCAAGGTGTGATTGCGGCGCTCCTCGGCAATGAGACGGGAGGTCAAAAGCGGCGTTATCATCAGCAGCACGACTGCACCTATGGAGAATAACGGAGCCGCAATTGCTTCGGTTGCTCCTGGCGGATGGGCAATTCTTATCAGCTGCGGTTGAACCTGCAGGAAACTTTCAAGATTCGCCAGGTAAAACCAGGCGAATACCAGTTGCGCCAGCGCAAGAATTATCCATGCCAAAGGGGACCCGAACAATACCCCCAACTCCTTCCGGGCAATGATCGTAATCAAGTTTCAATTTTCTCCATGGTGGATTGCGTGAATATCTCTTCGAGCCGGGTTCCTTCCAGCTTCATCCTGTCCACCGGGCCCTCGAACACCTGTCGTCCGTGGTTGATGATCTGCACACGGTCGCACACGCTCTCAACCTCCGATAAGGCGTGTGTTGAAAAAATCACGCTTCTCATTGCGCCAAGTTCACGGATGAGTGACCGGACGTCGCGCATCTGGTTGGGATCCAGTCCCGAGGTCGGTTCGTCGAGAATGATGACGGCCGGGTCGTGAATGATGGCCTGGGCTATGCCCGCGCGCTGCTGGTAGCCTTTTGACAGGGAGCCGATCAGCCGGCGGCGCACATTGTCCAGTCCGCAACGCTCCACTGCCTTCCTGATTGCATCGTCTGTTTTCGAACGGGCGAGACGACGCAGTTTTACCGCAAGCCGTAAATACTCATCTATCGTTAACTCCCGGTAGAGAGGGGGTATCTCCGGCAGATAGCCGATACAGGCTTTCGCCTTGAGTGTTTGTTTCTGCAAATCCATGCCGCAGATTTCGATTTTGCCGTTGTTGGGGGCAAGATTCCCGGTGAGAAGGCGCATGATCGTCGTTTTGCCCGCGCCATTGGGTCCGAGGAGGCCAAGCACTTCCCCTTGTCCCAGTTCCAGGCTGACCTGGTCAACGGCAATGCGAGCGCCAAAATAACGGATCAGGTCACGCGCTGAAACGGTTTTCTGTTCTGTTTTTGCAGACATGACAAGATCAATGACTCAGGTTGGCGAATGGATCGAGTTCGTTTTTTCATTTCAGTGGAACGCAGTGCGCAACCGTGGAGCCGGCGTCTCCGGTAAATCCTTGCGGGCAGATGTTACGGCTCAGGTGTCTACTTGTGATAAGCGTAAAATATACCTAATATGTGGGCTGTGCTGAAGGAACCCATCCATTTGCAGCCCCTTTTTTGAATCTTCCGGATTTCCGCATGAGTCTTAAAGTTCCCGGCGCATTATCGCTGCTCTTTCTTGCCGCCTGTTCACATCTTCCTGCCAAGACTCCTCTCAAGGCGGAAAAAACGGTAGAAAAGAAGGAATCAGAGCAGTCAAGATTACCCAATCAGGATTTGACCCCCTCCATGCTGTTCGATTTTCTGCTGGCGGAGACAGCGCTGCAGCGGGGTGACACGGAAATCGGTCTTCGTACTTATCTCAAGCTTGCAAAAAACACTCAGGATCCGCGCGTAGCCCAACGCGCCACGGAAGCCGCACTCCAGGCGCGCCAGCCGGCATTCGCCCTCGAAGCGGCAAAAATCTGGACAGAACTCGATCCGGAATCGATTCCAGCCCGTCAGATGATGGCTGCATTGCTGGTGCATTTTGACAGATTGGATGAAGCCCGTCCCCATCTGGAAAAATTGCTGGCGGTTGCGGGAGACAAGATCGATGATGCTTTCATGCAACTGAACAGCCTGCTGGTGCGCAGTCCCAACAAAGGTGCCATCTTCGAACTGGTACAGCAACTTGCGCAACCTTATCCCGATCTGCCGGAAGCGCATTTTGCCGAGTCCCAGGCAGCGTGGTTTGCCGAGCGTTTCGATATCGCTCTGGAAGAAATGAAAAAAGCGCTGGCGCTGCGGCCTGAGTGGGAGATGGCGGCAATTTACGAAGGACGTATCCTGGCGCGCGAATCCAACGCCCGCGCACTCGAGTTTTTCGACGATTATCTCAAGCGCTATCCCAAAGCCAACGATACACGCATCACCTATGCACGCCTGCTGCTGGCTGAAAGAGATTATAGCAAAGCCCGGGAGCAGTTCCAGAAATTGCTGACGGAAAATCCGGATAACCCGGATGTTGCCGTTGCTGTCGGTCTGTTATCCCTAGAGTTGCAGAACTACGATGTAGCCGAGTCGAATTTCAAAAGAGCGCTGGAACTGGGTTATCGGGACCCGGGAATGGTGCGCTTTTATCTCGGCGGCATCAGTGAAAAAAAACAGCAGATTCCCCAGGCGTTGAACTGGTATCGTTCGGTTACGGATGGAACCCAGTTTATCCCGGCACAGATCAAATATGCCATCCTGTTGAGCAGGACGGGCCGAATGAAGGAGGGTCTCCAGCACTTGCAGCAGCTGCCGGTGGCCAATGACCAGCAGCGCGCACAGGTAATCATTGCCGAAGCGCAATTGTTGCGCGAGTCGGGCGCTTACAGGAAAGCTTTTCAGCTCCTGAGCAGCGGTATTGAAAACCTTCCCGATTCCCCCGAGCTGCTTTATGACCGTGCCCTGGCTGCGGAGAAAATAGGCAAGGCAGATATCATGGAGCAGGATCTGCGCAAACTGATCCGGTTGAGGCCCGACCATGCCCACGCCTACAATGCCCTGGGTTACGGTATTGCCGAGCACTCCAGCCGGCGCCTGCCGGAGGCGCTGGAGCTGATCGAGAAAGCGATCAAGCTTTCTCCTGTCGATCCCTACATCATCGACAGCCTGGGATGGGTGCACTATCGCATGGGCGACATCAACCAGGGCTTAAGCTACTTGCGGCAGGCATTTGCAATGAATCCCGATCCGGAAATCGCTGCTCACCTGGGGGAAGTGTTGTGGGTGCAGGGAATGAAGGACGAAGCGAAAGAGATCTGGCAGACGGCGCTCAAGAATCATCCCGGCAACGAAGCGTTGATTGGCGTGATGAAGAAGTTCATGAAATAGCGTGAGAGTGGGAAAGAGGATGTCCTGCGTTGATTCGCAGCCTGTTCGCTCTGTGAACCCGGCTTGTCCGAAGTTGAAAAATTCCGGAAGATTTTCCCTGTCCTGCCTTGGCCCTCTTCGCTTCCTGGATTTCTTGCGCTCATGGTATCTTGTTTTTCTGGCGCCTGCTTTTTTTTCCGCTTGTGCGACCCTTGCTCCAGAAGAAAAGAATGTAGCCAGCACTGTTATCATGGAACCTGGCGCGATGGAAGCGAAAAGCGAAGGCTTTCGGCTGATTGGCAGGGTATCGGTGAAAGAAGGCAGAGACGGCTTTTCCGGTGGAGTTCAGTGGCGCCATGTGCAGGACAGCGATCAGATTCTCCTTCTCTCACCCATAGGTCAGGCTGTCGGGCAGATTGAGCGCACAGCCGACGGCGTGTCTCTGATAACTGCCGAGCAGAAACATTATTACGCCGATAATGTGGAAGAACTCACAGAACGGGTATTGGGCTGGCGCTTGCCACTTTCAGGCTTGCAGTACTGGGTGCAGGGCACGAATTCGCCGGACACGACGTCCGAAATCGACCTTGATATTGCAGGCCGCGTGGCATCCATTCGCCAGAACGGATGGGAAATCACTTATGCAGGCTACTCTCCGGCGGCAACTGCTGAGACTCCACAGCCAGAGGCTGGGCGCGCCAGACTGCTGACGCTTAATCGCAACGGTCTGCGGATAAGGCTGGTAATAGATGAATGGAACGCTGTCAACGACTGAAGCGGATTCGCAGGCGCAACTGAGCTGTCCTGCGCCTGCCAAGCTCAATCTGTTTCTGCATGTGGTGGGCCGCAGGGAGGATGGGTATCATCTTCTGCAAACCGTTTTCCGCCTGGTGGATTTCGCCGATCAGCTCCATTTCGGGCTACGCGCGGACGGTATGATCAGGTTGCATACGCCCACGCCGGGCGTGCCGGAAGAGCAGGATTTGTGCGTGCGCGCGGCAAAGCTGCTACAACGGGAAAGCGGTGCTCCCTGGGGGGTGGATATTTTTCTGGAAAAACGCATTCCGATGGGCGGCGGTCTGGGGGGCGGCAGTTCGGATGCAGCCACGACATTGCTGGCGCTCAACCGCTTGTGGAAGCTGGGCTGGCATCGGAACCGGCTTTTGAAACTGGCTCCGGCGCTGGGCGCGGACGTTCCCGTATTCGTTTTCGGTGGAAATGCCTTTGCCGAAGGCATCGGCGAAAAACTCCTGCCGATTGCGCTGCCTCCGGCATGGTACCTGGTACTCACGCCTCCTGTGCACGTATCAACGGCACAGGTTTTTTCGAGTAAAGAATTGACACGAAACACGATTCCGATCAAAATACCGCCCTTTTCCACCGAGCAGGGGCATAATGATCTCGAACCAGTGGTATGTGCCTCATACCCGGAGGTAGCACGCCATCTTAAGTGGCTGCGGCAGCTCGAAGGTACGAGGATAGCTGCCATGACGGGTTCGGGCGCGTGCGTTTTTGCCGAGTTTGCGACCGAATCCGGAGCCAGGGCGGCGCTGGGGAAGGTTCCATACGGCATGAAGGGTTTTGTGGCGCAGGGACTGGATCGCCATCCCTTGCATGATTTTGCAGAACAATAATTGGGGAGTCGCCAAGTGGTAAGGCACCGGATTTTGATTCCGGCATTCGTAGGTTCGATCCCTACCTCCCCAGCCAGTTTTCAATTCCGTGATTCGTCCGGACTGGACTGCCGCCAGTCCCTGTTCGCTCCCATGAATTCCCCATCTGCCGGTTCCGTCGGTTTCGCCGGTTCCGCATTTTCGGACTTTTAGGTTTCCTCATGGCCTACGATAGCTTGATGGTTTTCACGGGCAACGCCAATCCCAAGCTGGCGCAGGATGTCGTGCGGCATCTCAATCTTCGCATCGGCCGCGCCACGGTGGGGCGTTTCAGCGATGGCGAAGTAATGGTGGAGATCCTCGAGAATGTCCGCGGCAAGGATGTATTCGTCCTGCAATCCACCTGCATGCCCACCAACGATACGCTGATGGAATTGCTGGTGCTGGTGGATGCGCTCAAGCGCGCCTCCGCCTCGCGAATCACTGCCGCGATGCCTTATTTCGGGTATGCCCGCCAGGACCGGCGCCCGCGCTCGGTGCGGGTCCCCATCACGGCCAAGGTAGTGGCAAACATGTTGACCAGTGTCGGCATAGACCGATTGCTGACAATGGATCTGCATTCGGATCAGATTCAGGGGTTTTTTGACATACCCGTGGATAACATCTACAGCATGCCGATCCTGCTGGGCGATCTCTGGAAAAATGATTTCAAGAATCTGGTGGTGGTTTCCCCTGATGTTGGTGGAGTAGTGCGCGCGCGCCAGATGGCCAAACGGCTCGAATGCGACCTTGCCATCATAGACAAGCGGCGTCCCAAAGCGAATGTGGCAAAGGTGATGAACATCATCGGCGAGGTGGACGGGCGCACCTGTGTGATCATGGACGACATGGTGGATACCGCCAATACCCTGTGCGAAGCAGCGCGCGCGCTCAAGGAGCAGGGAGCGGAACGCGTGCTGGCTTATTGCACGCACCCTGTGCTGTCGGGCAGTGCCGTGGAGCGGATAGAGAATTCCGCGCTGGACAAGCTCGTTGTCACCGACACCATTCCGCTGCGGGAGGATGCCCGGGCGTGCGAGCGCATAGAGCAGTTGAGCGTGGCAAGCCTGCTCGCGGAAACGATGCTCAGGATCAGTAACGAAGATTCCGTAAGTTCGCTTTTCATGGAGTAACGCGAATTCCGCGCTTTGCCTTTGCATATGAAGAAGCAAAACGGGAAACAAGGGCTGACAGCGAATAACCGGATGATTTGAACAGGATAGCGCAATATACAGGTTTATTAATCGGATTCATCTGGTCGCGGATGATCCATATTCTGGAGAAAGTAGATGCAAATTGAAATCAGCGCCGATAAGCGCGAATTGCAGGGCAAAGGTGCGAGCCGCCGCCTGCGGGGTTCCGGCAAGGTACCGGGAATCATCTATGGCGGAGAAAACCCGGCGCAACCGATCGAGCTCGATCACAATGATCTTTATCACCAGCTCAAACTGGAAGCCTTCCATGCTTCCATCCTGACGATGAGCGTGGAGGGACAGAAAGAAAAGGTGCTGCTGCGGGATATACAGATGCACCCCTTCAAACCCCAGGTGCTGCATATCGACTTTCAGCGTGTCGCTTCGGACAAGAAAATCCATATGAAAGTGCCCTTGCACTTCATCAATGAAGATATCGCCCCCGGGGTGAAACTGGCCGGAGGGCTGGTGAGCCGCGTACTTACCGAGCTGGATGTTTCCTGCCTGCCCAAGGATCTGCCTGAATTCATTTCTGTCGATGTGGGTGAACTTGCAGCCGGAAATACCATACACCTGAGCAACCTGCAGTTGCCGGAAGGGGTTGAAATTCCATCGCTGATGAAAGGTGAAGACCTGCCTGTGGCAACCATCGCCATTCCGCGTGCGGTAGCTGCTGAGGAAGCAGCCGCAGGCGTAGCAGCGGGAGATATACCCACCACCGTACAGAAGAAAGAAGGCATCGCCAAGGAAGGCGAGAAAAAAGACGCAGGAAAGAAAAAGTAAGACCGCGGAGGGCGGAGCAGTGCCTTCCGCAGGAAGGTGCGACCCCGGAGCGGGCCATAGCGCCCCAAGCGGCAGCTGGCACCCGAATGTTGCCTGACTACCGTTTTGTTGTTTAGAGCAGCGGGGGCGCTGGCAAGGAGGGCGGAGCAGCGCCTTCCGCAGGAAGGTGCGACCCCGGAGCGGGCCATAGCGCCCCAAGCGGCAGCTGGCACCCGAATGTTGCCTGACTACCGTTTTGTTGTTTAGAGCAGTGGGGGCGCTGGCAAGGAGGGCGGAGCAGTGTCTTCCGCAGGAAGGTGCGACCCCGGAGCGGGCTATAGCGCCCCAAGCGGCAGCTGGCACCCGAATGTTGCCTGACTACCGTTTTGTTGTTTAGAGCAGTGGGGGCGCTGGCAAGGAGGGCGGAGCAGTGCCTTCCGCAGGAAGGTGCGAGTGGAACCGGTACCCGCCCCAGTGCAGCATTTACCGGTGCCACATCAGTTTTCAGCCCGTCGGAGTCATTCTGGCTTCGCGGGCTTTTCGTTTTAATGATTCGGGTCTTATCCAGTGAAGCTTATCGTCGGCCTTGGCAATCCGGGCAGGGAATATGCGGCCACGCGCCATAATGCCGGCGCCTGGTGGGTAGCCCGCCTGGCGGATCAATTGGGCATCACGCTGAAGGCCGATGTGAAGTTTCACGGCTTGTGCGCGCATGTCGGGCGGGGCGATTCCGAATCCTGGCTGCTCAATCCCCAGACCTACATGAACGCCAGCGGAAGGGCAGTGGCTGCGTTGTGCCGTTTCTATCGGATTCAGCCTGAGCAGATACTCGTAGTGCACGACGAACTGGACTTGCCACCGGGCGTCTCCAGGCTGAAGCTCGACGGAGGGCTGGGCGGGCACAACGGCTTGAAAGACATTGTCGCGCATCTCGGTACCCGGGAGTTCTGGCGCCTGCGGATCGGCATCGGTCATCCGGGAGAAAAGCATGCCGTCGTGAATTACGTATTGCAGCCTCCGCGCAAGGAAGAAGCAGTGCTGATAGAGGCGGCCATAAACGACAGCCTCGAAGTCTGGCCGCTCATCGCGGAAGGCAATCATCAGGCCGCAATGATGAAGCTGCATACCCACAAGCAAAGCTGATATTGAGTTGGGAGTTCCATTCCTTTTGATTCTACCTTCTCCACCGTTCACCCTGAGCCTGCCGAAGAGTCGAACGTGTCGGGATAGACCCGCCGGCAGTCGGTCAGGTTGATTATCGGCGTAGTATTTAGCCTGTATCTTGAGAATGATCGAAATCTCGCCCGATACTCTTCTAACCATTACCATTACAGCCTCCTCGAAACGAGTAACCAAATCAAACCATGAGCCTGAAATGCGGTATTGTTGGCTTGCCCAACGTCGGAAAATCCACCCTCTTCAATGCCCTCACCAAGGCTGGCATAGCTGCCGAGAACTATCCCTTCTGCACCATCGAACCGAATGTCGGCATCGTCGAAGTTCCCGACCCCCGTCTGGCTGAACTTGCTGCCATCGTCAAGCCGCAAAAGGTGCAGTCCGCAGTGGTTGAGTTTGTCGATATTGCCGGTCTTGTCGCAGGCGCCTCGAAGGGAGAGGGACTGGGCAACAAGTTTCTTGCTACCATCCGTGAAACCGACGGCATCATCAACATGGTGCGCTGCTTCAAGAATGACAACGTCGTGCACGTCTCCGGCAGGGTCGATCCCATCTCGGACATCGAGACCATCCAGACCGAACTGGCGCTCGCCGATCTCGCAACCGTCGAAAAGGTGCTGCAACGGGAAACCAAGCTTGCCAGGTCCGGTGACAAGGAAGCGGTCAAGTTCGTCGCGCTGCTTGAAAAGGTAAGAGAGCACCTCGACCAGGGCAAGCCGGTCAGAAGCATCGGCCTGGCTGAAGGACTTGATAAGGAACAACAGGAACTGCTCAAGCCGCTATGCCTGCTCACCGCCAAACCTGCCATCTATGTGGCGAACGTGGACGAAAAAGGATTCACCGACAATCCGCTGCTGGCACGCGTGGAAGAGTATGCGGCAGGTGAGGGTGCGCCTGTCGTTGCCATCTGTGCTGCCCTCGAATCCGAAATTGCCGAGATGCCGGATGAGGACAAGCAGGTTTTTCTCGCCGACATGAACCTGGAAGAACCGGGGCTCAACCGCCTGGTGCGCGCAGCCTATCAACTGCTGGGGTTGCAGACCTACTTTACCGCCGGGGTGAAAGAAGTGCGCGCCTGGACCATATCAAAAGGGGATACCGCACCCCAGGCGGCTGCTGTCATCCATACCGATTTCGAAAAGGGTTTTATCCGCGCCGAAGTCATCAGTTATGACGATTTCATCGCTTCTAAAGGCGAGCAGGGCGCCAAGGAAGCGGGCAGGATGCGGCTGGAGGGCAAGGAATATGTCGTCAAGGATGGGGACGTGATGCATTTCAGGTTCAATGTCTAGGCGATAAAAGAGCTGCATGAAGTACTTACCGGGCTGCTACCGCGGCTTTTGAACCAAATAATCTGCGGATCAACCGGGTATAAGCGCCACCTCTTGCCATCAGTTCCCGATGTGAGCCTCTTTCCACGATGCGCTCCTTGTCCACCATGACAACCTGGTCTGCTTTCTCCAGCGTGGATAAACGATCTGCAATAACTAACGTGGTACGGTCTTGCATCGCGGTATCCAACGCTGCCTGCACAAGAGGGTCCGCCTCCGGCTCCATCGTTCCAAGCTTCTCGTTCAGGATCAATAGAGGCGCATTTTTCAGAAGCGCCCGCGCAACGGCGATGCGCAGCCGCTGGTTGACGGGAAGTTGCACGCCATCCTGCCCGACCCTAGTCTGCAACCCATCCGGCAGCCCCCGGATGAACTCGGATGCGTGAGCAGCGCGAGCCGCCCACGTAATCCGCGCTTCGGTGGCACGTCCCATTGCACCATAGGCAATGTTCGCCGCGACAGTATCATTGAACAGTGTCGTGTGTGGAGATACCAATGCAATGTTGGCTCGCAGGCTCGCCAGCGTGATGTTCCTGAGATCATGCCCGTCCAGCAGGATTCTCCCGGATGTGGGATTGAGGAAACGCGGCACCATACAGGTAAGTACATCCATGGTTTCCGCGCAACCGACCACCGCCACTGTTTCACCCGGTTGAATGATCAAGGTAATATCGCGCAATCCGGAATGAAGTCCGCTCTCTCGTGCTGCCGCCGGATCGGAATCCGCCAGGGAATGAACCTTTAACGAGGCGCCCGGGTTCCGCTCCTCACGCTCGCCGTAACCGACCTCCTCGAATTGCAGTTCCCCGCGTGCCCGCTGAATAACGACGGTTCCTGTCTCCGGCTCCACTTCCCCGTCAAGTAATGAAAACAGGCTTTCGGCCGCGAGCAGCCCGCGTTGGAGTATTTCCTCCACTTCAGCCATTCGCTTCGCGGGAGCAATCAACAGCAGAATGGCAGCGATAAGAGAAGCAAAGCTTCCTGCCGTGATTTCACCGGCAACGGCCTCGCTTGCGGCAAAATAGAGAGTGAGCACTACGGCAGCAGCACCGATGGTTTGCATCAAAGGAACATAAAGAGAGGCAACGGCAACCCGCTTCATGAAAAATCGGCGTGTCTCCTCGGCCTGCTCCCTCATACGCCGGTTTTCATACTGCTCGCCGCCATAGAGCTTGACCACCATGAAATTTATCGCAGAGCCCTTCAGAATCCGGGTGAGGCCCTCCATCGCCCGCCCGCTTTCCCGTCCCATCTCCCGCAGTTGTTCTCCAAGCAGTTGCATGATCAGCAGAATCACGGATGACATCAATAAAACCAGCAAGGCAAGCACCCAGTTGAGGTAAAACATCCATGCAAGCAAGCCAATGATAGTGAACGTGTCCTTGATCATCACTGTCACCACTTTGACAAAAGCGCGCGCTACCTCCGGGGCATCGGATGTTATCCTGGAGACATGATCGACCGAAATGTGATTGCTGCCGGGGCAGGATTCGTAATACGAATGCGGCAATACGAGCAGCTTGTCGAATATCTCGCAGAGCAGATCGGTCACCAGCTTGCTGCCTGCCCAATGGAGCACATAAGTCGTGAGGTGTCCGGCTGCCGCGCGCACTGCAAACAAGCTGATGATTCCCAAAAGCACGAGTTGCAGCAACTCGGGATTCCGGTTCGCGATAACTTCGTCCATGGCCGGCTGCACCAATGCCGCCAGCATGGGAACGGTCACCGCTGTCGCAACCATGCAAGCTGTTGCAAGGATGAGCGCGTCCCAGTACGGCGCGACGTATTTCATCACGCGCAGGCATAATTGGCGGGTGCCGTTATTTTGTGTGTCTTGCATGAGACGTACAGGCCGAGTTGCGGAAGCAGATGTGGCAAGTCCGGCAAAAGCCGTATTATGGCACTCGCCTTGGCGGCGGATAAAGCGTGGAAAGCGACGAAAGTTCAGGAAGCCTTTGTAAAATCCCCGCCTGCCCCATTCTGACCCCTCGCTGGCGAAATCAGAATGCTCATAGAGCCCGCGACAGACGTATAGGCCGGTAATTTACATGGAGGACAGCGCCAGGAGACGTAGGAAAGGCAGCCAAATGGCGGCCGGGATATTGGCTGCGAGGCTTGGCGCTACCGAATCGGAGCGTACGTGGATACTCAGGGAGCTCAGTCGAATTGATACTTTACCGTGAGCCAGACGTTGCGTTCCCGGGCAGGCAGCGCGCTGAAGCTCGTGCCCGCCGAATTGCGAATGGCATAGGAAAAATACTTTTCATCAAGCAGGTTGTTTACAGCCATGCTCAACAGCAGTTTCCTCATCTGATGAGTCACCTTGAGATCTACAGTGACATAATCCGGCATACGGCGCGTGGCGGTGTTGGCTTGATCGTTATCGAAAACCTGCTCACCTACATAATTCATGACCACTGCCGCGCGGGTACTGGAGCCCAACCGGTACGTGCCGCCAGCCGAAACCTTATGACGCGGCACCAGCGGGACGAGATTGCCGGCTACATCCACACCGCCAAAATCTCCCTTTCGAAAGCGTGCATCAATAAACGTATAGCTGCCGAATATATCGATTGCGCTCGTCACTGCCCATGAGCCTTCCAGCTCAAAACCCTGCCGCCGCGTGGGCGGCAGATTGACGTTGGCAAAGAACAGGAATGGATCTATGTTTATGAAGCTGATTTCATTGTTGAGGTTGGTTCGGTAGAGCGAAGCGCGCGCACGCAGGGACTTTCGCTTGTAATCCAGTCCGAGTTCTCCGGTATGGGCAGTTTGCGGTTCGAGAATCTTCACCCTGGAATCGAACATCGGGCCGCCAAACTGGTTGTAGTTTTCGTCTACCGTAGCTATCCGGAAACTGCGGCCGAATCGGCCATAGACCGAAAAAGCCTCTCCCAGAGGGTGACGAAGACCTGCATCATAGGCATAAACCATACGACTCTGCCGGCCGCTGGCGTAAGCAGCGGGATTGAGGTGGTCGCTCGCCCGGTTGTCTACCCATTGCAACCGCCCTCCAAGGCTGAGAACGGTACCTTTAGGTAACGTGGAGGCTTGTTGAAAATAAATCGCACGGTTTTGCTGGGTCGCCACTACATCTGTTTGCGGGATATCGGCGGATGCCGAACCTGGCACTGTTTCCGGTCCGGTAAACCGTCTCGATCGGTAATCCCACCATTCGAGATTTGCGCCCAGTACCAGTTCGTGCTCCATGCCGAAAGCTGTGAATGGCAGCTTCATCCTCGGGTTGAACAGCCACTGGTCGGAGCGGGAATTGACGAATGTTTTGGAATTGAAGCCGTCCAGATGATAATCGTCGAACAATGCGGTACGATGGTTATCCCGGAATGAAAAGTCTGCGGCAAGATCGCCGAATCCCGTCTCTTTCTCTCCTCTCAGCGTGACGTATGCACCTTCGCGAGTGCTGAAGTCGCGCGGCGTCGAGGTGCCTTTCCGATCGGTTCGCAACTGCGCTTCAGTGCGATTGGCGGGCAGTTCCAGTCTTTGATCATCCAGGCCGAACTTCAGCAACGCCCTGCCGCTGCTGAACCGGTAGCGCAGATCACCCTGCAGATTCGCTTGGCGAAGCGCATTATTCACGCGGTAGTTGTCTGTTCGCAACGCATTTCCCGTAAGCGCCAGCCCGATGTTCTTCCCTGCCGCGTTGAATGTTCCGTTGAACTCCGTACCGCTGTAGCTGCCGAAGGAAACTCCTCCCGTACCCGATATGCGACCGGGACGGGCAGCGCGTGTTACGATATTGATGACGCCGCCGGTAGCGCCTGCTCCATAAACTACGCTGCCGCTGCCGCGCAATACTTCGATGCGCTCGATGGTATCGAGAGGAATCGTCGACCAGCGAATGCCGGTCAGTTCATTTTCGTTCATGCGTTGACCATCCAGCAAAACCAGGGTGTTCTCGTTGCCGGTGATACCGAATCCGCGCATATCGATCTGCGGGTCGGGACTGCCATCGACATTTCTGGTGTGTATGCCAGACAATTGTTGCAGCAACTCGGGTAAAGTCGAGGCAGCGCTGTTTCTGATCTCTTCCGCATTGACGATGGAAACTCCAGTGGGCAGCTTGTCGATGGACTCGCTGAAGCGGGTTGCTGTCACGACCACGTCCGGGAGCAATCGCTCCGCCGGATCGCCGGACACGGCATGCGCCCCTGAAGGAACGGAAATGAAGACCCATGGCATGATATGCCTGCGAAACAAACCCATGATAATTGCCCGGGAAATATGTATTCCCACCGTGAGAACAAGGAAACAGGAAAATATCGTGGGAGCTTCGAACGAAAGAAATATCGATCAGGATATCGCCCCACGCGATATGTCCATACGCATCCGAGGCCGGTATCCGGGCTCGCAGGATTTGACGCATCGCCTTCCCATGAACTGGAGAATTCACAGTGGCATTAGAAAACCCGGGAGGGTTTCCCTGATGCGTCCACGCCTGCTTACCGTTGCGGGGGCAGCCCAGGCATCCGGGGATCTTCATCGATCCCTGACCTGGTTCCCGTTTAACCTGGCCGCGCGAAGCGGACAGGCACCTCAAACGAGGCGGCATTCTACCAGAACCGTGAAATAAATCATGCGAAATGATTTAAAACCCTTGCGGGAAGCTGAGCTGTCTCATATATTCCACACCTTTCCTGAAGCCACATTCGAAAGACCATGCTAGCAGTTGACTGACTGAGGATTTCCAAACTATAGTGCTTTGATGGAACCGGAACTGGATAATCTAGAAGAAAAAATCACCCAATTCGTACGCTTGTGCCAGCAACTGCGCACCGAGAATATTCAGTTGCGCCAGCAACTGGCAGTTATGACGAGCCACAACCGGATATTGGTGGAAAAAATAGATGCAGCTACCTCACGGCTCGAGGTTCTTTTGGCGCGTATTCCTGAGAGCAAAGAATGAATACAGGCACGGGCAAGACCCTGGATGTCACTATCATGGGGCGGGAATTCAGGGTGAGTTGCTCGGATGAAGAGCGCGAGGGGTTGCTGCAAGCGGTAGCCTATCTCAACAAGAAGATGCGCGAGATCAGGGACAGCGGCAAAGTACTCGGCTCAGAGCGCATCACCGTCATGGCAGCCCTGAACATCACCCATGAGTTGCTCAATGCGAGAAACAAGGAAGGCTTTGACATGGAAGAATTTAGGCGTAGAATCGATCACATGCAGGCAATGCTCGATGCTGCCATGCCGGAGCAGGACAAACTGTTTTAATCCGGAAGCCAGCCTTTGAAGCAACCGAACAGATGTTGCGTCTGCGGTTTGTGCTGAATACCGCGGAAGTGACAAGGGTCGTTCCCTGCGGTGTTTGTTAAGGTCTATATTCTTTGAACCAACTTTTTGGGAAACGGTTACGAACCAGAGCGATGCTGTTGTGCGCCTCCCATGCGGAAGCGCCTGATGCATCCGGCAAGTGACCACCTTGAACCTCAGGGTTCAAGATAAACGGCCTGACGGCATTTGCGGGGACTTTATCAGGAAGGGCAAAAAAAAGCGGCAATGCCGCTTTTTTTTGTTGGCTTCTTCACCCTGATTGACCAATCCCGCTGATCTCTGGATTACGCTTCGCTCATCCGCCAATCTGCCAATCTGCCCGGAAAGAATTCATCGCTGCATCGACCTCCCTGCGTCTCCACGCCAGGCCGTTACGATGCCCCATCGGGGTTGCTTCCGAGTACTGCCAAATCCGGTCTGACATACTACCCTGAAGTTGAATCTGGCTGACTCGGCTTGTAAAATTCCTGATCCGTGCTTACTTTCCCTTCTGAGAGAATTGCCCGCATGAATCCACCAAAATGGAATCCAGCTGAGAACCTCGATCCCGAGGGCAACCGTCTACCGATCAAGCTCGACACGACCTCCAACGGAGAATTCACGCCGGTTCCGTTATCACCTGCAAATCTTGCCGCGAATCGTCTTGCCCATGAAACGGCTGACGCAAACGCGAAACGCCTGGGGGTTTCACGGCGGCATTTTCTCATTTCCGCTTGTGGCGCCGCTTCCACCCTTCTTGCATTCAATGTCGCTAATGCTGCCGCAGGCCGGACAGGCGGATTTTTCGATCTGGCAAAGGAAGCCGCGCTGGAACCTGCACTGGCCCAGGCAGGGATCGGGGATAAAGGCGAATTCATTTTTGACGTGCAAGGCCACTTTGTGAACCCGAAAGGCGCGTGGCTGCAAAAGCTTGTCCCCGGTGCAAAACCTTTGAGCCAAATGCCCAAGACCGGATGCGCCCTTGGGTTGGAACCAGGTTCTCATAGCTATTTGCAGTGCCTCGGACCGGATGAGTTCATCAAGGATGTGTTCCTTGATTCGGATACGGACATGATGGTGCTCTCTTTCGTGCCATCGCGGCCCGATGCGGAGCCGCTTACCATCCAGGAGGCGGACGCGGTGCGCAGGATCGTCGACAAAATGGAAGGAACACACCGCCTGCTGCTGCATGGACGCGTCAATCCCAATCAGCAAGGTGACCTGGAACGGATGGATGAGCTGAAGGACCGCTGGGGCGTATCCGCCTGGAAGACTTATACGCAGTTCGGACCCGAAGGAAAAGGCTACTTTCTGTCGGATGAGACTGGCACACGCTTCATCGAGAAGGCGCGCAATCTCGGTGTGAAAGTAATCTGCGTGCACAAGGGGCTGCCTTTCGGCAAGCAATCCTACGAGCACAGTAAATGTACCGACATCGGTGTGGCAGCCAAAAGATTCCCTGACGTTGCATTTCTGGTCTACCACTCGGGTTTTGTAACGAGCTTCCCCGAAGGTCCCTTCCAGGGCCGGGGCGCAGATGACGGCGTCGACACTCTGATCCGCTCACTCATCGATAACGGTGTTCCTCCCAACAGCAATGTTTACGCGGAACTCGGCAGTACCTGGCGATACCTGATGCGCGACCCTGAAGCCGCGGCGCACGTGTTAGGAAAGCTGCTGAAGTACTGCGGAGAGGACAATGTGCTGTGGGGAACAGACTCTATCTGGTATGGCTCACCGCAAGACCAGATCCAGGCGTTTCGTGCTTTTCAGATCGCACCTGAGTTGCGTGCAAAATACGATTACCCGGAAATTACTCCACAACTACGGGCGAAGATTTTTGGTCTCAACGCTGCCAGGGTTTACTCCATCAGTCCTGAGGAAGTAAAAAAATATACCGGACGCGACCGCATTGCGCGCGAACGGGTTGCTTACCTCGAACATCCGCAGCCGCATTTCCTTACCTACGGACCAAGGACGCGGCGGGAGTTCCTCAATCTGCCTGGAGCCGGCCAACCTTGACCGGCCGGGAGATTCTTTGAGTGAATCCCGCTGGATCTGGATGTTCAGCCTCAAACGCTACCCAGCCATCTATTCTCCGCTCAGCAGCAATTTAGGGACGACCTCGACGATGCTGGCAGCCGTGAATATTTCCTCGCGGCTCATGCTCGCCACAGTATTACTCCAGCTTTCCATCCAACGGGAGCGCGTAAAGTCGACGGACAAATGGCCATTATCGATCAGCCAGACCAGTCTTCGGATGACATCCTGGACCCGGAGCGTCCCGCCAGGAATATCAAAATATTGCAACACGAGCTTCCCGCGAATGGCGGAGAAGTCGATTTCCTTGAATGTACGAAGCGCGAGGATCGTATAGTCGATCAGCGATTGCCAATAGATCTCGTCGTATTTTTTCCAGGATGGGATCAGGAAGCGGTTATAGGCTGAATTGCATTTTCCTCTCTGCGGGAAGTCGCGCTCAAGCAAGACCTGTACAGGCAGAAGCTGGTCTTTCGAGACTTGCGACAGAATGGCATACAGGCGTTCCCGCTGCTGAATCCTCACAATTTTTTCGATTTGCTCAAGCAGGTGACCTTGCCCGGGTTCATGACTCACCGTTTCCAGAATATCCTGGAAGGTCAGATAAGACCGGGAAGGGTCTGTCTGCGCCGTTGAATCAGACTGTGTGTTCATGTGCACCTCCCACAATGGTTTGCTGAGCTGCCAGATAGATTGATGCTTCTTATTGGAGAATTCTAGTAGCATATGCTGGATTAAGCAGGGAATTTTGCCGCCCTGCCTGCTGCGATTACACAGAATTGCAATCGAAGTCGTCCAATTCGCAGTACTCTACATCGCCAGTTTTACCCGATTTCTTCTCTCCGTTTGCATTGCGCGCTCGGCTTGAACATGCATTCCGATCCCGGCCCAATACCTGCGCGCCCTCTCCAAAGCTTTTCGCTCACTTTTTCCACTCACCCGACCGGCACGCGCCAGCGTTGCCAGCCATTGGACGTCGCCGACATCGGTCTTGCGTGTTTTTGATGTGCCACGCATTACACTGGTGGATGCGGTTAAGCTTCACAATTTCAGTGCATTCAATTGGACATTTTCTCAATGTTTACTATGCTTTAGTTCGATAGTCCACTCAAGTATTTAATGCTGAGCCGCCTGATGCGAGAAATGATCATCTCCAGAAGCGTTATTTCTCCTGTTCTTATCCTGGTGGGGATACTCATTACGCTATCAAGCGCCGAAGTCAAAGCAGTGCCCAGCTTTGCGCGCCAGACCGGCATGCCGTGCAGCACCTGCCATGTGCAGGCTTTTGGACCGCTCCTTACGTCTATCGGACGCAATTTCAAGCTATCCGGTTACACCGATGTGAACCCCGATAGAACCAAATTCATCCCGATCACCGGCATGATACGCGGCTCGTTTACACATACCAATAACGGTCAGCCTGGCGGGGCGGCTGACCGCTTCGGCCCCAACAATAACGCAACTATCGACGAAGCCTCGATTTTTTACGCTGGCCGCATTACGTCCAAGATCGGCGCCTTCGCGCAGGGGACCTATGATGGTGTGAGCAATACGGGAGCGCTCGATAACACTGATATCCGTTTTGCGAATTACGCCGATCTGGCCGGTAATCGCCTCGTTTATGGCGTTTCTGTGAATAATAACCCTACCGTTCAGGATCTCTGGAACACCACCCCTGCCTGGGGTTTCCCTTGGGCGTCATCCCCACTTGCCCCCGTGCCCGCCGCGGGATTATTCATTGAATCTCTTGGCAGCCAAGTCGTCGGTGCAACGGTCTATACGATGTGGAATGATATGTTATACGCTGAGGGAGGGGGCTACACCAGCCTTCCACGGAATGTTCAGCAAGGGATTGGAACGTTTGACGCGGGACAAAACCGGATCGATGGCGGTGCGCCTTACTGGCGGGTGGCGCTACAAAACAACTGGCAAGGCCATTACGGTGCCATCGGCTCCTTCGGCATGAGAGCAAATGCCAATCCACAGCGGATTCAAGGTGCAGGTACCGACCAGTACACCGATTTCGGGTTTGACGCCACCTACCAATATCTGGGGAATCCCAAGCATATCCTTGAACTCAACGCCACTTACATCCGGGAGTATCGCGACCTGAATGCCAGCGTGGGATTGGGATTTGCAGAAAAAAGACATGGCAGCCTGGACGTGGTTCGCATCAGAAGCGGATATACCTTCCTCCAGACTTATTCGCTCAATTTGGCTTATGCCCAGACCTCGGGGACACGGGATAATGTCATATACTCTCCCGATCCTGTTAACGGCAGTTTATCAGGCAAACCAAATAGTCAGGCATTTACCGCTGAGGTGAGCTATATCCCATTCGGCAAGAGTACTTCCGTCCTGTCCACGTTTGCGAACCTCAAACTTACGGCGCAGTACATTCACTACTTTCAGTTCAATGGAGGTTTTCGCAATTATGATGGCTTCTCCCGCAATGCGCCCGGTAACGATACGGTATATCTGAGCGGCTGGATGGCATTCTAAGAGAATTCCTGGATAAATCCCCCGCGTGAGCGACAAGGGGCCCGCATTTTTAGGTCTCGCCAACGGGTTCGGCGATCGGGCTCCTGGCGACCTGCCTTAATCCGGCGACCTTGCTCGTCCGATTAGACACTAATTTTCGCTATACACGAGCACCCCGCTATCGCTCTACATCGATTGGAGTATCCATCGGAGCATCAAGGTATTATCCGCTGCCAGTTCCACTGACGTCCCCAGCTTCTTCCCCTCCCTGTTCAGGATATTCTTCAGCCAGGAAGCGTCGTCATCAGATGTCCAGTTCAACCTGAAATGCCTGATCTGCATGGGCACCATCGACAGGCTGACCAGTCTGCCGGTGTGCGGTTCCGCGCTCACGAAATACATCAACGTCAGGTCGCTTCGATAAGCCTCGTGCCCCGAGATGCCCTCGTAATCGTTCAGGAAATCGCCGCATCCGTAAAGAATGAGTTTTCCCTTGTAAACCTCGATGCCCTTCACATGATGCGATGAATGGCCGTGGATGACATCAACACCCGCTTCATCGATCAGGCCATGGGCAAAATCCTGCTGCTCGGCTGGAATTGCATAACCCCAGTTATTGCCCCAATGAATCGAAGCAACCACAATATCGTCCGGCAGGCGGACCTGTTTTATTCTGTCGCGAATTTCCCGAACCGTTTCTGCTGAAAAATCTGGCAACAGATTCACGCCTGGTCGGCCTGTCCGGGCTGCCCAGTTCCAGGGTATGCCGCTCGTTTCCGATCCAAATGAAAAAACCAGGACTCTTCCCTTTCCAGAAACGGCGAACTCGACAGGTTTCTGTGCCTCCTGAATGTTCAGGCCGGCGCCAGCTATTTTTATATCGGCTTGTTTGAGCGTTTTCAACGTCTCGGCAAGACCAGCATCTCCCCAATCCAGGATATGGTTGTTCGCCAGCACGCAGCAATCGATTTGCGCAGCAGCGATACAGGGGATATTGTCGGGGTTCATGCGGTAGTTGACTGCCTTGTCCTGTACATCTCCACTGCGGGTAACTGCGGTTTCGAGGTTAATGATGCGAACATCGGGTTTTCTGTGCGCCAGTTCGGCAAGCGCATCTCCCCAGATATAGGAAAAGAGGACAGGTTGCGGAATCGGCCCGTTTGCCTCTTCGGCAAGCTCGACATAGGCTGTTGCGCTTTTCATGTGCCCCTCGAAAAGGATGGGGTTGCCCGGATGAGGCAAGACCTGGTCTATACCCCTGCCCGTCATGACATCGCCACAGAGAAATAACTTGACTGGAGTAGGGCCGTCCGGCGACCGGGATGCAGCAGCGGTCTGATCATCATTCTTTACAGAAATCCGGGGATCGTTCCTCACGGTTTGGGCGTAAAGCGGCCCGACCGCCATGGCGAGCCCTGCCGAAAGTGTAGAGACGATGAATTCACGTCGTTCCAGCTGATATCGGGCGTTTTCAGGCTTCATGGCAGCAATCCACCTGGACTGTAAGCTCTGATCCATAGTAACAAATCCGGAAATCCGCTTTGCCAGATCAACATAGGCAAAGGGCGCGCGTGTTTTCTTAGGCTACACTTCATTATGAGCGCGCCTCCCGTCTTTGATGGTGGAATATGTACCCATCTGATACGAAACGCGTTTCAGCAACACATGACCATTCCCCTGATATAGTGATAGTGTTGACCGGAACATCCCTTCGGAGCAAATAAAATATCATGAAATTCCACACCATCGAATTGCATCTCACTGTTCTCATTCTCCTGGCAATGCTTGGCGGGTGTGCGCCGTTTGTACAGTATCGGACAGAGTATGATTTATGCGTTAACCCGACCCCGGAATTGTCTCAGGACTGCGAAAACCACGCGATCCTGGAATTTCCCACGGCAGATGGAGCCCGATATCTCTTGAATTTTATTGAGTTCGATGACCAGGGCCAGCTTTGGGATCGAAAGCAAATGTGGTCCGTTATCGACAAGCTTTCGGCTGAGGCCGCCAGCAAGGATTTATTGATAACAGTATTCGTTCATGGTTGGAAGCATAATGCGGAGCATGCCGACAAAAATATCCAGACTTTTCGTAAAGTTCTTGCCGGGTTGAGTGAGAACGAACTTCTTATCAGCCGAAAAACGGGGCGACCGGCGCGACAGGTAGCCGGTATTTATTTAGCCTGGCGCGGTGAGTCCATTACCATGCCCGTGGTGGAGGATCTGACCTTCTGGGACCGGAAAAATACCGCGCAGAAAGTCAGCCGGGGCGGCGTCACCGAGGTATTGAGCCGCCTCGAACTACTCAAGCGCGTTAAGGAAAATGTCTCGGAGGGTAGCAGCAACACTCGCCTGGTGGTTGTCGGGCACAGCTTCGGCGGAGCCATCGTACATGCTTCATTGGTTCAAATACTCGAAAGCCGGTTCGTTCGCACAATGGGGCCAGTGGGCGTACAGAGCGACGTGGAAGGGTTTGGGAATCTGGTTGTGCTCATAAACCCCGCCTTCGAAGCCTTGCAATTTGCATCGCTCAGTGATATGTCCACGGAGCGTGGCACTTACTTCAAGTCGCAGTTGCCTGTCATGGCCATGCTGACATCCGAGGCCGATAAGGCCCTTCGCAACTCGTTTCCCATTGGCCGTCATCTGTCCACCTTTTTTGAGAAGGATCGCGATATCAGGCGAACGAATGCCGTAACCCGGCAGGAAGAAATCATCGATGAGGGCGAGGCGAACGTAACCGCGGTTGGCCTCTTTCAGCCGTACGAGACTCACCGGCTCTATCCGTCCCACGATCTGCCGAAGGGAGCTGCGGGCCAAGCGAGCAGCAGTGAGAGTGTCAGTTCCGGTCTGGCAGCAAAGTCCGAATGGGAAGACGACGAACCTGGCAGCAAGATTCTTATTGCAAACCTTACACTGGAAAGGAGCAACATCTCCGCCGCACGCAATCCCTACCTCGTTATTGGAGTTGATAAAAACCTGATTACGGATCATAACCACATCGATGACGGCCGCATTATCGAATTTATCAAGCAGCTTATTCTCATCTCGACCACCAGCCCCTGAATAAAGCGGCAGGGTGCGCAAGCTTCGCGTTCGAGAGGGAGCCTGCTTTCAGGAAGAGGGCATCCAGCCGGGCAAGGTCAAGCCCACGTATAAATCCCCACGCTGATCGGAAGGCGTGTTCCTCTCCAGAACATCCCGAAATGTTCCCGTGCCCTGGATTGCCGCCCAGCCCGGAGCGGAAAAGGTTTCTTCGTTATAAACGTACTGCGACAGCAGGGGATTGGTCAAGGCCTGGGAGAAAGCGTCCACCGCCACCATTCGGAGCATGAGTGGGGGCAGGGGGGAATCTTCCACCAGATCCTCGGCAAACAGGCCGACGTAAAAATCGATGTCCTCTACGCGCCGGTACGTCTTTCTCAGAAAATCGACTACTCGTGGATCCGTGGAGATATCCGCGAAATCCTGGGGACGCTCCAGGGAAACATAATGACGATAATCGGTGTAGGGCGCCAATTCTGCCAGGCGCCCCTGCTCTATTGCCCGGGTCTCGATTTCCCATAAGAATTCGGCTGTGTTGAAAGGGCCGAGGCGGCCGGCCCGCTGGCTGCTCATGTCGGCAAAGGCGCGTTGCAATCCTCCATCCAGCAGCAGCTTGTTATTCATGGAAGTTTCTCCCAGGAGATACGAGCGCCCGTTCCAGGTGATGGCATCTGGAACGAGCGAATGCCAGCGATACAGCAGGCTGAATTCGGTCGTGATCCAGTTCGGTTTGTTCCATGGAGCATTCCAGGCCACTGAAGGATCGGCCCGGTAGGGCACCAGGGGAGAGATATGGCTGATGTACTCCTCCACGATGATCTTGATGAAGATCACGATGACGTTATTCCTGGCAGTTTGAAAAACGCGCTCATCATCCCACTGCGGGTGCGCGCGTTCTATTTCGCCTGCAAGCCGGTTATGTTCCCGCAGGAACAAGGTATTCAGCATCGCCACCTGGGGAACGGCATTTGTCCGATCCCCTCCAAAGGCAAAAATATGCGCGCACAACTCTTCCCGGCGTTCTGGCGCTCTATCCAATGCTCCCTCCAACCCGAGGGGCTCATCGAGAATGGCAAATTCCTGCTTCAGTATTCCGTTATCGAAAAGGAAAGGGGAAAACTCTTCTCCACCGATAAACTGTGACTTCAATCGCCCTCGTTCACCTTTCGCTTCGCTTTTGGCACGCAGGGCGGCCGTCTGCTCTGCCAGCCTTCCGTATAGCGGACACATGTCGATCTGGTGATTGGATGTGTTTTGCAGCCGAACTGTCTCGGGTTCTCCTGCCTTGGGCATGCGCGTGCGGATAAAACCGTCAGTCAGATACTGGGCAACCGTAGGAAAGAGGAGGGTGGATTTGTCGGACAATTGCTGCTTTCCGCCCGGTTGCCTGAAAAGCCCGAGCAGTTCGCTGGAAGATGGAAGCTGTGCCGGCTGCTTCTTCGCCGGCAAATGGCGCGCGCTCCAGTGCTGATCTGTAAGCGCAGTCCAGGAGGTATAGGGATGAACGGTGCTCCAGGGATGCGGCCGGTGGCGGCAAACATTTACTACCCGATTGATTGCGAATTCGTTTAATTTTCTGCCCAGCCACGGCCAGTCCTCACCTATTCGCCACAGGAGTTTCAGAAGACGATTCATTAGCTTATTGTTTATCATTGCGCCTCCGTCTTGCTGTAGTATTGATTGTTTATGTGGGAGCTTCCCGCCCAGGAGAATCCTGCTGACAGGCCCGTTCAACTTCGCAAGTACTGAATTCTGACCTAAGTATAGTTAATATGGAAATGCGTTACTGGCTGATGAAATCGGAACCTTCCGACGTAAGTATTGACGATCTCGCTTCGATGCCCGATCAGACGGTGGCATGGTATGGAGTGCGCAATTATCAGGCGCGAAATTTCATGCGTGACCAGATGCGCGTTGGCGACGGGGTTTTTTTCTACCATTCTACCTGTGAGGAGCCGGGAATCGCGGGGATTGCGGAGGTGAGCAAGCTGGCCTACCCGGATGCCACCCAGTTCGACCGGGAGAACAAATATTTCGATCCGAAAGCCACGCCGGAAAATCCGCGCTGGTTCAATGTGGATGTGCGCCTCGTCAGGAAAACCCGCCTGGTCGGCATCAAGGAGTTGCGTGGTTATCCGGAACTTGCGAACATGCGTATCCTGCAAAAAGGCAACCGGCTATCTATTACGCCGATCGATCCGGCAGAGTGGGATTTCATCATGGGAATTCTGTAATGACAGACTCCCGGAAGATTTCCGGGTTGGGCTATGGCTTGACCTCGATGCGTGCCCGTGAAGCGAGCAATGCAGCAAGGTCGCCAGCAGCAGGAACCGGCCGAAGCGTCTCAGGAGTGATTCAATGCCACGTCTGAGTGCCGCAGGAATCCCCCGCCTTTAGCGGGGAAGGACGTCGAGTGGAGTGGTGGCCGGCATACCTGGTATTGGGCACCGTGGTCGGTTTCTTTGCCGGTCTGCTGGGCATAGGGGGCGGACTGGTCATCGTGCCGGTGCTGACCTTTATTTTTACTGCGCAAGCCTTCCCGCCGGACCGCATTCTTCACCTCGCCCTTGGCACCACCATGGCGGCCATCATTTTCTCCTCCGCCGCCAGCCTGCGCACTCATCATGTTCACGGTGCAGTAAACTGGCAAGTCGTGAAATTCATTACGCCGGGAATCATCCTGGGGACGCTTGGAGGCGCAACGGTGGTAAGCATGTTGTCTAGCCACTTTCTTGGCATCGTTTTTGTCGTCTTCATTTATTACGCGGCGACGCAAATGTTGCTCAACATCCGTCCCAGGCCCAGCCGCATGCTTCCAGGAAGGCTCGGCATGCTTGCCGCGGGGAGCGTCATCGGCGCGATTTCAAGCTTTGTTGCAATCGGAGGAGGCCTGCTGACGATTCCGTTTCTCTCCCTGTGCAACGTGAAGCTGCAACATGCCATCGGTACCGCTGCCGCGGTAGGCTTTCCCATCGCCCTCGCAGGAGCTGTCGGCTATATGATCAATGGCATGGCGCAGCCCGAACCGCTGCCGGAATACAGCCTGGGATACGTTTACCTGCCGGCATTGGGATGGATTGTCCTGGGCAGCACGCTGACCGCACCCATAGGCGCAAAAACGACGCACGTCATGCAAACGGCTACGCTCAGGAAAGTTTTTGTGGTGCTGCTCTATCTGCTGGGGACGAGGATGTTGATCCGGCTTTTCTAGGGGTTTAGCCCACCAGGCGATGCAGGGCTTCCCGGTATTTTTCAGCTGTTTTGGCGAGCACCTCGGGGGGCAAGGCCGGAGCGGGTGCTTTCTTGTTCCAGTTCTGCGTCTCAAGCCAGTCACGCACGAATTGTTTGTCATAGCTCGGCGGGTTTTTCCCCTGTGCGTACTGGTCAGCCGGCCAGAAGCGCGATGAATCAGGAGTAAGCGCCTCATCGATGAGATAGAGTCTGCCGGCCTGGTCCTGGCCGAATTCGAACTTGGTATCGGCAATAATAATGCCTCTTGTGATCGCATAATCCGCCGCCTGGGTATACAAAGCCAGCGCTATATCGCGCACCTGCGCAGCCAGCCCTTTACCCCCTTTACCCCCTTTACCTCCTTTACCCCCTTTACCTCCTTTACCTCCTTTATCCCCTTCATTCAACAGCTTTTCCGCCTCCGCAAACGGGATATTTTCATCGTGCGCGCCCTGCGCAGCCTTGGTCGAGGGGGTAAAGATAGCCCCGCCCGGTATCCTGCCGGCTTCCTTTAGTCCTGCGGGGAGTGGAATACCGCAGATCATGCCGGTTTTTTTGTAATCCTTCCAGCCGGAGCCAACCACGTAGCCACGCACGATCGCCTCGATCGGAAGAGGCTTGAGTCGCTTTACTACAAATGCCCGCTCGGTTACCTGCTCGCGTTCGTCTTCCGTCACCACGGATTCGGGTGCAATGTGGATGAGATGGTTGGGAACGATATGCTCCAGTTTTTCAAACCAGAAACTGGACAAGGCAGTCAGCAGCCTGCCCTTGCCAGGTACGGGAGTAGGCAGGATCACATCGAATGCGGAAAGCCGGTCCGTCTGGACGATCAGAAGCTTGTCTTCATCCACGCCATAGATATCCCGTACCTTTCCGCGATGCAGAAGCGGCAGGCTTCGTATGCTCGTTTCAAACAGCGCGGGCTGGTTAGTTCCGGCTTTCGTTCCGGGGATGCTCATGGGTTTCAAGAACGCTATGAGAGGGTTGCAGTGATTGCTTGATTTTCAGCGCAAGCCGCAACGCGGCCTCGGTCGTTTCTGCCAGCACCGTGTAGTGTCCCATTTTCCGCCCGGGCCTGGCGTCGCGCTTGCCGTATAAATGTAGTTTGACCTCGGGATGCCGCAGCACCTGTTCCCACCCCGGCTCTCCCTTCTGCCAGAGATCGCCCAGCAAGTTCACCATTACCGCCGCGCCATGCATGGAAGTACTGCCAAGGGGCATTCCGCAAAGTATGCGCACCTGCTGCTCGAATTGAGAGGTAATGCAGGCGTTGATCGAGTAATGCCCGCTATTATGAGGACGAGGAGCAATCTCGTTCACCAGCAGTCGCCCATCCGCGAGCACAAAGAACTCGACGCATAGTACGCCGCGATAATCCAGCTTCCCGGCAATGCGAACTGCAATATCGCGGGCATTTCGGGCAATTTCAGGCGATATTCTGGCAGGAACGATGCTGATATCGAGGATGCCGTTGCAGTGCTGATTCTCGGATACGGAAAAAGTAACCACTTCATCATCAAATCCCCTGGATACGATGACGGATACCTCGCGCTCCAGGGGCAGCAGTTTTTCCAGGACGCAGGACTCCCCGTTCAAGCCTGCAAATGCGCTGTCGAGTTCAGATGGATTATTTACCCGCACCTGCCCTTTGCCGTCATATCCGAACCGGCTTACCTTGAGAATGCCGGGAAAAAGGCCAGGAAAAAGTTGCGGCTGCTTTTGGGAGAACACTGCTCCCGAAGTGGCTGCTTCCGAAGAGGCCGGAGGCTGTGAATTTTGTGGATTCTGGATCACCGCATAGGGTGCGACCTCAAAGCCGTTGGTAGCGAGAAAATTCTTCTCCAGGATGCGATCCTGCGCGATGGCGACACTCCTGGCGGCCGGGCTGACGATGCAGCGTTCAGCCAGTATTCTGAGAGCCTCGGCAGGTACGTTTTCAAATTCGGTGGTAATGCCTGCGCAGGTGGATGCGAGCTCATTCAAGGCCCCGCTATCGAGATAATCGGCGCGCAGGTGCCGCTCGGCGACGCTGCCCGCCGGGCTCTGCTCCTCGGGATCGAGAACGGTCACGCTGTAACCCAGGCTTTGGGCTGCCATCGTGAACATCCTGCCGAGCTGGCCACCGCCCAGCAGCCCCAGCATCGCCCCAGGCCGGGTACTCATGACGATGGCAATGTCATGGATGCCACTGCCGCCGCCTGGGTTTCCCGGAACCCGGCAAGCTGTCTGGCCAGCCTTGCATCTTCCACCGCCAGCAGCGCAACGGCAAACAATCCCGCGTTAGTGGCACCTGCCTCGCCTATGGCGAAGGTGGCAACCGGTACTCCCCTCGGCATTTGTACTATGGACAAAAGCGAATCCAGTCCTTGAAGCTGGCGGGAAGTAACCGGCACGCCCAGCACGGGCAGGAGCGTTTTGGCAGCGACCATTCCCGGAAGGTGCGCCGCGCCGCCGGCACCGGCAATAATGCATTTCAGTCCCCGCTCGCCGGCAGTTTCCGCATATTCGAACATGCGATCAGGGGTTCGATGGGCGGAAACCACTTCCGCTTCGTAAGGCACATGGAATTTCTTCAACACCTCCGCAGCATGCTTCATGACCTCCCAGTCACTGTTGCTGCCCATGATGACGCCTACCAGGGGCCTGTTGACCTGGTCTTCCATATCAATCGCGAATTTTCTGTTCTTTTTCCCTGGAAGCGGCCTCCGCCAGTTCCTCCAGGTCTTCCACGTAAGGGTAGCGCACGTGTCCGTAACGGATGACGAGCACCCCGAGCGCGATCAGGACGATAGCGGCAGAAACGCCCAACAGGCGCATGCTGTCCATCTCCTTGACGTCCACGGTTATATAACGCGCCAATGCCACCAGGGCGATATAGAGGGGAAACCTTACCGGCAGCTTGCCCGATTCAAAATAAAGCCCGACCATCGTCAGGATTTCGAGGTAGAGAAACATGAGCAACAGATCCGCCAGGGTTACCTTGGCGTTGTGAATCATGAGCATGGTTTCCTGATACCCCGCAAATATGGTGGCAAGCGCAATCACGACGAGACCGATGCCTTCAAAAAGTTGAAGCAGGCGGCGTGAATGGTTGATTGTACGGGTTTGCAGCATTTGTTTTTCTTGTCAGGACGCCCTGATAGTCACTGACGACTATACTACCTTTTCCAGATGACAATTCCAATTTGGGATGATGCAAACTGGTGATGAGAGTCAGCAGAATCGGACATGATTCTCTTCGAAATTCTCTTCGACCGCTTCCTTAAGGCATTCATCCCCGTTCATCCTTTAAGCTTCAGCATCAGGTCCACATCCACCCAGCCGCTGCCGTTTATACTCTTTGCCTCTCCCGCCTCTTCTGCCAGCACGCTGAACGGATGTGCCGGTTCACCCAGATCGGACAAAACAAGTCTGGCACCCGCGAAATCCTGAAAGCGGGTATATCCATTTACCGTAACCACGGTATCAAGCCCTGCGGCAAGCGATGCCCTCAGCCCATTTTCCGAGTCTTCGATGGCAATGCACTGCTCTGCCGGCAATGCCAGCTGGTCCAGCACCCAGTGATAGATGTCGGGCGCCGGTTTTTTTCCCGGGACGATGTCTCCTGCGCCGATGACGTCAAACCATCCGGGGGACTCTTCTCCCAGGGTGGATTTCAAAAGCGCGGTCACATTTTCCGGGGTGGTGGTGGTTGCAATCGCGATTTTTATGTTTCTGTCACGCAGGTGGTGGATCAGGCGGGCGACTCCGGGCCGTAACGGAATGCCGCCGCTTTCCAGCATGCTGACATAATGCCTGGTTTTGATCTTATGCAGGCGCGCGATCCAGTCACCCAGCCCGCTTCTGTTTAACTCCTCGGGAACGTGATATTCCATGAAATGAAGGATGCGCTCCTTGCCGCCTGTGATCGCCAGCAACCTGCCGTAAAGATCGACATCCCACTCCCAGTCGAGACCGAGTTCTTCAAATGCGGCATTAAAAGCGAGGCGATGACCATCACGCTCCGTGTCGGCCAGGGTGCCATCCACATCAAACAGTACTGCGCGAACTTTGCTGTCCATAAAATCGTTATTTATCCAGTTTGCCCGTAAATAGTTTCATTCCCATTTTCCCGCGCCACGGATGAGCTGTTTTGCTCACCCGTCAGTACTGCGCCCGCGCCGGAATATGTTCTGCTGCTCGCACGGCGCAGCCGGTCCGCGATTGCCACCCAGGCCGCTGTTTCAGGAGGCATCTCCATCAATAGCCGGTCGAAGTGCTGACGATCGAGCCGGCGCAAGGTGGCGTACAACTGACGTGCATATTCCTCAGGTTCTCCAGGCATCGCGGAGAATACGACAGATTCATTTTCCGGGTGATATCCGGACGTGAAATGCCGTTGCCGCCAGCCCATGACCGCTACCCGCCTGCCTCTTGCTTCCAGCTCCAAGGCGCGCTGCCATAAGTGACCCGCTGGCAGGAGTTCGAGCGGTGTTGCGGGGGCATAATGCGAAGGGAGGGCGCCTGGCACACGTACCGGACGTTCTGCCCCTTGGGAAAGCACCACATTTCCATCCAGTACTTCCACCAGCGCCGCCAACTGGATGCCACCTGGCCGCAATATAACCGCAGTCTGGCCGTCAAAAACCACGATTGTACTTTCCAGGCCTACCTGGCAGGGACCGCCATCCAGAATCATGTCCAGCTCGTTGCCAAACTCTTCACGCACATGTGCTGCCGTTGTCGGGCTGACATGACCGAAGCGGTTCGCTGATGGGGCGGCCAGCGCCCTGTCCGGTCCCAGCTCCTTCAGCAACGCAAGTGCTACGGGATGATCAGGAATGCGCAATCCCACTGTTTCCTGACCGCCGGTCACGTTTTCCGGCACATGGCGACTGCGCGGCAGTATCAGGGTCAAGGGACCCGGCCAGAAGCGTTCGGCCAGCCGCCGTGCCTGCGGGGGCACCTCGCGCGCCCAGTGCGACAACCGGGAGGTATCGGCAAAATGGACAATCAGGGGATGATCCGGAGGACGCTTCTTGATTTCAAATATGCGCGCGACCGCAGAGGGATTGGAAACCTCCGCCCCGAGGCCATACACGGTTTCTGTCGGGAAAGCGACAACGCCTCCTTTTTTCAGGAGCGCTGCGGCGCCGTCAATCTCGCGGTGCGATGCAGGAGGCATTATCTGAGAATCATCTGCGCTGAGAGCACGGCGTGATCGGAGATTTTTGACCAGGGGTGCCCTTGATGCACCTGTGCCCTTTCGATATGAAAGCCGCGAACGTAAATGCGGTCGAGCCGGAACAGCGGCAACGTGGCGGGAAAAGTCCGCGCCGATCTCCCTTCGGTCAGCTCGAAGACTTCCGCCAGGGCAAGCCGCTGGACCAGGATACGGCTGGCCATTTCGCGCCAATCGTTGAAATCCCCCGCAATGACCAGTGGTGCGTCTTTGGGTACCAGTTCCTCGATGTGCCTTTCCAGTAACTGTAACTGGCGGGAGCGTCCCCTTTTGAACAGGCCCAGGTGCACACAGATGCAATGAAGATTTTCCTGCCATTGCGGAACGCCTATTTCGCAGTGAAGCAGGCCGCGGCTTTCGAAGCGGTGCGCCGAAACATCCACGTTGTCCCAGCGCACGATGGGATATCGGCTCAGGATTGCATTGCCGTGATGGCCCTCGTCGTAGACCGCGTTTTTTCCATAGGCAAAATCCGTCCAGATCGAATCAGCCAGGAATTCGTACTGGGGGCTCTCCGGCCAATTCTCAAAACGAGCTCCGTGACCCTTGTGCTCGCCGACCACTTCCTGCAGAAAAATGATATCGGCATTGAGCGCGCGCAGGCTGTCGCGCAACTGATGCACCATGACACGCCGATTGAAATGAGAAAACCCTTTGTGAATATTGTAGGTAGCGATATGTAGCTTATTGAGCATATGAGGAGCAGAATGGAGCGCAATTGTATTTTTTCATTATCGCGAAACCTCCAGCATGCGCTCCAGGGCAAGTTTCGCCAGAACTGCATCGGTTGCCGGCACTTTGATCTGATTCACCACCTTTCCCGCAACCAGGTTTTCCAGCGCCCAGGCCAGGTGTTGCGGATCGATGCGCGCCATGGTGGAACACATGCAGATCGTTGATGCCATGAACTGGATGATTTTTCCCTGGCCCTTGAACTCCTCGGCAATGCGATTGACCAGGTTCAGCTCCGTACCCACCAGCCAGCGTGTTCCTGGTTCCGCTTCCCGTATGGTCCTGATGATGTAGTCGGTGGAACCGACGTAATCCGAATTTTTACATACCTCGAAACTGCACTCGGGGTGCGAAATCACTTTCCCTTCAGGGTACTGGTTGCGAAAACGAAGTATGTGCTGTGGCTGGAACATCTGGTGCACCGAGCAATGCCCCTTCCACAAGAGGATTTTCGCGTTCCTGATCTGTTCCGGTGAAAGCCCGCCCATGGGTTCATCGAAATCCCACACCGCCATCTGTTCGAGTGGAATGCCTAGCTTGTGACCACTCCAGCGCCCCAGGTGCTGATCCGGAAAAAACAGTACCTTTTCCCTCCGGGAAAAGGACCACTGCAGGATTTTGACTGCATTGCTGGACGTGCAGACAATGCCGCCGTGTTCACCGCAGAAAGCTTTGAGATCGGCGGCGGAGTTGATGTAAGTTACCGGCGTGACCGCTTCATCGGGGTCGAGCACTTCCGAGAGTTCGTGCCACGCGCGCTGCACCTTGAGAAAACTTGCCATGTCCGCCATGGAGCAGCCGGCGGAAAGATCAGGCAGGATGGCGATCTGCTCGGGCTTGGAGAGAATATCGGCCACTTCAGCCATGAAATGCACGCCGCAGAACACCAGATAATCCGCATCCGTCCCGGATGCAAGGCGCGAGAGTTGCAGGGAATCCCCGGTAAGATCGGCGTGTTTGTAAACATCGGGACGCTGATAATGATGAGCGAGTATTACCGCGCGCTTGCCCAGCGCCGCTTTCGCCTGGACGATGCGTTGCTCGCAGTCATCGTCATTCAGACTGTCGAAACGTTCAAAGTCAATGGCTTCCGCTTGCATGGCCTACTCCGTTTTCCTTTAAAAATCGCAGGTAACATAGGAACCGCAGAGGTTCCAAAAGTATCATTGGACCAGCATATCAGCCATCGGTTCGATCGGCTTGTCCCGGTCCTCATTTTTACCGGGATACTTCCGCTGTGCCTGCGCTGCCTTGTCCCTGCTACCTTTTTCTGCTCTCTACCCCCTCTTTACTACCCTTTGCTACCTTTACCGCCAACCGCTGCCAATCTTCTGATCGCTTCGGCATTGCTTGGGGAAAATACTTTTTCCGCCGCCTCCTGCCAGGGCAGCCAGACATGCCGCAAATGTTCTCTTGCCGCTACCGAGACCGGGACAGGCCGCGGCACAAGCAGGCCAAAGACATGCTCGGTATTATGGGTTACCTCGGGCGCGTAACGCCAGCGCCATTCCTCGTAGATTTCATATTCGTTCACAATGTTCCAGTCGGTCAACTCGTAGCGGCTGGCATCCAGTCCGGTCTCCTCCGCTACTTCCCGCACCGCCGTTTGCACGAGTGTTTCATCTTCGTTCCGGCTGCCGGTAACGGACTGCCAATAGCCAGGATGATCCGCCCGCTCAAGCAACAAAACCTGCATGTCGGGCGTATGGATAATTACCAGAATGGAAACCGGAATCTTGTAGATTCTCACCGTGCACGTAAAAGCAGGAATGGAATCAGAAAATCTTCGCTTTCGGAAAAATGGTTTCCCAATCTCCACACTTCTTCGCTTCCGCCTTTTACCTTTGTTACCCTTGCCTTACACCCTTCAGGATTGCGCGTGGCGGAGCTTGATGTGAAGTTCCCGCAGCTGTTTTTCGCCCACTGTACTGGGCGCATGCGTGAGCAGACATTGTGCGCGCTGTGTTTTCGGAAAAGCAATGACTTCCCGGATGGATTCGGCGCCTGCCATCATGGCAACGATGCGGTCGAGGCCGAACGCAATCCCGCCATGCGGCGGCGCCCCGTATTGCAATGCTTCGAGCAAAAAGCCGAATTTTTCGTTTGCCTCATCCTCTCCAATATTCAAGGCGCGAAATACCTTCGACTGTATTTCCTGGCGATGAATACGCACCGAACCGCCGCCAATCTCGGAACCATTCAGCACCATATCGTAAGCCTTGGATAAGGCTTTTTCGGGATCACTCTCAAGCAGGTTCTCGTGACCCTCAGCAGGGGAAGTAAACGGATGATGCAAGGCCTTCCAGCGGTTTTCCTCCTCATCACGCTCGAACATGGGGAAATCGACCACCCATAAAGGTTTCCATTCCAATGCCGCCAGACCGCGATCATGCCCGACCCTGGCGCGCAATGCACCCAGCGCCTCATTCACCACCTGAGCCTTGTCCGCGCCAAAGAAGATGAGATCGCCGTCCTTTGCGCCCGTACGCTCGATAATGACCTGAATCACATTCTCAGGGAGGAATTTCAGTATGGGCGACTGGAGGCCGTCCATTCCTTTTTCCAGCGCATTGACCTTGATGTACGCGAGCCCCTTCGCGCCGTATATTGCAACAAAACTGGTGTAATCATCGATCTCCTTGCGAGACAGTGCGCCGCCCCCGGGTACACGCAATGCGGCTACACGTCCACCCGTTCTGAGCGCCGCTTCCCGGAACACCTTGAACTCCACCTCCTGCATCACATCGGTGAGTTCCGTCAGAACCAGCGCCACGCGCATGTCAGGCTTGTCCGAGCCATATTTCGACATCGCCTCGGCATGTGTCAGGCGTGGAAACGGGCTGGGCAGATCGATATTCCTCACACTTTTGAACACCGTGCAGATCATTTCTTCCATCATCTGCATGATTTGCCCTTCATCCAGAAAGGATGTCTCGATATCGATCTGGGTAAATTCCGGCTGGCGATCAGCCCGCAGATCCTCGTCGCGAAAGCATTTGGTAATCTGATAATAGCGGTCGAACCCGGAAACCATCAGCAACTGCTTGAACAGTTGCGGCGATTGCGGCAGCGCAAAAAAATGCCCCGTACTGACACGCGAGGGTACGAGGTAATCCCGTGCGCCCTCGGGGGTCGACTTGGTAAGCATTGGCGTTTCCACGTCGATGAACCCATGCTGGTCGAGAAACAGCCGGACGGCCATTGCCACCTTGTAGCGCAGCCGCAGGTTTTCCTGCATCTGCGGACGACGCAGGTCCAGGTAACGGTGCTCCAGCCGCGTGGCTTCGCTGAGGTTTTCGTCGTCCATCAGAAATGGAGGTGTCAGGGAAGCATTGAGGATATCGATCGAACTCACCAGCACCTCTATTTCCCCGCTGATGAGATTAGGGTTGACGGTTCCCGCCGGCCGATGTCGCACGCGCCCGGTAGCTTTAACTACAAACTCGTTGCGGATTTTTTCCGCGACCTGGAAAGCAGCGGGGTTATCGGGATCGCATACCACCTGCACCAGGCCCTCGCGATCGCGCAGGTCCACGAAAATGACCCCCCCGTGATCGCGGCGCCGGTGCACCCAGCCGTATAGGATCACAGTCTGATCCAGATATTGGACGTCGATAAGGCCGCAGTAATTGGTGCGCATTGGAAGATCGGTAATCAGAAAAAAAGAATCAGGGCTTGTCGCTGGATGCGGAACCGGCGGAATTGACGGAATCCTGGGGATGCAGCAGCACTGCCTGCGGCTCTGCCGGTTTCTTGCCGTTGGCGGGAGCAACAACGCCCATCGAGATTATATATTTCAATGCTGCATCCACGCTCATGTCGAGCTCGATTACATCGCTGCGCGGCATCATCAGAAAGAAGCCCGAGGTCGGATTGGGCGTGGTCGGCACGTAAACGCTCACATATTCGCCCTTGAGATGATTGACTACGTCGCCGCCAGGATATCCGGTCAGGAAGGCAATAGTCCAGGCGCCTTCACGCGGGTACTGCACCAGCAGCGCCTTGCGAAAGGCTTCCCCCTGGCTTGAAAACAGCGTGTCGCTGACCTGCTTTACGCCGTAATAAATCGATTTCACAACCGGGATGCGCCATAACACGCCTTCCCAGAAAATCACCAGTCGCTGCCCGATGATATTGGTGGTGAGGATGCCGGTGAGGAAAACAACCAGCAGCGTCAGCACCGTGCCCACGCCGGGAATGTATATACCTACCAGGTTTTCCGGGCGCATGCTCGATGGCAGGAGCAACAGCGACTGGTCCATGGTGCCGATCAGGAATTTCAACGCCCAGGCAGTAATACCCAGAGGTACCCATATGAGCAGCCCGGTGATGAAATAACGTTTCATGTCAGTAGCCAGTCCGATTCCTCACCCGTCAATCGGTTGTGCAGGCGGGGCATGCGCCATCTGCGGCCGGGGCGCTCTCGCTCTTCGCCATGCAGGCGTCCGCATCCGCCTTGGGCTTGGACTGCCCGCCATTCTTGTTCTTGAAGTCGGTGACGTACCAGCCGCTGCCCTTCAATTGAAAGCCCGCAGCCGAAATCAGCTTATTAAACGCATCGCTGCCGCAGGCAGGGCAAGCCGCCACCGGCGCCTCGCTCACTTTTTGCAGATATTCCTTTTCGAAACCGCAAGACCCACACCGGTATTCGTAGATCGGCATGACAATCCTCCAACAAAGAAAGCTGAATGAAAAAAAACGGGATTATACCTTAAGGAGCCTTCGAACAAGTCATTGCCCTGTTGTCCTGCCACTCGTCCCCCCACCCCCCACGGCAATTTCTTTTGACACTCCAACTCGGTTCGATTCAAACGGGGGACAGAACGGTCGTGCCCGATGAATCGCTCATGATCAGGAGGAGCCGTTGTCCTCCGACTATCCGGTTATCCGGACCGGTATCCTCTACGCTGGCGACACCCTACCCATTCCGTCTGTCGCAAAGCAACCAAAAAGCAGCCGACTCCAAAGCAACCAAAAAGCAGCCGACTCTCGTATGACTACGACCAATACCCTGGCAATCTGAGGGATACCCTTTCCGGGATTCCTTGTCTCCTGTCAGGAAGATATGGGTGCTTGCGATAATTACAAGAGGATAATTTCAAGAATGCGGGATACGCATAGTACGAGCGGCCAGAACACCGGAAGTAGTAGCCCGGCTACGCACGGCCATTATCATCGGGCGGGGCCGGGCTATACGAGTACTATGGCACTATGCAAATCAGGTTTGTGGGAGTTGTTGATGTCAGCAAGGCTGTGCCCGATCTTGCCTGTTTGCCGGATTGTGCGCCAAAGCAATCACGCAATTGCCTGAATCCCATTCTTCTTGATCATGGTCAGCAGCCGCAACGCTGGGCCACTCGGCTTCTTGACACCTCGCTCCCAGTCTGAGATCAGGTTCTTGCTGACATTCAGATAAGGGCGAAGACGGGTTGCGACAGGTGTTCGCGCTCTCGTAGCGCACGAATTTCCTCGGGTGACATAACCTGCACGGGAGCAAGACGGGACTTCGAACTTGCGCATGGTCTGTTTTTCGACCGTCCCAATCTCATGCAGTGCTTCCATGGTCTCGTGGATTGCTGCGAATGCATCGCCCCGATGTTTCCTCTCCATTTTCATGCATCTCCGAAAACTGCCCTGGATGAATTCACTCACTGCTTACACGGTTGCTCTCCCGGCTCGCCCTGTGTCCGGCGATTTTGAAAGATCAAAAGAATCAAGTGCGGCATCATCCTTCTCGGCAGGTCACATCCCAGGAATGACGCCGCGCAGCATGCTTATGAATGCTGTGCCTTGCGAGGGTTGTCTCAGTTCACACTGATCGTGTAGTCCTCTCGATTATGGGAGCGAAAAGGGCTCTCCTGGCAAAACCGGGAAAAGGCCACTTCTTCAGCTTTGGTCTCTGAACTGGCTTCAATTTCATAATCAGCAAGAAGGCCGCTGAAATTGGGACGGTCATCGATCGACGGCTCAACAGGCGTGATGAGAACTTTATATATCATTTCATCCCCCTTTTTTGGCTTTGACATTGTTCGGGCAGTTTTAATTCTAGGGTATATAGCCTGTCATTGCTCATGACAAGAAAGTGTCAGACCGGAAATTCAGATACAATAAATACCCGTATTTCATCCAGGGATAATACTCATGCCCACTTCAATCCGTCTTGCCCCCGAGATCGAGGAGCGGTTGAACTTCCTTGCCGCGCAAACGGGACGTTCCAAGGCTTTCTATCTTCGGGAAATCATTGAGCGCGGGCTCGATGACATGGAAGATTACTTCCTCGCGGCAGAGGTGCTCGAACGCGTGCGCAAAGGCAAGGAAAAAATCTGCTCCTCCACAGAAATAAAGAAAGACCTTGGTCTGGAGGATTGAATACGATCACAACCACAAGTGAACTGCGGAAGCTGGACAGGGCAAACCGCGCTGCAACATCAATTCAAGATATTCGCCCCATGAAATTACGACGCGTTATCTTCAATCTCCATCTCTATATCGGATTAGCGGCAGGATTGTTTCTGGTACTGAGCGGTTTGACCGGAAGCATGGTCGTTTTCCGTGACGAAATCGAAGCGCTTGCTCATCCTGAACTCATGGAAACGGCGGTAGGCGAGAAACGCGTTCCGGTGCAAGCGGTGCTGGATAGGGTCAAGCGCGCATACCCTCAGGATAAACCTCTTTATCTGCGCATGCCGCGCATCCCCCAGGAAACTTACCAGTTCAGGATGAACAGCGCTCATGACCTGTTCGTGTACGTGAATCCTTACAATGGGGAATTGCTCGGTGGGCATCGACAGAGAGATACTTTCATGGGATGGCTCGCACTGGTGCATACGGAGCTGCTGAGCGGCGAGCTTGGAAAAAACATCCTCGGCGTTGGCGCCTTGCTATTGATCTGCATGTGTGGGACCGGTCTTTTCCTGTGGTGGCCGCCCACTGGAATAAGAAATATTTCCAGAGGTTTTAAAATCGGCTGGACAGCACCCTGGAAAAAACGCATTTTTGATATCCATCGCGCTTTTGGCGCCTATATCATAATCTTTTTGATCATTGTTGCATTCACCGGCGTTTCTCTGGTTTTCAACAAGGCTGTAGCGGAGTTCATCAATTCCCTGACAGCCAGTGCGCCAAGACCTTCCCCGCCCAACTCAAGAGCAGACGAAGCCGCGGACTCCATGCCTTCCCTTGACGCACTGTTGAATCATGCCGACCGCGTTCTTCCTGCCTCAACTACCTGGGTAACTTTCCCTCAAACACCTCAGGCTCCACTTGTCGTGCGCAAGAGAACGCCTGATGAGTTTAATCCTAATGGTCGAAGCTTCATCTATTTCGATCAATATACCGGAGAAGTATTACTCATCGAAAATGCATCGAATGCTCCTTTGGGAGCCCGCATTTTCAATACTTTTTATCCCATTCATACCGGGGTGATCGGTGGGCTGCCCACTCGCGTGCTGCAAGTGGTGACGGGCCTCGCTCCCCTTTTTTTATTTGCCACAGGCTATATGATGTGGAGAAATCGAAGGAAGGCAAAGGCGTATAAAAACAACTCTAAAGTTGCCTATAAACTCCGCCCGGATAGAACATGAAGCAAACTTGCGGAGAAGCACGAGCTACAGTTCCAAATCCTGACCCTCATTTCTTGCACCTTTATTTCTCAAGCAGCTGTACCTGGCATGCATTTATGGCGCAACTTCTACTACTTGCGTTCCCACAGCATTTATCCTTTACATAAGAGAATGATTCTCGATTACAATATGCAGGTTTTTCTGCATTAGCCATGTAGAACCAGAACCGCATCAGCCAGCATCCGCCAGCCAGTGCTCTTCCAACAAAAAACCAAAAAAGGAAAACATTGTGTTGCGCAAGATGGATTCTATTTCCCTCTTTTCGTGCGCCCGTGCGCGCATGTTCCCCAAATCGCTGACTTTTGCCATGCGTATGACCCTGGTTGGCCTGTTCGCTACGGGATTCATCGATCCTGCTCATGCGCAAACTGTACCAGAGGAAAAACAAGAAGTTGCGGGAAAGGAAAGGCAGGAAGGCGCCGCCGGCGATGTCACGACACTTCCCGAGATGAAAATCAGCGCGGAACGGCCTGGTGAGCTTCCACAACCCTACGCCGGCGGACAAGTCGCGCGCGGCGGACGGCTCGGCGTGCTCGGCAATATGGACCTCATGAAGGCTCCTTTCAGCATCAGCAGCTATACCTCGCAGATGATGCAGAACCAGCACGCCATCACGGCGGCCGACCTCTTGACCCGGGATCCTTCGGTCCGCTCTACCGGTCAACGCGGCGGTGTCGTCGATTCCTTCTATATTCGGGGCTTTCCGATCGGTGAAGGCAACGTGGGGGAATTCGCTTTCGACGGGCAGTACGGCGTGGCCCCCAATTACCGGATATTTACCGAATACACCGAACGCATCGAGGTGCTCAAGGGGCCTGCTGCGCTGCTGTATGGGATATCCCCGAACAGCGGTGTTGGCGGCGTCATCAATATCGTTCCCAAGCGTGCCTTGGACGATCTGACCCGGCTCACCGGCAACTATTTATCAGGTGCGCAGGGAGGCGGGCATCTCGATATCGCCCGGCGCTTCGGTGCGGATCGCCAGTTCGGCATACGGCTCAACGGCAGTCATCATCAGGGCGATACGCTCCTGGACAACCAGTTCCGCCAGGCGGATATCGCTTCCGTGGCGCTCGACTATCAGGGTGAACGGTTTCGGGCAACGCTTGATGCCTTCGGCCAGTATGAGCGGTTCAAGGCCCCGGCACGCCCGTTCCTGGTTGCTGCCGGTGTTGCCGTGCCATCGGCGCCCAATGGCCGGCGCAACGTCACCCAACCTTGGGGCTGGTCGAAAATCAAGGATGCGGGACTCCTGCTCAAGGGCGAATACGACCTGTCCGACGCGCTGACACTGTTTGCCAGCGTTGGCGGTGCCCACACCTGGGTGGATCGGCTATCGGATCAGACGCCGACGATCCAGAATGCCGTTGGCGATACCAGGTCGGTACCGATGTTTTTCAGGTTTGGCGTCGACCGCTCCAGTGCAGATGGCGGATTGCGCGCCCGGTTCAATACCGGTCCCATTCACCACAACGTGACGCTTCAAGGCACCGGTTATCGGGATCGCCTGGAGCGGGGCTCTACCACTGGCACGGCAGTATTGTCGAACATGTATTCTCCGATTGACCGTCCCGGTCAGGCCCTGGCTACGCCTGGTCTGATGAAAGTCTCGGAGACCGAATTCTATGGAGGCGCATTGACCGATACCGTGTCCATGGCTGACGAACGTGTGTTACTCATCCTGGGCGTGCGCTTCCAGCAGGTCAGATCGGACAATTTCAGCTCAACAGGCGCCGTCACGTCCACCTACGACAAGAGGGCGATCACGCCGCTGGCGGGCCTGGTCGTCCGGCCCTGGAAAAACATCTCGATCTACGCCAACCGTATGGAAGGGCTTAGCAAAGGCGACATTGCTCCTCAGATCGCAGTCAATGCCGGCCAGGCTCTTGCGCCCTACAAAACTGAACAGCTCGAGGTCGGCGTCAAGGTTGATTACGGCCGCCTGATCACCACGCTGAGTCTCTTCCAGATCAAGAGGCCCAGTCCTCTGCTCATGGACAATGTCTTTTCCCTCACCGGCGAGCAGCGCAATCAAGGCGTGGAACTCGCCCTGTTCGGCGAACCCGTGTCAGGGGTTCGGCTGCTGGGCGGCGTAACGTTGATAGATGGCGAATTGACAAAAACTGACAAACCCGCCACGCGGGGCAACAAGCCGGTCGGCGTGCCGGTATTGCAAGCCAATATGGGTGCCGAGTGGGACATGCCGGGGCTGCCCGGGTTCACGTTGACCGGCAATCTCGTCCACACCGGCAAACGATATATCAACCAGACCAATACGCAGAGCGTGCCTTCCTGGACGACGTTCGACTTTGGCGCGCGCTACAGTACCAAGGTGGCTGGAAAATCCACCATCATCCGCGCCAATCTGCTTAATGCATTCGATCGCAATTACTGGGGGGGCGTGGCTTCTTTCGGCACTTTATCGTTAGGCACGCCGCGCACTGTGCTGGTGTCGGCTGCGGTCGACTTCTGAATGAAAGTACCGATATTTGCTCAAAGTTCATTCTGTCCTCAGCATATAGCTGAATATAACGAAGAGACATTGGTGAGCTTCAGGTAACGCTTGACGGTCGGAGCGAGACGCCGCAGCGCTGGGTAATCTCATCGGGTGCGAGGGCCGTCTGGTCAGCCTGCGATAGACGATGACGAGATCGGCAGATGGGTATATTCTCGCACGACTGACTGATTACAGCGACCTCCCGCTCCAGTGATGGTTGCCTGTAACACCTGCAGCAAGTTAAACGCTACATTCAGGACCTGGAATTTCCCTGCAGAGGAGTGCAAGGAGCAGATTTCTGCTTTGTTATCAACCTCCGTTACCCTGGATGTCGAGATTTCCATACGGGGGCTTTCGTGTTTATCAAGGGTAGCGACACAGACTATTCCTGCGCTCACTCCAGCCGGATGTTAGGTACTCCTTCGCTGGTTTCGCAACAGTTTTCCAATCAAAAGCTCCAATTATTTGAGTCAGCGGCAAACAATAGGAACATTATATCGGTTGAGGCTGGTATCAAGTGATGTTCAAAGCACGTCATTGTTGGACGTTGGCTGGATTCCGGGTCAATCGCTCCGATCAGAAAGAGGAAAGGGCGGATAGACATAAATAAGAGAAACGAAAAGGCATGAAAAAAGAGTCTGAACTGAATAACTCCCTCCCCGTGCTGAAAGCAGCGATAGAGGCAACCGTTGACGGTCTTCTGGTAACAGACAAGCGGGGCAAGGTGCTTTGCTACAACCAGCTTTACGTGGATATGTGGCCCATTCCAAGTGAGCTCCTGGCTCATGCGGGCCATCACGCAATCCTCGGATATTGCGCCGGACAACTAAGAGATCCCGAGCGATTCCTGCATTCAATCGAGGAAATTTATGCGACGTTGGCGCCAGAAAGCTTTGATGTCTTTGAATTTCGCGATGGACGGATATTTGAGCGATGTGCAAAAGTCAAAACTCTGGAAGGATTTACCGTCCTGCTCATCTGGAGTTTCAGGGATATTACTGAACGGAGGCGGGGGGAGAACTACAAAGCGCAACTGGCGGCAATCGTCGAGTCCTCGAACGATGCGATCATTGTAAAGGATCTGAACGGCATTATTACCAGTTGGAATGATGCAGCAGAAGAGCTTTTTGGGTATCGTTCCAGTGAAATAATAGGCTCTTCCGTATTGACACTGATTCCACCCGACCGCCTGGGGGAAGAGAATAGAATCATGAGCCTCATCAAGAGCGGGAAACGCGCGGACCATTTTGAGACCGTGCGATGGAGAAAGGGCAGGAAATCGATCGATGTCTCCGTCACAATATCGCCGGTGAAGGATAGTGCCGGCAACATCATCGGTGCATCGAAGATTGTGCGGGATATCACTCAGCGTAAGGAATCACAAGAACGTATCGAATATCTCGCCCATTACGACCCGCTGACCGGCTTGCCCAATCGCGCGCTGCTTGCTGACCGCATGAGGATCGCGATCGAGAACGCCAGCCGATATTCCTTCGGGCTGGCATTACTGTTCGTGGACCTCGATCGCTTCAAGCTGATCAACGATTCGCTCGGTCATGAGATCGGTGACAAGCTGCTTAAGGCGGTTGCAGGGCGCATGCAGTCTATGGTTCGCCAAGCCGATACTGTCAGCCGGCTGGGAGGTGACGAGTTTATTGTCCTGCTAGGCCGGATTCATGCAGCTACGGACGCGGCGCGAGTCGCCGGGAAGCTTGTTGCAGTCTTGTCTCAGCCCTATCAAATAGAACAGCATAAACTCTTGTTGACTGCAAGCATCGGGATCAGCATTTATCCGGATAATGGTAAGGACGCCAGCAGCTTGATGCGCAATGCCGACGCCTCGATGTATTCGGCCAAAGGGCAGGGCAGGAACAGCTATCGGTTCTATTCTGAAGACTTGACTTCCACTTCCGTAGAGCGGCTCAGCCTTGAACGTGATCTGCGCGGCGCTCTTGCGCGTGATGAAATTTTTCCGGTATACCAGCCACAGATAGAGCTTGCTACCGGACGCGTCGTAGGTGCGGAGGCACTCATGCGCTGGAAGCGCCTTGAGCAGGGATTAGTCTCGCCTGCAAGCTTTATTCCTGTAGCCGAGGACAGCGGTTTGATTCTGTCTCTTGGTGAACACATCCTGAGGGAAGCCTGCCTGCGAGCCCGCCAATGGCATGAGCAGCAGCAATTTGAAGGAACAATCGCGGTAAACGTTTCAGCGGTGCAATTCCGTCAGAATGATTTCACAGATGTTGTACTGCGCGCACTTGCAGACACCGGTCTTTCACCAGAGTGCCTGGAACTCGAGGTAACCGAAAGTGTCGTGATGCATGGAGTGGATTCGGTCGCACAGAAAATGCATATCCTGAAATCTCACGGTATAAAACTGGCTGTTGATGATTTCGGTACCGGCTATTCCAGTTTGTCATATTTACGGCAGTTTGCCGTTGGCCGGCTGAAAATAGATCAGTGCCTCGTTCGTGATCTCCCCGAGAACACCGACGCCAAAGCCATTATTTGCGCAATTGTGGCGATGGGGCTCAGCCTTGGCTTGCGTGTAATGGCGGAAGGTGTAGAGACAGAAGCGCAGGCTCGCTTTCTTCAAGATATCAATTGCGCGGAGAGCCAAGGTTATCTTTATGCGAAGCCCATGATGGCAAATGATTTTGAAACCTGGCTGAAAAGCGGGAAATCAGGTTTCTAAGTGTTCGCACTACCATTCGTTAATTCCTCTGGGGGTGAGATCACTTTTTAAGCGACGTTTTGCAGGGAATCGATTTGCGAGTCACTATGGCTCTTCGGTGGCGCTTGTTATTGCTCTGGCTGTTCATGCTGGTGGTAAGCGGTGCGCTTGCCTACATCATTCGCGAGGTCTATCAACTCGGCAGCGAAGTGCAAGCCCAGAAATCGGTGGAACAGACCGCTCAAGCGTGTGCTGCTCTTCAGACCGAATATGCCCGCTCGGTCAAGCCGGGCGGGGATATTGTCGACCGGGAGCTGATGAACGCAGTTTTGAATGTGACTCTGGATGATCTGCCGGGTGTTGAGGGCGGGTTTTGGCATGACTCGAGCAGATTTGTCGCTTATGCCTTTCCCAGTCATGTCGGTACCGAGAAAAAAAAAGATGTTCCGTTCACTGAGCGCAAACGGGTCGAAGCCCTTGCCGGCAGGAGCATTGCTCGGGGTGTGCCCATGGTCGATGTGCTCAGCGGAAGCCGTGAAATAGTGGTGCTGGCGGCTTGTCCCGTAAAATCAGAAAGGCATCTGGCGACCTGGGCAATGGCGCGTTCTCCGGTTGCTGCAGGCAAGGCCTATGACGAAGTAAACCGCGGATTGGGTCTCCTGCTTGCTTTTGTAATAATCTCGGGGCTCTGGTTGACCTTCAGTCTTTATGACTGGGGTAAATACTTTACCCGGGTCGAACGGGATCTGGCGGAAAATTCTACCAGTGCGTCGCGGGAAATTGCGGCGACGGGAGATGCAGAGCTTGATCGTGTCGTCACCGCATTTAACCAGTTTCGGACTAGACTCGATACCGAGCGCGCGCATGCCGCCGAGCTTGGCACCCTGCTTGAGCGCTCGGAACGCTTCACTGCCCTGGGACGGATGGCTGCGGCAGTGGCCCATGAGGTTCGTAATCCGATCGCGGCGATGCAACTCAAGGCGGAAAATGCACTACTGGCGCAGCCGGATAGCCAACGGCGAGCGCTGGAGTTCGTCCTGCACGAGATAAGGCGTCTGGATGAAACCGTGAAAGAGCTGCTGAAAAAGGCTGAACCGGTCAGCACCCATTCGCGGTTGGTGTGCGTTTCGAGCTGGCTCATGGAAAGAGTCGATGCTTTTGCCGAACAAAGCGCGGTTGCAGGGATTGATCTTCGAACAAAAGTCGACGTCGAGTCGTGGAGTTTCGATCCGCTTTCGCTTGGCCGTGCGCTGGATAATCTCATCGCCAATGCGATCCAGCATACGCCGCGCGGCGGCGTTGTCACCGTGGCCGCGAAAAAAAACACTTCCGATACTGCGATGATCTTGCAGGTCCGCGACACAGGCCCCGGCGTCTCCCTTGACATAGAACCCCGGCTTTTCGAACCTTTCACCTCGGGGCGCCGGGGAGGAGTGGGGCTCGGTTTGGCGCTTGCGCGAGAAATTGCAGTCGCGCATGGAGGCACCGCCTGTTACTTGCATAAGGCTTCGGAGGCTTCGGGCGCGTGCTTTGAACTGGAGATTCCATGGCTCGCATCCTGATTATCGATGACGATGCCAGTTTTCGAGAAAGCCTTGCGGAAACCTTGTCGGGCCTGGGACATGAATTATTCCTGGCCACTGACGGAGCACGTGGACTATCGTTCCTGAAGCGTGGCGGTATCGACGCTGTTTTTATCGACTTTCGCCTGCCTGATATGACAGGCATGGATGTCCTGCGCACCATCAAGCGACTGCCCGGAGATACACTTCCGGTTATCATGCTAACCGCCTACACCAGCGTCGATAACACGATAGAGGCGATGAAGCTCGGCGCCTTTGAGCATCTCGCCAAGCCCGTTGGACGTCAGGCAGTTGAAAATACGCTTGAAGCAGCTTTGGCTTCGAGCAGCAGGACAATACGGCAAAATCCGGTTCCTGGCGAAGGCGAGTTTGTTGCACGCAGCGAGCGAATGCGGGAAACCGTCAAATTGATCGGACGTGCGGCAGCGAGCGAGGCCACGGTGCTCATTACCGGTGAAACCGGAAGTGGTAAAGAAATAGTCGCACGTGCTCTGCATCAGCATAGCGCTCGGGCAGCGCATCCTTTTGTCGCTATCAATTGTGTGGCAATTCCCCACGAACTGCTGGAAAGTGAACTGTTCGGTCATGTCAGGGGCGCTTTTACCGGCGCTGCTGCAGCTCACGCTGGCATTTTTGCCCAGGCGGAGGGAGGCACCTTGCTGCTCGATGAAATCGGTGACATGAGCGTCAACCTGCAAGCCAAGCTCCTGCGGGTGCTCGCAGAAGGAGTAATCATACCGCTGGGCGCGGAGCATGCGCAGGCCGTAAATGTCCACCTGCTCGCCGCCACCCATCGTGATCTTGGGCAGCAGGTTACAGAAGGCAGGTTTCGCGAAGATCTGTTTTATCGGCTCAACGTCATCAATATTCATGTGCCGCCATTGCGCGAACGGCGCGAGGATATCATTCCGCTGGCCGAGCATTTTCTTGCCGTGGCAAGCGATACGCCAAAAGCGCTTTCGGCAGAGGCCCGGCAATATCTTGAAACGCACGCATGGCCAGGCAACGTGCGGGAGCTCCGAAATGTAATCGAACGGGCAATGATTCTTGCCCGGGGCGCTTCGATCGAGGCGGGAGACCTTGGCCTGGGTAAAATCCCTGCTCCTCTCGCGTTACCGGCAGGAGTCCCGCTTATGAGTGATCTTCCCAAGGCGCTGGCCCAGCTTGAAGAGGTGATGATTCGAGCAGCGATTACCGAAACCGGCGGCAATCGCGCAGAGGCCGCGCGACGACTGGGCATCCGGCGTCAATTGCTCTACGCGAAGCTGCGGCAGTACGGGATTGAATCCTAAAGATCGAATCTGTCCGTTCGGCGAACTTCGATGTCCCCAAAGCGGACAATTGGCCATAATCTTATTGGGGACATTCCTTATTAATCAATCTCCTGGTCTATGGCACAGGGCTTGCATAGATAACTTATGCACTCCCTTACGCAACTCCTCTCACTGGAGATGAACATGAAAACTTCTCATACATTACCTGTTTTATTGATATTGGCAATGTCTTTCACGCCCACCGTACAGGCTAAAAAGGGGCAGGATAACGCTGATGAATTCCTTCACGTGCAGACTTTTGCTCCCGCCGCCCCCGTAGCCGAGGGCAAGGTGAGTCGCTTGCTGGTCAATCCATTCGGCGAAGTGGATGGTTTACTTCTCGATACGGGCACTCTCGTCACTTTTCCAAAGTACATGGGCGAGCAACTCACGGCCTCGGTCAAGCCCGGTGATACCGTCGAGGTGAAGGGCTATCCTGAGGCAGCAGGTCAGATCAAGGGATATGTCATTACCAATTCCCGCAGCGGGCAGTCCTTAATGACTGAGTCAGAGCCCTCCAAAGGTGCGATGAAGATGCCAAAGCACTTGCAGAGCGTGGGCCTGCTGGCAATGAGCGCTCAGGGGAAAATCCGCCATCTTCATTATGGCAAGCATGGCGAGATCAATGGAGTAATCCTGTCGGATGGCACGAGTATCCGCTTTCCGCGCGAAGTATCTTACCAATTCGAACCAATGTTAAGAGTCGGACAGAGCATTACGGCATCGGGTTATGGCACCAAAAATCAATATGGCAAGGCACTGGAGGCCACCGAGTTGGGCTTTGTGGAGCAACAGGACAGTCTCTCGTATTCCTCGATATCCTCGATGTGGAGCAAGGAATAGCTTGCCGATGCTGCCTCAAACTGAAAATCAATTGATATATCTGTCCTGCTTCAACCAGAACCCGGATTATCGGCAGCTTGGATGAATCCGGGTTCTCCCCGCCAGAATCCCAAATGATATCGACTTTGCTGCAACCTATGGGATAGAGCTTGCACGCTCCATCGTCGTCAACAGCCGTTGTGCGATCATTTCATTCCTGCCGCTCTATTGATCTGATCGAGGCCTGATAATCATTCTCAAGGATTGATCTTTGGTGAAAAAAGCAACCGCCCAGTTTGCTAAGGTCATAAACCGGTTGCGATAGGTGACAAGAGAAAAAAGGTGTACGAATAACCAGATTACCCATGCCATGAATCCCTTGAGATGCAGGGCGGGTGCGGGAAAGTCGGCTACAGCCTTGTTTCTGCCGATAATAGCCAGCGATCCTTTGTCATTGTATGTAAACGATGTCAAAGGTTGGTTGCGGATGACGGCAACAAGATTGGCAGCCAGGTTTCTGCCTTGTTGAAGCGCTACTTGCGCGAGCTGGGGATGCCCCTGGGGAAAATTTCCATCCGCGGTCAGCAGGGAAGTATCGCCTATGGCGTAGATGTTTTCTGTTCCCCTGATTTTGTTATATTCATTCACCAGCAGGCGGTTACCTCGTCCATAACATTCCTGGGGCAGACCTTCGAATATCCTCGCAGTCACGCCTGCTGTCCACAGCAGGATTTGCGTCTCTATGGTTTTCCCGCCGGAGAAAATCACGGTACCGTTTATGTAATCCTTCACCTGGGCATTGAGATGTATTTCAACGCCCATCTTCAGTAGCGCCTCATAGGTATATTTTTGCGATTGAACGCTCATGGCGCCCAATAGAGCGGATGCGCTGTCAACAAGATGAATCCGTGGCTGGAGACCAGTCAATTCAGGGTAATCCCTGGGCAGGATTTTCTTGCGCATCTCCGCCAGCATGCCTGCAATTTCCACTCCCGTCGGGCCACCCCCGGCAATCACGACCGAAAACGGCTTTTTCCTCCTCATTTCAGGAGGCTCAATGGTTATTTCTTCCATTTTTTGAAGCATGTAATTCCGTATTTCTATAGCATCATCTGCCGTCTTCATGGACAGTCCAGCCCGACGGATGTTTTCGATACCAAAATAATTGGGCTCGGTGCCCGTGGCGAGAACGAGATAATCGTAGGCCAGCTCACCCGTGGACAGCTGCACCCTGTTATCTTCCGGCATCACCTTTTGCAGCTTGCCAAGCCGGAAGTGAATGTTTTCCTTGCCATGGAAAAATTTCCTGAAGGGATATGCGATATTGGAGACGTCCAGGAAGCCGGTCGCAACCTGGTACAGAAGCGGAGGAAAAAGATGGTAATTATTCCTGTCAACCAGCGTCACATCAAATTCCTCTTTTCCGGCCAGATGCTTGATCAAGTTCAGTCCGGCAAAGCCGCCACCGATAATAGCGATTCTGGTTTTCATCATAGGGTAACTGACGAGGATGAATGGGAAGATAACTGCGATTCTTTATCAATATCACGATCCGGAGCAGAAGTTTGATCAAAAGCCGCAATGGCAATGCAACGAGAAGCAAGACCTATGCGATACGGGACTGGAGCAACTGGGAAACAGGGGCGATGGATTCCGCGCTCGAGTATTCCGGTACCCATCTGGGCAGTTCCCGCCTGACTTCTTCGTCGCTCAGGGCCGGATGCTCGTCAAGCCATGCCAGCAGAGCCGTCAGCCATTTTTTGTCTACCTGGCGCGCCTGCGCAATACGTAATTTGGGATGAGGTGTGGGAAGCGTATTTTCGTCATCTGCCAACAGTTCTTCATGGAGTTTTTCGCCGGGACGCAAACCATTGTAGACAATTTTTATTTCATCTTCGCTCAGTCCGGAAAGACGAATCAGATCTCGCGCAAGATCGGCGATTTTGATCGGTTCGCCCATATCCAGCACGAAAATTTCGCCTCCACGCCGCTTGCCGCCCATCAATCCCGCCTGTAGGACCAGCTGCGCTGCTTCAGGTATGGACATGAAATAACGGGTAATTTCCGAGTGGGTTACCGTTATCGGCCCCCCTTTTTCAATCTGCTCCCGGAACTTGGGAATCACGCTGCCCGCGCTGCCCAGCACGTTACCGAAACGCACCATGACGAATCGCGGCTCCTGCCTCCTTTCGAGCCTGCCGCCCGAAACAATTATGCCGGAAACGTTTTCGGCAGGACTGTCAGGGGATGCAATCGACTGCTGTAACGCCTGGCACACCATTTCGGCCAGGCGCTTGCTAGCACCCATGACGTTGGTGGGGTTGACGGCTTTGTCGGTCGAAATCAGTACGAATTTCTCCACTCCGTACCGGATCGCGGCTTGCGCCAGCACATGGGTTCCGCGGACATTGTTCAACACCGCCTGCCATGCATTTTCCTGTTCCATCAGGGGCACATGCTTGTAGGCGGCGGCATGAAACACGATAGCCGGCCGGTATTGCAGGAATACCTGGGACAACCGCGCCTCATCCTTGACATCGCCAATGGCGAATATCATGGGAATCTCGGGAAAATCAGCCTGGAACTCCTGCTCTATGCTGTACAGCGCAAATTCATTCAATTCGAACAGCACCAGCTGAGCCGGTGTGAATTTTGCGATCTGCCGGCACAATTCCGATCCGATCGAACCCCCCGCGCCTGTGATCAGCACGGTTTTTCCCGTCAGTAAATCGTGCAGCCCATCGTTATCCAGCACGACGGGATCCCGCCCCAGCAGATCTTCCGGCTCGACCGTCCGGATTTGCGACACCTTGATGTTGCCGCTGATCAGGTCGTTATAGGAAGGGACGATCAAGGCCTTTACCCCTGTCGCTGCGCACACTTGCAAGGCTCGCCGGCGGTCGCGCAGGAGGCGGTCGGAACGGCGGCGGTCAGAGTGGGCGCGATAGGATTTGCGGCGATCTGAAGTGGAGGAGGTGAGGGCGATGATGGCATGCGTGACACCCAGTTTCCGGGCTACCACCGGCAAGTCGTTGATACGGCCCAGTACTTTGAATCCGTGCAGCATCAGCCCCTGCCTGGCCGGATCGTCGTCGAGGAAACCTGCGACGCGCCATTCCACATTGCGCGCCAACTCTTTTACCAGACCGACAGCCGCATCACTTGCTCCCATCACCAGGACGAGATTGTCGCCCGTTTTACTTTGGCCGTAGAGCCGGTGTTCCTTCCAGAACCGGTAAGCGAGACGGCTGCTTCCCATGATGAACAGCAGCAGGATGGGAGCCAGTATCAGTACTGTTCTGGGCACACCGACCAGTATCTGCAACATGTATAGCACCAATGGGACAGCTGCGGCCGAGGCGGAGACGGCAAACAGGATGCGACGCAGATCAGGCAGGCTTGCGTAATGCCAGAGTCCACGATAAAGGCCGAAGAATAAGAAGGCTGCCGCGTGTATCGGGACCACCCACGGCAGGATCTCTTCTAAAGATGCCAGATAAACGAAGGGTATCTCGAAATTGAAGCGGAACAGATAAGCCAGCGACCAGGCGATGGCGGCAGCTACGACATCATGCCCGAACGCAATAACCGTTCTTATGTTGAGTTTGGGTGCCGGCATGCTATGAGTCATCCGCGCCACGCCGCAAACGGCGATCGCAAAGGGGCAGCATGATCAGATAAGCAGCGATCCATGCTGCCACCATCCCGAACTGAACGCTCGCGTGCTGCCGGGCTGCCCAGAGGGCGCTGAATGCGGAGGCCGACATGAGAATGTAGCCGATCAGAGCTGTATTACGATGGCCCAGGCCGCTACGCACCAGGCGCTGGTAGTAATGCTCGCGATGTGCCTGCCAGATTTTTTCCCCCCGCAATCCACGCTTTATCAAGGTGACGGAAGCATCGACAATAAACGGTGAAAATACGAGCACGGGGAACCACATGGGCCAGCAGCCATTCATCCATCCCGTCATACCCAGGGCCGCAGCGAGAAATCCGAGCGGAATCGAGCCGGCGTCCCCCATGAAAATGCGCGCGGGATGAAAATTAAACAATAGAAAAGCCGCTGCGGCTGAGGCGATACAGAAGTTGGCAATCGCAAAGGCTTCGTTTCCGGAAACCCATGCCATTGCCCCATAGCAACTGAAACCGATCAGAGTCATGCCGCCTGCCAATCCATCCGAACCATCCATGAAATTATAGAGATTGAGCATCCAGGTAACGGCAAGCGCAGCTGCCAGCGCGACAATCCAGCCGTGAGTAGCGGCAAGGGTCATGGCGGAGAACCAGGCTCCCAGTCCCATGTAGAGGGCAAGTCTTGGCCATACAGGCAAGCTGCGGACATCATCGGCGAAGGATATCGTTACCAGCAGAACGATTGCTACCCATATCGGCAATGGCGGCCTGACCGGCAGAAACGCCCAGGAAATGAGAATTCCCGATATCAGTCCCAGGCCTCCTGTGCGAGGAACAGGACGAGTGTGCAGCGATCGGGAATTCGGCTGATCCAGTACCTTGAGAATATTCCCCCTGATCAGGTACGAAACCGTCCCTAGCGACACGATAAACGCTATGAATGGCGGGATCAGATATGGAATCGAAGGGTCGGAATTCACGATCGGATTATAGCGCTGATGAATTATGGGGTGCATACTTCAGCCCATGTTCGCCCACTGCCAGGAGGAAGCGGTCAATAGTAACGATTTTCGGCCATTCTCCGCCAGAACTCATGCACAGCGCACACTCTGCTTCCAGCTCAGGATTAATTCGATATCGTTGCGGGTTATCCTGAAAACATCTGTGCGCGTCCTCACATAGCAGCCGGTAATCGTAAAAGAAGCCTAAAAGAAGCCTTGATGAAAAAAACTTCGCTCAATACCCAGATATTATGGGGCGTATTCACCGGACTCTTCCTGGGCCTGGGTTTATCCCTGCTCGATGAAGAATCCACCACCTTCCAGGCCGGGTTGTATGCCGCCGAGCTGCTTGGCACGCTGTTTATCGACCTGCTGAAAATGGTGCTCATTCCACTCGTGTTCACATCGATCGCAGTGGGTGTCGCCAACTTGCGGGTGCACCGGCAGATGCATAAGGTATGGAAAGCAACGCTTGGTTTCTTCCTGCTTTCGATGGCGCTGGCCGTTCTGCTGGGTTTGACCGCCGCCAACATTGTCCGCCCTGGAGAAGGGCTGCAGCTTGCAATGTTCCAGGATGACATGCAGAAGTTTCAGGCCGGACACATGCCTTTGACGGAATTTATTGCGCAACTGCTTCATTCGCTGTTTCAGAACCCCATGACAGCCCTGGCTCAGGGTAACGTGCTCGCGGTGGTCGTTTTTGCACTCTTGCTGGGCATTGCAATGGTCGTGGGGGGAGAGCGCTATGCCAACATCCTCATACTGCTGCGGGAGCTGCTGGAGCTGATGCTGATGCTGGTCGGCTGGATCATGCGCCTTGCCCCGCTCGGCATCATGGGGCTGCTGGTAAAACTCGCTGCCACACAGGACATGGCTTTGCTTGCCACATTGGTCGAGTTCATCACGGTGGTGATCGGCGCCACGCTGCTGCACGGAGTAGTAGTGCTTCCGCTGATTCTTTATCTGGTCACGGGAATGACGCCGCTCAAATTCTGGCGCGGCGCGCGCGAAGCGCTGATAACAGCTTTTGCGACCAGTTCCAGTTCGGCCACTTTACCCGTCACGTTACGTTGCGCGGAACAGCACCTGCACGTCAAACGCGACATTGCCGGATTTGTCATCCCATTGGGTGCGACACTGAACATGGATGGCACGGCTTTGTACGAAGCGGTGGCGGCTCTGTTTGTTGCCAATCTTGTCGGGATAGAACTCAATCTGGCGCAACAGGCGATCGTGTTTTTGACCGCGATGCTGGCAGCCATGGGTGCTCCAGGCATACCCAGCGCGGGAATGGTCACCATGGTGGTCGTGCTGCAATCGGTCGGCTTGCCGGCGGAGGCTATCGCCATCCTGCTGCCTGTCGACCGCTTGCTGGATACATTCCGCACCGCGGTCAATGTCGAGGGGGACATGGTAGGGAGCCTGGTCGTGCAGAAATGGGTGCGGGAAGGGTCCACTCCTGACTCCTGATCATTCCCGATTTTGCTGGCAATACCTCTGTAGCAGAGGGGGTTGCAAGGCCCTTCGAAAACGCCCGGAAGCTCTTCAGGTGCGACAATTTGTCACATTCCCACCCTTTCCGAAATCGATTATTCTGGTGTCGTTATTTCATGAGGAAGTCGATGTTTGCCATCTCCCGTTTTGCCGGACTCTTTTTTCTGGCATCGCTTGTTTCCCCGGCTATCATTGCCGCAGAGCCGCATTCGACTGGTGAAATCCATCATCCGGCAATGCATTCTCCAAAATCCGCCCGGACCGCGCTGGCAGTGGGGGTGACGCTGGACCAGGATGGGCGCTTATGGCTGGCGAGGGTTGTTGACCAGCGCTTGCTGGTTTCCTGGTCGGAAGACGGCGGCAACAGTTTTTCCGAGCCTGCAGTCGTAACACCTGAACCGGAAAACATCTCCATCGATGGCGAGAACCGCCCCAAGATCGAAGTGGCGCGCGATGGCAGCGTACTTGTAACCTGGACCCAGGTTCTTCCGCAGAAATATTCGGGCAATGTGAGATTCTCGCGTTCCATCGATGCGGGCCGGACGTTTTCGGTACCCGTTACCCTCAATGACGATGGCCGCATCACCAGCCATCGCTTCGACTCTCTGGCAATCGATGGGGACGGCCGGGTGATGGTTGCCTGGCTGGACGCGAGGGATCGCGATGCGGCCAGGGAAAAAGGCGAGGAGTACCGGGGCGTGTCGCTCTATACCGCGCAATCGTTCGACAATGGTGAGAGTTTTAGCCGGAATCGAAGAATTCAGGAGCACACGTGCGAATGCTGCCGGACTGCCCTTACCTGGAGCAGGGACGGACCAATCGTTTTACTGCGGAATATATTTGACGCCAATACCCGCGATTTTGCTGTCATCAATCTCGATAAGGGCGGCGTAAGAAGGGTAAACCGTGACGAATGGCAGGTCGATGCATGCCCGCACAATGGAGGAAGCCTTGCGACGGACCGAAGGGGCCAGTTGCATCTCGTCTGGTTCACGAATGGCACGGCAGGCCAGGGATTGTTCTATAAGCGGATCGATGGCGATTGGGAATCGAAACCCAGGCCGATAGGCAGTGCAGACGCACAGGCAAATCACGCTTCGGTGGCGGCCCTTGGGGAAACCGTCATTCTTGCCTGGCGCGAATTCGATGGAAACGCTTATTCTGCAAAGATGATGTACTCGAATGATAGCGGCGAATCCTGGAGTGAACCAATGCGCCTGATGGAATCCGCTGGCGCGACCGACTACCCTGTGCCGCTGATCGATAACAGGAAAGTTCTGATCGTCTGGAATACCGCAAAGGAAGGCCTGCGCATTTTACCGATCGAGCGGGTGACCGCTCGATATTCCGGTTAACCCAAATTCCTTTTTCTGCATAGACAATCGGCAGCGGATGCGTGGCTCGGAAAACGAGTGCAAGCATCATTCCGCATGGCTGTGCTTATCAATAATAAAATAAATCGAGAAAGATAACTCAGGTCATGAAACGGATTCCTTTTGCTCTGGTTGGTCTGCTTTGCGTTCCGTCGGCACCCGCATGGGCGAGTCAAGAGATAGAGCAGCCGAAACAGTTTTCCCGGAAAAGTATTTCGTCTCACCTGGTAGCCGACGCCTCATCCATGAATCCCAGGCAGGCGGATGGCCCTGTTTCACTGGCGCGAAATGAGGCCCCCTCGGGAACGCTGGTAATGGAAACGACAGCCGCAGTCACACCCGCAACCACACCCGGTCAACCTCAGGCCGATGAATCGGATGGCAGCGACAAGCCGGGTAAGGATAGAGGGGACAAAGGGAGCAAGGAAGACAAGAAGAACAAGGAGAATAGGGAGAACAAGGACGGCGAGGAGAAGAAAGATGATACGCCGGTGGTTCAAAAGGAAACCGTGTTCAAGGAAATGGTTGTCACCGGGGAGACGGAGCGGGATACGCACTTTACTTCGCCCTCGACACGCGTGACGCGGACCCAGATCGAGCGGCAGAATGCGCAGACCACGGAAGAAGTGCTCAAGTATATGCCCAGCCTGCAGATTCGCCAGCGTTACGTGGGCGATCCCAACGGCGTTCTGGGCATCCGCGGCGCGGATATGTTCTCGACCGCGCGCAACATGGTTTATGCCGACGGCCTGCCTTTGCACAACTTCCTGCAGGCAACCTACAACGGCGCACCGCGCTGGTCACTGGTAGGCCCGAACGAGATCGATTCCGTCGATGTCGTGTACGGCCCCTTCTCGGCCGAGTACAGCGGCAACTCGATTGGCGGCGTCATCAACATAAAAACGCGCATGCCGCACAAGCAGGAATTCTACGTCGAGAGCAGTCTGTTCATCCAGCCCTTCAAGATTTATGGCCCGGACAAGGGGACGTTCATAGGCGACCGGCAGTATGTCTCGTACGGTAACCGGATTCAGGACAAATTTACGGTATTTCTTGCCTACAACCGGCTGGAAGCGCAGAGCCAGCCGATGTCTTATTTCATCGACAACACCGGCTTGCGCAATGTACCTGGAGAAACGGCGGTAGGCGGGGGTATCGGGGTGCTTGACAGCCGTGGCACTCCGAGCATCATCTATGGCGACACCGGACCGGAAAAGGTGAATACCCACTTGTTCAAGGGTAAATTCGGGTATGACATTACTTCCAATCTTCAGGCACTCTTTACAGTAGCATACGAGGACCGCACGCGTAACGGCAATAACGTACAAAATTTCCTGACCACCACATCCGGTCAACCGTTCTGGGGCGGACGAGCTTCCCTGAATGGAACAGGGTTCAACGTGGTGCAAAAAGGCTTTGGTGGCAACCAGGACAAGCGCGAGACGCTGAATCTGGGTTTGTCGCTTCGGGGCGCCTTGACTCCTGACTGGAACATCGATACCACCATGAGCTATTTCGATGTCCTGAAGGATATTCGCGCTTCCGCCTTTTTCAATCAGGATGATCCGGCTAATACCGAGGCTGGGCAACTCCAGGATTTCCGGAGATTCAGCTGGTTGAATTACGATCTCAAGTTGAGCGCACCCGTGCTGCTGGGTAATGACAAAGTATCGTTTCTGGCCGGATATCACTTCGACCAGTACAACCTGAGTTTCCGGCAATATTCCCTGACTGATTATTCGACCTTGGCCCGCGGCGCGTTGCAGGCCAGTCGGAACAACGATGGGCAGACATCGATGCATGCCATGTTTGCCCAATCCACATTCCGATTCCTGCCACAATGGGATGTTACCGCGGGCGTACGCCAGGAGTGGTGGGCGGCAACGAAGGGGGTCGTGGGCAATCTCGAGGTGCCGGATCGGTCCCTGGCGGCGACCTCACCCAAAGTTTCAGTAGGATATGAGCCGGGACAGTGGAAAGTCCGCTATTCGTTCGGGCGCGCCCATCGTTTTCCGGTTATTGCGGAGCTTTATCAATCCTTGAGCACGCCCACGAGCATACTGACCGCGAATGCAAGGCTCAAGCCCGAAAATGGTGTGCACCATAACTTCATGGTCGAGTATGGGCTGCCGAAGGGCTATATCCGGGTAAATGCCTTTCGGGATGATATCAAGGATGCCATCCAGCAGGTAAATACTGTCTCGGGTGTAGTTATTACCAGTGGATTCCAGAATATCGGCCAGACCAGCACGACCGGAGTGGAACTGATCTACGATCAAAGGCGGGTTCTGGGTTCAAAACTCGATTTCATGTTCAACGGCACCTGGATGAACGCGAAAGTGGAAAAAGGACCGATGGTGGATTTCACTACCTCCACCGGCGTACCCGCTGACTATAACCTAACCGGCAAACAGATCATTCGCCTGCCGCACTGGCGAGCCAATTTTTTCGGCACTTATCATATGACCGAGGCTTGGGATATCTCTCTCTCAGGCCGATATACCAGCGACTCGTTCAACGATCCCGACAACGGGGACCATGTAAACAACGTATTCGGCGCCCAGAGCGATTTCTTCTTCATGGACTTCAAGACCAGCTACCGTCACAAGTTTCAGAACGGTCTTAAAAGCCGGTTTTCATTTGGTATCAGCAACCTCAATAACGATAAAGCCTGGGTGTTTCATCCCTATCCGCAACGCACCTACCTGGTCGAGGCTGCATTCAGTTATTAAGGAGATCGCCCGGAACTGGGTTTCCGGTCCCGGCTGCTCATTCAAACAGGTTGATGACGCCATCGAGCCCGACATGGTTGAGCGCATAAGTGGCTCTTGCCTGTACCACCGGTTTTGCATGGTAAGCAATGCTGACCCCTGCCTCCTCCATCATTTTGAGATCATTGGCCCCATCGCCGATGGCAATGACCTGTTCCCGCTTCAGTCCCAGTTCTTCGCGCACTTTTTTCAGCACTTCACCTTTTCCGGTCGCCCCGATGATATCGCCCAATACCTTGCCTGTCAGCTTACCGTCCGAGACCTCAATGCGATTGGCCACGGCATAGTCGAGAGCCAGCCTGGTTTTTACCCTGTCGGTAAAAAAAGTGAATCCGCCGGAAATGACCATGCTTTTGAGGCCAGCGGATTTCATGCGCTGCAGCATCGTTTCCGCCCCGGGGCTCAATCGAACCCGTTCGTCATATACCCGCTGCAGCACGTCTTCATCCAGCCCCCCCAGCAATGCCGTCCGGAGCCGCAGGCTTTCGGCAAAGACGATTTCTCCGCGCATGGTCCTCTGGGTAATTTCCGCGACTTGCGCCTTTACGCCCTGCATATCCGCGATCTCATCGATGGATTCGATCGCGAGCAGGGTCGAATCCATATCCATTGCAACCAGCCCGAAATCGGATAGCCGCGCCGAAGGGTCGACGAAAGCAAAATCAAGGCCGGCCTCAGCACAATAGGCGGCCACTTCTTCCCGCCGGGTTGCATTTCTAAGCCGGAAGGCTTGACCCGTAATACGTTCGATATGGTTTGCGCCGACCAGTTTCGCCAGTTCCCTTAAATCGCTGTTCTGGATTTCGAGTCCTTGTATGATGAGATTCATGTTTGTTGTTCCAGTTTATTATCAAGAATGTCCGGCAGCCTGCAAGGAAAGCCGAAGGAACTCCGTTCGGCAGGGCCGGTGGCATTTCCTGTGAATGGGCGTGGGGCAGTTAGAGCCTTGCCCCTGCATGCGGGTGGCGGCAATCAAAGTCAATCAGTTACCGCCTGCAATATTGAAAGAAGCGGGTGTTTTTAGCGGAAGCGGATATTTCTCATAAACCTGGCATTTTGCCATCAATCTCCAATAACTTCCATATGCATTCTCTATCTTGATCCCCTCGCCATCTCTCGAGCAATGAGGCCAACCTGGGCTGATTCTCGAAGAAGCCTGCTTTTCAGGGTTATATAATCCTGATATCAGCTTTTCCAGTTTCGAGCGATCATCGGGAACGTGCTAAAACCGGGGATCGCACAATCGGTTCATTCATCGGTAATAATAATCATCCAAAGTATTTCTATATAGAGTCGGAGTTGAAAATCGTGAAATTACTCAGCCAGGCCCTCAGACTTCACAGATATCTGAAAATATGGCCAGGGAAAATATCCGCTCGGGTCGTATTCGTGCTTATTGGTATGAATATTGCCGCGTGCAGCCATATCCAGAAAGTGCATTCGCCCGCACCCGAGGCGGCAGGAAATTTCCATCTCACCCGTGAAACGGCACAGTTTGAGTTCGGCTGCAGCAAGCTGCAGGCGGAAAGGGAAGCGCAGCAGCAGGAAATTCAACGCCTGCAGAAATTGCTGGCAGAGAAAGAGGCCTACATTCGCAGTCAGGAAGTGCGGCAGCAGGATCAGCAAAAAACCTTGCAGGAAACCAGCAACCGCGCTGCGCATGCTCAGGTCAGGCTCAGGCGGCTTGCCACCCGTCCTGCCGCCGCCTCTACCATAGCAGAGGTTGAAATGGTCATGGAAAACCTGAAATCTTCCCCTTTTACGGGTTCCAAGCCGATTCTGCAGAACCAGGCGCAACGGTTGCTGAACGCAGCGATTTCCGCATATGAGGGAGGCAATTATGCCGCTGCAATGGATTATGCCTCTCAGGCGCGTGAATTCATCAACATGATGAAGAACAACCGCGCGCGCCAGATTCCGGACGCACACCAGGTCACTGTCCTGTTCCAGGTGCCCATTCCGCTGCGCGCCAGTGCCAACACTAATTTGCGTGAAAAACCGGGATTGAGGGCTCCGATTCTAGGAGTGCTGAAAAAAGAGTCGGTCATGACGGCGGAGGCCTATAGGGGGGAGTGGCTGAAAATTCTTACTGCGGATGGCCGATCGGGATGGATATTCAGTACGCTGGTGGAGGCGCAGGTGGCTAAGGGAATCGAGATGGTTGTCAAATGAGATTTTAGCGGGAAAAATATGCCTGATTGCGACCGGCGCGTTTGGCTTCATAAAGCGCATTGTCGGCGCGGGAGAATATTTCTGTCGTTGTATTGTCTTCGGGTCGGCACTCCACGGCCCCGATACTCACCGTGATCGAGATCGTCGATTTTCCGGCCGGGCAGGTCAGGTTTTCGACATGCGCGCGGATGCGCTCAGCGGTTTTGATAGCCTGATCGATAGAGGTCTCGACCAGGATGATGAGAAATTCATCACCGCCATAGCGTGCTGCATAATCAATACTGCGGATCGACTGGAGAAGTACTTGCGCAACCTTGGCCAGGATTTTGTCCCCGGTAATATGGCCGTATGTGTCGTTGAGTGTCTTGAAATAGTCAATATCCAGCATTAGCAGTGCGAAGGGGCGCCGCGTGCGCCTGAACCGCGCGAGTTGATCGGCAAGGATGGCATCGAGCTTGTTGCGATTATAGAGGCCGGTGAGACTATCGGTAATCGAGAGTGTTTCAAGCATCCGGTTTTGTTGTTGCATGGCTTCATGTGCAGCCATGATTTCGGCGTGGCTTCGGCGCAATCTGCCTGCCATCTGATCGAATAACCTTGTGAGATGACCGATCTCATCATTCCGTATCGCTGAGAGCCGCACTTCCAGATCGCCATCTGCGATCCGGTCCGCCGCACCCATAAGACGTTGCAGCGGCACGACGATCGAGCGCCCCATCTGGAATGCTGCGACGGCTACTATCAGAACCAGCGTACCGACCAGTATCAGGAACATATTGCGCAGCTCTATCCAGGCGCCATAGACCGCGGCCCGGTCGCGCTCCGCCAGAATGGCAAGGGGGAATTCCCGGGATACATCTGCCAGGCCGATTACTTCACGATGGGTCAATCCCTCGAAGAACAGGGATTCGCGGGGCTGTGCGAGAAGATTCCGCAACACGGCGGGATCGAGGCGGGTCATGGTTCCTCTCTCCGTCTGACTGCCCGTGAGAATTCGGCCATCTGAATCCAGCAGAAGCACTTCGCCGGGCGGCGATGTTGCGGAACTCTTCAAATGAGGTTGCAGGTTGTGCAGGTCAAGCACGGCTACCAGGGCGCCCATCAATACGTTGTCGTATGACAATACCGGAACCGCGACGCTGAGCGTCGCAGTATTGTACTGCTCGTTCCAGTGAGGGGGGGCGATCACCAGGCCTTCCGTGACCGAGTTTTGCGGCCACTCATCGGGGAATGTTGCTTCCGCGGGTTTTTCGGCACTGCTGGCGATAATTTTTCCGGATGCATTCATCACGGTCAACTCCTGTATCGTGTCAAGCTTTTCCTGAACAGATTGCAGGTAACGCGCGAGAGCTCCCGGATGTTTGACTGGTATATCCGCGCGGCGTTGATAAGATGCAGACAATGCTTCGATGACCACCCCGGATGCCGCGGTAACGTGCGCTTCATGCACGCGCCTGTCGAGCCAGAATTCTATTTCCCGTCCCGCATAATCCGTGAGAGCGCGAAGCTCGCGCGTGACGTTGGCATTGATTTGCGCTTCACTCTGCCTGAATGTCAATAATCCGAGCCCCAGCGACGGGATCAGCGTAGCCAAGGTGGCGAACACTACGAGTTTGCTCTTAATGCTCCTTAATCCAAGCCCCCGCGACGGGGTCAGTCTGGTCATGGTGGTGAACACCACGAGTTTGCTCTTAATACTCCTTAATCCGAGCCCCAGCGACGGGATCAGTCTGGCCATGGTGGTGAACATCATGAGTTTGTTCTTAATGCTCTTTAATCCGAGCCCCTGCGATAGAATCAGCCTGGCCATGTTGACGAACACCACGAGCTTGTTCTTAACGCGCTTTAGAAACGCCATTGGACGGAATTCCGGATAAAGATTTACTCAGCGGATAAACACTGTCAAAAATTCAGCAGCATTATTCCAAAAAACAGCGATTGAAATAAGGGTTGCGGATCGCTAATTCAATGCTCCGGGAACGATGCGCAATTCGATATATCCCGTTCCCGCTTCCACCACCGAGAATGCGTTACTTTCCACCCTATCTTCTATCTTATGTGCTCAATTCGGTAAACAAGTCCATTATCCGCGCAACCCGTTCCCTCACTCCCGCGATACGCGTTTTTATTTTCAATCGATCAGGTCCGGAAAGCTGATAGTCGCGGCTGCGCTGAAGAAGGGCGACAATCTTTGCGGCATCCACGGGGGGATTGGGCATAAACTGAACCTGAATGGATTCGCTGCTTGCCTCAACGCGGACGATTCCCAGCGGCGCCGCAGCGATGCGTAAACGGTGGCAATCGAGCAATGCCCTGACCGGATCCGGTAATAGGCCGAAGCGGTCCGTCAATTCAATCTGCATTTCATCCAGTTGTTCATCGCCGGTGCAATTGGCCATGCGTTTGTACAGGATCAGCCGCTCGTGTATATCGCTGCAATAATCCTCGGGCAGCAAAGCGGGAACATGCAGGTTGATCTCGGTGGCAACGCCAAGGGGGTGCTGCATGTCGGGTTCTTTGCCTTCCTTCAGTGACCGCACGGCCGCATCCAGCATGCTGGCGTAGAGGCTGAAGCCGATTTCCTGAATCTCGCCGCTTTGGGATTCCCCGAGGACTTCACCGGCACCGCGAATCTCGAGATCATGCATGGCGAGATAGAAGCCTGCCCCGAGCTCTTCCATGGACTGAATGGCCTCCAGGCGCTTTCTGGCCTGAGCCCCCAGTGCCTCCTCCTCCGGTATCAGCAGGTAGGCATAAGCCTGATGATGCGAGCGTCCTACCCGCCCACGCAGTTGATGCAGTTGCGCCAGCCCGAATTTATCCGCCCGATGGATGATAATGGTATTGGCCGTGGGCACATCGATGCCGGTTTCGATGATGGTTGTACAAAGCAGCAGATTGAATCGCTGCTGGTAGAAATCTTTCATCACATGTTCCAGCTCGCGTTCCCGCATTTGTCCGTGCGCGATGCCTATTCGTGCTTCGGGCAGCAGGCGGGCAAGCTTGTCATGCATCGTCTGGATGGTACTCACCTCGTTATGTAAAAAGTATATCTGCCCGCCCCGCTTCAGCTCCCGCAGACAGGCCTCGCGGATGATTCCCTCGGAAAAACGGTTTACAAAGGTTTTGATGGCCAGCCGCCGTTGCGGCGCCGTTGCAATGACGGAGAAATCGCGCAGCCCCTCCAATGACATGGCCAGGGTGCGCGGAATAGGCGTGGCGGTAAGCGTCAGGATATCCACTTCAGAACGGAGGTTTTTCAACTGCTCCTTGTGGCGCACACCAAAACGGTGCTCCTCGTCGATAATGACCAGGCCCAGGTTTTTGAATCCGACACCTTTCTGGATCAGCTTATGCGTACCGATCACAATATCTATCTGCCCGTCCGCCAGGCCTGCCAGCGCCTGGGCCTGCTCCTTGCCTGAACGGAAACGCGACAGCTCGGCAATTTTGACCGGCCATTCCTCGGCAATCAGACCGAAGCGATCCGAAAAATTCTGGAAATGCTGTTCCGCCAGCAACGTGGTAGGGACCAGCACCGCGACCTGCCTGCCGTCCGCGACAGCGACAAAAGCCGCCCTTAGTGCCACCTCCGTTTTGCCAAAACCGACATCCCCGCAGATGAGCCTGTCCATGGGTCGGGCAGAGGTCAGGTCGTCGATTACCGCAGCGATGGCGGTCGCCTGATCCGGTGTTTCCTCGAATCCGAAACCTTCGACGAAGGCCTCGTAATCCTGCTCTTTCAGGCGAAATGCGTGCCCAACGCGGGCAGCGCGCTGGGCATAGATGTTGAGCAGTTCCGCTGCCGAATCGCGTACCTGCTGCATCGCCTTGCGCTTTGCCTTATCCCACTGGCCGCTGCCCAGCTTGTGCAGGGGTGCGGACTCCGGTGAAGCGCCGCTGTATCGACCGATAAGATGCAGTTGCGAGACAGGTACGTACAGCTTGTCGCCACCGGCGTATTCCAGCGACAGAAACTCGGTTTCACCTTCTCCCAGATCCATGCTGATGAGCCCGAGATAACGGCCTATGCCGTGTTGTTCATGTACGACCGGATCGCCTGCCTTGATCTCGGACAGATCGCGCAGAACAGCATCGGCAACCGCACTGGTTTTGCGTGAATCCCGTTCACTCCGGCCGTGCAAGTGTCTGGCATAGAGTTCGCTCTCGGTTACAAAGGCTATTCCTTCCGCCGGGTATATGAAGCCATTGTGCAATGGCCCCACACCGAGCATGAAGGGTTTGGCGCTTGCGTGAAATTGCGCATAGTTGTCGCATATGACCGGATTGAGCCTGTATTGCTTCAAATGATCGGCAATCAACTCACGTCTCCCCAGACTTTCGGCAAGAAGCAGCGTTCTTCCACCTCCGGAGGATGCGAATCCGGCAATAAAGGCAGAAAGTTTTTCTGCCGGATTCACGGCGCGACGGTCGATCTGGAGCGTGGGCAAAGGAGTGCTGAAACCTTGCACTTCGACTCCATCGGTTTTCGTCGCCTGTTTTTCCGACGGAATCTCAATGCGGGGATAGGGCTTCAGCGCGCCGAAGAATGTGTCCGTGGTAAGGAATAACTCTGCGGGTTTCAGCAGGGGCCGGTCATTATCGCCCCGCAGAAGCTGATACCGCGCCTGAGTGTCCTGCCAGAAACTCTCTATCGTTTGATAGAGTTCATGATGCAGGCACAACAGCGCCGTTTGCGGTAGGTAATCGAACAGCGTAGCAGTGTGCTCGAAAAAAAGAGGCAGGTAGTACTCGATGCCAGCGGGACTGCCGCCCTTGCTGATGTCCTTGTAAATCAGACTCCTGGAAGGATCTCCCTCGAATTTTTCACGGAATCTGCCTCGAAAGCGGGTTCGGCCTTCCTCGTCGAGAGGAAATTCACGTGCCGGAAGTAATCGTATCTCGGTGACGGGATAAACGCTTCTCTGGGTGTCGACATCAAATGTACGGATGGTTTCGATTTCGTTATCGAGCAGGTCGATCCGGTAGGGCAGCGGGCTTCCCATCGGAAACAGGTCGATCAGCCCGCCGCGTACGCTGTATTCCCCAGGTGAAAGTACCTGGGTCACGTGGCTGTAGCCGGCCAGGGTCATCTGGCCGCGCAATGCATTCAGGTCAAGGGTTTCGCCGCGAGCGAGAAAAAAAGTATGTGCCGCAAGGTACTCGGGCGGTGGCATGCGGTACAGGGCCGTGGTGACGGGAACGATCAATATGTCGCAGGCGCCGTTCATGAGTTGGTAGAGCGTAGCCAGTCTTTCGGAAACGAGATCCTGATGCGGCGAAAAAGTATCGTAGGGCAACGTTTCCCAATCCGGCAGCAGCCGGGTTCTCAGCTCCGGTGCAAAAAAAGGTATTTCCTCCAGCAGCCGTTGAGCGGCCAAAGCGCTCGCCGTAATGATGGCAATGGGCTTTGCTTTCGCCTCCAGCGCCAGTTGGGCGAGGGCAAGCGAGTCGGAAGATCCGTCAAAGTGATCGTAGCGAATAGTCGATCCGGATGGGGGAATGGTCAGATTCAGTGCCATTCTGTTTTAATTTGAGCCAGGTGGTTTTAACAAGTGACAGCAGGTGACAATTAGGTGAGCGCGGGGTGCAAAAAATCGGTGGATTGTAATCAAACGGGAACTGGACAGCTACCTCTATGGGATTTGACCCGCTCGCGGCATCATGCTGGCTGGTCAAATATTATATGTCAGCCATGGAGGGATATGCTGTAAACGCGGACGCGCGGAATGAGCGAGGGTTCATGATTGCACCATGGTTGCTTCCGACCAATGCTCCAGGACAAATTGAAGGGAAGCGTCACCCTTGAAGTCATTCACCTGCAACCGGTAAACGGCGTCTATTACCCCCGGAAGAGGAGCGTCGTGGAGGAACAGTATAGCGTCATAAAGAAAGACTGACTTCTCCGGCTGACCGTTTCTGGTCTCGGCGCACGCCTTTCTTAATTTTAATTTAAGGTGTTTTTGTCCGACGACACGCTGGTCTTCCACATGAAAGCGACTGTGAAACGCGGGTTGCGGGAATCCCTGCCCCCATGCCTGCCGCATGAGATGTTCAGCCAGTTCCAGAGTTATTTCGGATTCATCCAGGTCGCCGTCGGTTTCGATGACCCGCTTGAGATCCGCCGGCCCCAGCAATTCCCTGGCAGTCTGCTCGAAGGCATTGCAGAATTTTTCGAAATCGCAGGTACGTATGGTCAGGCCCGCTGCCGCGGAATGCCCTCCGAATCTGAGCAAAAGCCCGGTACAGCGTTTGGAAACCCGATCCAGTGCATCTCTTAAGTGGAAGCCCGGTATGGACCGTCCTGACCCTTTCAGTTCATCCTGGTCCCCCGGTGCAAATGCGATAACCGGACGATGAAACTTATCCTTTATGCGCGACGCCAGTATGCCGATTACCCCCTGGTGCCAGCCGGGATCGAACAGGGTCAAGGCATAGGTATTCGTCTCTTCTCGTGCGGAATCATTCGATTGGAATATGCCTGCTCCCTGGGGCATATCGGATGATCGCAGCGTGGGCGAGTCCTGCAAACCACTGCTACCAGAAAAGATATTCTCCAGCATGCTCAGCGCACTATCCCGCATGCCGGATTCAATTTCCTGCCGTTTGCGGTTGAATGTGTCCAGCTGCAGCGCAAGCTGGGCAGCGCGCGCGGGGTCATCGGTAATGAGGCACTCGATGCCCACGGACATATCGTCCAGCCGTCCTGCTGCGTTCAGCCTCGGTCCAATCATGAAACCCAGCTCGTAGGTGGAAGTTTGCCTGAAATCCCGGCGCGCAACGTTGATCAGGGCGTTGATGCCCGCGCATCCGCTTCCCTTGCGGATGCGTTTCAAGCCTTGCTGTACCAGAAGCCGATTGTTGTCGTCGAGCTTCACGACATCCGCCACGGTACCCAGTGCAACCAGATCCAGCAGGCTCCCTAGATTCGGTTCCTGATGGGGAGACGCAAACATGCCTTTTGTTCGCAACTCGGCTCGCAGCGCGAGCATGACATAGAACAGGACGCCTACGCCGGAGAGGTGCTTGCTGGGAAAATCACAGCCGGGCTGGTTGGGATTGACGATGACAGCCGCCTCGGGCAGCGTATCGCCTGGAAGATGATGATCAGTGACGAGAACCTGCATTCCGAGGCGATTGGCCTCGGCAACTCCTTCCACGCTGGCGATGCCATTATCGACCGTAATCAGAATATCCGGACGATGACGGCTCGCGGCAGCCACTCGCACGATCTCCGGGGTAAGGCCATAGCCGTACTCGAAGCGATTGGGGACGAGGTAGTCGACCTGGGCGCCGAATTTCCTCAATGCGCGTATTCCTACGGCACAAGCCGTGGCGCCGTCCGAGTCGTAATCGGCCACGATCAGCAGGCGGTTGCGGAGTGCAATCGCCTCGGCCAGAAATTGCGCCATCACGATTGCATTCTTCAGGCGCGCAAAGGGAATCAGCCGGGACCAATCGATTTCAAGCTGGCCTGGCTCCTCGATACCGCGTGCAGAATAGACGCGGGCCAGGACCGGATGGAAACCGTGCCGGATGAGCGCATCGAAAGTCTGGTGCGAGTAATTGCGGACGATGGTGTTGGGCATGCCAGGGACAGAAGCTCAGACACGCCCAGTATAACGCTTTACACTTTCCGGTTTCTTTACAGTGATGAGCGGTCAGAAATGATAGTGCGCCCCAACGCCGAGATAATCTACCCGCTGTCTGAAAAACTGGCCCGTTGGAGAGTTTCCGTGAAAATACTCAACCAGGAACTGAAGGTTGCGGCCGAATGCCCGGAAGTGATCCAGCTGAACGCCTGCCCGGGCGGATACATCGGCGTTCCAGTCGTTCTGCTGATGGTTCTTGAGGTCAACCGCCGCGATCGGCCGCAGCGGTAAAAACGCGAGCCGCCATGGGCTCCGGAATTCGACGCCATACTGGATCGACCAGGGCTTGATGTTCGAGGGTTCCTTGCGGAAGATTCCACCTCCGCCGCCGTAAACCCTCAGCCCGTACGGAAATTCATAAGACAGCCTGAGATCGGCCCCTTCATAGCTGAGGTTGATCCGCTCCAGATCTGTTAACCTGCGCAGCAGCAATTCATCTCCAAGATGAGAACTTTGATGATAGACACGGCCAAAAGCAGAAAAATGGCCTGCCCGCACGCTTCCGTAGACTGAAGCTATGAAATCGCTATTGATGAGATCGGTTGAAGGCGCGCCGAGATTGAAATCGCTGAAGACGGCTGCTTGAAGCCCTGCTTCCCACTGTACTGAGGACTGCCCGAAGTTGGCGCGGTAGAACGGAATGGTTTCGCCAAAGCTGACGGAGCCATTGTTGTTTCCGTCAATGTTGTTGCCGACATAGTTGCGATAGGCGGCGGAGAAATGTGCCCATCGCGGATCAGCCAGTAAAGGCTTGAATAAATGTCCTTCGGGCAGCATTCCGGTTGCCAGCACGACGGGACCCGCCGCAGGTACGCCTGCTTCGGTCTCGGCCGTTGCCGCTCCAGGTTCCCGAGTGATGGAAGGATGCTGAATAGGCTTGAATGCTTCGCGTTTCGCAATTCTGCTGACACTTTTTTCCGCTATGGTTACCCCCGCTACCCCCGGAATTTTCGTCAGCGCCTGAACAACCTGCGCGCGACTCTCGGATCTCAATTTCTCCTCAGGTACGATAATGATGCCATCTTTCACCACCAGAGTCGGAATCTCCATTCCAAAGCCCTGTTTCAGGATACCCGCCGCATAACCGGCGATATACGCATCCTCTACCGCAGCATGGACAGGTGAGGTAAAAAACAACATGACTGCGATGATATTCAGATAACGCACGGTTTCCCCTTTCTTGATATTCGATCGAGAACAGAATATGACATTCAGCCTTTCTGCTGCTTTATATACTGTGACTGGCTTTTTGCTCGCTAGAGTGCGTATAAGAAACAATGCGCTGAAAGACCAGGAAATAAAAAGACTTTTGGTTCTATTTTAAAATACTGTCCACACTGCTGCCGTAGGACCCCACACCCCATGGAGGAGTCCGCGAACCGCGAGGACCGTGGAATGCTAGTGGAGAACCCATAACAAGTCGGTATGATTGCGCACACACCGCATCGGGATTGATTGTCTTCATTGCGCTTTTCTGAAATTGCCTGAGATTCCCGGTATGCAATGGTTTTTCCTGTCTGTTGCAATTGTCAGCGAGATGGTGGCAACCTCAGCCCTGAAATCGAGTAATGGCTTCTCGCAGTTCTGGCCATCAGTAGGGGTCATGGCAGGCTATGCTGTTGCTTTCTTCTTTCTTTCCCTTGCTTTGCGCACCCTGTCTGTGGGAATGGCATACGCTGTCTGGTCTGGTGCCGGCGTCGTGCTCATATCGCTTGTCGCCTGGTTCTTCCTCGGCAAGCGCTCGATGGGCCCGCTATCCAGGGTCTTGCGCTCATTGTTGCCGGCGTGGTTATCCTGAACGTATTTTCCAGACCCGCCGTTCATTGACGGATATCCTGATCCGGAAAGAAAGTCCCGAAGAAATTTCGGGAAGGGAATACAAGCCCTGATTCTCCATTTCCCCGTTCACCCACCTTCCCACCTTTATTGCTGTTTTCTTCCCCCAGTGTACCAATGTCCAATTGTTTTGGCGGGGGGAGTTGCTACGATTCGATTCATCCGCTCGTCCGGTTTGTTGCGATTGACCTCTCCAATTGACAATAACGGAGTACGAGATCAAAGCAGGTATTGTGAGAATGGGTTGGGGATCGAATGATGAGTATCAGGAAAGCTGTCTGGCGGTTAGGCATGTTTGCAGGGATTACACTCTCGGCAAATGCGCACGCAATTGCATTATTTCAGTCCGAATCTGTCGCGTCTGCCGCCCCTCAATTCGAATATCGTATTTCCCGACTCAGAGTGGAAGGGGAGGGTACTGAGGGTATGGGGAATACAGTGGGACATTCAAGCGGTCCGTCCTGGAACCGGTCGCCAGACTTTCTTCTGCCGTTGGCTGCGGGATATTTCGATATGCTTCCCCTGCCCGAGGATCTTGCTTCTCCATCGATCGAGTCAGATCTCTCTTTGCTCGGAGGGAGTGAAGTTTTTGGCGTCAATATTCCGGATTTCGTCAATGATGACGCAGGGCTGGTAAACCTGCTAGCTGTTCCGGACCTGTTCATGCAGGCACAGTGGCAGCCCACCGAAGGCAATTCACAAACCACACCGTTTACTCCGCATTCTTATAGTGGCAACGTAGCTCGGGCAAGAAATACGCGGCAATTATGCGCGCAACTGCGCGAGGTTCGGAAAAACAGGCTGGAGCTAAGGGATGGCGACTGCCTTGGCTTCGGGGGTGGTTCGGATGGAAGCGGCAATGCGAATAGAAATGGGAGCAGGGCTGGAGGAAGCTCCAACGCAATTGCCGCCAGAAATAGAAATGCCCTGGACGCTTATACAGGAGGAGGCGGCGGGATGCCTCCAGCAGGCAGTAATAATTCTGCTCCGGATAATGGCAGTGAAGGCGGCCCGCGCGGAACTGAAGTAGGCGGATCCAGCCCGCGTAACGGGAATGGTGGAACGGACGAAGGCAACGGCGGGGGCGGAGGAAATGAGGATTGGGGTGGTGGAAATGGCGATACCGGGAACTGGAATAACCTGGAGGAAGGGGAAGGTCCGCCCCCAAGCGAAATAACGGTCCTCCCTGAGCCCGCTACGCTGGCGCTTCTCGCGCTGGGTCTGGCTGCGCTATGCGCTGTGCGCAGAAATCAGGGAAAGATTGCAGGCTGAATCTGCCCGAAACTTATAAAAGAGGCTGCGGCAGACATTGCCATAGCCGCGATCATTTCGCATAGGGTTTTCTGCCTTTTTCCACGCCGTCGCCGTGGTTCGCCGATAGCTACATCTTATTGATTCGACGAGCAAGCAAAGTTTGCCAGCCGGCAGCGCGGACAGAAGCCCTCGCTGAACAGGGTCTGCATCTGGTGGCGCATGGGTAGATTCATCCGCGTGTGGAGGGCTGGCTATCGAAATGGAGGAGGTCTACGGAGGGCAGGGGAGCCCAGCCGGATTGACGATGGTCTGCAACGACCGTGGTGAAAATGCCGCCGCGCACGTAGAATTTTGCCGTGAGACGCAGATAACGAGGCTCCATGGCTGTAACCAGGTCATCGGCAATCCGGTTTGTTACCGCTTCGTGGAAAGCGTTCTCGTCACGGAAAGACCAGATATAGAGCTTGAGGCTTTTAAGTTCGACACACTTCTTGTCAGGAATATAATCCAGAATCAGGGTCGCGAAATCGGGCTGTCCGGTTTTGGGACACAAGCAAGTAAACTCGGGAATTTCCATATGGATATGGTAGTCCCGTTCCTGAGCAGGATTGGGGAAGGTTTCCAGGTTTTTACCGGGGTTGCTGGGCATTCTCTTATCTTTGTCAAAATCGGTTAGAATGAGTTCCCTTGGGAGGCTTTTCCCAGGATGATCTGAATGTTCCCGAACCGGAAGCTTCATCCAGGAGATCACCTTCTGCGGCTGCACATTATAACTGCTTGCAAACGACAAATTGCGTCTTTCCCACATCAAACTCGCCGGTTTCAAATCCTTTGTCGATCCTACGGAAATACCCTTTCCAGGAGATCTGGTGGGGGTCGTGGGCCCCAATGGGTGCGGGAAATCCAATGTTATCGACGCTGTCCGCTGGGTTCTGGGCGAATCCAGGGCCTCCGCGCTACGCGGTGAATCGATGCAGGATGTCATTTTTAACGGCTCCACGAGCCGCAAGCCTGTAGGCAGGGCCAGCGTGGAGCTGGCGTTTGACAACAGCCTGGGCAAGGCAGCAGGGCAATGGTCGAGTTATGCGGAGATTTGCATCAAGCGGGTACTGAGGCGCGACGGAGAATCCACATACTACATCAATAACATTCACGTACGGCGTCGCGATATTGCCGATATTTTTCTTGGTACCGGGTTGGGGGGGCGCGGCTACGCCATTATCGAGCAGGGAATGATTTCCCGCATCATCGAAGCCAAGCCGGAGGAGGTCCGTGTATTTCTGGAGGAAGCAGCCGGTATTTCCAGATACCGGGAGCGGCGGCGGGAGACGGAATCGCGGCTGGCGGACACACGCGAAAACCTTCTGCGCGTAAACGATATCTGCCAGGAACTGGAAAAGCAATTGGTGCGTCTTGGGCAGCAGGCGGAAACAGCCCGCCGGTTCGAGGACTTGCAGAGTCGATTGGACAAGGCGCAAAATCTCCTGTGGTTTGCCCGCAAACAGGAAGCCGCATCGCAGCGGGCACTGGCGGAAAAGGAAATTCAATCGCTCCAAACAACCCTTGAGGCTGAGGCAGCGGCATTGCGCAGGGCCGAAAAACAGCTTGAGGAAAGGCGCGCGGACCATTTTGCGGCTAGCGATCTTTTGCATGATGCTCAGGGCGAGCTGTACGCAGCCAATGCCGACGTGGCGTATACCGAACAGCAGATTCAGCACGTGCGGGAAAATTATCAGCGCATCGCGCAGCAGATTGCCGCAATGAAGCACCAGCTTGAGCATTACGCCAGGCAGGGTGATGCCGCGGTGGACAGCTTGAATCGCTGGCGCGAAGAGTACGAGCAGGCGCAGTCACGCAGCGAGGCGAGCAAACAGAAAGCCACGGTGGAGAGTGAAAAATTGCCGCTGGCCGAGACCATTTTTCGCACGCGGCAGGAAAAGCTTGCCGGGGCGCAGCGCGACCTGCTGCTGGCAGAGCAGTCGGAGCAGCTCGAAAAAAGTCATCGCGCCCATGCCGAAAAGGCGCTTCAGCAACTCGAAACACGCCGCGGACGATTGCTGGCTGAACGCGACGCCTTGCCGGAATCAAGGATTGAGGAGTTGTCGAATCTGACTCGCGAGGTGGAAGCGACTGCTCATGATCTGAAACAAAAGCAGGAGGAGTTTGCGCAAACAGAAAACCTGCTGCTTGACGCTGAGGAAGTCAAGCGCGAGTTTGCGCGCAACGTGCAGGTGCTGGAACAGCAGGTTATGCAGGCTGAAGCGCGGCTGAGCGCGTTACAGCGCCTGCAGGGAAGTCTTGAAAGCAGTGAAGGTCTAAATGCCTGGTTTGCAAGGCATCGGCTCGATTCTCTACCGCGGTTGTGGCAAGGCATACAGATCGAGAAGGGTTGGGAAGACGCGCTTGAAGCCGTGCTGCGCGAGCGTTTGAATGGTACACGCGTGGCGCAGTTGGAGGCGGCGCTCGAGTGGGCCAATCCTCCACCAGGAAAGTGTGCGATGTTCGAGCCGGCAGGGGTAAGTCTGCAAAAGACTGAAAAGGCTGCAAAGGCTGCAAAGGTCGCAGAGGCTGAAGAGGCGGATGACAAACCTGCAAGAGATGGGGGAGCAGGAGTCGCATTGCGCTCTTATATGACCTGCAGCGATATGAGCATAAAATCCGTAGTGGATGAATGGCTGAGCGGCATATTTGCGATTGATGGCCTCGATGCGGCGCTCTCCCGGCGAAACCTGCTCTCACCCGGTGAAATGCTGGTGACGCGGGAAGGCTGTGTGGTTACCTCTCATAGCCTCACCTTTTACTCTCCTGACTCGCAGCTGCATGGCGTGCTTGCACGGCAGCGGGAGATCGCGCAGATTGAAGTGGAAATGGAGGCGCTGAGGGTGAAGTTCGACGTTGAACAGTCGGCGCTCGATACTGCGGGAGACACATGTTACGATCTGGAGTCATCTCTCTCCAGTCTGCGTCATGAGAATGAACGGCTGCAGCAACTGCATCATAATGTGCAGATGCAGGCATTGAAGCTGACCCAGGAAACTGAACGCAGCGAGCAGAGGCGCGAACAGATCGATTGCGATCTGGCTGAAATCAAACAGGAGGCAGAGGCAGAAGCCTCCCGTCAGTGCGATGCTGAAGCAAGGCTTGCCGAGCAGGGCGAACGGATCAAATTTCTGCAGGAGCAGGTGCGAACGGAGCAACGCGCGCGCGAGGCTGCCGAGGAGTCACTCGTCACTCAACGCCACCTTGCTCAGAATGCATTGAAGGAAATGCAGGAAGCTGCCTTTCATGAAAAAACCTGCGAGCACAAAATCGCGGAAGCGCAAAACGCTATTGGGGGAATCGAGCGGAGTGTCGGTGAATTCGGGGTTCAGCTGGAAAAATTGCAGGTCGAGCAAGACAGTTTCGATGAAAGTCATCTGGTAGGAATGCTGCAGGAACGGCTGGAATTGCGTGAGCAGCGTGAACAGAAACTGTCGGAGGCGCGTAATGCCCTCGAAGATCTGGCTGCGAAATTGCGGCAGATAGAGCAGGAGCGAATGGTTTCCGAACAAAAATTGCATCCGTTGCGGGAGGCAATCAACCATATGCGCCTCAAGGAGCAGGAGGCCAGAATTACCGAGAATCAGTTTGGCGAACAACTGCAGGAGTGCGAAATTCCCGAAGAGGAATTGATAAATTCTCTGGGAAAAACACGTCCTGCCGCATTGCAGAGCGAGGTCAGCAGGTTGCGTGGCGATATCGGCGCGTTGGGGCCGGTCAATACCGCGGCGCTCGATGAATTGCAGTCTTGCCAGACCCGAAAAACCTATCTCGATTCACAGGCGCAGGACCTGGAAGAAGCATCGGAAACCCTCAGGAATGCAATACGGCGCATAGATCGTGAAACCCGTGAGCGGTTGCTCGAAACGGTCGAGAAAGTGAATAATCATCTGGGCGACATGTTCCCCACCATATTCGGGGGTGGACATGCGAAGCTGATGCTGAGAGGTGAAGAAATTCTGGATGCAGGCATACAGATTGTCGCTCAACCTCCTGGCAAGAAAAACAGCTCGATTCATTTGTTATCCGGGGGCGAAAAGGCGCTGACCGCGCTGGCGTTCGTATTCTCGCTGTTTCAACTCAACCCGGCGCCATTTTGTATGCTCGATGAGGTGGACGCTCCCCTGGACGACAGCAATACTGAACGTTTCTGCAATCTTGTGCGAAAGATGTCGCGCCAGACCCAGTTCGTATTTATCAGCCACAACAAAATTACCATGGAAATGGCGCAGCAGTTAATAGGGGTCACCATGCAGGAGAAAGGCGTATCGCGCGTGGTGGCGGTAGAAATCGAGGAAGCTGTAAGACTGGGCGATACGGCCTTTGCAACGTGAAGCGACCATGGGCAATCTAAGTGAATTGCAAATCAGCCTGATCGGCATTGGCATCGTCGTGGTGCTCGGCGTAATCGTTTTTAACTGGACGCAGCAACGCCGCTACCGTCGCAACGCGGAGCAGGCATTCAGCCGGGAGCACGAGGATATACTCCTGGGAGCGGGTGTATCTGCCAAGGGAGAGGAAAGAATAGAACCTCGCCTCAGCACTGGCGCCGAGCCGCGCGATCCTGAAGCCGAACCCGGTACAAATTCGAATGCTTCGCCGGAAATAACCCAACCGGCTCAGAAAGCGAACGTCCATCCAGCTCTTAATTCTCCATCCAGGCCGAAGGCCGGAAAAGCGATTGAGCGCACCCGGTTTAAAGGACCCGCTTCCTTCAGTGTGCCTGCTCGCAGATCGGTCGATGAAGATTCTCGCCGTGAAGGAGCCGTTGTTCACGAAAAATTCCGTATATCGGCAGACCCATCGGGTGATGAGGAAAGGCCGATCGAAGGGGACAATGTCTCCGACGCAGTGGATTATGTGGTTCAGATCGCCCGTGAGACACCGTTCGCTGATTTGACGCTGGCGGATGTGCTGGATCGTAAATCTGATTTCAGCAAGCCGGTGCGGTGGATGGGGAAGCAGGAAGCAGATGCATCCTGGGAAGAAATCCCGGCGGATACACGTAGCCGGGAGGGCAAAGCGGGCTACGTCAATCTGAAGGGTTGCCTGCAGCTGGCTGATCGCGCAGGACCTGTGAGCGAAGTGAGCCTGGGTGAATTTCGCGACATGGCGGAAAGTTTTGCCGCCCGCGTCAATGCAACTGCCCATTGCCCTGACATACATAAGAATTACAGCCGGGCCCTGATGCTCGATGAATTCTGTACCCAGGTGGATGTCATGGCCGGCATCAATATCATCAGCAAGGATACCAGCGTTTTTACCGGCGCCAAGATTCGAGTCATGGCGGAAGCATGCGGCTTCAAGCTGGGGGACGAGGGGATGTTTCATTACCGGGACGAAAACAACGTTGTTTTGTTTTCCCTGGGCAATTATGAGCCCCCTCCTTTTCTTCCCGACAGTATTCGAACGCTCACCACCCGCGGCATCACGCTTTTTCTTGACGTGCCGCGAGTTGCCAACGGTGAACGCATTTTCAATCAGATGATCCATCTGGCTGAAACTTTCTCCGAAGCGCTCGGGGGGCTCATGGTGGATGACAACCGCGTGCCATTGAGCGAGGGCGGCATCCGGAAAATCAAACAACAATTGAGCAGCATTCAATCCGTGATGATGGCGCGCAATATCCCGCCGGGGGGGCAGATAGCGCTGAGGCTGTTTGCGTGAGTGAACGCCTGAGCGAAATATCACGTCATATGCAGGAACTGCGCGATGCAATCGAACTGCATAATATCCGTTATTACGAACTGGACACCCCGACGATTCCCGATGCGGACTTCGACAAGCTGTTCCGCGAACTGGAGGAACTCGAGCAGCGTCATCCGCAACTCATAACGCCCGATTCTCCCACCCAGCGTGTCGGTATTCCACCCCTCAAAGCGTTTCCCCGGGTCGCTCATCGTACCCCGATGCTTTCGCTGAGCAATGCATTCACGGAGGGCGAGGTAGAAGCATTCGATCGGCGCGTGCGTCAGTCCCTCGGCATCGACCACGCCGAGTATGCGGTAGAGCCGAAATTCGATGGTCTGGCCATAAGCCTCTGCTATGAGAACGGCACGCTTGTCTCGGGAGCCACCCGTGGAGACGGCTACATCGGAGAGGATGTGACCTTGAACCTGAAAACCATTCGCAGCATTCCTCTTGGCCTGAAGGTGGCAGACGGGGGTGCCGGAGTTCCCGCATTTCTGGAAGTCCGGGGTGAGGTATTGATGTTGAAAGCGGACTTCGAGCGATTGAATCGGCAGCAGCGTGAAAAGAACGAAAAGACCTTTATAAATCCGCGCAATGCTGCCGCAGGTTCCCTGCGGCAACTCGATCCCCGCATTACTGCCAATCGCAACCTGAGGTTCTTCGCATATGGCATCGGTGCCTGCGAAGGGGGGAATGTTCCCCAGGATACACACAGCCACCTGCTTGACTATCTCTCGTCACTGCGCTTTCCTGTAATGCGCGAACGCAGGACGGTGACAGGCGTTGCCGGTTTGCTGGAGTATCATCATGAAATAAGTGGATTGCGCGAACAATTGCCTTATGACATCGATGGTACGGTGTACAAGGTCAACCAATTGGAATATCAGGAAAAACTCGGCTTTGTATCACGCGCTCCGCGCTTCGCGCTCGCCCATAAGTTTCCGGCGCAGGAGGCAACGACCGAATTGCTCGGAATCGATGTGCAGGTGGGCAGAACGGGGGCACTGACGCCGGTGGCGCGCCTCAAGCCCGTATTCGTCGGAGGGGCGACCGTCACCAATGCAACCCTGCATAACGAAGATGAGATCCGGCGCAAGGACGTCATGATCGGGGACCGGGTAACGGTAAGGCGAGCAGGAGATGTCATTCCGGAAGTGGTCGCAGTTCAGAAGGAAAGCCGGCCGTCGGATGCGAAACCTTTCGTGATGCCTCGGCACTGCCCGGTATGCGGCTCCAGGACGGTACGACTGCCCGGAGAAACGCTGACCCGTTGCACGGGCGGATTGTTCTGCCCCGCTCAACGGAAACAGGCAATTCTGCATTTTGCGTCGCGCCGCGCCATGAACATTCACGGACTGGGCGATAAGCTGGTGGATCACCTGGTGGACAATGCCATCATTCGGACCCCCGCGGACTTGTATAAGCTGGGACTGGCTGCGCTCGCCGCGCTGGACCGGATGGGGGAGAAATCGGCGGGAAATATTATCAATGAAATTGAAAAAAGCAAAGATACGATTCTGGCCCGATTCATCTATTCCCTGGGTATTCGAAACGTGGGCGAGGCCACTGCGAGGGACCTGGCCCGCCATTTCGGAGGGCTCGACCGCCTGATGGAAGCAGATGTGGAAACTTTGCAGCAGGTATCGGATGTGGGACCTGTCGTCGCCCAAAGTATTGCCGGTTTTTTTGGCGAGAGGCACAATCGTGAGGTTGTAGAGCAACTGCGCGCCGTGGGAATACGCTGGAAAGAAGATGCGGGCATACAGACAGCAGACCATGCAGCCGGTTCTGCACATCTGGAGGCAGGCGCCGCAAGCAGTAAAATTGCCGGCAGGATCTTTGTGCTGACGGGAACTCTGCCGACCATGAGCCGGGAGGAGGCCAGGGAGAAAATTGAAGCGATGGGAGGGAAGGTTGCCGGCAGCGTGTCCAAAAAAACCGATTACGTCGTGGCGGGCTCGGACTCAGGCAGCAAGTATGACAAGGCGCTTGAATTGGGAGTGGCGCTTCTTGACGAAGCGGAATTGATGCGATTATTGCAGGCTTCACAAGCAGATGACAGTTCGACGCAAGCGGATTCCTGAACAGGTGGTTTAATTAATGCCCAAAATACGTAAAGCAGTTTTTCCGGTGGCAGGAATGGGTACTCGTTTTCTCCCCGCGACGAAGGCAAATCCCAAAGAAATGATGCCTATTGTAGACAAACCGTTGATTCAGTACGCCGTTGAAGAGGCGATCGCAGCGGGTATCACGGACATGATTTTCATAACCGGCCGTCACAAGCGTGCCATCGAAGACCATTTCGACAAAGCGTACGAAATGGAAAGTGAACTGGAGGCACGTGGCAAAAATGAAACGCTGGAAATGCTGCGCAGCATCCTGCCCAAAAACATTCATTGCATTTACATCCGGCAGTCGGAAGCACTCGGGTTAGGGCACGCTATCCTTTGCGCGCGTCCGGCGGTGGGAAATGATCCTTTTGCCGTGCTGCTGGCAGACGACTTGCTCGTGGGAGATGAGCCGATCATGCGGCAGCTGGGCAAGGTGTACGAGGAGAACGGCTGTTCGATTCTGGCCGTACAGAATGTCGAGCCTGAAGACACCAGGAATTATGGCATTGTGAAATGCGGGCCTGGAATGAACGGCTTGCATCCCATTACCGGAATCGTGGAAAAACCCGACCCGAAGAATGCCCCCTCTACCCTGGGTGTCGTCGGACGCTATATTTTGACTCCGAAAATCTTCGAGCACCTGGAAAGGGTGCAACCGGGCGCCGGCGGGGAGATTCAGCTGACCGATGGAATCGCCTCGCTTCTGCGGGAAGAGCGGGCGCTGGCATACGAATTCCGCGGAACGCGTTACGATTGCGGGAGCAAGATAGGATACCTCAAGGCAACGATTGCGCTGGCGCTTCAGCATCCTGAGGTCGGGCGCGAGTTTGCGGCGTATCTCGATACCAGATGCATGGGGCATACCAGCGTCTAGCCATCCATTGTCCGATCGAATTTTTCCTGCCCTTATTCTTCATCAGGTTACCCGTGCCGATGCTTCCATACGAGGATGCACAGAAAATTCTGAGAGAAGCAGAGCAGATATTTCCTGCTGATGCTGTAGTGGAAACCGTCAGGCGTATGGCAGCCGATATTACGGCTGTTCTGGCACATCGGTATCCTCTGGTGCTGAGCATTATGGGCGGCGCGGTTGTGTTTACCGGGCAACTGCTTCCTCTGCTGGAGTTCCCGCTTAATTTCGATTATCTTCACGTCAGCCGTTACGCTGACAAAACGCGCGGCGGCGCGATCGACTGGAAAGCCTCACCGGGCGAAAATGTGCAAGACCGGGTCGTACTGGTGGTAGATGATATCCTCGATGAAGGAATCACGCTCGCCGCCATACGTGAATGGGTGATGAGCCACGGCGCAGCCGCATTTTACAGCGCCGTTTTTGCCGAAAAGGATATTGCCCGCCCCAGGCCGATCAGTGCGGATTTTGTAGGTCTTGTGGTGCCGAACCGCTACGTCTTCGGCTTTGGCATGGATATATATGGGGCATGGCGAAACTTGCCCGCCATCTATGCCTTGAAAGAGTGAGGTAAAATCCAGAGATATGCTTGCAATTATTGGCGGGACCGGAATGGCCCAGCTTGAGTGTCTTGAAATTTCTCATCAGAAAGTTGTAACGACCCCTTACGGGGAGCCATCAGGGCCCCTGACTTTCGGCAAGATACGTAACAATACCGTCGTTTTTCTGGCGCGTCATGGATATGGATATACGATTCCCCCCCACGAGGTGAATTACCGCGCCAATCTGTGGGCATTGCAGTCGGTGAATCTGACGAGGGTGATAGCGGTTGCTTCGGTAGGTGGAATCCGTACTGATCTCGCACCAGGCACGGTAGTGATTCCTGATCAGATCATCGACTATACCCACAGTCGCAAGTATACCTATTACGATGGCAAAGACCGGTCAGTGACCTACATCGATTTCACCGAGCCCTACTGTCCTTTGACCCGCAAGCGTCTCCTGGAAGCAGCAGAACGTGCCGGCGAAAAGGTGCTTGACGGAGGAGTTTATGGGGCGACCCAGGGGCCGCGGCTCGAAACTGCGGCTGAAATCAACCGGCTGGAGCGGGATGGGGTTGACATGGTTGGAATGACAGGTATGCCCGAGGCTGCCCTTGCCAAGGAGTTGGGCCTGTGCTACGCAACCATGGCTGTGGTCGCAAATTATGCGGCTGGGCGTAAAAACAGCGCTCATCTCATCCGTCTGGATGAGGCCCATGCCGTTCTGGAAAAAACGATGGTCAGGGTCAGAAATATTCTCGAATGGGTGGTAATGCTCGATGCCGATTAAGTCTGTCCTCAAAATGGGGGATCCCCGCTTACTCGAAGTGGCCCGGAAGGTGGAGAATTTCAGCGCGCCTGAGTTCGAAGCATTGCTTCAAGACATGCGTGATACGATGGAGGCGTTGGAGGGCGCCGGCCTGGCTGCGCCGCAGATCGGGATCAGCCTGCAGGTTGTCATTTTCGGGGTGGAGCATAATCCACGCTATCCGGATGCGGAGGAGGTACCCTACACAGTGCTGGTAAATCCGGTACTGACCCCTCTCACGGAATATATGGAGCAGGATTGGGAAGGCTGTCTGAGTGTTCCCGGTCTGCGCGGGATGGTCCCCCGATATGCCAGGATACGTTATGAGGGTTCGGACCAATATGGTAATCGCATAGATCGGACGGTGGAGGGATTTCACGCCCGGGTGGTGCAACACGAATGCGATCACTTGCAGGGGATTCTCTACCCGATGCGGATTACCGATTTTCGCACATTCGGTTTTACCGATGTGCTGTTCCCGGACAGACCGCCCTTGGCCGAATAGCGGTTTTCCAACCGGTGAAATGGGGGGAGGGGAAATGACAGAATCTCCCAACCGGTTTTTATTTTATCCGGTACGGGATGAGATCGTCAGCTGTTGGGCCAGCGATTGAGCAAGATGCCGGGGGCTTCGTTTCCCGCTCTCCACCACGATGTGCGCCGTCTCCCGGTATAAGGGGTCGCGCTGCACAAACAGTTCAGCCAGTCTTGCGCGGGGGTCGGAGGTTTGCAGCAGCGGACGATTCCTGTCATGCCGCGTGCGGCGCCATAAGTCGTCAATGGAGGCTCGCAGATATATCACGGTACCGCCGTGCTTCAGCATCGTCCGGTTTACTTCACTCAATACGGCTCCGCCTCCCGTCGCCAGAATGATATTCCTTGCATTCATGAGTTCGGACAGTATCTCGGTCTCGCGTCTGCGAAAACCGGCTTCTCCTTCGATCTCGAAGATCGTGGGAATGCTGACACCCGTTCGTTTTTGTATTTCCCGATCCGAGTCGTAAAAGGTTTTTTCCAGGAAATGGGAGAGGAGCCTTCCCACCGTCGTTTTTCCGGCGCCCATCATCCCGACCAGAAGGATGTTTCCGGTGGCTGCGCGAGCGTCAGCCACCCCTTTCGCATCAACTGCGGGAACAACTGCATCTGTTGAAATCATCGGGAGAATTGTAGCGGAAATACAAGTGTTACATCTATTCCACCACCTCGAGTTTTCAGTACTCCGCCTGATTTTTTACAGGGAATATCAAAAGACTGCTACTCACCTCTCCTGCATGGGAGGCACTTTGGTGAACTCATTCCTGTTCAGTCTGCCATCCCGATCGATATCAAGACTGCGGAAAACCTGGGGAGACATTTTCTGTACCGCAGCCTCCTTCATGGTTATGTACCCATCCTCATCGGTGTCGTACAGTTCCCAGGGCGGCGTGACAACCTCACGCGCATCCGGTTTTCGTTCCGCGGAAACCTCCGCCATCTTTGTCTCCGCGAAGGCCCGTGCCGGAAGGCCGCAAGCAGCAATGAGCAACGCAATGCCGATGCTTCCTGATAGGTAGCGATTTTTCAAGTCAACCCCACTGAATTGTGGTTGCGGTTGCAGGCAGGGAGGCGGAGGAAGCAGAAAACCCCGGCCCGGCCGCATGGATCGGGAATCTCCGCCTAATTCATCAACAAGTAAATGACGATTAAAATAAACGCAGGCACACCCAGAAGCCAGGCAATAAAATATTTTAACATCATGACTCTCCCGAGAAAATTGGAAAATCTTTCTCCCTGATCAATTTTTCCCTGTGCTTTTTAAATGACGCTGCTTTTATTACTCCTGCACCCGAAATTACATCCGCCGGCGGGAATTCAGCGATCTTATCACCACCGGCAGAACCTCACGCATCACCAGGGTTCTCGCGCTGCTGCCCAGGACGCCGGAGGATAGGGCAATGCCGCTTTTTACCGCTTTGCTCAACGATCTGGATGGCATTGCGGCCAACACGGCTAACAGACCCAGCGAGAGAGAGTAGGGGTGGCGCGCTATGAACCTGAATGTCCGACTGCGCGGAAAAACATCGTCGCCCGTCAACTGCGTCCGCTCATCCTCATGTCCATACCTGGATCGATATTCGCTGCGGCTGGCATGCATCCGCTCCAACAGCGCCTTTTTTTCATATTCCAGCGAGGTGCTCATACGATGTCCTTCATCAGCTTGATATCCTGCTGTAGTTCATCACGCACGGTATCAAAAGCTGAAACGGAATCTGTCTGACCGGGGATCGTGAAATAAGCTACAAAGGCAGTCAAGGCATAGAAAGCGACAACTCCCCAGGCTGAGACCACGCGATAGGGGGTGTCCCAGAAAGTAACGATAACGGCAACTCCCGCGAACACAAGACTCAGGACGGAGAGAAACGTCATCACGACGTAGCCGATCAACCGTCGCTTTAAGTTCCTTCCCTGAATCTCCACGGATATTTTTATCAGTTCAATGTATTCGCTGAGGCGTTCGAGGATGAGAACTCCAATTTCTTTCGCTTTTTTAATGGTCTCAAACATGGCGGTTCATCTCGGGCTAAGTAGCGAACGCACGGGCTTAGCGGCGGGCCAGCAACAGGCCGATTATAAGGCCGATCCCGGCCGCGTAGCCAACCGATTGGAGAGGATGTTCACGTATACACTCCTTCGAGCATTCGACGGCATAGTCAAATTGCTCATGGGCGTCCTCCGTCAGGTCGTGGACAGCCGCGCGCGTGTCAGCAATTTTTGCCATAAGTTTTTCCTTGGCCTCTTCCAGGTCAACGTCTGAGAGATTGGGAATGCGGGAAATGAGATCATCCAGATCGGCTCTCAGCTTTTCAAACTCATCCCTTGCCACCGATCCGACTTCCTGACCGGCCGATTTCGCTGCCCAGCCTACGCGTCGGGCCGCATCGCCCGCATGCCGAGTCATATTTTCCGCAGCTTCCCGGGCATCGCTCGCCGCGTTTTGTAAAGTATCCTTTGAGGTATCGTGTGCCATGTTCTTCTCCTTTTACTTTTAATTGATTTCATTAAAATAGAGGCGGTACTTGTTCAGCACGCGTCAGATGTCAGTTTCCGGCAGTTGCGGATGCAGGTCTGTTCGTTGACACACATAGCACATCCGTAGATTCCAATCCGCAGATTCCCCTCAGTTTCCCTCCGTGAGCGGGATGCTCCTCTTCTGTGAACAGCGGCATCACCGTATCCGTACCCGACTATTGTATCTGGCACAGCACAAGTTCAATTGGGTGAATCAATTCAGGAATGGTATAATCTATAGTTAACTCGGCCTCGCCCAGTTTTGCAGGGTTTGCAGAGTCAGTCAGGTTTGCCTGGAAGATTGAATCTGGTGCCATTTTCCGCGGATACTGCTTCCGCTGCAGTTGCTGCGGCAGCGTTCATTGCTGCATCCAGATGGGACGGTCAAGTTAAAAGTCGTTCAAATTAAAAGTCGGTTCAAATTCACACATCCGCCTGTTTCTAAAGGGTGCTCTGCATTGAAGCGGAGCGACTATGGCAGATGGAGGCTCAACCCTTAAAGGAGAAATTTTATGTCAGTAACGATGCGGCAAATGCTGGAGGCGGGAGTTCATTTCGGGCATCAGACCCGCTTCTGGAGTCCCAGGATGGCGCCGTATATTTTTGGCCATCGCAACAAGATACACATCATCAATCTGGAAAAAACCCTGGTAATGTACCAGGAAGCGATGAATTACGTGCGTCAGCTGGCGGCCAACAAAGGCACGATTTTATTTGTCGGAACCAAGCGTCAGGCACGGGATATCGTGCGCGAGGAAGCAATGCGCTGCGGCTCGCCCTTCGTCGACCAACGCTGGCTCGGTGGAATGCTCACCAACTTCAAGACGATCAAACAATCCGTTAAAAGACTCCATGATATGGAAGCGATGATGGAGGATGGAACGCTCGACAAGCTTTCCAAGAAAGAAGCATTGGATCTGCAGCGGGAACTGGAAAAACTCAATCGCAGTCTGGGAGGCATCAAGGACATGAAGAGTCTGCCGGACGCTATGTTCGTCATCGATGTCGGCTATCAGAAAGGGGCGATAACCGAGGCCAGGAAGCTCGGTATCCCTATTGTCGGTATTGTGGACAGTAACCATAGTCCGGCGGGCGTAGATTATGTCATTCCTGGAAACGACGATTCCAGCCAGGCAATTCGCCTTTATGCCCGCGGTGTCGCGGACGCCATTCTGGAAGGCCGGAATCAGGCCATCCAGGAAATTGTACAGAGTGTACAGAGCGATTTCGAGGAAACGGATGAGGCAGTAGCCGGCGAGCAGGAATAAGGGATAAATCTCGTCGGAGTGGAGCACATGAATCCGTGCCGGAGGCGCGCACATCCAGCGCTTCTTTTTTGAAAATTATCTGGAGCGAATATGGCGGAAATCACCGCACAAATGGTGAAGGAATTGCGCGAGATGACGGGTCTCGGCATGATGGAGTGTAAGAAGGCCCTGGCTGAAACCGGTGGAGACATGAAAGCCGCAGAAGACCTTCTGCGTATCAAGAGTGGCGCCAAGGCGAGCAAGGCAGCCGGGCGGACCGCAGCGGAAGGAATGGTGGCGGCCCATATCGCGCGTGACGGCAGGAGCGGTGCACTGGTGGAAGTCAACTGCGAAACCGATTTCGTCGCAAGGAACGAGGACTTCATCAGCTTTGCGCGCAGCCTTGCAGAATTGCTGACAACGGAAAGCGTAGCGGACAACGAGGCGCTCGCAAATGCCAGGTTGGCAAACGGTGAAAGCGTGGAGGAATTCCGGAAAGCGCTGGTAATGAGGCTGGGCGAAAACATCAGCATACGTCGTTTTGTGCGCCATGAGGCGGCCGATTCGCAGGATGGTCGTCTTGCATCCTATCTGCACGGCGCAAAAATAGGCGTCATGGTCGATTATACGGGCGGCGATCAGGCCCTGGGCAAGGACCTCGCGATGCATATCGCCGCCAGCAAGCCGGTGTGCGTGTCAAGCGAGCAGGTTTCTCCGGAGCTGCTGGAGCGTGAACGCCAGATATATACCGCCCAGGCAGCGGAGAGCGGGAAGCCGGCCGATATCGTTGCGCGCATGGTCGATGGCCGTATTGCCAAATATCTCGCCGAGATAACGCTTCTGGGGCAGCCGTTCGTCAAAAATCCGGATCAGACGGTGAAACAGTTGCTCGCAGAAAAATCCGCCCACGTCAACGGTTTTACCTTGTATATCGTTGGGGAAGGGATAGAAAAGAAATCTGGCGATTTTGCTGCCGAAGTCATGGCGCAAATGGGTCAGGCCAAACAGGAAAAAACTTCTTAGCCCGCCGGATTGCTCATGACCTTACCCGCTTATAAGCGCATCCTGCTGAAGCTCTCGGGCGAAGCTCTCATGGGTGACGATAGTTATGGCATCAACCGGGATGTAATCGAGCGAATCGTGGCCGAGATAGCTGAAGTGAATCAGCTGGGTGTCGAGGTTGCGGTAGTGATAGGCGGTGGCAACATTTTCCGGGGGATGACCTCGTCTGCGGAAGGCATGGACCGCGCGACCGCGGACTATATGGGGATGCTCGCAACCGTCATGAATGCGCTGGCATTGCAGGATGCGATGCGGCGGGCGGGCCTGGTGAGCAGGGTGCAATCCGCCCTGCGCATCGATCAGGTGGTGGAACCGTATATCCGGGGCAAGGCAATACGCTATCTGGAGGCAGGCAAGGTGGTCATTTTTGCCGCCGGCACCGGTAATCCATTTTTTACGACCGATACAGCGGCGGCTCTACGGGGAATGGAAATGAACGTGGATATCGTGCTCAAGGCTACCAAGGTGGATGGCGTATATACCACCGATCCCAAGATAAATCCGGATGCTGAACGCTACCAGAGGTTGTCGTTCGACACAGCTATTGCCGAGAATCTCAAGGTAATGGACGCGACGGCGCTGACGTTGTGCCGCGACCAGAAGCTTCCGCTCAAAGTCTTCAGTATCTTCAAGGCGGGGGCGTTGAAACGGGTAGTCATGGGCGAGGAAGAGGGTACGTTGGTGGAAGTCTGAGTACTTTCTCCGGCTACCCTGGCCATTTGATCGGATATAGAGGGGCCACAGCTTGAATTGTCGGCCTCGTGCCGCGGCAGGCTGCCGAAACCAGGATGGCCTTGGGTTATATGTCATGACTATATATCATTTACGTCATTTCTAACTATCATGATTGCCGAGATAAAAAAATCCGCCGAACAGAAAATGCAGAAAAGCCTGGAAGCATTGAAACTGGATCTGGGCAAGATACGAACCGGGCGCGCCCATACAGGTCTGCTGGATCACGTCACCGTGGATTATTACGGGAATCCGACAGCAATCAACCAGGTGGCAAGCATCAACCTTGCGGATGCCCGCACTATTACCGTAGCGCCATGGGAAAAGAAGATGCTGGGCGCGATAGAAAAAGCCATCCGCAATTCAGACCTGGGGTTGAATCCAGCGACCGTAGGCGAATTGATCCGGGTACCCATGCCACCGCTCACCGAGGAACGGAGGCGTGATCTCACCAAGGTGGTAAAGCACGAGGGTGAAGCCGCGCGTGTGGCAATGCGAAACATCCGCCGGGACGCAAATGCGCACCTGAAGGACTTGCTCAAGGAAAAAAAGATTGCCGAGGATGAAGAACGCCGGGGACAGGATGATATCCAGAAACTTACCGATCGCTATATCGCGGAAATAGACAAGCTCCTCCAGGCCAAAGAAGCCGAACTGATGGCCGTATAAATGGAGTAATATTGCGGGAGGTGAAAGCAGTGGCCCCACTTGCCTGTTCCGGAATAGCCGTACCCGAAATAAAAATACCTTCGATTTCAATTTTGAATCTCAACAGTATTCTCCATGCCAGCCATCATCAGTTCGACGCGTGAAATACCTGAAACTGACGAAATTCCCCGGCACGTCGCCATCATCATGGATGGCAATGGACGGTGGGCAAAAAAACGGTTCATGCCGCGCATGGCAGGTCACAAGCGTGGGGTGGAGACAGTACGCTCCGCAATCCGGGCCTGCATGGAGCGGGGTGTCAAATACCTGACATTATTTGCCTTCAGCAGCGAAAACTGGCGCAGGCCACCTGAAGAAGTCGCGTTCCTGATGCAGTTGTTCATAAGCGTCCTGGAGCAGGAGGTGTCCAAGCTGCATGAGAACGGTATCCGCTTCAAGGTAATCGGGGATCTATCGAGATTCGAGCCGAAGATCATCGAGTTCATACGCAACGGCGAAGCGCTCACGGCTGCCAATGAACGTTTCACGCTGACTATCGCGGCTAATTACGGCGGTCGGTGGGATATCATGCAAGCTGTTCGAAAAATGCTTGCCGAATGCCCTCATCTGGGGACGACTTTCGATGAAAAAGACCTGATGCAGTATTTCGCTCTCAATCATGCGCCGGAACCGGATCTATTCATTCGTACGGGAGGCGAAAAGCGCATCAGCAACTTTCTTCTCTGGCAACTGGCATACACCGAGCTCTATTTTACCGACACGTTATGGCCGGATTTTGATGAGCGCGCCCTGGATCTCGCCATCCAGTCTTATCAGCAACGCGAGCGCCGATTTGGACGAACCAGCGAGCAACTCCAAGCGGCATCATCCTTGCGTGGAGGCAGAGAAGTCATCGAGAAAGCGATGGCATAGCTTCCGCACGTTCCGATCCGTGCTTTTTACTGACCGTCTCAACTATGCTCCGGGCACGGGTTCTTACCGCCGTCATTATGCTATCCGCCTTTCTGGCGGCGTTATTCTACTTATCTCCCATCTTCTGGATGGCGTTGCTGCTTGCGCTGACAATCGCCGGCTCGCTGGAATGGACCCGGCTTGCCAGGTTTTCTCTCAACCATACCATCGCTTATCTTTTATTGACGGTACTGCTGGCAGGCGAACTCCTCTTTGTATTGAGTAGCGCGGTTGCTGTTGATCCCTATACGTCCTCATTCCTGGGGGTTTACTTTGCATCACTGATATTCTGGATCTTCGGCGCGACGATTTTCCTGAAATCGAGGCGTCCTGTCGGGAGTGTCATCCTGCTCGCGTTTATCGGCTGGCTGGTGCTGCTGCCGACCTGTCTTGCGTTATACCAGCTGCGCGCAATCGATCCCCTCCTCCTGCTCGGGTTCATGGGCGCTATCTGGCTATCCGATACAGCCGCATATTTTTCCGGGCGCACCTGGGGAAAAAACAGACTCGCGCCAAGCATCAGTCCCGGTAAAACCTGGGAGGGTGTGGCTGGAGCGTTTGTTGCGGTACTGGTTTACGCACTTTTCTGGAGTTACGGCGAGGACGCGATTCCCGCCGCGTTATTGATTCCGCTGCTGCTGCTTCTTGCCGCGCTGGGAATCGTGGGCGATTTATTTGAATCGCTGATGAAGCGTCACGCCGGACTCAAGGACAGCGGCACTATTTTGCCTGGCCACGGTGGTATACTTGACAGGATCGATGCACTGACCTCAACCCTGCCCGTTGCCGCTTTGGCACTTCTCCTGCTACATACCTGATCATGATTGCTGTTCGTCATCTCACCATTCTGGGTTCCACAGGCAGCATTGGCGTAAACACGCTGGATGTGGTAGCGCGTCACCCCGACCGGTTTCGCGTCGTGGCCCTTACCGCGAACAAGAGTGTCCAGAAAATCCTGGAACAATGCCGGCGCTTTGAGCCGCGCTATGCGGTGCTGCTGGACGAGGCCAGCGCGGAACGGCTGCGGGTGGAAATTCGTGGAGCAGGACTTGCCACTGAAGTGCTCTGGGGTGTGGATTCGCTGGAAAAAGTCGCTTCGCTGCCGGATGTGGATACGGTGATGGCAGCGATCGTGGGTGCAGCCGGAATACGTCCCACATTTGCAGCGGCTGCGACCGGCAAGCGGGTATTGCTTGCCAACAAGGAAACAATGGTGATGGCGGGGCGCATATTCACGGACGTGGTCAAGGAAAATCACGCAACCCTGCTCCCGATCGATAGCGAACACAATGCTATTTTCCAGTCCCTGCCGCAGCACTTCAGTGGAGATCTGCACGCAGTGGGCGTGCGCCGCATTCTGCTGACGGCATCTGGCGGCCCCTTTCGCCAGATGCCGCTGGCCGCACTGGAAAATGTAACACCCGGGCAGGCGTGTGCTCATCCCAATTGGGTAATGGGGCAGAAGATTTCGGTCGATTCCGCTACCATGATGAACAAGGGGCTCGAAGTCATCGAAGCGCACTGGTTGTTCGAAGCCTCGCCCGAGCAAATAGAGGTCGTCATTCACCCGCAGAGCATCATTCATTCCATGGTCGAATATGTGGATGGCTCGGTATTGGCGCAACTGGGCAATCCTGATATGCGTACTCCCATTGCCCATGCACTTGGTTTCCCTGAACGGATCGAGACTGGAGTCAACCCTCTGGATATGTTCAAGGTCGCCCGGCTGGATTTCGAGGCTCCCGATTTTGAACGCTTTCCCTGCCTGCGGCTGGCATATCAGGCGCTGGCAAGCGGGGGAAGCGCCCCGGCTGTGCTGAACGCTGCCAATGAAGTGGCAGTGGATTCCTTTCTCAAATGTCTCATGCCATTCACGGCCATTCCCGCCATGATCGAGGATGTCATGCAGACAATTGGCCGCAGGGACATCGCGACTCTGGATGATGTGCTGGCGGCAGACGGCATGGCGCGCGAAGCGGCCCAAGAATGGCTGACGTGCCTGGCATAAAGTGTCGCAATCATTGGCCTTTCCGGCAGGCTGGACAACGGTTTATCCACTCCTTCTGAGGAAGGCTTCTCATTCATCCAGCAGATCCGGACATTCGGCTGGTTCCGGTAGCGCTTATGCAGGCGCTATGGCAGATGTGAACCCGCGAAGCGCCGGATTCGTTTACGGGATCAGCTTTACCCGTTCCGCCGGTTGCGTAAGCTCCATCAGTCCTGATTGCGGCTTCCATTCCATCCATGCGAAGATGGAAGACTTCCTTTACTTCTTCGTATCAGAGAGTCTGCCGGAACGCAGACCCGTAGAAGCATGACATTCCTTTTTACCCTTGCCGCTTTCGTCGTTGCGCTTGGCCTGCTGATCGTGTTTCACGAATTCGGCCATTACCTCATCGCCCGCTGGTGTGGAGTAAAAGTGTTGCGTTTTTCCATTGGTTTTGGTCGCCCGCTGATGCGGAAGCAGGTGGGAAAAGACCAGACCGAATGGGTTATTGCAGCCTTTCCTCTTGGCGGCTATGTGAAGATGCTCGATGAACGTGAAGGAACGGTTGCACCGGAGGAGTTGCCACGCTCATTCAACCGCAAGCCGGTTTCGCAACGGTTTGCCATTGTCGCAGCCGGGCCGGTCGCAAATTTTCTGCTGGCGATCGTCCTTTACTGGCTGCTGTTCATGCTGGGTATCCATGCGATGAAGCCTGTTCTCGGACCTGTTGCCTCCGCAACCCCGGCGGCATTTGCCGGCTTCAAGAAGGGCGACACTCTGAGACGAATCGAGGGTGAACCGGTGGAAACCTGGCAGGATGCGAGCTGGTTGTTATTGTCGCATGCCGTGGAACGGCCTCCTTCACTTGCCGTGGAAGTGACTGACATCCACGGTCAGACCGGACTGCGGATGCTGGATTTGAGCAGCATCCAGGCGGATGATCTGAATGGGGAGTTTTTGAAGAAAATCGGCCTCAGCAGTTATCAGCCCGAGGTCAAACCCGTTATTTCGCAGGTTATACCCGATAGTGCCGGAAGCCGCGCGGGCTTGCTGCCAGGCGACGAGGTCCTGGCAGTAAACGGGCAGAAAATTTCCCTGTGGCAAGACCTGGTGCAACAGGTGCGAGACCGGCCGGGGTCATCGCTCATGCTGGAAATCCGGCGTGATGGTGCCGTGATCGACCAGGAAGTTGTTCCCGACAGCGTCACAGAGAATGGAGAAAAAATCGGGAAAATTGGAATTGCGCCGCGGATTGATTCCGATGAGATCGAAAAGCTGTTGATCGAAGTGCGCTATCCCTTGGGCATCGCTTTTGCCAAGGCGATAAACAAAACCTGGGAAACTTCGAAATTCACCTTGCAAATGTTCGGAAAAATGCTGGCAGGTGAAGTGTCCTGGAAGAATGTAAGCGGCCCCATCACTATTGCCGACTATGCAGGAAAATCTGCCCAGATGGGTCTTTCGCCTTATCTGGGCTTTCTCGCCCTGATCAGTGTCAGTTTGGGGGTATTGAACCTGCTGCCCATTCCCGTACTGGATGGAGGGCATTTAATGTATTATGTCATCGAAATCGTCAAGGGCAGTCCGCTCTCCGCGAAAGCGATGGAAATCGGCCAGCAGGTGGGGATGGCGCTTTTGTTTGCCCTGATGGCTTTTGCCATTTATAACGACATAAACCGCCTCATCCCCGGTTAGAGCATGAAAGTCAGGTATCTGGTCGCGCTTGTTTCTGCCTTGTGCGCTTCGGTTTCGTGGGCACGTGAGCCCTTCGAAGTCAAAGACATCCGGGTGGAGGGCATACAGCGCACCGAGGCCGGAACCGTGTTCAGTTACTTGCCGGTGAAGGTCGGGGATGTGCTCGACGATGAAAAGGCGGCGGCGGCGATCAAGGCGTTATATGCCACCGGTTTTTTCAAGGATGTGCGGCTCGAATCCGAGAACGGTGTCCTGATCGTGGTGATAGAGGAACGGCCGGCGATTGCCCAGATCAACATTGTCGGTGCCAAGGAGTTTGAGAAAGACAAACTCAAGGAAGGGCTGAAACAGGCAGGCCTGGCAGAATCCCGTATTTTCGATCGCTCGACGCTGGAAAAGGCCGAACAGGAACTCAAGCAGCAATATATGGCACGCGGCAAATATGCCGTGAAAATCACCACGACCACAACCCCTCTTGAACGAAACCGGGTGGGCATTACCTTTCATGTGGACGAAGGCAGGACCGCCAAGATTCGCAAGATCAATATCGTCGGAAATAAGGCTTTCAAGGAAAAGGATCTGTTGAGCGCATTCTCGCTGCGGACCCCTGGCCTTTTGACCTGGCTCACCAAGGAAGACCAGTATTCCAAGCAGAAACTCGGCGGCGATCTCGAATCGCTCCGTTCCTATTACCTGAATCGCGGCTACCTGGAATTCAGCATAGAATCGACGCAGGTATCGATCACGCCCGACATGCAGGATATTTACATAACGGTAAATATCATCGAGGGTCCTAAATATGATGTTTCCGAAATCAAGCTTGCCGGTGAACTGCTAGTTCCGGAAGAGGAACTGCGCAAGCTCATAAAACTCTCGACGGGAGATACGTTTTCCCGCGAGAAGCTGACGGAGTCCATCAAGCTCATCACCGACCGGCTCGGCGACGACGGCTACGCATTTGCCAATGTCAACGCTTCTCCCCAGCTGGACAAGGAAAAGCAGCAGGTGGCGTTCACTTTTTTTATCGATCCCGGTCGTCGCGTCTATGTCAGACGCATCAATATTACCGGCAACTCCCGAACCCGGGATGAAGTGATACGGCGGGAAATGCGCCAGTTCGAAGGGGGCTGGTATTCAACCAGCAAGATAAACCGCTCCAAGACGAGGATTGACCGGTTGAATTACTTTACCGCCGTCAATGTAGAGACCCCGGCGGTTCCCGGTACCACGGACCAGATCGATGTGAATGTCGAAGTCAAGGAAAAGCCGACGGGCGCCGTGATGTTCGGTGCGGGCTATTCCAACATGGAGGGACTGATACTGAGCGCATCTGTTGCGCAGGACAACATATTCGGCACCGGCAAGTTCGTCAATCTCATGGTGAATACCGGTAGCGTCAACAAGACCTATTCATTGTCCTATACCGACCCCTATTTCACCAAGGATGGTGTCACGGCAGGACTCGATCTCTATAAGCGAGTGCTCAACACGCGCACCCTGTCCTCCGTGATGAACTTCAATACCGACACGCTGGGCGCAGGCCTGCGTTTTGGCATTCCCATCAACGAAAATGACAGCATCCTGGGTGGGCTGGGGGCGGAACAAACCACGATCGATCTTGGGCCTGACAGCCCGCAGCGTAATATCGATTTCGTGAATAAATTCGGGCGGACTACGCTCAACATACCCGGAACGCTCAGCTGGAGACGGGACGGTCGTGACAGTGCAATCTGGACAACTTCGGGAACCACGCAGCGCGCGTTCGTCGAGGTGGGCCTGCCGGGAGGAGACCTCACTTATTATAAGTTGAGTTATGACCTGCGCTGGTATTTCCCTATCACCGAGATATTTACGCTGATGTTGAATGGAGAACTCGGATATGGGGGTGGCTATTCCGGCAAGGAGCTTCCTTTTTTCAAGAATTTCTTTGCGGGAGGCAATACCTCCGTGCGGGGTTATAACATCAGTTCGCTTGGCCCCAGAGACGCAACCAACAGAACGCTGGGAGGCAACAAACGTGCGGTAGGTAATATCGAAGTTCTGTTTCCGATGCCCGGCATGAGGAATGACCGCACGGTACGCCTGAGCGCGTTTCTGGATGGCGGCACGGTCTGGGGACCCGGCGGGGTAAGACCGGAGCAGGAAGGCTTGCGTTATTCCGCCGGTATAGCCGTTACCTGGATATCCCCTATGGGACCGCTCAAAATCAGCGTAGCCCAGCCTTTGAACAGCAAGCCCGGCGACAACATACAGCGTTTTCAGTTTCAGTTTGGGCAACAATTCTAGATCCGGAGATAAAATTGAAACACAAGATACTGGGACGAACTTTAATTGCGATAACGTGCATCCTCGTCGCATCTATCTACGGAACCGCAAGCGCCCTGGCAGAAGATATCAAGATCGGTGTTGTCGACACGGAACGCGTTCTGGCTGAATCTGCGCCTGCCGTCAGAGCGCTTAGAAAAATCGAAAGGGAATTCCTCCCGCGGGACCAGGAACTCAAGAAACTCGCGGTACAGGCGAAGGAGCTTCAGGATTTGCTGGAAAAAGAAGGAAAGCGCATGCCGGAAGCGGAACGCCGCAACAAGGAACGCGACCTGGCTGCGCTTAACCGGGAATACCAGCGCGGGCAACGGCAGATGCGTGAAGATCTGAGCCTGCGCCAGAACGATGAGGTTGCGGCGCTTCAGTTGACTGCCACCAAGGCCATTCAAATCATTGCCGAGACCGAGAAATACGACCTCATATTGCCCCTGCGCGATGTCGTCTATCGGAGTCCGCGAATCGATATTACTGACAAGGTGCTCAAAGCATTGGTCGACAAGTAGCTCTGTCGGCCAGGTGCAACGGGCAAATGCACTGATTCTCCTTTATTCACTTATCAAGAACCCGGGAAAACATCGCGCTAGGGCCTGTTGACGTTTTGATCTAAAGGTTTTGTGATTAGGAAGAAAACTCGTATTGTTAAAGCTCTCATACAGTAACAACACGAGTTTTCGATGCCCCGATTGCTGCTCAGTGACGAGTATTGGTCGAAGCTGCACAAGATTCTG
>JAFKJB010000031.1 GCA_017306155.1 Nitrosospira multiformis
GGCACGGAGATGGTGATGCCTGGGGACAATGTATCGGTGACGGTAAACCTGATTGCACCGATTGCGATGGAAGAAGGTCTGCGTTTTGCGATTCGTGAAGGCGGCAGGACCGTTGGCGCAGGCGTCGTGGCAAAAATTATCGAATAGCATCTTGCCCGGGGTCGACTCCATCGTTGAAGAGCCTTGCATTCGTATGTATCCAGGTGAGTCCTTCGTTTTTTTACCTTTGTTCAGAGTACAGGCCAGTAGCTCAATTGGCAGAGCGTCGGTCTCCAAAACCGAAGGTTGGGGGTTCGATGCCCTCCTGGCCTGCCATCAGGAAATATCATTTCAAAATCGTCAATAACTGCATGTTTCCAGGGGAAGCAGGACCTCGTAATACTCGTGGTATCAGGTCGTGCAGTGAGGTTGCGCATGCATTTTGCTCGCGCACCGCTTCGTCTGCTGGCAGGCATTAAAAGGCAGAGTGGGATAGGTTAGTGGATAAGATCAAGTTGGGATTCGCGCTTCTGCTGTTGATTGCGGGTATTGCCGGATTTTATTACCTGAGCGATAGCGCAATGGTAATTCGCGTCATTTCAGTTCTCGGAGGCCTCGTTCTTGCGACCGTGGTGGTGTCGTTTACCACTCAGGGCAAGCAGTTTTACGCGTTCAGCAGGGAGTCGTGGGAAGAGACCAAGAAGGTGGTATGGCCGAACCGGAAGGAAACGGTGCAGACGACGGGTATCGTTTTTGCCTTTGTTCTGGTAATGGCCATGTTCCTGTGGATGATAGATGCCGGTCTGCTGCTGGCGGTGAAATATCTCATGGGACAGGAAGGGTGATGGATAAGAAGTGGTATGTGGTTCATGCCTACTCCGGTTTCGAGAAGAGTGTGCAGCGTACGCTGAAGGAGCGAATCAGCCGCGCTGGGATGCTGGACAAGTTCGGGCAGATACTCGTCCCTGTGGAAGAAGTCATCGAGATGAAGGCGGGACAGAAAAATCTCAGCGAACGGAAATTTTTCCCAGGCTATGTGCTGGTCGAGATGGAGATGACCGACGAAACATGGCATCTGGTCAAAAACACGCCGAAGGTAACGGGCTTCATTGGCGGTACGGCCATGAATCCTACGCCTATCAGCGAGAAAGAAGTGCAGAACATTCTCCATCAGATTCAGGAAGGGGTGGAAAAACCCAAGCCCAAGATTCTTTTCGAAACGGGCGAGGCGGTTCGGGTCAAGGAAGGACCATTTACGGACTTTCACGGCAACGTGGAAGACGTCAATTACGACAAAAGCAAGCTCCGGGTTTCAGTGTCCATCTTTGGGCGTCCCACACCTGTGGAACTGGATTTCAGCCAGGTCGAGAAAGCTTAGTGCAGTAAAAAGGTTTCCGGAAGCACCGGAAGGCCTCGGTCACATATTGCATATCGCATATTATTAAGCGGGGAGAGCCTCAAGGGCTCGGTTGAACCCGATAGGAGAGCAAATGGCAAAGAAAATAGTCGGTTATATCAAACTGCAGGTGCCGGCGGGGAAGGCAAATCCCAGCCCGCCAATAGGGCCCGCCCTGGGGCAGCGGGGACTCAACATCATGGAGTTCTGCAAGGCATTCAATGCGGCAACGCAGAAAATGGAAGTCGGGTTGCCGGTTCCGGTTGTCATAACGGCTTATGCCGACAAGAGCTTCACCTTCACCATGAAGACCACGCCTGCAACCGTGCTGATAAAGAAGGCAGCGGGAGTGGGCAAGGGAAGCGCGAAACCCCATACAGATAAGGTAGGACGGCTGACTCGGAAGCAAATGGAAGAAATCGCACAGATAAAGATGCCGGACTTGACGGCGGCCGATATGGATGCGGCAGTCCGCACCATTGCGGGTAGCGCCCGCAGCATGGGTATAGAAGTGGAGGGCGCATAACATGGCGCGCATCTCCAAGCGTCTCAAGGCGATCTCGGAAAAAGTGGATCGCACAAGATATTACCCGTTGCAGGATGCACTCAATCTTGTCCGGGAAACAGCGATCGCGAAGTTCGACGAGTCCATCGATGTGGCCGTCAATCTCGGGATAGACGCAAAAAAATCTGACCAGGCGGTGCGGGGGTCTGTGGTATTGCCTGCAGGTACGGGAAAGACGGTGCGGGTGGCCGTATTTGCGCAGGGCGACAAAGCCCGGGAAGCTACGGCAGCGGGGGCGGATATTGTCGGATTTGAAGACCTTGCCGAGCAGATCAAGGCGGGTAATATTGAATTCGATGTGGCTATCGCCAGTCCCGATGCAATGCGTGTCGTAGGACAACTGGGGCAGATACTCGGTCCGCGCGGCTTGATGCCCAACCCCAAGGTGGGAACGGTAACACCGGATGTGGCCGGTGCGGTAAGAAATGCGAAAGCCGGTCAAGTTCAGTATCGCGCCGACAAAGGGGGTATCGTACAGTGCACCATCGGACGGGCCTCGTTCACGGTGGATGCCTTGACCCAGAATATGATGGCGCTGATCGATGCGCTCAATAAATCCAAGCCTGCCGCATCCAAGGGCATCTATCTAAGAAAGATATCAGTCTCGAGCACAATGGGAATAGGTGTGCGCGTGGATCAGACAAGCATGCGATAGGTGCACGCACTGGATTTCCTGTTTATAAATATTAAATATTGTAAGACTTTGGGCCGCCGGGAGAGGCAGGACGCTTTTCCGGCGGGTTATCAAAGACCGCTGGGGTATTGGGCATGGCAGGCGAAGTGACTCGTTCAATCTGTTGCTCAGTTTATTATTGAGCAAGCCATTGTCCAAAACTTAATCTGCATGGTGAAGGGGCTTGCAGCCGGTGTTTCATGCCGGGCTGTGCTTTCCGTATTTCCCTGCTACCCAGCGCAGATGGCGTGCCCAGAAACAGGAAAAGATTCAAATCCTGATTTAAGGTCGCCGGTTTCGCGGTGTGAGATCAGGTGCGGGAGGGAAGGCCAGAATCTCGGGTTAATCCGAGGTCAAGCTTCCCAAACCAGCATACCACACTTATCGCCGCATTTTAACTGATGGAGAAGTCCCTTGAGTCTAAATTTAGATGAGAAAAAAGCGGTAGTCGCTGAAGTCAGTGCGCAGGTAGCCAAAGCGCAGGCTATCATCATCGCGGAGTACCGCGGGCTGGGGGTCGGCCATATGACGCAGCTGCGGGCGAAGGCGCGGCAGTCGGGAATATATTTCCGGGTGCTTAAAAACTCGCTGGCACGCAGAGCGGTTTCGGACACTCCGTTTTCCGGACTGTCCGAGCATATGGTAGGGCCTCTCGCTTACGGCATTGGCAGCGATCCGGTTGCGGCGGCCAAGGTGTTGCATGAATTTTCAAAAAGTAACGACAAGCTGGTGATCAAGGCTGGTGCCATGGCAAACCATGTAATTTCCAGCAGTGAGATTGCCAGCCTGGCCTCTCTGCCAAGCCGCGAGGAGCTTCTTGCCAGGTTGCTGGGTACCATGCAGGCACCTGTCGCCAATTTTGTGCGGACCCTGAATGAAGTTCCCGCACGCTTTGTTCGTGGCCTCGCTGCTGTTCGCGACCAGAAAGAAACCGCTTGATCCGGAGCCCAGTCGTTTTGAGTTACTTTGGGACCGTTACACCATCATAGTTATTGGATTAATTATCAGGAGAAAATCATGGCTATAGCCAAAGCAGAAATTTTGGATGCAATTGCAAATATGACTGTGCTGGAGCTTTCCCAGCTCATCAAGGAAATGGAAGAGAAATTCGGTGTTTCCGCTGCCGCTGCCGCCGTTGTGGCCGCGGCGCCCGCGGCAGGCGCCGCGGCGGCACCCGCAGAGGAGCAGACTGAATTTACCGTGATGCTGACCGCAGTGGGTGAAAGCAAGGTAAATGTGATCAAGGTGGTACGTGCGGTTACCGGGCTTGGCTTGAAAGAAGCAAAAGATCTGGTGGACGGCGCACCCAAACCTGTCAAGGAAGGTATCGCCAAAGCGGATGCGGAAGCCATCCAGAAGCAGCTTGCTGAAGCAGGCGCCACTGCTGAAATCAAATAAAAGAAAAACAGTAAGAAAAGCCGGTGGCATTACTCGTGCCGCCGGCTCTGGCGTTTTTTGGATTTTGATGGCGTGTTTTGTGCGGCAGAACACCAAGCGCGCTGGCCAAAACAAGTACCCTATTCTCTGTTTTCTGTCAATCCGTCTTCTGATCTCCCGGAGATTCCATGAGTTATTCGTTTACCGAGAAAAAACGTATTCGTAAAAGTTTCGCCAAGCGTGCAAGCGTCTTGCCGATTCCCTTTCTTCTCGCTACGCAAATCGAATCTTACGCTGCTTTCCTGCAAGCCAGCGTCGACCCCGACCAACGCGCTCCGGAGGGATTGCAAGCTGCCTTCCTGTCGATCTTCCCGATCGAGAGCCATTCCAGGAATGCACGCCTCGATTTCGTCAATTACGTACTCGGTGCGCCTCCTTTCGACGTGAAGGAGTGCCAACAACGCGGTCTTACCTATGCTTCTCCCCTGCGGGCGAAGGTGCGCTTGACCATTATGGACAAGGAAGCGTCCAAACCGACCGTCAGGGAAGTGAAGGAGCAAGAGGTTTACATGGGCGAGATTCCGCTCATGACGAACACCGGTTCATTTGTGATTAACGGCACCGAACGCGTGATCGTGTCCCAGTTGCATCGTTCGCCCGGAGTGTTTTTCGAGCACGATCGCGGTAAAACACATTCATCCGGTAAATTGCTTTTTTCCGCACGTATCATCCCTTACCGCGGTTCCTGGCTTGATTTTGAGTTTGATCCCAAGGATTACCTCTATTTTCGGGTCGACAGGCGCCGCAAAATGCCCATTACCGTCCTGCTGAAGGCCATTGGATACACACCCGAGCAGATCCTGGAGAATTTCTTTTCTTTTGACTCTTTCCACATATCGCGGAAAAGTATTCTTTTTGAGTTGTTGCCGGAGCGTCTGCGGGGTGATACCGCGCGCTTCGATATCCTGTCGAAAAACGGCAAGGTCATCGTCCAGAAGGACAAGCGCATTACTGTAAAGCATGTGCGCGAAATGCAGCAGGCCGGCATAGACAGGCTTGAGGTGCCGGAAGATTTTCTGCTGGGGCGGGTGCTGGGCCACAACGTAGTGGATAAGGAAACGGGGGAAATTCTGGCACTTGCCAATGATGAGATTACGGAAACCTTGCTTGGCAAGCTGCGGGATGCGGATGTGGAAGATATCCGTACGATTTATACCAATGATCTTGATCAGGGCGCATATATATCGCAAACTCTCAAGATAGACGAAACCACAGATGAGATGGCGGCGCAGGTTGCGATCTACCGCATGATGCGCCCGGGTGAACCTCCTACTGAGGAGGCAGTCAAGGCGCTCTTCACCGGATTGTTCTATGCCCCTGAACGCTATGACCTCTCAGTGGTGGGGCGAATGAAATTCAATCGCAGGGTCGGTAAGACCGAGCTGGACGGACCGACCACGCTGTCCAACGAAGATATCATTGCAGTGATCAGAATTCTGGTGGAACTCCGTAACGGTCGCGGGGAGATTGATGATATCGATCACCTGGGCAATCGTCGCGTACGCTCCGTCGGTGAACTGGCGGAAAACCAGTTTCGCTCTGGCCTGGTGAGAGTCGAAAGAGCAGTAAAAGAGCGCTTGAGCCAGGCTGAATCAGAGAATCTGATGCCTCATGACCTGATCAATGCCAAACCGGTATCTGCGGCGGTGCGCGAGTTCTTTGGTTCCAGCCAGCTATCGCAGTTCATGGATCAGACCAATCCGCTCTCTGAAATCACGCACAAACGCCGGGTGTCCGCGCTCGGACCCGGTGGCCTGACGCGTGAGAGGGCGGGGTTTGAGGTACGTGACGTGCACCCGACTCACTATGGGCGGGTATGTCCGATCGAAACGCCGGAAGGTCCCAACATTGGTTTGATCAACTCGCTGGCGTTATATGCCCAGACCAATGAATACGGTTTTATGGAAACGCCTTATCGCAAGGTAACAAATGCTCTGGTCACTGATGAGATTCATTTTCTTTCAGCCATCGAGGAGGGGCAATATGTAATTGCCCAGGCAAACGCCGAACTGGATGGGGACGGAAGATTCACCAATGACATCGTTTCCTGCCGCCACAAGAACGAGTTTACCCTGTCGACCCCCGACCGGATTGAATACATGGACGTGGCGCCTGCGCAGATTGTCTCGGTCGCTGCCTCGCTGATTCCCTTTCTGGAGCATGATGACGCCAACCGGGCATTGATGGGCTCCAACATGCAGCGGCAGGCGGTGCCCTGCTTGCGCGCCGAGAAACCTCTGGTGGGAACGGGAATCGAGCGCGTCGTTGCCGTCGACTCCGGCACTGCGGTAAAAGCGGTGCGGGGCGGCGTGGTGGATTATGTTGACGCGGGCCGCATCGTGGTGCGGGTGCACGACATCGAGACGCGTGCGGGTGAAGTGGGCGTAGACATCTACAACCTCACGAAATATACGCGCTCAAACCAGAACACCAATATCAACCAGCGGCCACTCGTGAAGGTGGGCGACATGATAGCGCGCGGAGATGTGGTGGCAGACGGTGCCTCCACCGACAAGGGTGAACTCGCGCTGGGCCAGAACATGCTGGTCGCATTTATGCCGTGGACAGGTTACAACTTTGAAGATTCCATTCTCATTTCCGAGCGCATTGTGGCGGATGATCGCTTTACCTCCATTCATATCGAAGAATTGTCAGTGGTAAGCCGCGATACCAAGCTTGGAACCGAAGAAATTACCGGCGATATTTCAAACCTCTCGGAGGCGCAGCTTGGCCGTCTGGATGCTTCAGGCATTGTACATATTGGAGCCGAGGTGGAAGCCGGCGATGTGCTGGTGGGCAAAGTGACACCCAAGGGTGAAACCCAGCTTACGCCGGAAGAAAAACTGTTGCGCGCAATTTTTGGCGAGAAAGCTTCGGATGTGAAGGATACTTCCCTGCGTGTGCCGTCCGGAATTTCCGGAACGGTGATCGATGTACAGGTCTTCACCCGGGAAGGTATCGAACGGGACAAGCGTGCGCAGCAAATCATTGACGATGAGCTGAAGCGGTACAAGAAAGATCTGGCCGACCAGATGCGGATCGTGGAAGCTGATGCATTTGTCCGGATCGAGCGCCTGCTCATCGGAAAGATTGCCACGGGCGGTCCCAGGAAGCTTGCCAAAGGTGCAGCCATCACGAAGGAATATCTGGAAAGCAACGATCCGCACCATTGGTTTGACATACGGCTGGCAGATGAGGGGGCGAGCGTACAGCTCGAACAGATCGAGGAGGGCCTGGCGCAAAAACGCAAGGCATTCGATGCAGCCTTCGAGGAGAAGAAAAAGAAACTCACGCAGGGCGATGAACTGCCTCCCGGCGTGCAGAAAATGGTCAAGGTATACGTCGCGGTGAAGCGGCGCCTTCAGCCGGGAGACAAAATGGCCGGCCGCCACGGCAACAAGGGTGTCATTTCGAAGATCGTACCAGTGGAGGATATGCCTTATATGGCCGATGGCACTCCCGTGGACGTGGTGCTGAATCCCTTGGGCGTGCCGTCACGGATGAATGTGGGGCAGATCCTGGAGACGCATCTCGGCTGGGCAGCCAAAGGTTTGGGACATAAGATCGGCGAAATGCTGCGCGCAGGCAAGGAGGCCGCCGAGCTTCGAGTCTTTCTTGACAAGATATATAACACCAGTGGAAAACCCGAAGATATCATCTCCTTGACCGACGGGGAAATCGTGGATCTGGCGGAAAATCTCCAGGATGGAGTGCCCTTTGCCACACCGGTATTTGATGGCGCCACGGAGCAGGAAATCAAGGACATGCTCGAACTTGCCGGTTTACCGCGCTCGGGACAAGTGACTCTTTATGATGGCCGTACCGGAGAGGCCTTCGATCGCCCGGTTACCGTCGGTTACATGCATGTGTTGAAGCTGCACCACCTGGTGGACGACAAGATGCACGCCCGCTCAACCGGCCCCTACAGTCTGGTCACTCAGCAGCCGCTCGGGGGCAAAGCCCAGTTCGGTGGCCAACGTTTCGGAGAAATGGAGGTGTGGGCGCTCGAAGCGTACGGTGCCGCTTATACACTGCAGGAAATGTTGACGGTCAAGTCGGACGATGTGAACGGGCGCACGAAAGTATACGAGAGCATTGTGAAGGGCGACCACAAGATCGATGCGGGCATGCCGGAATCCTTCAACGTGCTGGTGAAGGAAATCCGGTCTCTGGCCATGGATATCGACCTGGAGCGGCATTAGCAATTTTCATTCTGGAGGTACGAGAATCAGATACCTTTTTGCTGTCTTTGCTTTTTCACCGGATAGTTTTTTGCATAGACCCCTGATCAACAGGAGTGACAAATGAAAGCACTGCTTGATTTATTCAAACAGGTTACCCAGAAAGAAGAGTTCGATTCGATCAAGATCGGTCTGGCTTCGCCCGAGAAAATACGTTCATGGTCCTATGGTGAGGTGAAGAAGCCGGAAACCATCAATTATCGTACGTTCAAGCCTGAGCGAGACGGCTTGTTCTGCGCAAAAATCTTTGGTCCGGTAAAGGATTACGAGTGTCTTTGCGGAAAGTACAAGCGTTTGAAACATCGCGGCGTGATCTGCGAGAAATGTGGTGTCGAGGTTACGTTATCCAAAGTGCGGCGCGAACGCATGGGTCATATCGAACTGGCATCCCCTGTGGCGCATATCTGGTTTCTGAAGTCACTGCCATCCCGACTGGGGATGGTGCTGGATATGACCTTGCGCGACATAGAGCGGGTGCTCTATTTCGAGGCGTATGTCGTAACGGATCCGGGCCTGACGCCTCTGCAGCGATGCCAGCTGCTGACAGATGACGATTACCGGGCTAAAACCGAGGAATACGGGGATGATTTCCGCGCCAGCATGGGGGCGGAAGGTATTCGTGATCTATTGAATACCTTGAATATTCGTGTAGAAATCGATAATCTTCGCCGCGAAATGGGAACGACCGGCTCCGAAACGAAGATGAAGAAGATTTCGAAGCGCCTGAAAGTGTTGGAGGCATTCAGCAAATCGGGCATCAAACCGGAATGGATGATTCTGGCCGTGCTGCCCGTGCTGCCCCCCGAACTGCGGCCACTGGTTCCGCTGGATGGAGGACGTTTTGCGACTTCCGATCTCAATGATTTGTACCGTCGCGTCATTAACCGCAATAACCGGTTGAAACGTTTGCTCGAACTGAAGGCACCGGAAATTATCGTGCGCAACGAGAAGCGCATGCTGCAGGAAGCGGTGGATTCACTGCTGGATAACGGCCGTCGCGGTAAAGCCATGACGGGCGCCAACAAACGCCCCCTGAAATCCCTTGCGGACATGATCAAGGGGAAGGGTGGACGCTTCCGTCAGAACCTGCTTGGGAAACGCGTGGATTATTCCGGACGGTCGGTCATCGTGGTGGGGCCGCAGCTCAAGCTGCACCAGTGCGGTTTACCCAAGAAAATGGCGCTGGAATTATTCAAACCCTTTATCTTCAACAAGCTGGAGATAATGGGTATTGCCAGCACGATAAAGGCTGCAAAACGTGAGGTCGAAAACGAAAGCCCGATCGTATGGGACATCCTGGAAGATGTCATTCGCGAGCATCCTGTAATGCTGAACCGGGCGCCGACCTTGCACCGGCTGGGTATTCAGGCATTTGAGCCGGTCCTGATAGAAGGCAAGGCCATCCAACTGCATCCGCTGGTATGTGCCGCTTTCAACGCGGACTTTGACGGCGATCAGATGGCGGTCCACGTGCCGCTTTCGCTGGAAGCGCAAATGGAGTGCCGTACGCTGATGATGTCGACCAACAATGTCTTGTCGCCTGCTAACGGCGAACCCATTATCGTGCCGTCACAGGACATCGTGCTGGGACTGTACTCCACTACGCGCGAGAAGGTCAATGCGCGGGGTGAGGGTATGTATTTCGCCAATATCAGCGAAGTTTCCCGTGCCTACGAGAACCGCGTTATCGAGCTGAATGCCCGGATTTCCGTGAGAATCCCCGAATACGAGCTGGCTGCGGATGGAGAGCGGCACGAGAAGATCACGCGCTATGAAACCACGGTAGGACGTGCGTTATTATCAGAGATCCTCCCTGCCGGCCTGCCTTTCCCGCTGATCAACAAGGTACTCAAGAAAAAAGAAATCTCCAAGCTCATCAATGCAAGCTTCCGCCGCTGCGGCCTGCGCGAAACCGTGATTTTCGCCGATAAGCTGATGTATGCCGGCTTCAGCTATGCGACGCGCGCCGGGATTTCGATCTGCCTGGACGACATGCTTACCCCAGCGCAGAAGGACACAATCATCAGTGCCTCCGAGAAGGAAGTGCAGGAGATCGAGCTTCAGTATACGTCCGGTCTTGTCACACAAGGTGAACGTTACAATAAGGTCGTGGACATATGGGGCCGCGCCGGCGACCAGGTTGCAAAGGCAATGATGGATCAGCTCGGGGTCGAGCCGATCATCGATCCGGAAACCGGAGTGGTTAAAACGGGTGAGTCAGGGAAGCCCCTGCTTCAGGAATCATTCAATTCCATCTATATGATGGCGGATTCGGGCGCTCGCGGTTCTGCTGCCCAGATCCGTCAACTGGCAGGAATGCGCGGCCTGATGGCCAAGCCGGATGGTTCAATCATCGAAACGCCCATCACGGCTAATTTCCGCGAGGGATTGAACGTCTTGCAGTACTTTATTTCCACTCACGGTGCGCGCAAGGGTCTGGCCGATACAGCGCTGAAGACGGCTAACTCGGGCTATCTTACCCGCCGGCTTGTCGATGTGACACAGGATCTGGTGGTAACCCAGGAGGACTGTGGCACCAGCAACGGCGTGGTGATGAAGGCATTGGTCGAAGGTGGCGAGGTCATCGAAGCGTTACGCGAACGTATCCTCGGCCGTGTAGTGGTCAATGATATTGTCAATCCGGAGCACCAGGCCGTGATTTATCCGGCAGGCATGCTGCTGGATGAGAATGCAGTGGATGTCATTGAGATGCTGGGTATAGATGAAGTGAAGGTCCGTACTCCGCTTACCTGTGAAACCCGCTATGGTCTGTGTGCCAAATGTTATGGACGCGACCTGGGACGCGGCACACCGGTCAATGTTGGCGAAGCAGTGGGCGTGATCGCTGCTCAGTCGATCGGTGAGCCTGGCACTCAGCTGACCATGCGTACTTTCCATATCGGAGGGGCGGCTTCCCGAACAGCGGTCGCAAGCCAGGTCGAGAGCAAATCCAACGGTGTTGTGCGGTATTCGCCGAGCATGCGCTATGTGACCAATGCACGTAACGAACTGATTGCGATTTCCCGTAGCGGTGAAGTGGTGATTCAGGATGACAACGGGCGTGAGCGGGAACGGCACAAGGCGCCGTACGGCGCGACCTTGCTGATTCGTGACGGAGAAGTCGTGAAAGCTGGGCAGATACTGGCGGCATGGGATCCGCACACGCGTCCAATCATTACTGAATACTCTGGCAAGGTCCGTTTCGAGAACGTGGAAGAAGGCGTGACCGTAGCCAAGCAGATAGATGAAGTAACTGGTTTGTCCACGCTGGTGGTGATCGATCCGAAGCGTCGTGGGGTGGTGCAGACGAAGGGACTGCGCCCGGTGGTGAAGCTCCTGGATGACGAGGGCAAGGAAGTGCGGCTGGCGGGCAGTAATTTGTCGGTTCACATCACCTTCCAGGTGGGTTCCATCATCACTGTTCGGGATGGGCAGCAGGTCAGCGTCGGTGAGGTTCTCGCGCGTATTCCACAGGAAAGCTCGAAAACGCGGGACATTACTGGTGGTCTGCCTCGTGTTGCGGAATTGTTTGAGGCACGTTCCCCAAAGGATGCGGGTGTGCTGGCAGAAGTCACCGGAATCGTATCCTTCGGCAAGGATACCAAGGGCAAGCAACGGCTGGTCATTACGGACCTGGATGGAGTGTCGAACGAATATCTTATTCCCAAGGACAAGCACGTGACTGCTCACGACGGGCAGGTGGTGAACAAGGGAGAAAGTATCGTCGACGGTCCTGCCGATCCACACGATATTCTCCGCCTCCTGGGAGTGGAAGCGCTGGCGCGCTACATCACTGACGAGGTGCAGGATGTGTACCGCTTGCAGGGTGTCAAGATCAACGACAAGCACATCGAGGTGATAGTGCGCCAGATGCTGCGCCGCGTGCAGATCGTGGATTCCGGCGATACGCGTTTCATTCCGGGTGAGCAGGTTGAACGCGCCGAAATGCTTGCGGAAAACGAGCAGGTTGAATTAGAGGACAAGAGGCCGGCAACCTATGAATATATGCTGCTGGGCATCACTAAAGCTTCGCTGTCCACCGACTCGTTCATTTCGGCAGCCTCGTTCCAGGAGACTACACGGGTGCTGACCGAAGCGGCTATCATGGGCAAGAAGGATGATCTGCGCGGGCTGAAAGAAAACGTTATTGTGGGACGCCTTATTCCCGCAGGTACGGGTCTGACTTTCCACAATACGCGCAAGAGGCAGCGCCTCATGCTGGATACCGGCGAAACGCCTCCTTTGAGTGAGGAAGAGACAGGAGAAATTAGAAACAGTGGATATGCTGTCTGAAAACGGGCGGGAGAGGGGGGTTCGCGAGCCTCATCCTGCCCACTGGCAATGCTGGCATTTAGCCTCGGTGTCTGACGGAATCGAATTATGCCCATCGATATGAATGCCATCATTGCCGAAACTCGCGGCAAAAACTTCGAGCTTTACGAAGAGCACATAAATCCGGTCTTCGTCAAGGTACTGCGTACACTCGGATTCAATCGAACCTGGGTGAGAGGGGAGGGTGCTTATCTCTGGGATGAGGCAGGCACGCGCTATCTCGATTTTCTGACCAACTGGGGTGTTTTCAATTTCGGGCGCCGGCATCCTGCTATCCGTAATGCGCTGCAACAGGTATTGGATGCCGAGTTTCCCGGGTGGGTTGGTTTTGATGCTCCGCCGCTTGCCGCGGTACTGGCGCGCGAACTGGTAAAAAGAATGCCGCCGGGACTGGATACCGTTTATTTCAGTAACTCCGGTACGGAAGCAGTCGAAGCAGCAATCAAATTTGCACGCGGGTATACAGGTCGGCCTTCTACTACGCATCTTGCCAAGGCATTTCACGGCCTGACCATGGGGTCCTTGTCACTGAATGGGGAAGCGAGTTTTCGCAGGGGTTTTGAGCCAATGCTTCCCGGCAGTTCAGAAGTGAAAATGGGCGACCTGGCCGGACTGGAAGCGCGTCTGGCAAAGGGCGACGTGGCGGCCTTCGTCCTTGAGCCGATACAGGGCAAGGGGGTCAATATCGCCAGCGACGAGTACCTGCTGGGCGCGCAGGAGTTATGCCGAAAATACGGCACCTTGATGGTTTGCGACGAAATTCAATGTGGTATGGGCCGCACGGGACGTTTTCTGGCCAGCCAATGGATTCCCGATTTCCGCCCAGACATCGTCTGTCTTTCCAAGGCGCTTTCCGGAGGCTATATTCCAGTCGGCGCGACAATTACCCGACGTGCCGTCTACGACAGCGTTTACGACAGCCTGCATCGCGCGATCGTTCATGCATCCACTTTCGGGATGGGCAATATGGCGATGGCGGCAGCTTTAGCCTCGCTCAGCGTCCTGGACGATGAGAAGCTCATGGATCGGGCCATGGTACTCGGGGAGCGTTTCAGGAAAGGGATTGAGGCGATGGTGCCGCGCTTCGAATTTCTCAAGGGAGTGCGGCAGCGCGGGCTCATGATTGCAATCGAATTTGGCCAGCCGGAATCCATGTCGCTGCGAGCTGCGTGGGCAATGGTCAACAAGATGGATGAAAATCTTTTTGCTCAGGCAATCGTTCTTCCGCTTCTTGATGATCATCATATTCTTACCCAGGTAGCGGGCCATGCCATGCCCATTGTCAAGATTCTGCCGCCGCTGAATATCGGCGAGAGCGATGTCGACTGGTTCCTCGCGGCGCTTGAGGATGTCATGATAAAATTGCACAAGTTCCCGGGTCCCGCCTGGGAGGTTTTGAAGAAGCTCGGCAATCATGCTCTGACTGCCAAAAAGCGCGAAGCGCGGGTAACTGCATGAGGTGCATGGCGGGGACATGAACCGGGCCGCTCGTTATTGGATTTGCTGGTGTTGAATTCCTGAACAGGTTTGCTGTATTCCTGCATTTGATTGATGTTCTCCGGGGGCTCATTGCATAGCCCGCGGCTGCCGGACAGTTGATTTTGACTCGGGGTCCTGTTTTATAATCTGTTTTGTTTCAAAGCCTCTGACGGTCGCCGGGCAGGATTTTTCCTGCTTTGCGCCATTTCGTCCCTGGTAAAAATCACGTGGGCAATGAGATGCTCATCACGGCAGATTCCTGTGATGAGCTCTCATTGCTTATTGAAAGCAAAAAGGCTTTAACTTGACATGGCAAGATAAAGTCCATAGAATTCGCAGTTTTTTAGCCGCCAGCGGATCGACGGCATGAGCGGCCGGATAGGGAAGTAAGTTTATATTGGCAGCGGGGCAGGTGAGTCGCCATCCCGTTTTTCTGGAAGATAAAATGCCGACAATCAGTCAGTTAGTACGTAAGCCGCGCGCGGCAAAGCCTCTGAAAAGCAAAGTTCCCGCATTGGGAAACAGCCCGCAAAAGCGGGGAGTTTGCACGCGGGTTTATACTACCACGCCAAAAAAACCGAATTCGGCTTTGCGCAAGGTGGCGCGCGTCCGTTTGACTAACGGCTTTGAGGTATCCAGTTATATCGGTGGGGAAGGTCACAATCTTCAGGAGCACTCGGTGGTTTTGATCCGGGGTGGCCGTGTCAAGGATTTGCCGGGCGTACGCTATCATACTGTCCGCGGCAGTCTGGACACTGCCGGAGTCAAGGATCGCAAGCAGGGACGCTCGAAGTACGGCGCCAAGAAGCCGAAGTCTGCTTAAAAACAGTTTGAATTCCTGACACAACCAGACGATTGATGGGGATTCTCCCGAGATTGATCGGATTGCCCCGATACGTAAGCTGAATAATTACGCCAAGGTTAGAAAATGCCAAGACGGAGAGAAGTTCCAAAACGCGAAATTTTACCGGACCCAAAGTACCATAATGCCGAAGTGGCGAAATTTGTCAATGTATTGATGACGCGCGGCAAGAAATCCGTGGCAGAGCGAATTATCTATGGGGCCATGGATCAGATTCACAAGAAGACAGGCAAGGATCCGGTGGAAGTATTTACGCAGGCATTGTCCAATGTCCGCCCCATGGTGGAGGTAAAAAGCCGTCGCGTTGGCGGGGCCAACTACCAGGTTCCGGTAGAAGTCCGGTCGATTCGGCGTAATGCTCTGGCGATGCGGTGGTTACGCGATGCCGCGCGTAAAAGAGCTGAAAAATCCATGGGCGCCCGATTGGCGGGCGAGCTGGCAGAAGCTGCCGAAGGCAGGGGCGGGGCGGTCAAAAAACGCGAGGAAGTTCATCGTATGGCCGAGGCGAACAAGGCATTTGCGCATTATCGATTCTGACGTCAATGATGACGCAGGGAAACCTGCCATCATGACCTGGTTTGTCTGATTCAGGTTGAAAAGTCCCTGATTTTTAGCTGCCGGGAGCACTGTGCCACCGGCAGTTTTCCAATTTTAAGGCTAGAAAACTGTGGCAAGAAAGACACCTATTGAACGTTACCGAAATATCGGCGTCATGGCGCATATAGATGCCGGAAAAACTACGACCACCGAACGCATCCTGTTCTATACAGGCGTATCGCATAAGCTTGGTGAAGTGCATGACGGTGCGGCTACCATGGACTGGATGGAGCAGGAGCAGGAGCGCGGCATTACAATTACCTCTGCCGCCACCACATGCTTCTGGAAAGGAATGGATCATAATTACCCGGACCATCGCATCAACATCATCGATACGCCGGGCCACGTTGATTTCACGATCGAAGTGGAGAGATCGCTGCGCGTTCTCGATGGCGCCTGCACCGTATTTTGTGCAGTGGGTGGTGTGCAGCCCCAGACCGAGACAGTATGGCGCCAGGCAAACAAATATAAGGTTCCCCGTCTTGCTTTTGTCAACAAGATGGATCGTGCCGGCGCCAATTTCCTGCGTGTTTATGAGCAGATACAAAGCCGGCTCAAGGCGCATCCTGTACCCATTCAGTTGCCGATAGGGGCGGAGGATAAATTCGAAGGTGTTGTCGATCTGATCAAGATGAAGGCTATTCATTGGGACGACGCCAGTCAGGGGATGAGATTCGAGGAACGCGATATTCCTGCGAACATGATTGAGGATGCCAAATCCTGGCGTGAGAAGATGGTGGAGTCGGCTGCCGAGGCGAATGAAGAACTGATGAATAAATATCTGGAAGAAGGCGACTTGTCGCCTGCGGATATTAAGCAGGGTCTTCGCGTTCGTACCCTTGCCAATGAAATCGTACCCATGCTCTGCGGATCCGCCTTCAAGAATAAAGGCGTGCAGGCAATGCTCGATGCCGTACTCGATTATTTGCCTTCTCCAGCTGACATCGAGGCAGTTGACGGCGAAAAAGAGAGTGGTGAGCACGCTGAACGCCATGCGAGTGACGATGAGCCGTTTGCTGGTCTTGCCTTCAAGATTGCCACTGACCCCTATGTGGGTCAATTGATCTTTTTTCGCGTGTATTCAGGGGTCGTCACCTCTGGTGATACCGTTTATAACCCGATCAAGGGGCGCAAGGAGCGGATTGGAAGACTGCTGCAGATGCACGCCAACCAGCGGGAAGAAATCAAGGAAGTCCGCGCGGGGGATATAGCTGCGGCAGTGGGCTTGAAGGAGGCGGTTACCGGGGACACGTTGTGTGATCCTGGGGATGTCATCACACTGGAGCGCATGGTGTTTCCGGAGCCCGTGATTCACGTTGCGGTGGAACCGAAAACCAAACTGGATCAGGAAAAAATGGGCATCGCATTGAATCGTCTGGCCCAGGAGGATCCTTCCTTTCGGGTGCGCACGGACGAGGAGTCCGGTCAAACCATCATTTCCGGAATGGGCGAATTGCATCTGGAAATCATTGTGGACCGGATGAAACGCGAATTCGGCGTCGAGGCCAATGTGGGTGCTCCCCAGGTGGCTTATCGTGAAGCAATCCGGAAACTGGTGGAGGTCGAAGGCAAATTCATCAAGCAGTCCGGCGGACGGGGCCAGTATGGTCATGTCTGGATCAAGATGGAGCCGAACGAGGCCGGCAAAGGCTTCGAGTTTGTTGATGCAATCAAGGGCGGAACCGTGCCCAGGGAATATATTCCCGCAGTGCAGAAAGGCCTTGAAGAAACGCTTCCGAATGGCGTGCTGGCAGGTTTTCCGGTGGTGGATGTCAAGGTCACATTGTTTGACGGCTCTTACCATGATGTCGATTCGAATGAAAACGCGTTCAAGATGGCTGCCTCGATTGCATTCAAGGATGGTATGCGCAAGGCTAATCCTGTGCTGCTGGAACCGATGATGTCCGTGGAAGTGGAAACGCCGGCGGACTTCATGGGGAATGTCGTAGGGGATCTGTCCTCCCGGCGTGGCATGATTCAGGGTATGGACGATCTGCCTGGCCTCAAGCTGGTGCGTGCAGAAGTGCCATTGGCGGAAATGTTCGGTTATGCAACTTCGCTACGATCCGCAACGCAGGGCCGCGCTACGTATACGATGGAATTCAAGCATTACGCCGAAGCGCCGAAGAACGTGGCCGAAGCGATCATAAGCAAGAAGTAATCGTCATCAGATAAAAGGATCATCATGGCAAAGAGCAAATTTGAGCGGACGAAGCCGCACATCAACGTAGGGACGATAGGTCACGTGGATCACGGCAAGACCACGTTGACGGCGGCGATCACGATGGTATTGGCGAAGAAGTTTGGTGGAGAGGCGAAGAG
>JAFKJB010000032.1 GCA_017306155.1 Nitrosospira multiformis
TTGGTGTGCTTGGCTTTGGTCCCACCACAACCCCCTAAATTTGCAAGGAAATTGCAGTAATTTTACCAAAAACCGGCAAGTTCAACCACGCGAATTCATCGATCTATACAATAAAATCAGTAAGTTATTGGATTATTCAGAGCCGACTAATTAGAAGTCATCCAACCGGACATTATCTTCTTCATTTCCCTGCCCTCTCCATTTCCATCTGCCTCACCCTCTCAAAAAAACAAACTGCTGCCGCAGCCGCGGCATTCAGTGACTCCGCCCCTCCCGGCATGGGGATAGTAATCCGTTCATGGGCGACCTGAAGCAACTCATCGCTCAAACCCGCGCCCTCGTTCCCGAACACGAAGGCTACCGCCCCGGTCAGTCGCATCTGGTAAAGGCTTTTTTTCGCGCCCAATATGCTTGCAATCACCTTGCCTCTGAACATCCCCGCAACTTCTGCCAGGTTGGCGCCTTCGTGGATTCGAACAAGAAAATGCGCGCCCATGGCGGCGCGAAGTGTCTTCGGCGACCAGGCGTCGGCACAGCCGTTGGAAAGATACACATCGCTCGCGCCCGCCGCAGCGGCGGACCGCAGGATGGAGCCGACGTTGCCAGGATCCTGTATGGCTTCAAGCAATACCCGGAAGCTTTCTGCCTGCCCTCTCTTTTGCAGGGGAATGGCTTCAGGCGAAGGAATCGGTACCACAGCCATGAGGCCGGTTGCAGTCTTTACCGTGGAAACTTCGCGAAACAACGCGTCCGGTAAAACTATTGCTACCGCTATCGCTTCCCGGCTGACGCTGCCGCCTTTTGTCGCCTGCATCGCTTTTGTTGCTTTTTCCAGCAGGAACCGGATTTCCGGGTTTTCACACCCGGTTTCGCTCACGACCAGCTTTTCCGGTTTTCCCAGCGCAAAATAAGCTTCAACCAGATGAATGCCGTCAAGGAGTGTCAGTCCCGCAATTCGCCGTTGCCGGGATGATTCCTGCAGTTTAACCAGTTCTTTGAAGTTGGGATTATCACGAGAGGTAATAAACTTCATTGAGGAGCGGAGTCAGCGGCGGAGGCCGTCATCGCCCTCCCCGTTCCCGAACGGTTCCATGGGGATTGCATGGTACCTGACTTCCAGAATCTCCAGTTCTTCCGTTCCCCCGGGCGCATGCAATGTCACTACATCCCCTTCGCGCGCTTTGATCAATGTCCGCGCCAGTGGCGAAACCCAGCTTATGTAGCCTCTGGTGGTATCGATCTCATTCACACCGACGATGGAAACCGTTTTCTCCTCGCCTTTTTCATTGGCATAGGTAACGGTGGCACCAAAAAATACCCGCGTTTCATCTTCCCGCGGCATGGAGGGGTCGATGATTTCCGCCATATCCAGTCGTCTGGTGAGAAAACGGATGCGCCGGTCGATTTCGCGCAGGCGTTTCTTGCCATAGATATAATCCGCGTTCTCCGAACGGTCACCGTTTGCAGCGGCCCAGGAAACCGTTGCGGTTACCTGGGGGCGTTCCCTGTTCATCAGCCACAAAAACTCGTCCATCAGCCGCTTATGTCCCGCCGGAGTGATGTAATTTTTGGTGCCGGAAGGTAATGACGGCAGAGCATCCCCGTTATCTTCTTCGTCAAGGTCGTCAGGCTCGTTTTCCCTGGTAAATGCCTTGCTCATCGCGATGTTTTTACATCCCATCCAGCATTCTTCGCGCTTCTTCCGCAGCCCCAAGCAGTCCGACTTTTGGATTCATCACCACATGTACCGGAATTTCCTCCATCAGCCCGGAAAAGCGCCCCTTGCCGCGAAAGGCTTTCATGAAACCGCCTTCTCTCAATTTGTCGATAATTTTTGGCGCAATCCCTCCCGCCACGTATACCCCGCCGCGGCACAGGCCCGCCAGGGCCAGATTACCGGCATAGGCCCCGTAAACTTCGACAAATGAATCCATTGCTTTCACTGCCAGCGGATGCTTGTGGTTGAAGGCGAGATCGGATATGCGGGCGGCATCATCTTCTTCCAGCTGCATCGGTATCCGTTCGCGGCTGTCACCCGATTCTTCCTGCAGAAAACGAAAAATATTTGTCAGCCCCGGGCCGGAGAGTATCCGCTCGACCGATACATGGCCCAGGCGTTTTCGCAAATGATGCAACAACCGGTCCTGCAACTCATTCGCCGGTGCAAAATCAATATGTCCCGCTTCGCTCGGCAGCGATGAATAGTCTCCATCTTGCCAGGCGAGCCATGCCACTCCCATCCCGGTACCCGCACCCAGTATGACTCGCATCCCGCCGGCATGACATTGGCCGGCCTGCAACGTCATCAGGTCGTTTTCCGGCAGGATGCCCACCCCCAATGCCACGGCTGCAAAGTCGTTGATGAGTTTGACCTTGGGAATGGAAAATTCCGAGGAGAGCGCCGCGGAGTTCATCACCCACGGCAGATTTGTAGGCGCCACTTCCTGCCTGGCAATTGGCCCCGCTACCGCGAAACAGGCGCTTACAGAATTGCCATCGGTATCGAGCGTGGAGATTTCATTCATAAAGTCCCGGAGCATATCCGAGAAACTCGAATAGGCCGAGCTCTCATAGCGCTGTTCGCAGCGGACCCGGACATTCCCGTCTTTCAGTTCTGCCGCTTGCAGCAAGGTCTTGGTTCCGCCAATGTCGCCACTGATGAAATATTCGCTCATGATTCACTCCATCGCTGCGCAGGATTCTGACGATAAAACAGCGCGAGCTGTTCATATACTGCCGGGAAATGTATTCTGACAGAGAGAGGCATTTCGAAAAAAGCTTCGCTGATTACCGCGAAGAATTCTGCCGGACTCTCGGCTGCATAAGGGTCTATTTCCATCACCCCCCCTTCGTCAATACTCCTGCAAAAATCTGCATAAGCTTTACTGAACGCTTCACTCCATGCCTGCTGGCTCATGTCCGGATGTATGGGAGGAAAACCGTTGGCTTCCCCATTCAGCATATCCAGCTTGTGGGCGAATTCGTGTATGACGACATTATGCCCCTGGCTGATCCCGGTTCCTCCCATGGCAGCCGCCGTATCTTCCCAGGAGAGAATCACCGGTCCGCCCAGCCAGGATTCGCCGGATGCAGGCTCCACTGCATGATGCACGATGCCGTCCTCGTCCGCGTATTCATAATCGCGAATGAATTCACCTGGATAAACGATGATTTCTACCCAGCCATCGTAATAATCGAGATCGAGATTCAGGATCAGAATGCACGCCTGTGCAGCGATCAGTACGCGCATTTCGTCGGTGATCACCAATCCGTGGGCGCCGCTGAATTGCTTGACGTGAAGAAACAGTATGACGCATTCCCGCAAACGCTCGAGCTCAACCGCATCGAGTGCCCGCAGGAACCGCAGGTGTGCTATCGCGTTCTGCCAGATATCATCGGAGACGGCTTGATTCTCGATGATACGGCGGCGATACCAGGTTTTGATGTTCGAGAGCATGGGGGATTCTGGAGGTATCCTCCTGCATGTGATGCCCGCCGGGATTTATCTGGAAGCTTCCTCGTCCGTCGGTTCCATCACTGGCGTTTCCATTTCCAGTTGAGGCGACTCGAGATCCACAGCCTCTATGCGGGCAAAACGCTGGCTTATCTTCCGGCTTGAAACATGCACCTCTTCCACATCCTGATTGGCCTGGCGGATATGGTCCGCAAGTTTTTTCATGCGCTCGTCAAAGCGTGCAAAATCCTTGCCCAGCCTGGACAGCTCGTTCTTGATGATGTGTACCTGCTCCCGGGTTTCGATATCCTTGAGCACGGCGCGCGCGGTATTCAGTACCGCCATCAGGGTAGTAGGCGAAACTATCCAGACCTGTTTCTGCATGGCGTAATCGACTATATCCGAATGATAGGCATGGATTTCAGCGAAAACAGCCTCTGCCGGTACGAACATCACGGCCCCGTCACAGGTTTCAGGCGGCAGGATATACTTGCCGGCAATGTCATCCACATGTTTTTTCACGTCTGCCTTGAACTGCTTCTGCGCCAGGGCACGGCTCGTTTCATCCGTGTGACGATCAAACATGCGATGAAAATTTTCCAGCGGAAATTTTGAATCGACCGCGACCATTCCCGTTGGAGGCGGCAGCTTCAACACGCAATCGGCGCGCCCGCCATTGGAAAGCGTATGCTGCATTTCGTACGCGGAAGGCGGCAGGATGTTGCGAACCAGCGCTTCCAGCTGCACTTCGCCAAATGCCCCGCGCGAGCGTTTGTCGCCCAGGAGCTCCTGCAGACTCACCATATTGGTGGTCAGGCTGTCGATCTTTTTCTGGGCTTCATCGATTGTCGCAAGCCGCGTCATGACGCTGGTGAAGGTCTCGTTGGTTTTCCTGAACCCTTCGTCAAGGCGTTCCGCCACCCGTCCACTGATCTGGTCCAGCCGCGCTTCCACCGTTCCCCGCAGCTGGTCGGAATTCCTGCCCAGGACCTCGGAAAGCCGGTTGCCCTGGTTTGACAGTCCTTCATGCAAATCCTTGAGCATGTCGCGATGCTTGTCTTCCATCAGCCTTGCCTGCTGTCCCAGCAGTTCGCGCACCATGGTCGAGAGCATGCCGAGCCTGATCACCAGGTAGGCCATGGTGACAAGCAGAATCGCGGCAGCAGTAATGATCAGCAGGTAGTCTTGCATTATTTTCTGAAGTATACCGGAGAATGGTCTTTACCTGCCTGCTTTTACCGAGCAGGAGAAAAACCACCGGCTGCCCTGGAAAGGCATTCCGTCAACCAGCGGAGCGAAACCTGGAAATCGGAATCGGTGACTGAGCATAGTATATAGCAGGCTGCATTTCCCAAATGCTCCAGAAGTTATCTTGCACGGCCCGTCTGATACAATTCGCTTTGCATCTGGAGCTTCCGCCATCTCTCCTGCCGCTGCCTGGAGCGCTCCTCATAGCTGCTCAATCGCTGCTTGCTTTCATGGCTTTTCTCCGCCTGCTCTTTCCGCGCCTTCCTGCCCGCACGACGCCTGCTCTCCATAGATCTTTCCTCTTCCATGGCATCTTTCGGCCTCACCTCCTCCGAAGCCTCTTCCCATGGGCGCGATTCTCTTGGATCCGGCTGCAAAGGTTTCGTCTCCAGCGGGTTGGCGGCCCACGGACGCACTTCCCAAGGCCTTGGCTCGCCTCTTTCCTTCCCGCGCTGTTTTGTCTGGGTTTTCTGAAGCCCCGGCTTTCCCCCTGGATTATCGTCAGAGGCCGCAGCGGGTTGTACGATCAGCATCCCAAAACCGAGCAGCACCATCAATCGGGTAAAACGTACGTTCATATTCCATTACCCCCTTTCAAGGTAACAATCCAATCATCGTTCATATCAGCCGCCCCTGCTGCGCGGGATAAAAAACTTTCAAGCCATCCGTCTGCGCCCATGGAGTCAGTGAATGCGGTTTTCGTCCGTGATTGTCGATGATGTCTTCCACCCGTACGCCACGGACGATAAGCGCGTCCGCAATCAATGAACGATGACATCGCCACGGAACGGCCTCGGCGCACATCAATGCGCAATGGTCATGCGCAGCCAGTTCGATAACCCGGTTCACATTTTCCACAAATTCCTGAGTTTGCATATAGTCCGCATAGCCCCGGAAAGATGCATTGCGCCAGCCCTCATTGATCGAGTCCTTGCGCGCATGCCGAAGCCCGCCCAGGCCAGGTAAATGAGTGTACTTGATGCCCGCTGCTTGCAGAGACTCCGGCAGGGTTTCCTTGTTGAACTGGGGATTATGCCGCGAACGCGGTACTGTTCGTACATCGAGCAGGTGTGTAACTTCGTTTTTTTTCAACAGACTGACGAATTCATCGAGCGGATGGGTGGAATGTCCGATGGTGCATATCAAGGACTCTGCACCGGAGGAATCTTTCATGCTGTTGGCGGTGGCTTCCATGGGAGCATTAAAAACCCAATCTGTAGTAGACCCCGCACCGGAAAAGGTACGATCCGGATCAAATCCGGCTTTTCAGGGCCTGTTTTGTGGTGAATCAGCCGGTGTTGCTTGCTATCGCTGTTGTCCCGCCACTGCCATAGGCGAAAAAACACACCCGAAGCGAGAAGCGCTGAGTTTCACGTCCGCCCGTGCCCACGCCTTATTGAAGCGCTCTTCAACCAGCGTCGCCCGCTCGTTTTTGCCCTGTGCGCGCAAAGCCTGCAACAGGCCATAAAGCGCCCATCCATTGTTGCGATTGCGCCGCAGGTCTTCCCAGTATACTGTCTCGGCTTCGGCAGGATGTCCTGCTTCGAGCAGCAGGGCCCCCAGCGTCAACCGCGGGGGCGCTTGCCATTCCGGCGGCTCGGTGTAAGCCAGCGAATCCTCGAGGCGAACCGCCTGCTCCAGATACGCAATGGCGGAGTCGAACTGTCCGCGCGCAGCGGCAATCTCGCCGGCGAGGACCGCAGGACCAATGCTTAGAACCGAGCGCGCAGTGTTGACGGAAAGAAGTCTCCCATCGAGCGAGTCATTCTTCATGATCCCCCGTAAAGCAGCCAGCTCCTGCTCAGCCTGAGGCAACTGCCGCTTGGCGACAAAGGCAAGACCCCGGGCATAGTGCCATCCGCCTTTCAGAAACGCATTGCTTGAGGGAGGCTCCGGTTCCTGAAGCATGTCATCCCATTTGCCAAACCTCGTAAGTGCCCAATAAGGTACCACCCGGAATACTCCCGTCATGGGCATTTCTTTCAAAATCGCGTCATCGATGGTGCTTGCGACCTTTCTTGCCGATTCGATCGCCAATTCGCTTTGGCCATCGGCGGTCGCAGCAGCCCAGAGGAAGTGAATATTGTGGGGGAAATAGGCCATCGCGTAAAAGCCATGCTCATGCTGCCGGACGAGGTACCTCTCATCAGCCGCGATTGCACGCTGATTGGCGTTTATTGCATCTTCGTAGCGGCCCACGCGCAGGTAAATATGCGACGGCATATGTATCAGGTGACCGGCGTCGGGCATCAGTGTAAGCAACGTATCGGCTGCCCGCTCGGCCCGCTCCGACATGCTGGTTGGTTCCATGAGGTGGATGTACATGTGTGTCGCGCCGGGATGCCGGGGATTGTCTTGCAGTACCTTCTCGGTAACTGCGACGATTTCCCTTGTCCCTTCCAGCGGGTAGTCATCGCGCATCCAGTAACCCCACGGGCTGGTGTCCATTACCGATTCGACAAAAAGCATCGCGATATCCTGATCGCTGCGAAAACGCCGATGTAAATCTCGCATCGCATTTGCATATGCTTGGTCGTTGGCCTTTCTATCTTCGGGATTGCCGGTGTAGCGCTTTTCCAGAGCCCCGATCAACGCGCGCTCCCTGTCAGACGCGCCGGAACCGAGAGAAACGGCTCTTCTGAGCAGTTCCAGCGCCAACGCTTCGTTTTTTGCCTCCATGGGCGCATTGATATTGGGTCCGAGCACGAGCGCCTGCCCCCAGTAAGCCATTGCGAGAGCAGGATCCAGCCGCGCCGCCTCCCTGAACGCACGTCCCGCTTCCGCGTGATTGAACGCATAGGAGAGATTCAGGCCCTGATTCATATACTGCTGCGCCAACTGGTTGCCGGTGCTGACGGGAAACGTATGCGAACCGAGATTCAGCAGTCGGGGAGTCTCGTAATCAACGGCCATTCTCTCACCCAACCCTTCCTGTTCCTGATGGCGACGAGTTCCGTGGTCTCCAGCAGGCTGTCCGATATCGCTGCTTTGTCCATTCTGGGCAAAAGCGCCGGAGGTTGTCCCGATCACGAACGTTATTGCCAGGGCAATGAAATGAAGAACGTAGGCTTGCATTGATCTCTCCTTGTCAGCCGGTTATCACAGGTTCGACTGCGTCTGATCGAATTTTGGAAACCGCATATTGGTATTTTGATAGGCAGCAATAACGGGACAAAAGGCAAATAGCCCCAAACTCAAAAAGCGTTACAAACGAATATCCGCGATGTTCACCGTTAAATTTTGCCTGCCTTGGAACACGGCTCATAGCGGCAACTCGCGGGGCAGCCCGGGCAACTCGTGACGTAGTTCCGACAGGCGGGCCAGGCAAAAATGAATGAAGGCAAGCCCTGCCAGTACAGCGGCGAACAGGTTTAAGATCGGCACGAATTGAACCAGGCCCGCGAGCAGCCCCAATCCCCACAACAGAGGCCGGTCCCTGGAAAATATCGCTCGCATTTCTTCCTGAGTGGCATGTTCCGCCAGCGCATCGTAGCGAAACAGGCGCTGGTTCAGATAGGCGGCAGCCACAAACGGGATAATCACGCCTGCACCCGCCAGCCATAATGGGAGGGTAACCAGCCAGATGGCAATGAAAATGGCAAGAGCAATCAGTGCATTGAGCAGGCTGCCGGCGAGCGTTCCGCCTTTTTCTCGTTTGAGCAGCGGATAGTCGCGACGCGCGACCAGGCCGATCAAGGCGGGCATCGCGAACAGGGCGGTAATCACGAGTGCGGTCACAAAAACCAGCGGCACGAACAGGATCAGATGTGCGATCGCCTGGATTCCGTAGGCGATCGACCTCGGTTCAACGCCTTCAAGCCAGGTCTGGATACCGATCGCCGTCAGCGCCTCGGCTATCCAGCCGGAGAAAGTGCCCCAGAAGGCCACGCCCAGAACCACCCACAGCAGACTTGCTGCGAGAATAGGCCAGACGATGATCCATAGCACCTGAAACTGAAACAGGTCGCGAAATGCCCGTGATAGCGCCTGAAATATTGACTCCACAATCCCCCCTTCCAAGTACTGGAATTCGGCCATGAACGAGAACTGGCATTATGCAAACTGCCCAATTGGCTGTGACGCATCTTTTCCCGCACTTTTCAATCCGGTTCAAAAATCACGACGAACTCATGGTAAGCCACGAACGACGTCCGCTCCAATCCCGCCGAGCCCTCACTCTACTTGATTTATAGTTGAAAAGCTCAGTTATGGCTGGAATGAAGATACACAGCATGACAGGCGGAACAATACACAGCAGAAGCGGCGGCGACGAAAGGGGATTAAAGGCTTGACCGCTCAACTATTCTATTCCACCCTCACATCGAGGGTCCCGGTCATACGCAAACGCGTTGTACCACGTGCTATGTTCCCAGATTTCACTACATATCTCACCGCAGATTTTTCGTTCGAATCCACACATGCCCCCCAGCCGGAAATGCGCGGTATAAGCACCTGCTGCGTCCCCCCCCTTCAGTTCGATAATCACGCGATCATTCTGCTCAGAGACATGCAGCGAACGAGTGTTGGTAAGATCCCTATAGAATTTCTCCGGGATGTGGAACCGCTGTCCGTCGATGAAAACAAGAAAAGCTTCCGTCACGAACCGCGGCACACCGCTATCCATTCCCCACATGCCACCGTCGGTTTCACGGCACTCACCGCTCTTACACTCGCGCTCACGGAAAATCACCCCCACCTTTTTGCCGGAGGGAAGAGCATGGTTTTTTTCGTGCTGAAAGGGCAGCGCTTCCTTTTGCGCGAGAACTGTGCCGGATGCGAAAAAGGATAGACCGGTCAACGCAACGGAGAAGAGGGTAAAGCGCAGGACACTTCGTTTCAAGACGCTCAACATCGTCGAATGGATGCGTGGAGTATTTCTGCTGCCTGCCGCACTGCTCTCCCTACTCGATTTCAATGAATATTTTCTGGGTTTCGGCTGCAGTTTTCATTTTCTCGAACAGGCGAGCGAAAGCAATCCTGCTTTGCCCAATGCGATCGACACCTTTGGTTTCACCCACCAATATGCACCCTTCTGTATTTGCCGGAATATTGCCGGGATGTATCCTGACGCCTTCAAAATTTGGCACGTTCAAAAGAAGCGGAAGAGGTTTTTGAAACCTCTGGGAAAAATTGATGACAATCTCATATTGCCCCGCGGGAATCGCAGTCTCGCCCTTGATTTTCACAGGCCTCACCTTGTCTTCCAGCGTGTAGCACTCGAACTGCCCATCGACTGACAGCTCGCCTATCGTGCTGTCATCGGAAAATTCCAGTCTTTTTACACGCAGATCCATCCCGCTTCTCCTTCATATTTATACTTATATTGGAAAGGATAGCCGATGCGGAAGATTTGAGCCGTCAAATTTCACCCGGTAAATAAGACCATTCATGACTGCCATCCCACCGGTCCACGGAGTATTCAGAAAGTGGACAGACTCGTTGCCCTCCGCCAGGTAGTGCCATGAGGCCCGTCTTCCAGAATGATGTTAGCTTCCATCAATTCCTTGCGAATGCGATCCGCCTCCCGGTAATCCTTGTTGGCGCGCGCAACCAGCCGCTGTTGAATCAACTGCTCCACCTTTTCAGGTGCAAATGCCGAATCTTCCATAGAGCCCGCCCGCTGGAAGTACTGCCGGGGATCCTGCTGGAGTAATCCCAGCACCCCGCCCAGTGCTTTCATCAAGGCGATATCCCCGGGCAGTCGTGTTTTATTGATTTCGGTAGCCAGGTCGAAAAGCACGGCAAGAGCATCCGGCGTGTTGAAGTCATCGTTCATCGCTTCCCGGAAACGCGATGCATAGGGGTTATTCCAGTCTATCTCGACTTCGTCGGGGGCTCCGCTTCCCTTGAGCGCGGTATACAGCCGATCAAGCGCTCGCCCGGCGTCTTCCAGTTGCGTATCTGAATAATTGAGCGGGCTGCGGTAATGAGCGCGCAGGATAAAAAAACGTACCACCTCCGGCTGAAAGTGGGCAAGGATTTCGCGTACGGTAAAAAAATTGCCGAGCGACTTGGACATCTTCTCGTCATTGACTCGCACGAAACCATTATGCATCCAGTAGTTGACAAAAGGATGCCCGTGCGCGCCCTCGCTTTGTGCAATTTCATTCTCATGATGGGGAAACTGCAAGTCCTGGCCCCCGCCATGAATGTCGAAGTGCTCGCCCAGATAATGCTCGCCCATGGCCGAGCATTCGATATGCCAGCCCGGCCGCCCCGGACTCCACGGCGAATCCCACCAGGGTTCGCCGGGCTTTGCCGCTTTCCACAGCACAAAATCCAGCGGGTCGTTTTTATGCGGGTCGACACTTACCCGCTCGCCTGCCCGCAGTTCATCAAGGGATTTCCCGGAAAGCTTTCCATAACCCGGAAACCGGTGAACTGCATAATATACGTCGCCATTGGAGGCGGAGTAGGCCAGTTTTTTATCCACCAGAACCCGGATCATGGCAATCATGTCTTCCACGTGGCGCGTGGCACGCGGCTCCCATGAAGGCGGCTCCATCCCAAGCGCTGCGGCATCCTCCTCCATTGCCTGGATAAAACGCGCGGTCAGTGCTTCAATGGATTCGTTATTTTCCTGCGCACGCCTGATAATTTTGTCATCAATATCGGTAATATTACGTACATAGGTTACATCAAAAAGGTTGGCGCGAAACCAGCGCTGAACTATATCGAATACCACCATCACGCGCGCATGGCCGAGATGACAGTAATCATAGACTGTCATTCCGCATACATATATTTTGACCTTCCCCGGCGTTAGCGGGATAAACTCCTGTTTTTCTCTGATAAGAGAATTATGAATTTTAAGCATCTGGGGGAGATTTTGAATTGAACAGGCTTCTTGGTAGAATCTTGCGGACGCTGAGGGCACTACTTATGGGACGGAGAAGTATAGCATAATGAAAACGCTGGATTTTCGCCGGGCGGGCGCGCACATTGCCTTGGTCGTGCTGCTCGCTGCTTGTCCGGTTGTGTTTGCTGATGAAAGTGGCGAGGTTGCCAAGCTCTACCAGCAGGGCAATCTGGACAAGGCACTGGAACAGGCAGACGCATACCTCACCCTCAAGCCCAAGGATCCGCAAATGCGGTTTCAGAAGGGGTTGATACTGACCGAGCAGCAGAAAATTCCTGATGCGATCAAGATCTTTTCTTCATTGTCGGAGGATTACCCCAATCTTCCCGAGCCGTATAATAACCTGGCGGTACTCTATGCCAGCCAGGGCCTGTATGAAAAGGCGAGAGGAGCGCTGGAGGCAGCCATACGCACCCACCCCAGCTACTCCATTGCGCATGAGAATCTGGGCGATATCTATGCAAAACTGGCCAGCCAGGCCTACGGCAAAGCCTTGCAACTGGACCAGAGCAACGCGGCGGCCCAGACCAAGCTTGCGATGATCAAGGATTTGTTTATCGGCAAACCTGGCGCGACAAGAACCGCATCCGCGACCACCCCTGCGCCGGCGCCACCTGCTTCAGCCGCGGCCCGCTCCGCTGCCGCTACAACGCCATCTGCTCCCACATCTGCTGCTCCCGCAATGCCGCCTGCTTCCGCCCATCCCGCGCCCGGCAAGGCGCCGCAGAAATTAGCGGAAAAAAAAACTGAAAAATCAGCACCGGGAAAGATAGCGGCGGTTGAAACACATTCCCCGGAAAAAAAATCCGGGGTTCCGGATGAATCGGACGATATCATCAAAACTGTCAATGCGTGGGCCAGGGCTTGGTCCGACAAGAATGTGACGGCATACTTCGCATTCTATGCGAGTGACTTTCAAACCCCTCGTGGCGTCAAACGCGCGATATGGGAAAGAACGCGGCGTGACCGCATCATCAAACCAAAATCCATCAAAGTGGAAATCAGTCATCCCAAGGTAACTTTAATCAATCCAGCACGCGCGAGGGTAAGCTTCAGGCAGCTCTATCACTCCGACGCATTCAAACACGATTCGTCCAAAACACTCGAAATGGTTAAAACCGGTGGGAAGTGGCAGATACGGCAGGAGCGATCCGGGAAATGAATGTGCAAACCCCGCCTGCCGGATGCGCCCGGCAGCTGATAACCACGCTTGCCGGACTAACCGCGGCCGCGCTTTCACTCTGGATTAGCGCCGCGCTGGCCGAGGAAGCCTCGAGTCTATCCACCGCCCCCGCGACCGGACCGGAATCGATCCTCGTCAAGAGTCTCCAGGAAATCTCCGAGAGCCGCATGGATGCCGCATTAAACGGAATCGAGCAGCTGCTCAAGACCAACCCCAATTTCCGGCTTGCTCATCTGATCAAAGGTGACCTGCTGCTGGCGCGCGCCCGCCCCATCCATACCATTGGCGAAACCGGGCTGGCAATACAGCAGCCCATCGACGATTTACGCGAGGAGGCAAGAGCGCGACTTCAACGCCATCTGGCGCCGATCCCGCTCGACATGACGCCCAAGTATCTGCTGCAGATGCCGCCTGAGCAGAAATACGCAATCATTGCCGACACGGGCAGATCGCGGTTATATCTCTATAAGAATGTCGATGGAAGTCCGCGTTATCTGGCGGATTACTACATCAGCACAGGCAAGAACGGGTCGCAAAAGCTGAAGGAAGGGGATAAAAAAACGCCCATAGGCGTCTACTTCGTCACTGACAACCTGCCGCGTCAAAGGCTTTCGGATTTTTATGGAGGCATGGCATTCCCCATCAACTACCCGAATGAATGGGACAAAAGGCACGGACGCAGCGGTTATGGCATCTGGCTGCATGGCACCCCTCCGGATACCTACAGCCGTCCGCCCCGAGCGAGCGACGGCTGCGTAGTACTTGCAAATGATGACCTGAGTGCATTGGCGTCAACACTTCAGGTCGGCATCACCTCCGTCATCATCAGCGATCAGATGGAGTGGGTCAAACCCCACGATGCCGCCGCGCTGCGCATAAAACTGGCCCAGCACCTGGAGAGATGGCGGCGGAGCTGGGAAAGCGGAAATATGGAGGATTACGTTGCCATTTATGGCAACGATTTTTCCAGTGACGAGCAGAAGCTGACGGAATGGATGCAGGACAAACGGCAGGCAGGTGCGGAAAAAAACCCGGCCAAAGTCGGCATCAGCAATGTGGGCATCTTTCTTTATCCCGGAAGGGACGATCTGGCGGTAATCAACTTTGATGAAGAACATTCCGGCAATGATCTTTCCAATAAAATCAAAAAACGCCAGTACTGGATGAAAGAAGATAAAAGCGGCTCCTGGAAAATCATTTATGAAAGTGCGGCATAATCAGGAAATTCAGAAAATCGCGGGCCGACTGTCCTTTCTTCACTCCATGCGCCCGAGGACAGGTCGGGCAGGAACCGACAGGGCCATGAACGGGTAATTCTTCCACTCTTATTATTACGGCCAAGCCAATGCATATTTTCAAAGTTTTTTCAGCCTTCGCACTCTCCTTCAGCCTCACCGCTCTTGCCGCGAATTCCCCGGCAAGCTATCCGCAGGTTGAAATAAAAACCAGTCTCGGTAAAGTGGTACTGGAGCTCTACCCCGACAAGGCCCCCAAAACCGTCGACAATTTTTTACGCTACGTGCAGGATGGGCACTACACGGGCACCATATTCCACCGTGTTATCCCGGGATTCATGATCCAGGGCGGCGGATTCGACAAGACTTTCAAACAGAAATCTGCCAGGCCACCCGTTGAGAATGAGGCGGGCAACGGCCTCAAGAATGAGACTGGAACGGTTGCCATGGCGCGCACCACGGATCCCCACTCAGCCACCGCACAGTTTTTTATCAATGTGGCCAATAACACGTTTCTCAATCACACCTCGCCTACCCCGAACGGTTATGGCTATACCGTATTCGGCAAAGTCATCGAGGGAATGGACGTAGTCAACCGGATTGCTGCTGTCCCCACCGGTGCCGGTGGACCATTTTCAACCGATGTGCCGAAGGAAACCGTAGTAATCGAGGAAATGAGACTTATTGCAAACCCCTCTCTTGCCTCTCCCATCCACCCACAAAACAGGGATTGATATGATCAGACTGCACACCAACTACGGCGACATCATGCTCGAACTCGATCACGAAAAAGCGCCGGTAACTGCCCAGAATTTTATAGACTACGTAAATAGCGGGCATTACGACAACACGATATTTCACCGCGTGATTGACGAGTTCATGATTCAGGGAGGCGGTTTCGAACCGGGCATGATCCAGAAAAAAACCCGCGCCCCGATTGCAAACGAAGCCGGCAATGGTCTCAAGAACGACAAATACACGATTGCCATGGCGCGCACCTCCGATCCGCATTCAGCAACCGGTCAATTTTTCATCAATGTCAAGGATAACGATTTTCTGAACTACAAATCGCCCACAGCCCAAGGCTATGGCTACTGCGTGTTTGGCAAGGTGGTGGAAGGCATGGATGTGGTGGACGAGATCAAAAAAGTTAAAACGGGTACACGCAGCGGTCATCAGGATGTGCCTGTAGAAAATGCGATACTGGAAAAAGCAGAGATAATTCAATAACGTCAACGTCGCGATCATGCCTGCACCTAAAACTTTTTTCCCGCTTGGATTTGCGATCGCGCTGTGGCTGCCGGCCCCGGCTTTGCACGCCCTCCCTTTTGCAGACACTGTAGTCAGCTTTACCCCGGGGGGCAGTAGTTTCCCTGACAGCAGCTTCGGCGTGGAGGTAGGGGACGGTAGCGGTAGCGTTTATAAAGGCCCCTTGGGGCCCGGTTCTTATGATCCCAGTGCAGTAACGGCCCTGGATGGAGCGGTGCTCGGACTGGGGGGCTCAGATGGAACACCCGGATCCATAACTTTGCGCTTCAGCGGCGGCGAGGTGGTGGATGGGTCCGGGCCAGACCTGCGGTTGTACGACACGTTCAGCTTCAAGGACGGATTCGACCTGGAGATAAGCGCGGATGGGGCACACTTCATGAACGCCTTTTCCTTCGCCGGAGATCTTGGGTATTATGAATGTTCCCTTCAGCGGCCTTGCACTGCCGATGTAGACATTGCAGGTCTCCCACTGGATGCGTTCAGCTACCTGCGGATCACTGCCGCGGGTACCATCATCCAAGGCTTTCCAGAAGCCTATACACTGGATGCCGTGGAGGCGCTCCACTATCGTTCCACCCCGGTTCCCGAGCCTGGAACACTTGCATTGTTCAGCCTTGCTGCCGCCGGTCTGGCCTTCGTCCGCCGGCGTAATGATCGAATTGCAGGTTGAATTACGCTCGAACCCGCGCCGGGGACGGTCGCCGCGGGCTGTCTCGGACTGTCTTATCTAGCTTATCTTTTATCGGGAGAAATCATGTCCATCCTGTCCACCTTCAGGCTCCTCATCGCGCTATCGATCAGTGCCTGGCTGGCAATGCTTTCCGGTTGCGCCACCACCACAACAGGCGGCGCGGTTGGCGCAAACCGTTCCCAGCTTTTGCTCGTATCCTCGGAACAGCTGGAGCAAACGGCAGCGCAGGGGTATAGCCAGCTGAAAACAGAAGCGACTCAAAAAGGCGCCCTGAATACAAATGAAAAACTGCTGGAACGAGTGCGCGCTATCGCTCGCCGCATCGAGCCGCAAACAGGCATATTCCGGAAGGACGCTCCGGGGTGGAACTGGGAAGTCAATGTGATCGACAGCAGTGAGCTTAATGCTTTTTGCATGCCGGGCGGAAAAATCATGTTTTATTCCGGGCTGATCAATCAGCTCAAACTGACAGATGAAGAAATCGCCGTGGTGATGGGACATGAAATTGCCCACGCCCTGCGCGAGCACTCGCGCGAACAGGTGTCGCAGGCTATTGCGGCGCAAACGGCGCTGGGGGTGGGAACCTCGGTGTTCGGCCTCAGCCAGGCCACCACCCAACTCGCCAGCATCGGGTATCAGGCGTTCATCGCAACCCACTTCAGCCGCACGGACGAAGCCGAGGCGGATCGCATCGGGCTCGAATTGTCGGCCCGTGCCGGCTACAATCCCCGGGCCGGCGTCACACTGTGGCAAAAAATGATCAATGCCAATGCGGGAGGGCAACTGCCCGAGTTCCTGAGCAGTCACCCTGCCGATTCCACCCGCGTGCAGCAGATCGAGTCGCTGCTGCCAGTCGTCATGCCGCTCTATGAAGCGGCCCGTCGCTGAGGCTAAAATCGGGTTGGCTGTCCTCAAAGCAAGCTGCCTGCGCGGGTAAGCCACCGCCGTCACCCGGGGAAACAGAAACAAAGCCGGGCCTCCTTCCTTTCGCCCGGCTTGCCACCAGAAAGAACGGCTTGCCGCTCCCGCTACTTGACTACCGTCACGGTGACGGATGAGGATGCGCTATTTCCCGCTGCATCCCTGGCGACTACCTGAACAGTATGTGCGCCTGCCGCAATGTTGCGCAGATTCCAGTTATAACCCAGCGTACTTCCTTTTCCGGTAGCCTTGAGCGTGCCGTCGATATAGAGCATATAAGTGATTCCCGCAGTGCCGCTGTCATCGCTTGCATTCACGCTGATCGGCACATTGTTGCCCGAGACAGTGCCCGCCACCGGATTGACA
>JAFKJB010000009.1 GCA_017306155.1 Nitrosospira multiformis
CCTTATACGTCTCTTTGGGAACGCTGGGAAAGTTGGCCCACGTGGCGCCCGCAAACAGCACTCCACACGCAAGCGTAACCAGCCTCAGCCAAGGCTTCATTAACATCTGCTTCTCTCCTTTACTCCGTAATGATGTTGTTGTGTCTGGACCTGCAATTCCTGCCTGCTGTTCGGAAATACGTCAAACCTTTGAAACAGCCGGACTTCAGGACGGAATACCCCTAGCGATCTTAAAATTATTGTGGTCATACTGTATCGCTGGTTTATATAAACCGGTAGCACCAGTACCGGGACTCTTTCTGGTGCCACGGGGAATCATTTTGGGAGGCGAGTATTCGACCACAAAGCCACTTTCGCCGCTTTATTTCTCGCACCACTCATACGGGATTGTCGATATCGATATACTGGTGGCGGATGCCGAATTTTTCAGAAATATGCTTTCCCAGGGCTTGCACGCCATATCGCTCGGTGGCGTGATGCCCAGCTGAAATAAAAGCAACGCCTGATTCGCGCGCAAGATGTACGGTTCGCTCGGAAATTTCCCCGGTGATAAATACGTCTACGCCGAGATCGATGGCGTCACCGAAATAATCCTGGGCGGCACCCGTACACCACGCCACCCGTTCTACCAGCCGTGCATCGTCGCCTATGACCAGCGGTGTACGGGAGAGAGCCTGTTCCACACTTATCCGTAATTCTTTCAGGTTCGATACGTCCGATGGCAAGGTTCCAAGCATGCCGATACCTTGATCCCCGAAACGATTGATTTCCCGCAGACCAAGTTTGTCCGACAGCTGCGCGTTGTTGCCCAGTTCGGGGTGGGCATCCAGCGGCAGATGATAGGAGAGCAGGCTGATGTCGTGCGCCAGCAGCAGCGCAATGCGCTGCCGTTTCATTCCAGTCAGGCAGGGATTCTCGCCGCGCCAGAAATACCCGTGATGCACCAGGACCGCATCCGCCCGAGCCGCGATGGCAGCTTCGAGAAAATCGAGCGACGCCGTTACGCCGCTTATCAGTCGCCGCACCTCGCGTCGCCCTTCCACTTGCAGCCCGTTTGGGCAATAATCATGAAATTTTGCAGTATCGAGCAATTTGTTCAAATAGGTTTCGAGGTCATTTACTTGCATGCTGCTCATCCAGTCGCATTCGTCTATGATTTAAAATCAATGCTGTTATTTTATCCCTGATCCCATATCTCTCAACCTATGCACAAGTTCTGGCTGGTTTTCGCACAAGCTACCACGATAGTTCTGGCAGCGCTGTTTGTCGTTTCGACTTTACGCCCGGATCTGCTACCCTGGCAATCCGGCAATGGCGCTGTCGTAACCATAAAGGAAGCTCCGGCTGACAAGTCAGGCAGGGCAGAGGTCGAGTCTGCCCCTGGGAGCTTCAGTAGCGCGGCGAAAAAGGCCATGCCCTCGGTGGTGAATGTATTCACCACCAAGGAAATCAAGGCTGCGCCCCACCCCCTGATGGAGGATCCTTTTTTCCGGCGTTTTTTCGGAGATCGTTTCGAATCACCCGAAAGCCGGCGTGCTGCCAGCCTGGGATCCGGGGTAATCGTGAGTTCGCAGGGATATATCCTTACGAACCATCATGTCATTGAAGCGGCGGATGAAATCGAGATTGCGCTGGCGGACGGCAGAAAAACGAAAGCGCGGGTCATCGGCTCCGATCCCGAAACCGATCTTGCAGTGGTAAGAGTGGATATGGAAGGACTTCCAGCCATAACTTTCGGATACTCCGATAATGCGCTGGTCGGCGATATTGTCCTTGCGATCGGTAATCCTTTTGGTGTGGGCCAGACGGTAACGATGGGCATTATCAGCGCGCTCGGACGAACTCACCTTGGTATCAACACCTTTGAAAATTTCATTCAGACCGATGCCGCCATCAATCCGGGGAATTCCGGAGGTGCGCTGGTGGATGCATCGGGTAACCTGATCGGCATCAACACTGCGATAGTCTCCCGAACGGGAGGATCACTTGGAATAGGCTTTGCCATTACAGCAGGTGTGGCCAAGCAGATCATGGAGCAGATCATCCGGACAGGAGGCGTGATCCGTGGCTGGATCGGCGTGGAAGTGCAGGATATGACGCCGGAACTGGCAGAGTCGTTCAAGCGGCCGACTACCAGTGGAGCGCTGATTGCCGGGGTGCTCAAGGGAGGGCCCGCAGACCGCGCCGGAGTGAAGCCGGGTGACATTATTGTAGGTGTGGGAGGAAAAGAGGTAACCGATTCATCCGGCATGCTCAATCTGGTAGCGGCATTACCTCCTGGAAACATGGCGACTGTTACAGTCATGCGTAACCAGAGCAAGAAGGCAATCGAGATCAAGGTTGGAAAACGTCCAAAGCCCCAGCCTCAGGAGCAGTTTCAGGAGCCCGAGGAGTTGGAATAAACGTTGCAGAGGATAGCGCGGTGACTATGACTATGGCGTGAGATTGGAAATTATCCGAACGAGAACGCTGTTTTTTTCCAGGCAGTAACTCAGCTCTTTTTTGTTTCCCCTGGTTCGTTCTGCTCGGAAGGGGAATTCATATCAGGACCGCCCGCAGCCTGATAAACGGCCAGAGTTTCCGAACGTCCGATGATTCCTGCGGCCAATATCCCAAGTTCATACAGCAGGTAAAGCGGCACCGCCAGCATGAATTGGGAAACGACATCCGGCGGCGTAAATATCGCGCCGGCGACAAAAGCGCCGACAAGAACATAGCGTCGCATCGCCTTCAGCTTTTCAATGGTAACAAGACCTATCCGAACCAGTATCACAACGAATATAGGTACTTCGAATGTGATACCGAACGCAATGAACATGGTCATTACAAAATCCAGGTATTTGCTGATGTCTGTCATCACCGCCACACCTTCCGGCGCAAAATGCGTAATGAATTCGAACACCAGGGGGAGAACGGCAAAATAGGCAAAAGCCATGCCGCAGCCGAACAGAATGCTGCTCACCAGCACCAGTGGCAGTACCAGGCGCTTTTCGTGGGAATACAATCCGGGAGCGACGAATGCCCATATCTGGTAGAGGGTATGGGGCAGGGTAATGATAAAAGCAGCCATCATGGCTACTTTCATGGGTATGAAGAATGGCGTAACCACTTCCGTCGCGATCATCTGCCCCCCCTGGGGAAGTTTTTCGAGCAAAGGCTGCGCTAATAACGAATAAAGCTCACGGGCATAGTAGGCGCAGGGCAAAAAGCCGAGCAGAATACCTGCACACGCCCGCAGCAGCCTGGCCCGAAGCTCGACCAGGTGCGAGATAAATGTTTCGTCGGCACTCATGTGATGGAAGATGGGCGGGAAAGGTTAGACCGATACACTTATAGTGGCTGTCGATGGTGAAGTACAGCGGGGATGAGGTACAAGCATGCGTTTACTCGATTCCTGATCAGGTCCTCCGGGGTAGGATTATTCAGCAGTTTGGCGCCCGCGATCTCCATCTGTTCCGCGTACGCTGGAATTCGCAGTTGATTGATCCGGCGATGGTGCAGATCCGGCTGGAGTCGGAGAGGAATTTTGTGGAGGTGAAGATTCTACCGCAGAAGGGGCTGTAGCAGGGGGAGGTATGGCGGAAGCCTCTGTGCCTGCTTCTACCGTTTCCCGAAACTTATTTAGTTCGGTATGTACCGAATTTTCAATTGAACGGCCTGTTTCCTCCACGGAAGCTTTCCATTTTTTCAGTTCGTCCAGCTCAATTTCATGCTGAATATCGCTCTTGACATCATTGACATAGCGCTGCGCTCGCCCGAACAGATGTCCCAGCGTACGCGCCACCTTGGGGAGCCGCTCCGGACCTAGCACGATCAGTGCGACTGCCGCGATGACCAGAATTTCCGAGAAACTGATATCGAACATTTTTTACAAGAATGGTCCGCATCTAGACTCGCAAGCCGTTACCGGCATGGCGTGGCTAGCTGGCAATCAGGATTTCGGCTGAGCCTTATCCTTGATATCGGCATCGATAATCCGTGTCTCAGGGTGATTATGTGCAGATATCTCCTCTTCATCTGCACTTTTTACACCTTCGCGGAAACCCTTCACCGCACCCCCCAGATCGCTTCCCAGGTTACGGAGTTTTTTGGTGCCGAATACCAGAACAACGATCAGCAGAACGATCAGCCAATGCCAGATGCTGAATGATCCCATTATTCCTCCTTTATCCCTTATCCTTCACTCATTACCCTTTACTTCCCGCGGGCAATCATCCCCGGCAGGCGTTCCCTGCCACCAATGATGTGGATATGTAGGTGATTTACCTCCTGGCCGCCTACTCGTCCGGTATTGATTACCGTACGAAAACCATCCGTACAACCTTGTTCCCTTGCCAGCCTGGGCACCAGCACCATCATCTCACCGAGCAAAGGGCTATGAGCATCTTCCACCTCGGCGAGCGAGTTGATGTGCAGTTTGGGTATCAGCATGAAGTGTACCGGCGCCGCCGGATGGATATCATGGAATGCATAAACGCGGGAATCCTCATAAACTTTCTCGCTCGGAATTTCTCCCCGCACGATCCTGCAAAAGATACAACTATCCATTTCCTTGTCCTGATTCATCCTGCCTGTCCCGCCGTTCCGCCTGCTTTGCGGGCAGCTTTTTCATCAATTCCCGAAACCCCTTCCCGCCGGCGTAACTCATCCAGCACATCCTCCAGCTTAAGGTTATGATGAGCCAGTAACACCAGACAATGAAACCAGAGGTCCGCCGTCTCGCGCACCACGTGCGCGCTATCCCCATCCTTCGATGCCAGCAGAACCTCCGCTGATTCTTCCGCAATCTTTTTCAGAATCTTGTCCCGTCCCTCATGCAGCAGCTTCGCCACATAAGAGGCGTGGGGATCAGACTGTTTACGTGCCTCTATGGTTTCGGCAAGGCGAAAAAGAATGTCGGGATGGGTCATCGCTGCCCGTAGATCTCTTCGGGATTCTTGATGACGGGTTCGGTCACCAGCCACTGGCCCTGTTCCAGTTTGTTGAAAAAGCAATGATGTCTGCCGGTATGACAAGCAACCCCTCCGACTTGTTCCACCACCAGCAGCAGGACGTCCTCATCACAATCCAGCCGGATTTCTTTTACCTTCTGCACGTGCCCGGATTCTTCGCCTTTATGCCATAGTTTTTTGCGCGAGCGTGACCAGTAATGGGCTTCCCCTGTTTGCACGGTAAGTCTCAATGCCTCGGGATTCATCCAGGCTACCATCAGCACCTTATTGCTGGTTGCATCCTGGGTCACGACCGGCGCTAAGCCATCCGTAGACCAGTTCACCTTGTTGAGCCATGTGTCAGACATGAATATTCCGGAGTTTGAGTGATCCTGTTACGTTACTATAGCCGTACTTCAATACCATGTTGTGACATATATTCCTTGGCCTGGCGAACGGTATATTCGCCGTAATGGAAAACGCTTGCAGCCAGCACGGCATCCGCATGACCTTCCTCGATTCCCTCGACAAGATGCTGCAGATTGCCTACACCGCCACTTGCAATCACCGGGACATCCACTGCATCTGACACCGCGCGGGTCAGCGCCAGGTCGAACCCATCCCGCGTACCGTCTCTGTCCATGCTGGTCAGCAATATTTCTCCGGCGCCCAGGGACTGCATTTTCCTGGCCCATTCGATTGCATCCAGCCCGGTAGGCCTGCGTCCCCCGTGTGTGAATACTTCCCATCCTTGCCCCACACGCTTGGCATCTATCGCCACGACGATGCATTGAGAGCCATAACGGCCCGCGGCTTCAGCCACCAGTTGGGGGTTTTGTATGGCCGAAGTGTTGATGCTTACCTTATCAGCTCCCGCATTCAGGAGACGGCGTACATCTTCCACCTTGCGAACCCCGCCGCCCACCGTCAACGGGATGAATACCTGGGCGGCCACTTCTTCGATGATATGGAGAATCAGATCACGGTCATCGGAGCTCGCGGTAATATCGAGAAAAGTCAGTTCATCCGCTCCCTGGTCATCATAGCGGCGCGCTATTTCGATGGGATCTCCCGCATCTCGAAGCGAGACAAATTTGACTCCCTTGACAACACGTCCGTTTGTAACGTCAAGACAGGGAATGATACGCTTGGCAAGACCCATAGACACCTCTGGATACCGCTAAAAACCGCAAAGTTTGTAAGCCTCCGCTAAGCGGATCAGCTGCTTTTGTCCCTCTTTGCGCTCTGGGCGCGAAAGAGGTTGAAGAGGTCGAATTTGTAGAGGTATCCGCAAGAGTCGAGCTTTCCGTAAGGAAGTTGTAGTTGTAGAAAAAAGAATGCTTTGAAACAGGAATTATTCCAGTTTGCATGACTTGAAATAGGGTGTTTCATCAAAAGAGAACTGTTGTATCCCTGGGGATTGATTGAGTACTCAGCTCATCCGCCAGTTCCTGGGCTACCTTGAAGTCGAGTGCCCCTTCATAAATGGCACGTCCCGTTATTGCACCTGCAATACCTTCCGGCTCGATCTCGCACAGTGCCTTGACGTCATCAAGACTGCTCACGCCGCCACTGGCAATGACGGGAATCGTCAGCGCCCTGGCCAGTTCCATGGTCGCCTTGATATTGACACCGCTCAACATGCCGTCGCGCCCGATATCGGTATAGATGATTGCTTCCACTCCGTAGTCTTCGAATTTTTTCGCAAGATCCACCACGTCATGCCCCGTCACCTTGGACCAGCCATTTACTGCCACCTTGCCATCCTTTGCATCCAGCCCGACCATAATATGGCCGGGAAAGGCATTGCACGCCTCGTGCAGGAATCCCGGCGTTTTTACTGCCGCCGTGCCGATGATGATGTAGGTAATGCCGTCATCGAGGTAACGCTCGATGGTTTCCAGATCGCGTATGCCGCCCCCGAGCTGAGTTGGAATCTCGTTCCCAATGGCGTCTACGATATCGCGGATTGCGGGTTCGTTCTTCGGTTTGCCCGCAAACGCGCCATTCAGATCCACAAGATGCAGCCTTCTGGCGCCCTGATTCAGCCAATGCCTGGCCATGGCGGTGGGATCTTCAGAAAATACGGTAGCGTTTTCCATCACACCCTGTTTCAGGCGTACACAGTGACCGTCTTTCAAATCTATAGCGGGAATGATAAGCATTTTGAATCAGGATGAATAAATGAATCGGGTTTCAGAATTCGTAGCGGCACCAATCTAACCTTCTAACGGTTCTCAAACGGGTTTCCATTGGACAAAGTTATGGAGGAGCGTCAGGCCGGCCGCATGGCTCTTTTCGGGATGGAACTGAACGGCAAAGATATTATCTTTCGCCACCGCACAAGTAAAAGGAAAGGGATAAGCACTGTAGCCCGCCGAATTGGCGTCAGCGGTTTCGACATAGTAGCTGTGCACGAAATAAAAGCGCGAATCATTGGCAATGTTTTTCCAGAGGAAATGCTCCATCGCCTGATGGACCTGGTTCCAACCCATGTGCGGCACCTTGAGTTTCTGCCCCTTTTCATCTTTCATTGCGCTTGCGGGAAAACGCTTCACCCTCCCCGGTACGATACCGAGGCCGGATACATTGCCCTCCTCGGTGTTGTCGAACAGCATTTGCAGGCCGATGCAGATACCCAGGAATGGTTTATTTGCAGCCGCATCCCATACAGCTTCGCGCAAGCCGTACCGGTCCAGTTCATGCAGGCAGTCCGGCATGGCACCCTGCCCGGGAACGACCACGCGCTCCGCTTTCCGCACTACTTCAGGGTTGTTAGTGACAGCGATGACAGCCTCGGGGGCGACATGTTCGAGTGCCTTGGCTACGGAACGCAAGTTCCCCATGCCGTAGTCAACAATTGCAATATCAGTCATACCGCATCTATGAATGTGGGAAATTACAGAGTGCCTTTGGTGGAAGGTATCGCGCCTGCTGCCCGCGGATCGGCTTCCACTGCCATGCGCAGCGCGCGTCCGAACGCCTTGAATATGGTTTCTGCCTGGTGATGCGCATTTGCGCCGGATAAGTTGTCGATATGCAGGGTAACCATGGCGTGGTTGACAAAACCCCGGAAAAATTCGCTGATGAGATCGACATCGAATTCGCCGATACGCGCACGCGTAAACTCGACATTGAACTCCATTCCGGGACGGCCGGAAAGATCGATCACCACCCGGGAGAGGGCTTCGTCCAGCGGCACGTAGGAATGACCATAGCGGCGCAAGCCGCTCTTGGTCCCAACGGCCTGGGCGAACGCCTGCCCAAAGGTGATACCGATATCTTCCACCGTGTGATGCGCGTCGATATGCAAATCTCCCTCGGCTGAAACCTCGAGATCGATCATTCCGTGGCGCGCCACCTGGTCCAGCATATGATCGAGAAACGGCACTCCTGTAGCCAGCACTGCCTTTCCGCTTCCATCCAGATTGACTTTGAGGTTGATGCGGGTTTCCAGCGTATTACGGTTGACCTGGGCGTGACGCATGCGAGGGATCAGGTGAAATAAATCGAATAAAACTGCAATAAGAGAATCAGGATGGGGCGTCAGGTTTTTGCTTCAATCTTCATGAGCAAAGTTTGCAGGACCGCCAGAAATTGCATGTTTTCATCGGGCATGCCCACGGTCACTCGCAAGCAGTTTTTGAGCAGTGGATGAGTGCCGTCCAGATTCTTGACCAATATGCCACGTTGCTTGAGTTCCTGAAACACCCGGCCTGCTTTATGATCCTGGTCCAGGCGAAACAGGATGAAATTCGCATCCGTCGGAAAAACCTCGATACCTTCCAGTTCCCCCAACCGTCTGCTCATCAATGAACGTTCAACCTTGATGGCTGCCGCCTGTTGCAGCAGGACATCACGGTGCTCCAGTAATTTCTCTGCAATCCGTTGAGTAACGATTCCTACATTATACGGCAACCGCAATTTTTCCAGTTGCCTCAGCCATTCCGGTTTTCCCGCCAGCAAGCCCAACCTCAAGCCAGCCAGTCCCAGCTTCGAAAGTGTGCGCATCAGCAACAGATTGGGATGATGCGCAAGCCTGTCCATGAAACTCGCATCGGCGAAGGCATGGTAAGCCTCATCGATGACCACCATGCCAGGAGCAGCGTCAATAATACGTGAGATTTCAGCGGCGTCAAACAGGTTGCCAGTAGGGTTATTGGGGTAGGCGATAAAGATGACCGCGGGCTGGTACCGGGCAATTGCGGCGAGCATTGCCTCCGCGTCGAGTGAAAAATCGGGGTGTAATGGGATACCCACATAATTCATCGAAGCAAAAGTGGCAATCATGCGAAACATGACGAATGCAGGCTCCACGCTCAACAATACCGCGCCCGGCCTCCCGCATGCTAAAGCAATAATCTGGATGATCTCATCCGAGCCGTTGCCAAGCATGATATCCATCCCGTCCGGGATGCCCAATGCTTCGCGTAGCACCGCTTTAAGCGCTGCTGCATCGGGGTCGGGGTAGCGGTTGACCGGCATATCACGTGCAAGCCTCGCGATTTCATCGCGCAATTCCATGGGAAGCGTGTAAGGGTTTTCCATCGCATCCAGCTTTATCATTCCGCGCGCGGAGGGCACGTGGTAAGCGGAAAGCGCAAGAATTTCGGGGCGAATGATCTGATCGGGGGAAAAAGGCATAACAGCAAATTCTACCTCATGGCCGAGTTAATTACCTCGGGTTTATTCGCCACCACTGCGGGGCGGGATGTCGACAGTTCCTTAAGCCTGGAGCCGGTCGGCCTCATACAGCGGCCAATACCGTGAACCCTGGAGAGATTCTCGATTTTTCTCAAGGGCTATTTTTTTGCGTAACGATATTCTGCTGACATTGCATGGGCCTGCAGTCCTTCGCCATGCGCCAGGATGGAAGCAATCGCGCCCAATTTCGCTGACCCCTGCTCCGATACCTGAATAATGCTGGTGCGTTTCTGAAAATCGTATACGCCCAGGGGCGACGAAAAGCGTGCCGTGCGGGAAGTGGGCAGCACGTGATTGGGACCTGCGCAGTAATCTCCCAGCGCTTCCGAAGTATGGCGTCCCATAAAAACCGCACCCGCATGCCTTATTTTCTCCACCCATTTTTCAGGCTGTTCTACTGACAGCTCCAGATGTTCGGGCGCGATGCGGTTGGCGAGCTCACAGGCTTCGTCCAGATCACGCACATGAATCAGGGCGCCCCGGTTTTCGAGCGAAGTCCGGATTATCTCCTGGCGTGGCATTGCTTCCAGCTGCCGGGCGATACTCGCAGCGACTGCCTCGATAAAAGAGAGATCGGGCGACAGCAGGATCGCCTGGGCCAGCTCGTCATGCTCTGCCTGGGAAAACATGTCCATGGCAATCCAGTCCGGATTTGTTTTGCCATCGCAGATGACCAGGATTTCGGAAGGCCCCGCGAGCATATCGATGCCTACCACACCGAAAACATGCCGCTTGGCTGTTGCCACATAGGCGTTGCCCGGGCCGACGATCTTGTCCACGCGGGGCACGGTGTGGGTGCCATATGCCAGTGCGCCCACGGCCTGGGCGCCGCCTATGGTGAAAACCCGATCAACTTCGCAAATGGCCGCAGCAGCGAGCACCAGGTCATTTGTTTCGCCCCGTGGAGCGGGTGTCACCATGATGAGTTCACCTACTTCTGCTACCTTGGCGGGAATTGCATTCATCAGTACTGACGAAGGATAGGATGCCTTGCCACCGGGAACATATAAGCCGGCACGATCGAGAGGGGTGATTTTTTGCCCAAGTTGCGTCCCGTCAGGCTCCACGTAGCTCCAGGATTGCGTCAACTGTTTCTCATGATAGACGCGGATCCGTCCCGCAGCCTGTTCCAAGGCGTTACGTTGCTCGGCAGGCAGGTTATGGAGAGCTTGCTGAAGGCGCTTGCGGGGCAATTCCAGATCCGCCGCCGATTTTGCATCGAGATGATCGAAACGGAGCGTGTATTCCAGCAAGGCTTTATCTCCCTGCATCCTGATTTTCGCGAGAATATCTGCGACAGCGGCCTCCAGCTTTGCATCCTGGGCGTTTTCAAACGCAAGCAGCTCCGACAGCGCCCTGTCGAATTCGGTATCGGCGGAAGACAGTCTCTTTATCGAAATCATAAGCGATAGCGGATAAGGGATGAGGGAATGGTTTGCAGTTGCAGTTCCAGGCACCGCTCAGGTTGATGCTCCAAGAGGGTGGGCGGGTAGAGGATTAAGGGGGGTAATTGCAGTCGAGAAGGCTTCCAGCATCGGCTGTATTGCCTGACGCTTCAATTTCAATGCTGCCTGATTGATGATCAGCCTGGATGAGATCGGCATTATTTCTTCGACAGCCTTGAGATTGTTCGCTTTAAGCGTATTACCGCTGGAAACCAGATCCACGATTGCATCCGCCAGTCCTACCAGGGGAGCAAGCTCCATTGATCCGTAGAGCTTGATGAGATCGACATGCATTCCTTTTTCCGCGAAGTGTTCGCGTGCCGTCTGTAGATATTTCGTGGCCACTCGTACCCGCGCACCCCGCCGGACTGCGGAATCATAGTCAAAATCGCTGCGTACAGCCACCATCATGCGGCAGCAGGCGATATTCAAATCGAGGGGCTGGTAAAGGCCCGCGCCGCCGTGCTCCAGCAGCACATCCTTTCCTGCAATGCCCATGTCCGCCGCGCCGTATTGCACATACGTCGGTACATCCGAAGCACGCACGATGATGAGCCGTACATCATCGCGATTGGTGCCGAGGATCAGCTTGCGTGATGTTTCGGGATCATCCAGCGGAATAATGCCCGCGGCTTTCAGCAGGGGGGCGGTATCGTCAAAAATCCGTCCCTTGGAAAGGGCGATGGTGATGCTCATCATGAAGAATTCGTAAAGGCCGTATTTTACCGCAAAAGTCATCGGCCGGTTTCCCGGACAATTCAAGGACGAATGACACCCTCGAAATTTCAGCAGCGCGTTCCGGGAAATGACATCAGCAAGCCGTAATTTCCGGAATTGCTGAACAGGATGAGATGCAGATGAAGTGCCAGGATACTTCCCGAAACTCTGCTCAAGGTAATTTCTTCACAATTTCATCACAAATGAACCACATTATCATCACATATCCATAACGTATACTTCACGCCATCTTCACAATAGCTTCACATATGGTTCACACGAGATTCACACTTCGTGATGTTCCGTTGCAAGCAAGTACAAAATTCAACATCAATACAACAAGAAAGCGAACTGTAAAAATGTCAGTACCACTGGAAGTATGCAGCAGAATCGACACAATTGTATCAAGGGGAAGAAAGAAGTACCTGGGCCTTTGCCTGTTTCTTGGCGCCGCCTTTATGTCATCCAATGCACTGGCCCTGGCGCAGACAGAAGACGAGCTCAGGAAGAAACTGGAACTGCTGGAGGCGAGAATTGCTGAGCTCGAAGGGCGACTGGAGAATCAGGAAGCTCAGGACGTGCGCGGCAAGGGGCACCATGGAGGTGTGAATCTGAAGAGGGCGCCGTCCTCTGGCGTTGCGCATCCAGCCTTTGTGCAAACCGAGGGCGAGCCCAGGAAATCCGAAGTCAAGGAAGCCCAGAAAGCCCAGGAAACCAACGTTGCCCATATGAAGGGACGTGCAGAAGGCGGATGGCAGGCTGCTCATGACAAGGATCATGGCTTCGACAAGGAAAAATTTCACGGTGGCGTGACCTTGAAGCAGGACTCGTTCTTTGGTTTCCAGACCATACTCGACGCTGGCTATGAGGTTGCCGACAACATCGACTTCACCTTCTATAGCTGGCTCTGGACCAGTCCCAATTTCGGCCGTAGTCGGGTGATTGACGGACCCAGCGGCATGCAGGTGGATGCAGGCGGTAACGGATTGTGGACTGAAGTCGGAATGGGTCTGAATTTTCGCTTTTTCAATGACACTTTGAGCATCAATCCACAGTTCGGTATTCTCAACGGCGCATTGCTTTCCAGCCGGATCGTCGGCAGAGGCATTCGTGCCGCCGAAGGCGTAGTGCCGAGCATCACCTTAAACTATGACAATGGATTCTTTACCGGGCAGGCGTACGTTGCCTACTACGCCGCTATACGTGATGAGCGCGCCAGGGATTTTATCCATAACTGGGTCAACGTCGGTATCAAGCCGGCGCTATTCAATTTCAAAAATGTCCCGATCAATTCTGTCGGTGTTCACTGGGAGCACTTACGATTTCATGTAGACCGGATTGATGGCAGTCCCGGTACGCTCTACAACTGGATCGGCCCTTACGTCGAATTCGCGCTGCCCATGCACCTCGCCTTGCGCTTTGCTGCTGGCGCTGATCTCAAGGGCGATGTATCCAATGAGTTCTATCAGGCCAGCATCAAGATGCATTTTTAAGGTCGGAAGTACTATTGGCCCATGGTAACTTCAGGCAAAAAAATGGAGCAGAAGCTGGAGCATCTCACAAGCTCGGAATTGCGAGCCTTGATAGCGGAACTGAGGCCCCTGGAAGTGTGCGATCTGGTGGAGCGCGAGCATCAGGTACTGGCTGGGCGACAGATGCTCGAATCCTTGTCGGAACGACTGCGGCAGGCCAAAACGGAAGCAAGGGCGGCTCACCGGCAGTTATGCAGCTGGCGCCTGTCTCACCCGCTTCGAACGCGACTGCATTATTGGGGATGGATGCCTTCCCGGTTTCTTGCGGAGCGCGAGTCGGGCAAATCCCGATTGGAGACGGAAGTACTGCAATTGACGCAGCGTGTTTATCTTGCTGCCGAACATGCCAAAAAAATAGAGCGTGAGGTGGAGGTGCAGATTCAGCTGGAACAGGCGTCGGTAAGGGAGCGCATTGCCGAACTGGAATACCTGTGGCAGACGAGGGTTGCCCAGGAACAGATGGCGCGGAAGCAGACACAGGAGCCGGACAGCAACCTGTCGCCGTTCATGACGCGCAAGCTCATGCGGGAGATGAAGGCACAGGACCTTCGTCTTGCGGAGCCTGGCCACACTTCAGCCGGCTCGTCCCACAACACCGGTACGGTAACCGAACCGAAGAGTTATGGAAGATAGCCGGCAGGATAGGCAAGCAAGGGAGAATCCCCCGGAACTTGCCATTCGCCTGAGCTTATTCCATCACTTCGGAGCAGCGGTTCCTTAAATATGTATCGCCCGTTTATCCACCGCCAGTGCGGCCTCGTGCACGGCTTCGGACAGGGAAGGGTGAGCGTGGACGATGCGCGCAATATCTTCACTGCTTGCCGCGAATTCCATTGCCACTACAGCCTCGGCGATCAGTTCGGAGACGTAGGGGCCAATCATGTGAATACCCAGAATACGATCAGTATCCGCATCCGCGAGCACTTTGACGAATCCGCCCGTTTCTCCCAGTGCGCGCGCACGTCCGTTTGCCATGAAGGGAAATTGTCCGGCTTTATATTCTACCCCGGCTGCTTTCAACGCCTGCTCGCTCTTGCCCACCCAGGCGATTTCGGGTGAGGTATAGATAACCCAGGGGATTGTGTCGAGATTCACATGCCCTGCCTGTCCCGCAATCATTTCTGCAACCGCCACACCTTCCTCGGATGCTTTATGCGCCAGCATGGGGCCGCGCACCACATCTCCCACCGCATATATATCAGGCAGGTTGGTGCGGCAGTGGGCATCCACCTCGATATAGCCCCGCTCGTCCAATTTTAATCCCACGTTTTCCGCACCCAGTCCGGTAGTGTTAGGCACACGGCCGACGGCAACAATCAGTTTGTCCACCTCGAGTTTTTGCGGGTTTCCGTCGGCATCGGAATACTCGACGGTAATGTTATCCTGTCCCGGGGTAACGCCGCTTATTTTGACACCGGTATTTATAACCAGACCCAGTTCCCGCGTGAAGATTTTTCGCGCCTCCTTAGCCACCTGTTCGTCCGCGCTCATCAGAAACCCAGGCAATGCTTCGAGAACGGTGACCTCGGCGCCCAGCCTGCGCCATACACTTCCCATTTCCAGGCCAATGACACCTCCGCCGATCACTCCCAGCCGTTTAGGCGTTTCGGCCAGCGCCAGCGCTCCTGCGTTGTCCAGTATCCGTTCATTGTCCACAGGGGCGAAGGTCAATTGACGGGGTACTGAGCCCGTGGCAATGATGACGTGCTCGGCCGCGACACTCTCCACCTTGTCTCCATTCCTGATTTCAATCTGCCAGAGTTCTCGCTCGGCTTCGTCATCCTTGCCATGTTTGCGCAGCGTAGCGCGCCCATGCAGGGAGGTAACCTTATTCTTCTTCAACAGCATGGCAACGCCGCCGGTGAAGTTTGCAACGATCTTGTCCTTGCGAGCTATCATCACCGGAATATCCACGGACAGACCCTCCACTTCGATGCCATGGGCTGAGAACTTGCGGGCGGCGCGCTCGTAATTTTCCGAGGATTCCAGCAACGCCTTTGAGGGGATGCAGCCGACATTCAGACAGGTTCCGCCGAGGCTGGGCTTGTCCTGCGGATTTTTCCATTCATCGATACAAACGGTTTTAAGGCCCAGCTGCGCACAACGAATGGCCGCCACATAACCACCTGGACCGGCGCCGATTACAGCCACATCAAAAGATTGGGACATATTTTCTCTTTGTTGTTCAAGCAAGGAATGCAAAACGGAAAGACGCCAGCTGCGCAGGCATGTGCCCGCGCAGTATCAGCTCTCAAGCAGGGGGCTCATGGGATATTCGAGCGCTTCCTTCATCGCTACCAGGGAAAGCACGGCTTCCCGTCCGTCTATGATGCGATGATCATACGATAGCGCCAGATAGCACATGGGGCGAATCACGATTTGGCCGTTTTCGGCCACTGGGCGCTCCTTGGTTGCGTGAATGCCAAGAATGGCGCTCTGCGGGGGATTGATGATGGGGGTGGAAAGCATCGAACCGAAGACGCCGCCGTTGGTGATCGAAAAAGTGCCCCCGGTCAGTTCCTCGGGGGTCAGTTTGCCGTCCTGCGCGCGGCGGCCAAAATCAGTGACCTGCCTTTCAATTTCCGCCTGCGACAAGGAATCCGCATTGCGAATGATCGGCACGACCAGCCCGCGCGCACTACTCACCGCAATGCCAATATCATAGTATTCGTGGTAGACGATGTCGTTGCCGTCCACTGAAGCGTTGACGATGGGAAATTTTTTGAGTGCCGCCACCGCCGCTTTGACAAAGAATGACGTGAGACCCAGTCTGACGCCGTGCTCTTTTTCGAATTTGTCCTTGTAGCGGGCGCGCAAATCCATGATCGCCTGCATGTTGACTTCGTTGAATGTGGTAAGGATGGCGGCGGTGGATTGCGACTGTACCAGACGCTCCGCGATGCGGGCGCGCAGCCGTGACATCGGCACTCTTTTCTCGCTGCGTTTCCCTAAAGCCTTGTCTTCAGCCAGCCGCGGCGCGGGCTCAGGGGTGCGGGAAACGGGCGGGGCAGGTGGAGTTGCCGGAGCGTGCGGAACCGCAGGAGAAGGCGAGGGTGCGACATTGGCCGTTGAGCGTTTTTGCTCTACATAAGCCGCTACATCTTCCTTGATGATGCGACCATCGCGACCGCTGCCTTTGAGTGCGCGAATTTCTTCCGGCGTCAGATTTTCCTGTGCAGCCAGCTTCTGTGCGGCAGGCATCATCCCCGGAGCTTCTGCAGCAGTTGCGGAAGCCGGGGCGGTTACGGAAGCCGGAGCAGCTTCCGCCCCTTTTTTGACCGGCCTGGTTTCAGCGGCAGAACGTGTTGCTTCGGATTCGGTTGCTTTGGATCCAGTTGTTTTGGATTCAGTTGGGGCTGCGGTTGAAGCTGACGGCATCCTGCCTTCTACCGCGCCTGCTTCGGTGTCTATCGTGGCGATGACTTCGCCGGCAGTCACCGTGGCTCCATCTTCCTTGATGATTTTCGCCAGTATTCCCGCAGCGGGGGCTGGCAACTCTATTACGACCTTATCGGTTTCGAGGTCGATCAGGTTTTCGTCACGCTCAACACGTTCACCTTCTTTTTTATGCCAGGAAAGGAGCGTCGCCTCAGCTACTGATTCGGATAACGCAGGAACTTTGATATCGACGCGCATATTCTTCCTCTGTCTCCAGGTTTTCAGATTTTTTCACGAAATGCAGCCACGACCAGTGCGTTCTGCTGCTCGTTGTGTTTCACCAGATAGCCCGCAGCAGGGGACGCCGACGAGGGGCGCATCGCATCCCCGAGAACCTGATCCCGGCGCTTGTGACGCAGCAGGTAGTGCTGGATACGATGCCACGCACCCTGGTTGCGGGGTTCTTCCTGGCACCACAGGATGTCCCGGGCGTGCGGATAGCGTTCGACCTCAGCCTGGAAATCATCATGGGGAAACGGATACAGTTGTTCGATGCGGATAATGGCGACATCCTCGATCTTGTTCTTGTGCCGATAGGCCGTCAGATCGAAGTAAACCTTTCCGCTGCAGGCGATCAGCCGCCGCACCTTCTTTGGATCGAGCTCTTCCACATCGGGAATGATATTCCGGAAGCCGCCATCGACCAGATCTTCCAGGCTGGATACAGACTCTTTATGGCGCAAAAGGCTTTTCGGGCTCATGATGACCAGAGGCTTTCGCAGCGGCCGTACCATCTGGCGGCGCAGCAGGTGAAACATTTGGGCGGGCGTGGTGGGAAAGCACACCTGGATGTTGTATTGCGCGCACAGTTGCAGGTACCGTTCCAGCCGGGCAGAGGAGTGTTCAGGCCCCTGGCCTTCGTAGCCATGCGGGAGCATCATCACCAGTCCGCACAGGCGCCCCCATTTGGCCTGGCCCGATGCGATGAACTGGTCGATCACCACCTGGGCGCCATTCGCGAAATCACCAAACTGCGCTTCCCACATCACCAATTCATCGGGTGCGGCGGTGGCGTACCCATATTCGAAGGCAAGGACTGCTTCTTCGGACAATACAGAGTCGATTATCATGAAATCCGGCTGGTCCGGTCTGATGTGGCGCAATGGAATATATGTCCCCTCACTCCATCTTTCACGATTCTGGTCGTGCAGGACCGCGTGACGATGAAAGAACGTACCCCGTCCCGAATCCTGCCCGGAAATGCGGATTGGATATCCGTCATTCAACAGCGCGGCATAAGCAAGATTTTCAGCCATGCCCCAATCCAGCGGCAGTTTTCCTTCTCCCATCAGGCGGCGGTCGGAGATGATTTTTTCCACGCGCGAATGCAGCTTGAATTTCGACGGGATATCGGTGAGCCGCCCTGCCAGCTTGCGAAGTTCGGCCAGAGGCAATCCGGTGGGCACTTTTGCATCCCAGGCGGTTTCTTTCAGAAACGGCGTCCAGTCCACCAGGTTGGGGGATTTATAGCCGTAGACGATGGTCTTGTTGGGATTACGCTCTGCGTCCATGTCATCCCGATATGCCTTTATCATTTGATCGGCCGTGCCTGCATCGATCACACCTTCCGCTTCCAGCTTGTCTGCATAAAGCCTGCGCGTACCCGGATGCTGGCCGATGATCTTGTACATCAGCGGCTGGGTAACCATCGGCTCATCCTGCTCGTTGTGGCCCAGCGTGCGGTAGCAGACCATGTCCACGACCACATCCTTGTGAAACTGCATGCGGAAATCGAGTGCGATTTCGGTCACCATGACGACCGCCTCCGGATCATCGCCATTCACATGGAAAATCGGCGCTTCGATCATCTTCGATACGTCGGTGCAATAAAGCGTGGAGCGGGCATCGCGGGGATCGGAGGTCGTGAAACCGATCTGATTGTTGATAATGACATGCACCGTGCCGCCGGTGCCGTAGCCGCGCGTCTGCGACAGGTTCAGTGTTTCCATTACCACGCCCTGGGCGGAGTACGCGGCGTCGCCGTGCAGCAGCACGGGCAACACCAGATCTCCATCCCTGTCCTGCAGGCGGTGCTGGCGCGCACGCACCGACCCCTGCACTACCGGATCCACGATTTCAAGATGAGAGGGATTGAAGGCCAGGGAGAGCCCCATGATGCCACCCGGTGTAGAAACCGCAGAGGAAAAGCCCTGGTGGTATTTGACGTCGCCTTCGGTCAGATCCTGGGCATGCTTGCCTTCAAATTCGTGGAACAGGTCGGCCGGCAGCTTGCCGAGCGTGTTGACCAGTACATTGAGACGGCCCCGGTGCGCCATGCCGATTACCAGTTGCTGCACCCCCATGTGGCCTGCGCGCTGGAGCAGATTGTCCAGCAGCGGAATCATGCTTTCACCCCCTTCGCCGGAAAACCGCTTCTGCCCCACATACCGTGTATGCAGGTATTTTTCCAGGCCTTCCGCCGCAGTGAGCCGTTCCAGAATGTGCCGTTTATATTCCGGTTCGAAATCGGGCTGCGCACGCGGACCCTCGATGCGGTTCTGTATCCAGCGTTTTTGCTCGGTATCGGTGATATACATATATTCGACGCCGATTTTGCCGCAGTAGGTTTGCCGCAGCGTCTGCAGGATTTCCTTGAGTGAAGCGCGAGGTGGACCGGACAACGAGCCGGTCCCGAACACCCTGTTCATGTCAGCTTCGGTCAGGCCGTAATAGCCCGGATCGAGTTCGGGAACATGCGGCTTATCGTAGTGCTTGAGAGGGTCGAGATCGGCGTAGCGCACGCCGAGGAAGCGATACGCGTTTATCATTTGCAGCACGGCTATCTGCTTGCGCTCGGTGGTCAGCAGGCGTTCTTCCCGCATCGTTTCGACGCCCTTGGCAACGGTAGCGGGTTGAGCGGCGTGTCTGCCCGGTTCGGCCGGTGCCTCCTCCCCTTGAAGCATGTCAAAGTATTCCCGCCATTCGGCAGAAACCGATAAGGGTTCCTGCAGATATGCCGCGTAAAGTCCCTCCACGAAGGACGCATTTGATCCGAACAGTAGGGAATTGTCGTGTAGCTGTTTCAGCATGGCCAAGGGTCCCGTTGTCTCGCGATCCGTCTACAAGCGCGAGGCGATGGGAATCACATCGCGCGTGGTTGCACCCGTATAGAGCTGGCGCGGACGGCCGATCTTGTACTCAGGGTCTGAAATCATTTCGCTCCACTGGGCGACCCAGCCGACAGTGCGAGCCATGGTGAATATCGCGGTGAACATGGAAACGGGAATACCCAGCGCCCGCTGCACGATACCCGAGTAGAAATCGACATTGGGATAAAGCTTTTTGGCAACGAAGAATTCGTCTTCGAGCGCGATCTTCTCCAGCGTGAGCGCAAGCTTGAATAAAGGGTCATCGCGCAAACCCAGTTCACTCAGCACTTCGTGGCAGGTTTCGCGCATCAGCGTCGCACGCGGATCAAAGTTTTTGTATACCCGGTGACCGAATCCCATCAATCTGAAAGGGTCGTCCGGGTCTTTGGCCCGGGCAATGTATTCGCCAATGCGCGACTCATCGCCAATCTCTTCCAGCATGTTGAGGCAGGCTTCATTCGCTCCGCCGTGCGCCGGCCCCCACAGACAGGCAATGCCGGCGGAAATACACGCAAACGGGTTGGCGCCGGTCGAACCGGCGAGGCGCACCGTGGAGGTGGAAGCATTCTGCTCATGGTCGGCATGCAGGATCAGGATGCGGTCGAGCGCGCGTGCGAGTACCGGGTTCGACCGGTAGTCCTCCGCGGGAGTGGCAAACATCATATGCATGAAGTTTTCCGCATAATTGAGGTTGTTGCGCGGATACATGAAAGGCTTGCCGATGTTGTATTTGTAGGCCATTGCAGTAATGGTCGGCAGTTTTGCAATCAGCCGGAAGGCTGAGAGCTCACGATGCGCCGCGTCGGAAATGTCCATTGCGTCGTGATAAAACGCGGACAATGCGCCCACCACCCCTACCATCACTGCCATGGGATGCGCGTCGCGCCTGAAACCGGTGTAAAAGCGCGCCAGCTGCTCGTGCACCATCGTGTGCTCCTTGATGGTTTTGTCGAATGACGCCTTCTGCGCGATATTCGGCAGTTCCCCATTCATCAGCAGGTAGCACACTTCCATGAAATCGCACTGCTTCGCCAACTGCTCGATAGGGTAGCCGCGGTAGAGCAGAATCCCCTCGTCGCCATCAATGAAAGTTATGCTGGAACTGCAGCTTGCCGTGGACATGAAGCCTGGGTCGTAGGTGAATACGTGGCCTTTCTTGTAAAGCGGGCGAATGTCCACGACATCCGGCCCCATGGTGCCGGACAGGACTGGCAATTCAAGTGGCGTATTACCGTCACCCAGGTCGAGGGTTGCGTTGCGTTTGTGTTCCATGTCGTTTCCCACCGTTTTCCGTTATCGTGATTTACCCAGGAGACTCTTTGCTAAACCGATTGCAGCAGGCGCAATACCGGTTGCAGACCTGCCCTTCCTTCATCTTCTTCCTTCTGCACTATCATATGCCACAAGTCGTTATCCGGGAAATCCAGCAGTGTTTCAAACTGCCGGATGCCCGCTTCGTCGAGCGCGGCATAATGCTTGTCCATAAAGCGCTGCAGCACGATATCCAGTTCCAGCAGTCCGCGCCGGCACCGCCAGCGGGTGCGCTCGCGTTCCTTCATTGCTTTCAGATGGTTCTTTTAGTCATCATGGTCTTGATCCGGCCGATCGCTTCCATCGGGTTCAGGCCTTTCGGACATACATCCGTGCAGTTCATGATGGAGTGGCAGCGGAAAAGGCGGTATGGGTCTTCCAGATAATCCAGCCGCTCGGCGGTTGCCTGATCGCGGCTGTCCGCCAGAAAGCGATACGCTTGCAGCAGCCCAGCCGGTCCCACGTATTTATCGGGATTCCACCAGAAAGAGGGGCATGCGGTAGAGCAGCACGCGCACAGAATGCATTCGTACAGTCCATCCAGTTCCGCCCTTTCCTCGGGAGACTGGAGCCTTTCGGTTTCCGGCGGGGGGTCTTCATTGATGAGGTAGGGCTTGATCGAGTGATACTGCTTGAAGAACTGGGTCATGTCGACGATCAGATCGCGTATTACCGGCAACCCCGGCAGCGGGCGCAATTCCACCGGTTCCTTCAAGCCCTTCAGGGGGGTGATGCATGCCAGTCCGTTACGGCCGTTGATGTTCATCGCATCCGAACCGCATACGCCTTCCCGGCAGGAACGCCGCAGGCTCAGGCTGTCGTCCACGGTTTTTATCCGTATCAACGCATCCAGCAGCATCCTGTCCGCCGGTTCCAGCGCGATCTCGTAGTCCTGCATATAAGGCTTTTCGTCCTTGTCCGGATCGAAGCGGTAGATCGAGAATTTCATGGTTTGATTCCGGTTCAGCGGAAGCGATATGTTTTTAATAAATTCGTGCCTTGGGTGGAAAAGATTCGACCGTCAAGGGTTTCAGCCGTACCGGCTTGTAATCGAGCCGCCGGTCTTCGCTGAAATACAATGTGTGCTTCAACCACTTGTCGTCATCGCGATAGGGGAAGTCATCCCTCGCATGTGCGCCCCGGCTCTCTGTCCGGGCCCGGGCCGAGATCATCGTCGCCACGGCGACTTCGGCCAGATTATCGAGTTCCAGGGCCTCCACCCGCGCGGTATTGAATACCCGGCTTTTATCCCTGATCTCGGTGTTTCTGGCGCGCTGGGCTACTTCCGAGATTTTATCCACCCCTTGCTTGAGCAGATCCGCAAAACGGAATACGCCGCAATGCGCCTGCATGGTTTTGCGCAGCATGTCCCCTACCTGCGACACGTTCTCGCCATCCTTTTGGGAGTCCAGCCGCGCCAGCCGCGCGAGCGCTTTGTCCGCTGCATCTCCGGGCAAATGTTTATGATGGGAATTCCTTTTCAAATCCTCGATGATCTGGTTGCCTGCAGCGCGACCGAATACGAGTATATCGAGCAGTGAATTGGTTCCAAGACGGTTGGCGCCATGCACGGATACGCACGCGCATTCACCCACCGCATAGAATCCCTGCACGACTTCCTCCGGTCCCGTTTTATAGGGCGCTACTACCTGACCATGAAAATTGGTCGGAATTCCTCCCATCATGTAATGCGCGGTGGGCACTACCGGGATGGGCTCACGGATCGGGTCTGCATGAGCAAACTTTATGGCGATTTCACGTATGCCGGGCAGTCGCGCCTTGATGACGTCCGCACCCAGGTGATCCAGCTTTAGCAGCAGATGGTCAGCGTCCCTGCCGCATCCGCGTCCTTCCTTGATTTCCGTCGTCATTGCGCGCGAGACGACGTCGCGGCTGGCAAGATCTTTGGCATGCGGGGCATAGCGCTCCATGAAGCGCTCTCCGTCCTTGTTGAGCAGGTAGCCGCCTTCCCCGCGCACCGCCTCGCTGATAAGGATTCCTGCACCGTATACTCCCGTCGGGTGAAACTGCCAGAATTCCATGTCCTGCAATGGCACGCCCGCGCGCGCGGTCATCGCCAGGCCGTCGCCGGTATTGATGAAAGCATTCGTGCTGGCGCTGAATATCCTTGCTGCCCCACCGGTTGCAAACAGAGTCGCTCTCGCCTGCAGGATCATGACTTCGCCGGTTTCGATATCGAGCGCGGAGACGCCCAACACATCTCCCTGCTCATCACGAATAAGATCGAGCGCCATCCATTCGACAAAAAACTGGGTATTTGCCCGCACATTGCGCTGATAGAGCGTGTGCAGCATGGCATGGCCAGTGCGGTCGGCAACGGCGCATGAGCGCGTTGCCTGGGCACCCCCGAAATTCTGCGATTGTCCCCCGAAAGGACGCTGGTAAATTTTTCCGTTTTCCAGCCGGTCGAAGGGCATGCCGTAATGTTCGAGTTCATATACCACTTCGCCTGCCTGGCGGCACATGAATTCGATCGCATCCTGGTCGCCGAGATAATCGGAACCTTTGACCGTATCGTACATGTGCCAGTGCCAGTTGTCTTCGGTGACATTTCCGAGGGCTGCGGCAATACCGCCCTGGGCGGCCACCGTATGAGAACGGGTAGGGAAAACCTTGGACAGTACGGCTACCTTGAGCCCCGCTTCCGACAATTGCAGCGCTGCGCGCATTCCGCCGCCGCCTGCTCCGACGATGACCGCATCGAATTTTCGCCGCGCTATTGTCACGCTACCCTTCACTTATCCAGAGAATTTCCACGGACCAGATGGCATAAGACAGCAGTGACAGTATGACCAGTATTTCCAGAATGAAGCGAATACCGGCAGCATGAACGTAATCCATCAGTATGTTGCGCATTCCAACCCATGCGTGCCAGAAGAGGCTCAGAAGAAACAGGAAGGATGCTACCCGCATCCACTGGTTATCAAACAGCGCCTTGAAGGACGCATAGTCCTGCGGGGGGGAAACCAGCAGCACCCCCGTCAGCATCAGGGTATAGATGACCATTACCGCGGCGGTGACGCGTTGCGCCAGCCAGTCGCGAAGACCATAATGTGCCCCGGTTACCACCCGCACTGGATGTTTTGCCATATCCTTACCATATCACAGTGCCGGCCAACAAGGTGAGAACGATTCCCGCTCCCACAACCACTTTACTGCTCAGGCGCGCCTGTTCAAGTTTTGCGCCGTAATGCAGGTCCAGCGCAAGATAACGGATTCCGGCACAGAGATGATGCACGAAGAACCAGAGCGCCAGTATCAGTCCAAGCTTTGCCGCCGGATTGTTCAGGAAGGATTGAAGCCGGGTGTAGCCTTCCGGAGAACCCAGCGCCCTATCGAGACCGCAAAGGACGAGAGGAATACCGGGAAAGAACAGCAGTGCTCCGCTGATGCGATGCAGGATCGATATCACTGCGGGCAGAGGCTGCCGGATTTTCAGCAGATCAAGATATTTGGGGCGCTTTTTTGGCAATTTCGATTCCGCTGTCGTCGCCGTTGTTATTGTTACCGGAAGTGATCACGTTGAGGCTGCGATCAAGTTTAGACCGTTATTGCAGGGGATACAACCACGCGAGCCATCAAGGAGCATACCGCGCTTTCCGCTTTCCTGCCTTCGCGGAAGATACTTCGAATGTTGAACCGAAATCGGCAAACTGAAATTGACAACACAGGGGGAATGTTTTTATAGTCCCCGTTTCTTTGCTCCTGTTCAATGTGCCTGGAGCAGATTGTAGGAGAAATTCCCGAAGCATTGCCCGCCCAGCTATTGGTCCGAGAGGCGCGGTCATCATCCGCTCCTTGTCGGGTCCGGCTCATTACAGCCTGAAGGACGCAATGGAAAATTACTACCCGGTAGTATATCTACAGGAGCATAAGAAAAAATGAAGACTCCCGTTCGTGTCGCCATAACTGGCGCCGCCGGCCAGATCGCTTACAGCCTGTTGTTTCGTATCGCGGCGGGCGACATGCTTGGCGGGGATCAGCCTGTCATTCTGCAATTGCTCGATATTCCACAATCGTTGCCTTCCCTGAAAGGCGTTGTCATGGAACTGGACGACTGTGCGTTTCCATTACTGAAGCGCGTCACAGTTACCGACGACCCTGAAACGGCTTTTCGAGACACGAATATCGCCATTCTGGTGGGCGCCCGCCCGCGCACCAAGGGTATGGAACGCAAGGATCTGCTGGAGGCAAACGGCACAATATTCCGTGCGCAGGGGAGGGCGCTCGACGAGGTTGCCCGGCGCGATGTGAAAGTCCTGGTGGTGGGGAATCCTGCCAATACCAATGCCTATATCACGATGAAAAATGCGCCTGGCCTGAAGCCGGCCAATTTCTCGTCGATGATGCGGCTGGATCATAACCGCGCCATGTTCCAGCTTGCTGCCAAGGTCGGCCAACCGGTTTCCAGCGTGAGAAAGATGATCGTATGGGGCAATCACTCCTCAGCCCAGTATCCCGATTTGAGTCATGCCGAGGTTGATGGCCGGAATGCCGCCGACCTCGTGAATGACGTGACATGGGTGGAAAACGGTTTCATTCCTGTAATACAGAAGCGCGGCATGGAGGTGATCGAAGCGCGCGGCTCTTCGAGTGCGGCCAGCGCGGCCAATGCCGCAATCTGCCACATGCGCGACTGGGTTTCCGGCACTCCTGAAGGTGACTGGGTGTCCATGGGTATTCCTTCGGATGGAAGCTACGGCATTCCGGAAGGCGTTATCTATGGCTATCCCGTGACCTGTCAGGGCGGCGAGTGCAGGATCGTGCCCGGCCTGGAAATAAGCGATTTCAGCAGGATGAAGATGCAGGCAAGCTATCGGGAATTAATGGGAGAGCGCGAGTCGATAAAGCATCTGCTTGGATAAGGCTGCATTCTCGCCCCCGTTTCTCCTCTTTTCATGCCCGCTTCCGCCGGTTCCCGTTTTCGCGCAGCACTTGACGCGGAAAAGCCCCTCCAGATCGCGGGCTGCATCAATGCATATGCCGCTCGCATGGCGGAGCGTACCGGTTTCAAGGCGCTTTATCTCTCGGGCGGGGGGGTGGCTGCGGCATCCCTCGGAGTCCCCGATCTTGCCATTTCCACCCTTGATGATGTGCTGGTCGATGTGCGGCGCATCACCGACATCACCGACCTGCCGTTGCTGGTGGACGCGGATACCGGTTTTGGCGGCGTTCTCAATATCGGCCGTACTGTAAAATCATTGATAAAAGCCGGAGCAGGCGCGCTTCATATTGAAGATCAGGTGCAGGTCAAGCGCTGCGGTCACCTTCCAGGCAAGGCTGTGGTCAGTGAAATGGAGATGGTGGAACGGATTGGCGCCGTGGTGGATGCAAGAACCGATCCCGCTTTCGTCATCATGGCGCGTACCGATGCGCTCGCGGTGGAGGGGCTGCAAGCTGCCATCGATCGGGCCTGCGCTTACGTGGAGGCGGGCGCCGACATGATCTTTCCCGAGGCCGTGCCTGATCTGGAAACCTACCGGCGGTTTGCGGCAGCAGTCGAGGTGCCCATCCTGGCCAACATCACGGAATTCGGTGCAACGCCCCTTTACACAGTCGGGGAATTGGCCCGGGCCGAGGTTTCCCTGGTGCTTTATCCGCTTTCCGCATTTCGCGCCATGAGCGCTGCGGCGTTGAATGTATATCGAACAATACGCGCGGAAGGCTCGCAAAAAAGCGCGCTTCCGAGCATGCAGACGCGCGCCGAGCTGTATGAATTTCTCGACTACCCTGCCTATGACGAGAAACTGAACCTTCTGTTCAAGCCCGAAAAACCGGAAGAATCTGAAAATGAATGAACCTGATGATGAATAAACCTGATGGAAGCACTGTGAGCACTGCGCTGAAGGCGAAGAAGTCTGTCGTGTTGTCCGGTGTGCGGGCCGGCAATACGGCCATTTGCAGCGTCGGGCGAACAGGGAGCGATCTGCATTATCGCGGCTATGACATTCTGGATATCGCGGAAAGCAGCGAATTTGAAGAAATTGCCTACTTGCTGATATACGAAAAGTTGCCGACGGCGGATGAGCTCGCTGCCTACAAGGAGAAACTGAAAAAGCTGCGCGATCTGCCTGCCAGGATAAAAACCCTGCTGGAGACGCTGCCGGCAAGCGCTCATCCCATGGATGTGCTGCGCACCGGCGTTTCCGCGCTGGGTACAGTGCTGCCGGAAGCAGAGATATATACAGTGGAGGGTGCCAGGGATATTGCAGACCGCCTGCTGGCCTCGATGGGCTCCATGCTGCTGTACTGGTATCACTATTCGCATCACGACCGCCGCATCGAACTGGAGTCAGATGACGATTCCATCGGTGGTCATTTTTTGCACCTGCTGCACGGCAAGCCACCCCCCGAATCCTGGGTAAAGGCAATGCATACCTCCCTGATCCTGTATGCCGAGCATGAGTTCAACGCATCCACCTTTACCGCCCGGGTGATCGCAGGGACGGACTCGGATTTCTATTCCGCCATAACTGGTGCTATCGGCGCTCTGCGCGGCCGCAAGCACGGAGGTGCCAACGAGGTTGCATTTGACATCCAGACACGCTACCGCAGCCCGGATGAAGCCGAGGCAGACATCCGCCGCCGGGTGGCGAACAAGGAGATCATCACCGGTTTCGGCCATCCCGTCTATACCGCTGGCGATCCGCGCAACCGGGTAATCCGCGAAGTGGCAAGAAAGCTCTCGGCCGAGGCGGGGGACATGCAGATGTTCAACGTGGCCGAGCGGTTGGAAACGGCGATGTGGAGCATCAAGAAAATGTTCCCCAACCTGGACTGGTACTCCGCCGTGGGCTATCACATGATGGGCATTCCCACGGCCATGTTCACCCCGTTGTTTGCGATTGCCCGCACCAGCGGCTGGGCCGCGCACATCATCGAGCAGCGGATAGACGGAAAGATTATCCGCCCTTCGGCGAATTACATCGGGCCGGAAGAGCGGGAGTTTGTGCCGATTGAGGCGCGTAGATAGTCGAGAGCATCGACGAACTCGAAGAAGCATGTTTCGAGTCAGGGCAGCAATCACGTAGCTCCAAGAGTTACTTACAACGGTATATTTTTACTATCTCATCAAAAGAGGGGTTAAGCCAAAGATATTTCTTAAAAAATTCCCCAGCTCAAGAAGATCATTAGGCCTGTTTGATAATAGCCAGGACACAATTCGAGGGGTGTCACGAGTTTTTTTGAATTCATGGCGAGCTTCTGAAAGTTCAGAGAAAATTTCCCCTAAAACCCTTGCTCCGTTCAGCGTAGGGGCGGATGAATGAGTTTTGATGGTTTTGTTGAGTGTATCCTTAACTTGCTCAATGCTAATCTGTTCTCCGAACTCACTCAGCACCTCAGTAATGGCTTCAGGAATTAGTAAATAGCTCTCCAGCATCGGGTGCTCCAAAAATCTCAGGAGCCCATTTGTGGTGGTTTCAAGGCGCGAACACTCTAATGGCTCACGCGCTTCACCGTCCAACAAAATCGCAACCATTGGAGGCACAAGAGCTGATGATTCAGTGAGACGCTTATATAGTTTTACGACTTCTGTTGGATCAACGCCTTTCTTTTCGAAAGTGCCAGTGTGCTCTACCCGTAATACAGCGGTTCCGGCCGAGATTTCTGGACAAAAGGCTCGCAAGAGCTCAGGCATTACGATTTCTTCTGTTTGACCTTCCACCCAAAGCACTCGATCTCTTCCATGTAGATCAGTCATTCGGATTCCGAGTTCTGCCAAATCTGTACGAAGAGAAGTAATGTCTTTACCATTGACTTGCTTGATGGTGGTGGACGCGCCGTCAAAGTCAAACAATGTGATCAGACTCGGATTCACTGCGGTTAATACATCAGCAGAGTGAGCGGTAAGGATAAACTGATGCTGTTTTCCTTCAGTTGATAGGATTTGGAGCAGTTCACGTAATGCTCGCGGATGTAAAAATGAATTCGGTTCATCGATTGCAATCACTTGCGGGTATCTGGATGTCAAAACAACATACAGTATCGCGATGACGTTCCCAATACCGGTGCCCATATCAGCCAAGGGCAGTGCAAGGTCCTCACGACGTGCGTCTGGCGGTAACGGCAGGCACTTTAATTCAAAACCTCCGCCAAGTGGAGGTGCCTGAATCCATTTCACATCAGGAAAGACTCGATTTACCCATTTACACAAAATATGATGACCGTGAGCATCATTTGACTGAAGGTGATTAATACAGTATGGGAGATTTGTGGCTTCACGGTCGAGTTGTATGACGCCGTTAGTTTCCGAACTTGGATTGCATCTTCCTGCTGGCCTCCGGTGAGCCGAAAATCTATAAATATATTTGCGAAATTGTTCACGAAGACCTTGCAGATTATTTCCAACGTTCGCTATTCCAATTTGTCCCATGAGGGAATTATCTTTTTTATAAAGGCTCAATGAAAGCAGATCGCTTGTGCTTCTTCGGAACCGCGGAGACTGCCCTAGACAACTTTCAATAACACCGGCTTCACTTCCTTCGATGGATTCCAGGGTTATTCCTATAAGAGGCTGGGAAAGCAAACGGTCAATTACCTTCGCCACAGGGGGAGCACTAGGTTTGACATCGGTGGTAACTGGAAACGGTATTACGATAGTTCTCATTATCCGCTGCCATTCGTGAAGATCGGTATCTAATTTGATCGCAAACCGGGAGGTGTCGGCGGGATTTGCACCATATTCCAGCAGATTTTTAGAAGAACGATGAGGTGAGTTCATCCCCAATTCCAAGTCCAGCGCTTGAAGCATGGAAGTCTTGCCTGAATTGTTCGCTCCCACAAACAGGTTAAATCCATGCGCAAGCATTGCTACTTGTGGTTTCCAAAAGCACTTATAGTTTTCAATTTCAATAGATTTCAGATGCATAATTTGTTTTTAACTTGCAAATCTCAAAATAAGCCAAAATTAATCATCATATTTTCTTCTGTTTTGACACGTTGAATACCATTTCTCCCTTTTTGGATAATCGAATTTATGCAAATTGCTCCTCAATTTGTATATTATTTAATTTATAGTGCTATCCCTTGAGAGGGTTTTATACAGATTTTCGGGGATTTGTCCCATCGAGAGAAGAATGATGAAGCGTTGTTCTTGCTGCATAAAATACAATCGGAATCCCGGATCGTGATCAATACAGGGTTCCGAGATGCCTAGCCAACTGCATCGAGCCGGGTACGATTCTCAAACCGTAACGTGCAGCTTCAACCCCAGTGCCTTTACTACTTTCAGAACGGTAGCGAATTCCGGATTGCCTTCGCCGGAAAGTGCCTTATAAAGTCCTTCGCGGCTAATGCCCGTATCTCGGGCCACCTGGCTCATACCTTTGGCGCGTGCAATATCGCCTAATGCCGCTGTAATAAGTGCGGGATCTCCTTCTTCAAGGCAGGCTTCAAAATATAACGCCATGTCCTCATCGGTTTTCAGGTGCTCCACTACATCCCATTTACGTAATTTACCGGTACTCATATCGTCCCTTTCAGTTCATCCGCCAATTGCAGTGCAACTTTTATATCTTGCATCTGAGTGGATTTATCGCCACCTGCCAACAGGATGAATGTTTGCTGTCCGCGCCGCGTCAGGTACAGCCGATAACCAGGACCATAGTGAATTCGCATTTCCAATACTCCTCCACCTATGAGCTTACAGTCACCAAAATTTCCCAGCTCAGCACGGCGTAATCTGGCATTGATTCTTGCCTTTGCCTGAATATCATGTAAGCGGGTAAACCAGTCAGCGTAGATTTCCGTTTCAATAAGCTGGTTCATGCCTGATCGTAATCCATGGTTCACAGGATTGCAAGATAAATGGAGCACATTAAGTTTGATCAGGAAAGATCATCAAGATGCGCAGCCATTTCCCAAGTGATGAGGCAGCCGCCTGGCTGATCTTTCTGGCGCTGAAGAACATTACTGCTGATTGGAGACGTGCTGCCCCTGACTGGAACAGGCGATGAATAATTCGCCGTTCTCTTTGAAGACCGTTTCAGGCTGATGCGATAAAATGAGATCGACTTTCCCGCCGCGCTGCTCGCTCCTGCTCTATACAAGGGGCTGCGTGCGTCGCCGTGGAAAAGTCTATGAGCGCCTCACATACAAAAATTCTGACACTTCCTGCTCCACTGCGTCGCTTGCCCCGCTTGCGGGGATTCAGTTTGCGTGGTCAGTGCCGCCAGACGCGCCGCATCCACCTTGCATGCAGGCGCACCCCGCGGCAAGTCACGCTCAATCCCTGCAAGGATCTGAGCTCGGCATAGCGCTCACGCCAGCGCCCGGCTTGCACACGCCCCGTGTCCAGTTCGGCTCAATGTTCTTGTTCCGCATTCTCATTGGAATGCAAGCCGAACTATAAATTCCCTCAAGAAAGACTCACTACTCTAGCCGCAGCACGCCCGTTGCTGTTGAATCGGCGGGCATGGCACCGTACCAAACGAACAGAACATGCAGCAGTCGCCCGGATTAGGTCGCAACAGCGTCTTGCACTGTCTGCACTCATAGTAGAACTGGCAGGCATCGGTAGGCATGGTTTCCTGCTGGGCATGACCGCAATGCGGACAGGTCAGCACGGATTCGAGAATGACGACGCTCATCGTCTGATCACTTGCGCACGGTGGACGGATAGCCTGCATTCGTCGTGGCTTTGGTCAGCGCTTCCGGTTGCGCCTTGTCAGCGTCATAGCTGACGGTGGCGGTCTTGTAGTCGAAATCAACCTTAACCGCACTCACGCCGGGCACTTTTTCAAGCGATTTTTTGACCGTGAGCGGGCACAGCTCACAACTCATGTTCTGCACGCTGAGCTCAACGGTTTTCGGGGTGGCGGCCAGTGTCGTCAGTGGCAGCGCGACCAGCGCCGCGAGTAGTAGTTTGCGCATGACAATTCCTTTCAGTAGAAAAATGAAGCCAGCCACGGCACGGCCAGCAGGCCGAGCAGCGGCACGGCGACGATCCAGAAGATGAGCCGCTGCCGCTGGATCGTGCGCGGATCGGCGCAAGGCGAGCCAGGTGTGCATGCCTGCGGCGCCAGGTAGAGCTTGCGGAAGGCCAGGCCAAGAAACAGCAGTGTCAGGCCGATGAAAATAGGCCGGTACGGCTCCATCGCCGTGAGGTTGCCTATCCATGTGCCGCCGATGCCGAGCGCCAACAGCACGAGCGGCCCGACACAGCAGACCGATGCACCGATGGCCGCCAGTACACCCGCGATCAGCGAGCCTTTGCCAGTGAGTTGTGCCATTTCGATTCCCTTACCTTATGCACTCAAGTGTTACTATACATCCTGTACCCAGGTACGGAATCAAGGGAAATTTGCATGGGCGCCAAATTGACTATTGGCAAACTGGCGGAAGCCGCTGGAGTGAATATCGAGACAATCCGCTATTACCAGCGGCGCGGCCTGCTGGATGAGCCCCCCAAGCCTCTGCGCGGCCATCGGCGCTACGCATCGGAGCAGGCTAAGCGCGTGCGCTTCATCAAGCGGGCGCAGGCGCTTGGCTTCACGCTGGACGAAGTGGGCGCGTTGCTGACGCTGGATGCAGCCTGCGCCTGTACAGAAACGCGAGGATTGGCTCACCGCAAGCTGACTCTGATCGAAAAGAAGATGGCCGACCTTGCGGCCATGCACCAGGTGTTGAGCAACCTGGTGAAGCAGTGCGATACAGGGTCGGGGGATGCGCCTTGCCCAATCATCGACGTGCTGGCTCAGGAATGATCCTGAGCGTGCCTTATTTTCCGTTTTCTGAGATGACTCCCATTACTGAGATGACCCCCATTAAATAGGCGCCCCTGAATATCGAACAGTCAGCGGATTTTCCTGCTTTCTGCGATATTAACGCGCAAGAGGTTGAACACCCCTCAGTATCTTGCCGGGCGGTGGCGGCGGGGGAACACCGGCCGGCGGCGGAGGTATGTTTACTGTTCCCTGCGGCCCGGGCGGCGGAGGCGGGTAGGAAGAGGAATAAGGCGGATAGGAAGGGGAGGTGTAGCGACCGCCCGGATAATTGTTCGTGACCTGGCCATATACCGGCACCTGATGTCCCTTGGCGTACATGCATTGCACGTAGGCAGCGTCATAACGCTCCTGGGAAATCGAACCCGAGGCTCCGGCGCTACCGATGCCAGCCAGGCTGCCTGCCAGGGCACCGGTACCGGCTCCAATTGCTGCGCCGCGTCCACCGCCCAGGGCAGCGCCAGCCGCAGCCCCTACTCCGGCACCTACGGCGGCGCTTCCCACTCCGCTGGATATCGAAGCGCGGCTTGGCGTATTTCCTCCAACCTGGTCATAAGCAAACTGCCGGCAGAGGTAGTCGTCGTAGCGGAACTCGTCGAAGCTTCTTCCTGTGCCCGGCAGGGCCATCATGCTGGGACCTGTTGGCATACCGACACAGGCAGTGAGCGAAGCGAGCGCGAGTAGCGGGAGGGACAACCTCGGGGATAACTTCGGAAGTAACTTGGCCCGGTGCATTTTATCCGAGACCGGGGATTTCCTGAATATGGATTGGATCATTACGTTCATTGACTGGGTTGGGGCGCTACCTGCAGCCACCCTTCAGGACAATTTTTGACATAAGGATAATAGCCTTCGGGATTGCGGCAATAATACCAGTAACTGGTTGCCGGGGGCTGGGGTTGGGATTGCTGGGCCACCGGCGGCTGCTGGATGTAAACAGGGGGCTGTGCCGGTGTTACAACTACTGGCGCCGCCGGCGGATAAACATACCCGGGCGTGTAGCCATACCAGGGGGTAAACCCGTAAGCCGGATAGCTGTAGGGTGCGTAACCGTATGGCGGCCCGTAGCGGTAATAAGGGGAATAAGAAGGCGCTCTGCCGTAGTAACCCAGGCCGTAACCGCCCAATACTCCCAGTCCGAAAGCCAATCCGGGACCGGGCCAATGACCGCTGTGGGAGTGACCTCCGTAGTGACCTCCGTAGTGGCCTCCTCTGTCTGCCCATCCCGCAGTTGCCGAAAATGATCCGAGCAAAATGAGGAAAGCGTACATGAATCCCTTTTTTTTCATGCCAGTCTCCACTTTGCGATTCCAGTAGTTGAAATTACTTCTCGCCTTTTCATGGGTGATTGTGATTGAATTGTTCCGTGAGCAAAAAAATTCCGGCTGGATCATTTAATACGGATATAACGCATTATCGGCACTTTGGTTGTCATACTTGAATAATCCTGGCAAGCCTGGATCTTCCTCTTTTGAAAGCAAGAACAGTAGAGTTTCGAGTGGAGCAGCAGGGGCGTGCTTCGCCGTTCAATCAAAATAGAGATAATTTCCTGCTTTTGCGGAAAAAAACGGTACCCGGAAGAAAAACGGCTTCTCTTTTCGCCGCACAGACTCTCCTCGTTGGAGATGCAGGCTCTATAATAGGCGCCCATGTCATCCGCGTCCTCCAATATTCGTCCCCAGCCTGACCAGGTTCTGGTCGATATTGCAGATTACGTCGTAGGGCGGGATATCCAAAGCGATCTGGCTTACGCTACCGCCCGCCACTGCCTGATGGATTCTCTCGGGTGCGCCATGGAAGCGCTTGCATATCCGGCCTGCACCAAGCTGCTTGGGCCGCTTGTGCCTGGCGTTGCCGAATCCGGGGGCGGCGCGAGAATTCCGGGGACACGGTTTCAGCTCGATCCGGTGGAAGCGGCCTTCAATATCGGCACGATGATTCGCTGGCTCGATTTCAACGATACCTGGCTGGCCGCGGAATGGGGCCATCCATCGGATAATCTTGGTGCCATACTGGCTGTGGCCGACTGGCTTTCGCGCAGCGCCGTGAACGGAAGCCGGCGGCCGCTCATGCGGGATGTGTTGACCGCGATGATAAAGGCATACGAGATTCAGGGTTGCCTCGCTTTGGAAAACAGTTTCAACAAGGTGGGTCTGGATCATGTGGTACTGGTTAAAGTCGCATCCACAGCCGTCGTAACGCATCTGCTGGGCGGCAGCCGCAACCAGATTGTCGATGCGCTTTCCCAGGCGTGGGTGGATGGACAGGCATTGCGCACGTATCGTCATGCGCCCAACACCGGCTCGCGCAAATCCTGGGCCGCGGGAGATGCTACCAGCCGGGCGGTATGGCTCGCGCTGATCACACTCAAGGGGGAGACAGGCTACCCTTCAGCACTGACCGCGAAAACCTGGGGGTTCTACGACGTGCTGTTCAAGGGAAAACCTTTCAAATTCCAGAGGCCCGTTGAGCGATGGCATTCCTACGTGATGGAAAATGTGCTGCTCAAGATTTCGTTCCCGGCCGAATTCCACTCCCAGACGGCGGCGGAGTGTGCGATGCAGCTATACCCGCAGGTGAAGGACCGGGTTGACGATATCCGGAAAATAACGATCCGCACCCACGAGGCCGCAATCCGTATCATCGACAAGAAGGGGCCGCTCAGCAGCCCGGCCGACCGCGACCATTGCATGCAGTATATCGTTGCGGTGGCACTTATTTTCGGCAGGCTTACGGCTGCCGATTACGAGGATGCCGTGGCCGCCGACCCTCGCATCGATGCGTTGCGGGACAAGATAATCTGCGTCGAGGACCCGCAGTTCACAAAGGATTATTACGATCCCGAAAAACGCTCCATCGCAAACGGTCTTGCCCTGGAATTCAGGGACGGCAGTAAACTGGAGGAAGTGGTGGTGGAGTATCCCATCGGCCACAGGCTGCGTCGAAACGAAGGCATTCCGCTACTGGAAGAAAAGTTCAGAATCAATCTTGCGCGCCGTTTCCCGGCCCACCGGTGCGAGGCAATCATGAATGCCTGTCATGATCAAGGCAGGCTTGAAGGGATGCCGGTTCACGAGTTTATCGATCTGTTTGTGGTTTAGATAAGCCGGTTTCTGCTTCGGGACGCGCAACATGAGGCGGGATGAGATCCCTTTCGATGAGATCGTGATCGTTCTCCTGCCGGGAAGAGTTTGTATTCAGCAGTATCCGGAGAGTATTGAGCCTCAATCTCCACGAAGCGGCGGTTGCCGGGTCTGCTGACAGGGCGGCCAGCAATTGTTCCACCCCGTCGGTATGTGAGGCGTCGCAGGTGGAGAAGAAACGGTGAAGCTCCTCACTGTTCGTGATGCCGGTCCGCTGCACGAAACCGGGATAATCTTCACGCAGATGGGAGGCCAGCCAGGCCTGATCGATCCATTGCTTCAACTGGTTATAGCTGAAATAGGTGCGTATTGCGAGGTCCACCGGATCGGCATTGCTGAGGTTTTCGATGTTATCGAATCCTTCCCGCTCCAGTCTCAATTCGTGCGAGTAGCTCATTCCCGCCAGCATGGAAAGCGGCAGCGCGCGGTAGCTCATGGCGGGGATGATATCTCTGGTCAGTTTAACGACGATGCGCTCGATTCCGAGTTCAGCCCGTTTCGGATAGAAACCGAGAAAAAAAGCAACAAGGGGCAGCAGGCTCAATCTGGGAGGGAAGGGGATTTCCTGTTTTAGAGCTGGTTTTTCACCATTGCCTGATCTTTCAGGAGATGCGGTTTCTTTGGGCTCCTCACCGGCAGGAGGCGTTGTGGAGGTTGGGAGCGCTGGCGCTGCGGCATTAACATCGGAAGACGCGGCAGTTGAGGATGCCATCGCATCGAGTTCGTGTGGCAGCAGCAGATCGAACGCAAAAGAGAGCACCAGCGCCAGCAGGCTTGCGATGATCATGCGGATGGTGCCATCGACGAACGTATTGGAAGTGAGGTCCATCGTGAAGTAGGCGCGGACTACGGAGCCGATGAAATAGACGTAAGCACCGAGGAATCCGAACTGGAAAGCCGTCAGGTTGCGGACGAGGTGGGAATAATAGGAAGCGTGATCTGTTTCATACAGTTCCATGAAGGGGCCCATCGTCAGCATGTTCGCCCCGAGACTGAAATCCACGCCCAGTTCCGCGGAGGAGGAAACGGGCTTGAACAGCAGCAGAATCGAACTGCCGAGCAGCACGACGACAGTAGTCAGCCAGACACTTCCCCTATAGGCGCCAAAGGAGGCCCGGTGCCCCATCCGCTGGCGGATTTCACTGCGCCGCTCGGGTGGAACGTCGTGGTACAAACGGCGCTCCTTGCGGTTCGCCATCTTCATCGTGTAGCTCAAGGCGAGCGATGGCACAACCAGAACCGCCACCAGGGTCATGATAAGGTTGTACTGGAAGAAGACCGGGTCAAACCAGTGCGCGACTGCACGGAAATCCCGGTGTGCGGCTGTGCCGGGTCCCGGCGTTGTCCCAAAGGCGGACTCCAGTCCCAGGCTCAGGATGAAGATCACTGGTACCGCAAATACCAGCCAATCGTACCAGTGCATGTCCCGTTTTTTGCTCTCGTTCGGATCCATATCCGTCTTTTCAACTTTCCTTGCCTTCTGCCGCAGCAATTGCCTGAAGCGCCGCCTCGATCCAGAATTGGCGATGATTGAAAGGCCGTGCGGATTGCCTGTCCGGCAGGGCCAGGCTCCAGCCCAGAAGCTCGATATGGTCGGCCCGCAGTGTTCCCCGAAACTTTCCCCATCCGGCAGAGGCCACGGGAACCATGCCATCGTTGTCTTCCCGCATTACCCTGCCATAGGGCCTAAGCCAGAAAGGCAGCTCCTCCAAAGGACGGTGGCTTGCATAGGAGGAATAGGCGACATCCGGCCGATCCGGGATCTGTATTGCTTCGCACGCGGCGGGAGTCAGTTCGGCGAGCGCCGGATGACCAATGTGTCGAATCCAGGCGGGAACAGGCCCTTTGGCTTCGAGGAACCATTGTGCCAGGGGCGAACCGCGATGCGGAGTGGAAACAGTGAGCAGGCTTTTTACGCGCCGGTCCGGGTCGAGGTGGTTGATGAGATACCGGGCATCGAGCCCACCCATGCTATGCGCGACCAGGGCAAAAACCGGCGCGCGTCCGCGGAAAAGTTTGCTTGCGAGTATTTCAGCGCGTTCTGCTATGGTTCCAGCGCCCGGTACTTCCGGTATGAGAGGCCTGATATCCTTGCGGCCTAATGCCTTTTCCACGCCGCGAAATTGTTCGATGGGACCCCACCGCGAGAAGCCCAGAAAGCCGTGCAACAGCACCACCGTTGGAGTTGCCATATAATCCTGTTCGCAATAAATGAACACATCCAATGAAGCTTGCAGCCGCACTGCTGCTGCCTGCGCCTGTCAGTTCATCGCACCACGATACGTGGCAACGATACTCTGCTACCTTATTTCTATTATAGGATATTCCGCATTCTGCACCAGGCTGTATTTATGCAACCAACATGACGCCGTCTCACCGGTATCATCACGTTATCATCAGCCCTGAATATTTTGCTGGCGTGCCTGCCGAACTGCCCGCAGACAGGTTTTGCCGATGCAAGTAAATCACAATGACTTGTTCAGTGACTTCTCAAGGGGAATATAATCCGATAGGTGGATTAAGCCCTGATCGGAAGCCGGTTCGGTAACCGATTCGGGGAGGACTGGCCCCGGATTGCACTCTGGAGTCTGAACGTGATTTCGACCGCCGTGCTGTTTATCCGCTTTGAGCAACCGTATTGAGCGACTATATCGAGCGAGGAGCCGAAGAATGAAAATGGCATACGATGTCAGCGGAAAAACTGCTCTTGTGACAGGGGCGAATCGTGGCATAGGCAAGGCGATTGTCGATGCGCTGCTGCATCATGGCGCGATGAAAGTCTATGCAGCGGTACGCAACCTCGATTCCACCGATCCGCTGGTAGAGCGCTTTGGCGATATGGTGATTCCAGTTCATCTGGAGTTGACCATGCCGGAAAGCATTGCAGCATTGGCTGACAGAGCTCCGGATGTCCAGGTGGTGGTCAACAGCGCGGCGATTTTCAAGACCTCCACCCCGCTGGATGCCGATGCGATAGATGCGCTTGAGATGGCGATGAAGATCAATGTGTACGGACTTATCCGCATGGCTCAAACCTTCGCCCCCATTCTCGCAAAAAACGGAGGGGGCGCATTCATCCAGCTCAATTCAGTTGCATCCTTGAGGTGCGCTTCAAATTTTGCGACGCATTCGGCATCCAAGGCCGCTGCCTACTCCATTACCCAGGCATTGCGTGAACTGCTGGCACGGCAGGGTACGACGGTGCTGAGTGTACATCCGGGTCTGATCGCAACCGACATGAGCAGCAGTGCCGGACTGGCAGGTACCGCCGCCCCTCCCTCTGTCGTTGCAGAAGGTATAATCGCTGCGCTGCGATCAGGAGGTTTTCACCTTTTTCCCGATCCTATGGCTCAGCGCATCGGAAATGCCTACCGGAGTTTTTCTGAAAATGTCATTGAAGCGGACATTGAAGAATACAGGACGGAAAAGCAATAGGTGCCGGCAGAAGCAGTCCGGGCGGGTTGTCCGGCAAGATCGATATCCCTGAGGGCGGCATCATGAAGATGCAGAAATTTTTCAAGGAGTGCATGTATGGCCCATAACCTGTTCAATACCCTGAAAGAGCTTTCACTGCCTGCGGGCAAAAAGGCAAAGTATTATTCGCTGCCCGCTCTGGAGGCAGCAGGCCTCGGCCGGATCTCCCGGCTGCCTGTCTCCATTCGCATCGTGCTGGAGTCCGTCCTGCGCAATTGTGACAACAGGAAAGTGACCGAGGCGCATGTAAAAAGATTGGCGGGTTGGCAACCGACCGCAACCCGGCTGGATGAGATTCCATTTGTTGTATCCCGTATCGTGCTGCAGGATTTTACCGGGGTGCCCTTGTTGGTCGATCTGGCTGCCATGCGCAGCACCGCAAAAAAAATGGGCAAGGATCCCGAGATGGTCGAACCCCTGGTGCCGGTTGACCTGGTGGTCGATCATTCGGTGCAGGTCGATTACTACGGCACTAATGATGCGCTCAAGCTCAACATGGAAATGGAGTTTCACCGTAACCGGGAGCGTTACCAGTTCATAAAATGGGGCATGCAGGCTTTCGAGACTTTCAAGGTTGTTCCGCCTGGCATCGGCATCGTGCACCAGGTCAACCTTGAATATCTTGCACGAGGAGTGCATGAAAAAGAGGACATCCTTTATCCCGACACCCTGGTAGGTACGGATTCACACACCACCATGATCAATGGAATAGGCGTGGTGGGGTGGGGAGTGGGCGGGATCGAGGCCGAGGCTGGCATGCTGGGGCAGCCGGTCTATTTCCTGACTCCCGATGTTGTCGGCGTGAACCTCACAGGCAAGCTTGCCATGGGTGTCACCGCAACGGATCTGGTGCTGACGGTTACCGAACTCCTGCGTAAATCCGGCGTGGTGGGAAAGTTCGTGGAATTTTTTGGCGAGGGGACCGCGTCGCTTACGGTTCCCGACCGTGCCACCATTGGAAATATGTCTCCGGAATATGGCGCCACCATGGGGTTTTTTCCGGTCGATGACGCTACTGTGGAATATTTCCGCGGAACCGGGCGAAGCGAAGAAGAGATCGCGGCCTTCCAGTCTTATTTCAAGGCACAGGAGTTGTACGGAGTTCCGCGCAAGGGCGAGATCGACTACACGCGCGAGCTGGAGCTTGATCTCTCTACCGTCAAGCCTTCTCTCGCCGGACCGAGGCGTCCCCAGGATCGTATCGAGCTTGCCGATGTCAAGACCCGTTTTACAGAACTCTTCTCACGGTCTGTCATGCAGGGAGGTTACGGCAGGGATGCTGCCGCACTGAAACTTCGCTACAAGATACATGGCAGCGAAGAGTCTGGCGCCGTCACAGAGGCTGCCGACAGCGCCAGCGCAGAGTGGAACGCGGCAGCCGTGAGGCCGGGAACTGAAAGAAACATCACGGAAATGGTCAATAACCGGCCTATCCTGGTTCCGGCTGAAGCTCCTGTGTATGGCGCAAACGGCCTCTTCGACCTGGCACATGGGGATATCCTGATTGCGGCCATTACATCCTGCACCAACACCTCCAACCCCAGCGTACTGCTTGCCGCCGGCCTGCTGGCAAAGAAAGCAGTGGAAAAAGGGTTGTCGGTAAGGTGTCACATCAAGACATCGCTTGCACCCGGATCACGTGTCGTGACGGAGTATCTCCGGGAAACAGGCCTCTTGCCCTATCTCGATAAGCTTGGCTTCAATCTTGCCGGTTATGGCTGTACCACCTGCATTGGCAATTCGGGTCCGTTGTCCGTGCCGATTGAAGAGACGGTGGTATCCAGTGATCTGGTTTGCGCCGCAGTGCTCTCCGGCAATCGTAATTTCGAGGCTAGAATTCATCCGAACATTCGTGCGAACTTCCTTGCTTCGCCACCTCTGGTGGTTGCCTATGCTCTCGCGGGAACCATGCTCAAGGATCTGACAACTGAGCCGCTCGGATATGGCGAGAATGGGCAGCCGGTATGGCTGGCTGATATCTGGCCGCAAGAGGATGAAATCCAGAGCCTGATGAAATTTGCAGCAAACGGGGAAACATTCCGCAGGCTCTACAGCAATCTTACACAGGATCATCCGCTATGGAACGATATAGCGTCTGTTTCAGGAGAGGTCTATGACTGGCCGAAATCGACCTATATAGCAGAACCTCCATTTTTCCAGGACTTCTCGCCGCAGCCGCGGCCGCATAGCGAGATCCGGAGTGCGCGGGCGCTCGCCATCTTCGGTGATTCGGTGACGACCGACCACATCAGTCCTGCCGGCAGTATCAAGGATACTTCGCCGGCGGGGGAATACCTGCTCGCAAGCGGCGTATCCAAGCCTGATTTCAACAGCTACGGAGCGCGTCGCGGCAATCATGAAGTCATGATGCGCGGGACATTCGCCAACGTACGCATCAAAAATCTGATGATTCCCGGCAGCGAAGGAGGTATAACCCTGCATCAGCCGGATGGCGAGCAGATGAGCATCTACGATGCCGCCATGCGCTACGTTGCGGACGGTATCCCCACGGTGGTATTCGGGGGGGAAGAATATGGCAGCGGATCGAGTCGCGACTGGGCGGCAAAGGGAACGCAGCTACTAGGGGTCAAGGCAGTGATTGCGAAGAGTTTCGAGCGCATCCATCGCAGCAACCTGATCGGCATGGGCGTGCTGCCGCTACAGTTCAAAGGCGACGACAGCGTGGAATCGCTCGGTATTCAGGGCAATGAAGCATTCGACATCGAGGGACTGGGGAGCCTCCGTCCCCAGCAGGATGTAACGCTCGTTGTACGTGACGATACCGGCTCACGCCGGGAAATCGACCTGCTTTGCAGGATAGATACCGGCATAGAGATCGACTACTACCAGCATGGAGGTATATTGCCTTATGTTCTTCGTGAACTCATGAAGGCGTGAATGCAAAAATGCGGCGGCAAGGCCGGGTGACTCGGCTCGAACCTGGGTCGGGGAGGAAAACCGGTTCTTGCCGAGCAACCCGGGGCTCTCCTCAGCTTACTGTCTCCAACTCCTCGCTTGTATCCTTTCTTGTGGAAGTTTGAGCAGGCTCGGCCATGGAGCGGTTCCATAGCAGCCGGTCATACTCGTCATTTACCACGGAATAGCATTCACATACGGGATCTTCCAGTTCTTCACGATCCATTACGGCTATATGCCCCCGGCTATACTGTATTGCACCGATCGTCTGCAGCTTGAGCGCGGCTTGCGTCACGCTCTCCCGCCGCACCCCCAGCATGACGGCAATCTGCTCGTGTGTCATTTGCAGTTCATGGCCTGGCAACCGGTCGAGGTTCATCAAAAGGAAGCGGCACAACTGCTGCTCTATGTTATGGTGCCGGTTGCAAACCGCATTCTGCGCCGTCTGGGTCATGAGCGCCTGAGTGAAGCGCAGTACCAGATATTGTAATTTCCCCTGCCGATCGAATTCTTTTTTCAGCACGCTGGTTTTCATGCGGTAGCCGCTGCCCGCACTTTGTACCACGACGCCGGCGGGTGTACTGGCGCCTCCCAGCAATGACGAGATACCTGTCATGCCCTCGTTGCCAATGATTGAAAGACGTACCGATGCGCCGCTTTCCACGCTGTAGAGCGGCGCGACGATGCTTGTGGTGGGAAAATATGAATGAGTAATAATCGCTCCTGGTTCATGGATTGTTTGTCCTACCGGCATCGGCATGAATTCAAGATAGGGAAGCAGTCTCGCGTAGTCCTCCGGCGGCAGGGCGGCAAGAAGTCGGTTTTGCTTGGGGCTGTGCGGTGAGAGCATAACAATATTCCTCCTCATTCCTCATGTCAGGCTGTATCGCCAGAATATGCCTTATCATGTTTCTGCTAAAACACGTTCCGGCGTTGGGCGAACCGTTATCGGTATTTCTTGCGGTTTCTCTTTTTGAGCTGGATCGGTAGCAGATCCTGGCTCATTTTCAGCAGACACAAGCCGATATACGGTATCACCGTAAATACAAGCAGTTATCGTGCCAGTATAATAATATGAGTTAAAACAATAACTTATATGGAAGCTGGAGAATAAAACCCTTATCGCATTGTTGCTTGCCGGCAACAGGCCCCTATTGCCTGTCAGTAATCACTTGATTATTCAGGATTATTTGATGTCTCCAAACAGAGACGTGAAAAAGATGTTTTCAATCAATTACTTTTTCGCGCACTTATCTGTGGCGAAGCAACGGTGCACGGGAGTTTGAAGTAGCCTAGTAATAGTAAGAGTATGATATGGGTGTTTACCTCCGATAGTGACGAAGATCAGCAATGAAGTTTATGGGTACGAATCCGGTCAAGCGCGCAATAGTCCTGATCAACCTGGTCGGAGGCCTGGCTGGCTGCACCGTTTTCTCTCTCCGCTATCAGATTACCCATCGGTATGAACCGCCAACCGATCCGGCAGGCCTCGTTTGCCTTGAAAAATGCACGCAAAAGCTGGAGGTGTGCCAGCAAAGCTGTCAATCGGCATATCAGGCCTGCCTGAAGCGCATCGAACCCCTGGCTGAAGAGAGATATAGAAAAGCCGTCGAGCGTTATGACGATGAACTTGATACATACCGCCGGCGAATGCAGTTCGGATACTCCGGCTGGGGGCGCGCCACACTGGGCTGGGGGATGGGGGGATATCCATGGAGCGGGGGTGGCTATCCCTGGGGGTGGGGTTCGCCGTGGGGCTGGGGAGGGGGGCCTTACTATGGCCTGGGCTACTCGTCTCCTTTTTTCTACCAGCAGCCTCCCCTCAGGCCGAATCGTACGCAGGAATTCGATCGGCTACGCTACCAGCAGTGTGAAGTGGAATGCGGGTGTCAGTCGGTGCAGGATGCGTGCTTTCTGGGTTGCGGTGGCAGGAAAATCATAGAAGAGAGATGTATAGCAAACTGTCCGAAGTGAAAAACTGCCTCGGGTGGACCAGACCTTTGACGGGCTGGCAAAGCAGCAGTACCACGGGAAGAACCGGAGGCGGAGCGCGGCCAATTACTGAAGCCGGGTTTCATCGCCTCTATTCCTTTTACGGAGTGATTTCGAGATTATCGATTAGCCGGGTTTTACCCAGGCGGGCTGCTCCCAGCACCACCACATTCCCATCCGTGGGCTGGGCTGGCGCCAGGGTATCTCTCTCGCGTATCGAGACGTAATCGGCGTTCCAGCCGCAGGAGGCAAGGGTTTTCATCGCGCTTTCCTCCAGTCCGGCAAAGTTGCGATTACCGCCTTCTATCTCCCGCTTCACTTGCGATAATACCTGATACAGCCGGATTGCCTCGGCGCGCTCTTCATCACTGAGATAACGGTTACGCGAGCTCAATGCCAGGTTGTCCGGAGCGCGAACTGTTTCGCCGGCAACAATTTCTATTGGCAAATTAAACTGCCGCACCAGTTCGCATACGATATGCAATTGCTGATAATCTTTTTTTCCGAGCACCGCCGTATGCGGCTGCACGATATTGAAGAGCTTCAGCACGACAGTTGCTACCCCCCGAAAAAAGCCGGGACGATACTTCCCTTCCAGCATGTTCGCGATGGGGGAGGGTTCCACCGTAAACTCTTGCGGCGCGGGATAAAGCGTTCTTTCTTCCGGCGCGAACACGACATGAACGCCCTGCTCTTCGAGAAGCGCGCAGTCCTGCTCCAGCGTGCGCGGATACTGGTCAAAATCCTCGGCGGGAGCAAACTGCAGGCGGTTTACAAAAATGCTTGCGACTACACATTCCTGATGCTGCCGGGCGATGTGAATCAGGGACAGGTGCCCCTCATGCAATCCGCCCATCGTCGGTACGAAGGCAATGGAGGATTCGCGCCTGAGGCGTACTCGTAGCGGTGAGATATCGGTGATGACGTCCAACTCGGATCGGATAGTCAGAATGCATGCTCGGGGCCAGGGAACTCTCCCGCTTTGACCGCCCTGATGTAGTTTTGCACCGCCTCCTCTATGTTACCTGCGCCTGTGAGGAAATTCTTCATGAACCTGGCCTTCTTGCCCGAATAAATGCCCAGCATGTCGTACAGCACCAGTACCTGCGCCGAACAATCCTTTCCGGCGCCGATGCCGATGGTGGGAATGGAGAGTGTTCGGGTAACGTGCGCTGCAAGGGCGGCAGGCACGACTTCCATCAGAAGCATTCCTGCTCCGGCCTGTTCGAGCGCTACCGCATCTTCCAGCAACTGCCCCGCTTCATTGTCGGTCTTTCCCTGCACCTTGTAGCCCCCCAACTGGTTTACCGATTGTGGCGTGAGGCCGATGTGCGCGCAGACGGGGATGCCGCGCTGTGTCAGGAATTCCACGGTTTCGGCCATGACGGAACCGCCTTCGATCTTGACCATGTTGGCGCCTGCCGCCATGAGTTCGGCCGCATTGCGGAGGGTTTCTTCCGGATTCACCTGCGAGGTGCCGAAAGGCATATCCGTCATGATGAAGGCCGTGCTTGAGCCGCGCTTCACACAAAGTGTATGGTAGATCATGTCATCCAGGCTAACCGGAAGGGTAGTCTCTTCACCCTGGATCACATTCCCCAGTGAATCCCCCACCAGCAGGATATCGACGCCCGCTCTTTCCAGCAATGTAGCAAAACTTGCGTCATAGCAGGTGACGATGGCAATTTTCTCCCCATCATCCCGCATTTTTTGAAAAACATCTTGTGTGATGCGCATGGCTCAGCTCCTGGTTACGTGTATCGGATAGGTCATCCAGTTCATTTTTAGGCTCCTGGTTTCCGACTTCTCATCTTCCGGAATTGAAATATTCCCTGGGGCCGCGCATTTGTTCGACCTGCCTCAGCAGTAATGCAAAGTCTTCCTCGCTATCAACGAAATTGAGATGTTCGCTGTTGATGATCAGAAGTGGCGCATCCTCATAGTGATGGAAGAAGCGCGCATAGCTGTCGGCCAGCCGCCATAAATACGTTTCGGAAATGTTTTGTTCATAGGGACTGCCACGGCGCTTCACCCGCTCCACCAGCGTGGCAGGGGGAGCCTGCAGATAGATCACGAGGTCGGGGGTGAAAGCTTCGGGTTGCAGATGATGATAGATTTTCTGGTATAAACTGTATTCTTCATTGTTGAGCGTCAGCCCCGCGAACAGCGTATCCTTGTCCAGCAGAAAGTCGCTTATGGTCGTTTTCGTAAACAGGTCGATCTGCGGCAGGTCCTGCAACTGGTTGGCGCGCTGAAACAGAAAAAACAGCTGGGTAGGGAGCGCATATCGGCGGATATCCTCGTAGAATTTGCCGAGAAACGGATTTTCCTCGGGTTTTTCCAGCAGGAGCTGTCCACCCGTGTATTCCGCCATTCGTCGCGCCAGGCTGGTTTTTCCCACGCCGATCGGGCCTTCCACCGCGATGTGGCGATATTCCTCCAGCTTCATGTGTTCAGCCTGTGTTCCAGCCGCTGTCCTTCGCAGGCAGCAAGCAATTCCCTTATGTTACCGCGTCCCGGTATGCTGCTGATCGACGCAATTTCGAGCAGGGGCTGCAATACGAACGCCCGTTCGTGCATTCTCGGATGGGGCAGAGTCAAGCTATCCTCATCCAGTTGCAGATCATCATACAGCAGCAAGTCGAGATCAAGCGTACGCGGAGCATTGAGATACTCGCGCACCCGCCCATGCTTTTGCTCGATCCCGAGCAGGGCTCGCAACAGATCCTGAGGCGGCAGGGCAGTTTCGATATGCGCGACTGCGTTGATGAAATCAGGCTGATCCAGGTGCCCAACGGGCGCGCTGCGGTAGAGCGAAGAATGGGCCAGCAAGCGCGTAAAAGGAAGCTCACCCAGCTCTTCAAACGCTTTTTGCACATGCGCTGCAGATTCGTCCAGATTGCTCCCCAGTCCGATATACGCATACGAGGCGATTCGACCGTTATCAGCCCCGTTCATGGGGCAAAACCATCCTGCTTTTCGGATACTACGTGGCCGCCTTCTCCCGCAGGGGCAGCGCCTGCTTTTTTACGGCTGCGGTTTCTCCTGCGTCTCTTCTGGCTTTCATCGCTGATCAGCATGGCTTCACGTTCGCGGGAACCAGCATGCTGGAATGCTTCCCACCATTTGCCCAGTTCCTCATCCGCTTCGCCGCTTTCGCAACGCAATAACATGAAGTCGTAGGCAGCGCGAAAGCGGGGGTTTTCAAGGAGCCGGAACGGTCTGCTCCCTGAACGGTGGGCAAAGCGCGGCTGCATCATCCAGATTTCTTTCATGATGGCATCATACCTGCGCGGAATTGCCAGGTTCTTGTCCTGTACCGCCAGCACGTCATTCATTGCCAGGTGCAAGGCGGGAACTGGTCTTTCACCTGTCGCCTGGTAAGCATTCCAGGATGCGAGCACTTCGTGCCACAGCAGGGCGGCAAACAGGAATCCCGGCGAGACAGGCTTTTCCTGGCGCACGCGCTCATCAGTATTTTTGAGCGCGAGCGTGATAAAGCGCTCGCCCAAGGGTTGTTCCCGTATCACGTCCAGCATGGGAAGCAGGCCGTGGTGCAATCCGCGCTTCTGCAGATCGGTCACGCAGGCCAGCGCGTGGCCGGACAGCAGCAATTTCAGCATTTCATCGAACAGCCGTGAGGGCGGCACATGCAGCAACAGAGGGGCCAGTTCGCTGATAGGCGCGGCCGTATCGGCATCGATTTCCATGCCAAGCTTGGCGCCTAGCCGTACCACCCGCAACATCCGCACGGGATCTTCGCGATATCTTCGCACCGCATCTCCAATGATGCGCAGGCGTCGTGCCTTCAGGTCCTCATAGCCGTTCAGATAATCCCAGATTTCCTCATGGACGGGATCGAAGAACAGCGCATTCACAGTGAAATCGCGCCGTCTGGCATCCTCCTCCTGGCTGCCGAATACATTATCGCGCAAGAGGCGTCCATGCTCGTCAGCATGCTCGCCACCCTCCAGTCCGCCTGCCTCCCCGGACGTGCCGCCACGGAAAGTCGAAACCTCTACCGTTTCCGCTCCCCACATGACATGCACCAGTCGGAAACGGCGGCCGATGATACGCGAGCGGCGGAAAACGGCGCGCACTTCTTCGGGGGTGGCATTCGTGGCAACATCGAAATCCTTTGGCTCCAGTCCCAATACCAGGTCGCGCGCGGCTCCGCCCACGATGAAAGCGGAATACCCTGCTTCCTGCAGACCTGAAGTCACTTTAAGCGCGCCGGAGCTGATGTGATCGCGCGTGATGCCGTGCTGGTCGCGTGTGATGATATGCGGCTTCGTGGAGGAAGTGCGGCCGGAAGAGATGGAAGCGGATGTATTGCGGTTGAAGACGCGATCGATAAGTTTACGAATCATTGTGAATATAGATGAACAAGCTCCGGGATTCCGTCATCCCGCGCGGCGAACTCATCCAAAAGGGGAAGATGAGGTGAGGGCAAACAGCCACTGCCGTCCACGGCCCTTGCTGGAAAAAGCGCTGAAGAATTGCAGCTGAGAAAAAGTATGCCTGAAATTCCAGATTATACACTCGGCACCGTTTGCGGGAAGAAATGGTGCTGCCGGCCTGCGATGAACTCCCCCAGATTGCAGTGATAAAGCGCTTCGAGATTATCACGCTTGAGCACTTCGTCTGTGCTGCCGCTCATGGCATGGCCGTCGTCGAACAGCAGCAATGCATGGTCGCAGAATCTGGCTGCCCAGCCGATATCGTGCAGCACCATTATGATGGAATTGCCCCGCTTCGCCAATTCGCTGAACAGGATCATGGTCCCGAGTTGATGGCGCAGATCGAGGTGCTGCAAGGGTTCATCCAGCAGATAGCATCCGGGCGACTGGGCAAGCAGCAAGGCAATACGCGCGCGCTGACGCTCGCCGCCGGAAAGCGTAACCAGTAGACGATCGGCAAGGTCACCCAGTTCCATCTGCTCGATAGCGCGAGATGTCATCTCGAGGTCGTCCGCCTCCCAGCCCAACATGCTGGTTGCATGAGGGTGCCGTCCCAGCAGCACGTAGTCGTATACCGTACCCCAGAACTCGCCGGGCTCATCCTGCAACAGAATGCCGAGATTGCGGGCGAGTTCCCGTCGGGGCCATTGCCCAAGCGCCATTCCCGCGATGGTTACGGATGAATCCTGTCCCGCCTTCGCCGGGTGCAGCCCGCCCAGGGCGTGTATCAAAGTCGTCTTGCCACAGCCGTTTCGACCCAGAACCGCCCAGCATTCCCCCGGATTGATAGTGAGGCTCAGATTCCGGCACAGCAGTTTGCCGGGATGCTGCAAGGTCAGGTTTCTGGTTTGTAGAATCATTCACGAGTACGAAAAATCCGCGATGAAGAGGAGCCTCAGGTCGTCCTATCTATGCCCTCAGGTATTCGCTTTTCCTTCCCAGCCAGCGATGAAGATGGTGTTTTGCCGCTTCCGGATAGTCACGCAGCAATTCTTCGGCCACCCTCCGCGCCGCGTCGAGCAGGTTTTCATCCCGTTCCAGGTCTGCGAAGCGCAGCATGGGCAGGCCGCTCTGGCGCGCGCCCAGGAATTCGCCGGGACCGCGCAGCTGCAGATCGCGGCGTGCTACCTCAAAGCCGTCGGTGTGCTCAAAAATTATCTTGAGCCGCTCGCGTGCGGTTGCGGAGAGAGGTTGCTGATACATCAGTATGCATACGCCACCGGCCGTACCTCGTCCGATCCGCCCGCGCAACTGGTGTAATTGCGCAAGGCCCATGCGTTCCGCATGCTCGATCACCATCAGGGACGCATTAGGGACATCCACGCCCACTTCGATCACTGTTGTCGCTACCAGGAGATGGATTTCACCTCGCGTAAATGCTTCCATCACATGGGATTTCTCCTGAAAGGGAAGCCTGCCATGCACCAGGCCGATTTTCAATTCGGGAAAAGTCTCCGTCAGTCCCTGATGGGTTTCCAGAGCAGTCTTGAGCTGCAGTGCTTCGGATTCTTCGATCAACGGACATACCCAGTAAGCCTGCTTTCCATCGCAGCATGCTTCCCGCACGCGCGCTGTTACTTCGTCACGCCGGGCGTCGGCTACAAGCTTGGTCACTACCGGTGCACGTCCGGGAGGCATTTCGTCTATTACGGACACATCCAGATCAGCGTAGTAGCTCATCGAAAGTGTGCGCGGAATGGGCGTTGCACTCATCATCAACTGGTGGGGCATGGAGTACGCGCCGGTTCCTTTTTCTCGCAATGCCAGCCGCTGGTGGACACCAAAGCGATGTTGTTCGTCAATAACCACAAGCCCCAGCCTGTCAAACTCCACCTGGTTCTGGAACAATGCGTGTGTCCCGATGGCAAGCAGGGCACTGCCGCCAGCAATATCGGCAAGTGTGGTTTCCCGTTCCTTCTTTTTCTGATTGCCGCCAAGCCACGCGACCCGCAGGCCCCGCGGCCCCAGCAGGGGGGCAAGCCATGTCGAGAGTTTCTGATAATGCTGCTCCGCAAGAATCTCGGTCGGTGCCATCAGGGCCGCCTGGAAATTATTTTCAATCGCTTGCAGCACGGCCAGCGCGGCAACAATCGTTTTGCCGCTTCCCACATCACCCTGCAACAGGCGTTGCATGGGGTGGGGCTCCGCCAGATCGCGGCTGATTTCGTTGAAAGTCTTCTTCTGGGCTTGAGTGAGATCGAAAGGCAGCAACTTCAGCAACGCTCTGGTCAAATCGTTTTTTGCCATCAGAACAGGGGCGCTGCCGCTGCGCCGCTGCTGATAGTGCACCCGCATCGACAATTGCTGCGCCAGCAATTCGTCGAACTTGATCCGCTGCCAGGCGGGATGAGTGCGTTCCCGCAAAAGAACGGGCGATGCATCCGGGGGGGGCTGGTGCAGGAACAGCACGCTGTCCTTGAAACCCTGAAGCTGGCAGCGCGCGCGTACGGTATCAGGCAGCGTTTCGGAGAGAGCAGTCTCATGGTTTCCGCCCTCTCCTGTTTGCAACACCCGGGAAATCAGTTTGCGCAGTGCTTCGGAAGGAAGTCCGGCTGTAGAGGGGTAAATCGGAGTGAGCGCCTCCGGCAGGGGCTCATCCCCGCGCAGAATCCGGCATTTGGGATGAACCATTTCAACACCGAAAAAGCCGGGACGGACTTCTCCCAGCAGGCGCACCCGCCGGCCCGCCGAATACGCTTTTACCTGACTGCCGTAAAAATTCAGAAAGCGCATGAACAAAACACCCGTTCCATCCTCCACCTGGCATACCAGTTGACGGCGCGGCCGGTACATGACCTCGCTTCGGGTGATCACACCCTCGACCTGGACTGCTCGATCGGCAGGCACATCATTGATAGGGCAGAGGTGCGTCTCGTCCTCGTAGCGAAACGGCAAATGCAGTATCAGGCTTGAAGCATCGGTAATGCCGAGCTTGACGAGCTTGTCCCTGATTGTCCCGCTGATGGGAGAGGTAGCGAGTGACTGCATCTGTCGTGGAAGCGCGATTATCCCTGGCTTATCGCGCGGCTTCCCTGTATCAGTCCATCGAATCCTTACGCTGGCACCACCAGCACCGCATCGACCTCCACCAGCGCATTCCGCGGTAGCGCGGAGACGCCGATGGCAGCGCGCGCAGGGTAGGGAGCGCTGAAATATTGCACCATGATTTCATTCACCTTCTGGAAATTGGAAAGGTCCGTGAGATAGACGTTCAATTTGACGATATCGCCGAGACCGCCTCCACCGGCCGCTGCAACTGCTGTCAGGTTCTGGAATACCCGATGGATTTGATTCTCGATGCCTTCCACCATGTGCATGGTCGAGGGTTCGAGACCGATCTGACCGGAAATGTAGATGGTATCGCCTCCGCTGACGCGTATCCCCTGGGAATAAGTGCCGATAGCCTGCGGCGCATCCGCTGTATGTATTGTCTTTTTTTTCATCTGGTCTCCTTTGGTTGATAATACATTGACATAACAAGCCGAAATTTGAAACTACGGGTATCGTGTTTGCGATATGATGACGGGAACCTCAGCACATTTCAACCATGCAGAAACTGATCATTCAGGGAGGCGTGCGGCTTTCCGGCGATGTAACCATTTCCGGAGCCAAGAACGCGGCATTGCCTATCCTGTGCGCCTCCCTGCTTACCGGGGAAACCCTCGTCGTCGAAAGCGTTCCGCATCTGAATGATATAACCACCATGCTGGATCTGCTTCAGCAGATGGGAGTTCAGATCAATGTCGACAGCACCCGCAGGACTGAACTGACCGCGGCACATCTTTCCAATCTCGTTGCGCCGTACGAAATGGTGAAAACCATGCGCGCCGCAATTCTGGTGCTGGGCCCGATGCTTGCGCGGGCAGGAGCGGCAAAAGTGTCGCTGCCGGGTGGGTGCGCCATTGGCCTGCGTCCCGTTGATCAGCATATAAAAGGATTGCAGGCAATGGGCGCGGAGATCGAGATCGAGCACGGTTATATTCATGCGAAGGCAAAACGCCTTAACGGCGCGCATATCGTGATGGATATCGTCACCGTTACCGGCACTGAAAATCTGATGATGGCGGCCACGCTGGCGGAAGGAACGACCGTGCTGGAAAATGCGGCGCGGGAACCGGAAGTGATGGATCTCGCGAACTGCCTTGTTGCCATGGGCGCCAGAATCCAGGGGGTCGGGACGGACATCATCACCATCGAAGGCGTGGAAAGTCTGCATGGGACCAACTATCGCGTCATGCCTGATCGTATCGAAAGCGGCACATTCCTGGTCGCAGCCGCAGCCAGCGGGGGCGAAATATATCTCAGGCAGACGCGTACCGATACGATGGACGCGGTGCTCGACAAGCTGATGGAAGCCGGTGCCGCCATCGAATCAGGTGAAGACTGGATACACCTGAAAATGAATAACCCGCTGAAATCGGTAAACCTGCGGACAGCGCCTTATCCCGCCTTTCCTACCGACATGCAGGCGCAATTCATGGTATTGAATACCATCGCTACCGGAACCGCGATCATTACCGAAACTATTTTCGAGAATCGCTTCATGCACGTGCAGGAGTTGGAGCGCATGAATGCCGATATCAAAGTGGAAGGCAACACTGCGGTGGTATGCGGCGTGGCGGGGCTTGATGGAGCGAATGTCATGGCGACTGATCTCCGTGCTTCGGCCTGCCTGGTTCTGGCCGGGCTGATCGCCCGGGGTGAAACGGTCGTCGACCGTATTTACCATCTTGACCGCGGTTATGAACGGATCGAAGAGAAGCTGTCGGCGCTGGGTGCACGAATCAGGCGCGAGGGTTGAAACCAGGCTGGCTGGACGGCAACGTCAGTTTGGGTTGGGATAGTCTCTGAGCGGTACGAGAATTTATTCATCAAGCGCAACACTTACCTTCTCCCCGGCTGTCCTCGCTCTCCTCTCCCATTTGCGAGAGAGGTCGGGGGAGAGGGAAAAAGCGGGCTTCAGGGGAGCGTCATCGCAGGTCGAAATCCCAGATAGCGCATGCGTTTGTTGGTATCGAACCAGTTGCACATGCCTGCCCGCATATCCTGCGGCCGGTGATTCCAGGAACCTCCGCACAAGAGGCGTTTTGCACAATTCCCTTTCCGGCAGGTATCCGTCCACTGCCAGACATTGCCCATCACATCGTACAGGCCAAAGGTGTTGGGTTTGAAACTGCCGACGGGAGCGGTTCTCCTGTTATCCCACTCGCTTCCGCATCCATCACAATTGGCGTTATTGCGCCCGACATCGTTGCCCCAATAGTATTGGGTAGTCGCACCCGCCAGCGCGGCGGCTTCCCATTCCTCTTCCGTGGGCAGCCGATAAGTCTTGCCCGACTTATCCGACAACCATCCCAGATAGGCCTGCGCATCGTCCCAGCTTACGTTCACAACCGGTCTTTTGCCGCGCCCCCAGCTATTATCGGGGGGAACATACCCACCGCAGCCGCCTCCTGCAACACATGCCTCCCAGTCGTCGAACGTTACAGCATATTTACCCACGGCGAATTTCTTGCCTGGAATGGACACCATTTCAGGACAGACAGGACACGCTTTTGCGGAGTTCAAGGTATTGTTTTCGCTCGCCGTCACTGGATTGCAGAAGAGTGCGCCGATGCTTATGAATAGCGCGAAAACCTGAACATACAGGGAGCGAAGATATACCAATTTCATAAGTTGTATTTAAGCAAGTGAAAAAACTGATCAACAGTTTTCTAATTGTATAGAAAAGCCGTGGATATCCAAAACCTCACGAATAATCAGATTAATGCAGGTAATATGTATGCTAGCGCACGGAATGACGTTGGAATCAGGCGTACTGTGCGGTTTCAGTCACTTTCGGTCAACCGTTGAGCTGATAAGGAGAGCAATCATGAAACGTTTTTCTTTGATATCCGGGCTCACACTGCTTCCAATTGCCGTGGCATTTGTTCTCGGTGTCAGTGCATCGGGCGGAGTCTATGCCGGTGAGGATTCATATGTCTTGCCTGCACCGAGGGATAACGATATATCGGACGAGATCGGGCCGGCCGATTCTCCGGCTGTTGTGGATACGGATGAGGAAGGCGGGGATGAGAGCATCAAGGAAAGATTGCACATAAAGGAAGGCACCTCGATGAAAAGAGGTCAGGATAATTCCAGATACCGTACCGATGGTACTGAAAGATATGAGCAGCAGGAGAATTACAGCGGCACCGGGCCGAAGCCCGCTGGCCGATATTGAAATATTGAAAGACAGGGACAGGCGCCGGGCATTCTCCCCGGGCTACTGTCCTCTCCTGCATGGCTGCGGCGCGCGATGCCCTCAGGTTTGGCTTGAAACCCTGAATCCTGCTCCTTCTTTCATTGGAGGCTCCCTTTCCCCATTGGGGGAGAGGGAGCTTCGCGCTTGCCCAGGATCGAAGGGGGTGGAGGGCAGGCTTGCCGGACCATCGCTCAACGTTCACCGATTGATCGGCTTATACCTGATCCGTTTGGGCTTTGCGCCTTCCTCCCCGAGGCGTTTCCGCTTGTCGGCTTCATATTCCTGGTAATTGCCATCGAAGAATGCCACCTGCGAATTGCCCTCGAACGACAGGATATGAGTGGCGATACGATCGAGGAACCAGCGGTCGTGCGAAATGACCATCACGCATCCTGCGAACTCGAGCAGCGCATCTTCCAGCGCCCGCAACGTTTCCACATCGAGATCGTTGGAAGGCTCATCCAGCAATAGCACGTTGCCCCCGGCGATAAGCGTTTTAGCCAGGTGAAGCCTTCCGCGTTCACCGCCGGACAAGTTGCCGACGATCTTCTGCTGGTCCGAGCCCTTGAAATTGAAGCGGCCAAGGTAAGCGCGCGCAGGCGTTTCATATTTGCCAACGGTCAGGATGTCATGCCCGTCCGAGATCGCATCAAATACGGTTTTGCCGTCTTCCAGGGCGGCGCGTGATTGGTCCACATGGGCAATTTTGACGGTTGCGCCGATTTCTATGTTACCGGAATCCGGCTGCTCCTTTCCTGTAATCATCCTGAAGAGAGTGGATTTTCCCGCTCCATTCGGACCAATGATGCCGACAATAGCGCCAGGAGGCACCTTGAAGCTCAGGTTGTCGATCAGCAGGCGATCGCCATATGCTTTCGATACGTTCGAAAACTCGATGACTTCGTTACCCAGCCTTTCGGCCACAGGAATGAATATCTCCTGCGTCTCGTTACGTTTCTGGTATTCCTGCGAATTGAGTTCATCAAAACGCGCAATACGCGCCTTGGATTTCGCCTGGCGTCCCTTGGGGTTCTGACGTACCCATTCCAGCTCTTTTTTCAGCGCCTTCTGGCGTGCGGATTCGGCTGATTCTTCCTGTTTCAGGCGGGTTTCTTTCTGCTCCAGCCAGGAACTGTAATTACCCTTCCACGGAATGCCGTGCCCGCGGTCGAGTTCCAGGATCCATTCCGCGGCGTTGTCGAGAAAATAGCGGTCATGCGTCACTGCCACCACCGTGCCCGGAAACCGCGTGAGGAATTGCTCCAGCCATTCCACTGACTCCGCATCCAGGTGATTGGTGGGTTCGTCCAGCAATAGCATGTCCGGTTTGGACAGTAGCAATTTGCATAAGGCGACGCGCCGTTTCTCGCCTCCCGAGAGATTTTTCACGATGGCATCCCATTCCGGCAGCCGCAGCGCGTCAGCGGCAACTTCCATCTGCTGATCGATGTTTCCACCGCTGGCGGCAATAATGGCTTCAAGCCGGCTTTGCTCGGATGCCAGGGCGTCGAAGTCTGCATCCGGCTCGGCATAGGCGGCGTAAACTTCTTCCAGTTTTTGCTGCGCGTTGACTACCTCGCCGAGCCCTTCCTGCACAGCTTCCCGTACCGTGTGCTCGGCGTTGAGCTGCGGCTCCTGCGGAAGATAGCCGATATTGAGATTGGGCATGGCCGTGACCTCGCCCTCGATATCCTTGTCCACGCCTGCCATGATTTTCAGAACGGTGGATTTGCCCGAACCGTTGAGTCCCAGCAAACCTATCTTTGCGCCGGGAAAGAAGCTGATGGAAATATCCTTGAGGATCGTGCGCCGCGGTGGAACCACCTTGCCCACCCGGTTCATGGTAAGTACGTATTGGGCCATAACTGAATGAAAAATTGAAAAAATTCGAGTTTAACGCATGAGAGCGCCAGCATGAAGCACTATACGAACAGAATGTTCTTCTACTGTTTCGTTTATCGAAAATCACGCAATAAATGCTGAGTTAGAGTTATTTCTTTATAATTTCTCCTGCCCCCGGCAGTAGAAAGATTTCTTCATCTGAATCCATGGGCTACTGGTTTTTTGCGCGTGGCCGGATCCGCCCCGGCTTCGATTACGCATGCTTGGCGGTTGATTGGAGTGAAATAAATGCTGTTCTCTGTGAGAAGCGCGGTGCTTGTCACCATTGCCGCGAGTAGCTTACTGGTCGGTTGCGCGACCTCGGAAAAAATACAAGTGGTGCAGCCCGGTGACCAGAATCTATCCTGCAATGCAATCAAGGAGGAACTGGCGAGGCTTGACAAAGCGCAAGCTGACATAGATTCAAAGAAAGGGGTTACTGGAACCAATGTTGCAGCGGCGCTTTTTTGGCTTCCGGGCCTGGCCTATACCTATTACGATGCCGGGGAGGCAACCCGGTTGATCGGTGACAGGAAGAGCGCGCTCACGACTATCTACAACAACAAAAATTGCCAGTAAACTGTCGCACGGCCTGTTTGAACCGCTTGCTCTGAAGGGGGCAAGCGTCAGGGCTGCAAATTGCGCAGCGCCAGGTAAAATTTCTCATGCCTTCCTCATGGCTTGCGCGATGTCGCCCGCACAAGCCGCTCGGCATTATCCCTGGTGTCGTACATATTGATAACAGGCTTGTCCTTTGCCGCCTTTTCCATCCGGGTCCGAATTTCGGCCGTCATTTCATTATTGCGCTGCACCGCGGGACGATCCTCCATTGCAGTAAACCAGCGCATGAAGTTCGGAAAGGCGGTTTTGTCGACACCGCGCTCAGTGTGCCCTTTGCACCAGGGATAGGTGGCGATATCGGCAATTGAATATTCATCACACCCGAGCCACGCGGATTCACCCAGCCGGTTTTCCAGCACTCGATAGAGGCGAAGCGACTCATTGTTGTACCTGTCCCGCGCGTACTGGTTGTCCCTCGCCTGTCGATTGAAATGGTTCGCCTGGCCGAACATGGGGCCGATATGCGCAACCTGAAAGAACAGCCATTGCAGTGTGCCATAGCGCTTCCGGGCATCCACGGGCAGAAATCTGCCTGTTTTCTCCGCCAGATAAACGAGAATCGCGCACGATTCCATCATTGTGTAGGGACTACCTCCTGGACCGTCCGTATCCACGATTGCCGGAATCTTGTTATTGGGATTGAGCTTCAGATGCTCCGGCTGGAATTGCTCCCCCACATTGATATCGACGTCGATGTGTTTCCATTCGATTCCGGTTTCTTCCAGCATGATCATCACCTTCTGGCCGTTCGGGGTTGGACTGGAATGCAGTTCGATCATAGCTCCTCCTATGTCACTTTCATGGGCAGGCTCTTTCCGTTATTCTCTCGCGGCCCATCCATTGTCTGGCTTGTCTTGCTGACTCATGGTTGTATCAGGCTGTAACGGACCGGTGCTGTTCGACAGGCAAAAAGGTTCAGCATGGTGCAGAGGCATTTACTGATATTATTTCACTCATCATTGCTCTTTTCCCAGAATAACGGCGCACCGAATCACTTTTTTGCCGTTTTCATGTCCGTCAAAGGAAGCTCGCTTGTTCAAAATAATTCTAGCCCTGCTGGGCCTTTACTTCTTCGGCATTTTCGGCGCATTTCTCGGATATATCGTCGGCAGCTTCATCGACCGTTATCGTGCTTACGGCGCAGGTGCGATCAATCCGTTTACGAGCGCGCAGCGGCAGACAGTTTTTCTCGAAACCGTTTTCATACTCATGGGAAAGCTTGCCAAAGCAGACGGGCATATTTCCCAGGAGGAGATTAACCATGTCGAAGGCTTCATTCAAAAGCTGGGAATGCCGGCGGAGCATCGGCAGAGGGCGATTGCGCTTTTCAAACAGGGCGCTGCGCCCGGTTTTGATCACGTCCCCAAGCTGAATGAGTTCATGATTGTTTGCGGGCATACCCGTAACCTTGCGCAGATGCTTCTGGTTTATCTTATCGTCATGGCAGTGGCGGACGGGCGCATGGACGCAGCCGAGGAGAGCCTGTTAAGAGATGTGGCGCGCCATCTGGGTTATGACTCCGTCGCATTCCAGCAACTGCTGGATATGGTGTTGAGCCAGTCGCATTTTGCAACGGGCCAGCCCCCTTCGGCCACCACTCTCGACGATGCCTATAAAGCGCTGGGAGTGACCAGGGAAAACAGCGACCAGGAAGTCAAGCGCGCCTATCGCAAGCTGATGAGCCAGTATCACCCCGATAAATTGATGGGGCAAGGCATGCCGGAAGATATGATTGCAATGGCCACTGCAAAATCCCAGGAAGTACAGGCTGCCTATGATGTGATCAGGAAGAGCAGGAATATGTAGGGCAATGTGCTGAACCTGCCGGCTCTTTCGGCAAGGGCTGTCCCGAGCCTGCCGAAGGGCTCGGGGCGAACGGAGTACAAAGCCCCGGCCGCGAGGGGGCGAAGGTTTTGAATGCTCAGAGACTCAGCGGTTCCACGTAACCGGTCAGTTCGAGGTAGCCGCGCCCTGCGGGTTCGCCATCGCGGGTAACGGTCACCGCGCCTTCCCAATAAACTGCGCCGGTGGATTGCCGCGAGTCGAGTTCCTGGTCGTCCATCAAGGGTGTGAGCACCCAGACAGAAGTGCCGGTCTGGATTCGTATTTTGACTGGATAAGTGGCGTTGGTGCGCGCCGAATGCCAGGTGCGTTGCGGTTCAAAGCTTACCTGATCGGGTTCAAAGCGCTTGAACTGCCCTGACGGCTCCCGAATGCCGGCATATGCCCAGACCTTGCTGCCGTCCTTACCGCGGATTTGAAACGCCATCAGGGCTGACCCGTCATCGAGATTGGCGCCAACCCAATCCCATCCCACCGCTTTCGGGTCGAGGTAGGCGGTAGACCACTCGTGGTCGAGCCAGGCGGTACCCTTCACGACGATCTCCTTGCCATCGCGCGTTACCTTCCCGCTCACCTGCAGGTGGGGCTCGCTGTAGTAATAGCTGGCCTGCTCAGGTTGCGGCCCCTTCCTGGAAAAACCGTCGAGGTCTTGCAGCATGGGGGATTGCGCGGGCGTCAGCGAAAAATCGAGCCTGAAATGGTCTGCTTTTATGCTTGCCTGGTAGCGCCCGTTTTCCTCCCGCACTATAAACCAGTCGTCCAGTTTGACGTTCGTGTTGCCCTCCGTGCTATACGCCAGGCCAAAACCGTCGCGTGCGCTTTTCTGGTCATGCAGGAGCTTGCCCGCTGCCGGATCAGACAATGCGGCGTGGGCAATGATGAGGTCCTTGGGGGCAAAGCGGCTGGGGTTGGCGCGGTCATGTTCGGTTGCCACGCGGAAAAAGGTGATCTGGAAGCCAAGCGGTTTTTTTTCGGGCGTTTCCAGCCACCCGGTTACATACCACCACTCGTTTCTGAAGCCGGGATGCGCCCCGAAATCCCGCGGGAACACAAGGGGCACGTTTCGAACTACCGGCGATGGCTGTGGCCGTTCCGCCAGAACGTAGCCAGTGGTAAAGAAAGCAAGAAACAAAGCCGCAACCAGGAAAACGGTTCTACCCAGCCATTCGAATGCGGCGCAGCGCCACCCTTGTCTGGGGGAACAGGTGAAATATCCGGCATTACGCTTTATGGCTGGCATTACCAGTCCTCCCTTACTGCGCGTACTGCACTGCCCGAAACTGCATGGCGCCCCGATGCCACTGCCGTGAACGCGGCCAGAAACATCAGCGCCAGCGCCACGCTCAAGAGACTCCTCCAGGGAAGACTCAATTGCATGGTCCAATGGAACGATTGGGGATTCACGATAAAAACCAGGATCAGGCTGATACATCCTCCAAGCACAAAGCCGAGCAGAACGCCGAGCGCTGTCAGCAGGCCTCCTTCAATTGCCAATATGCCGAGTATCTGGCGCCGTGTCATGCCGATGTGGCGCAGCATTCCGAATTCTTTGACGCGCGCCAGGGCCTGTGCCGAAAAGCTGGCCGCAACACCAAGCAGGCCAATGAGGATTGCCACACCTTCCAGCAGATAGGTTACGGCAAAGCTGCGGTCAAAAATATTCAGGCTCAGCGCGCGTATCTGACCCGGATCGGAAAACTCCAGCGCCTTGCCAAACGGTAGCCGCCTCATCGACTCGATTATCTGCTCCGGCGCCACCCCTTGCTTCAGCCAGAGTGCTGCATCATTCACGAGCCGGTCGTCCGTCAGCGCCTGATAATCCGCCAGGCGCATCTGTATCGCGCCGAATTGCCGCCCATAGTCGCGCCACACTCCTGCCACGATAAACGTGCGTGCGGGAATGGCGATGGGCAGGGTAACGTGCTTGCCGGGGGTATAACCATATATATCCACCATGGGTTCGGAAACCCAGATCGGAATCGCATCATCCGGAAGCTGGGCGGCCGGGATCGATTCGCCTGTCAGCGGCAGCGTATTGCCGGGCTCGGATATATCGATGGGACGTGCGATCAGCATGATATTGGGCCGGCCTGGATCGAGCATCAGCTTGGAGGAACGGAAAAAATCCACTCGCATGAGACCTGGCGTTTCCGCCAGCGCTTTCCTCTCATCCGGCGTGAGCCCGCGCGTGTCCCCGCCCGCTGCGGTTTCGACATACAGATCCGCGGGCAGGATATGCCTCAACCAGTCATCGACCGATACGCGAAAACTTGAGACCATGATCGCCATGGCGACCATCAGGGTAAAGCTTGCCAGTATGCCGCCGAGGGCGATCGCCGCCTGGTTGGGCGCATTGGCGAGCCGTGCCAGGGCCGTTGCCAGCACCGGCCTGGCATGACTCGCATGCTGCACCATACCGAATACGGCAGTGAAAATGATTGCAGAAAGGCGCGGCATGAGAATAATGCCGCCCGTCAGCAACTGCGCTACGGCGAGATAACCGAAAATCGGCAAATCGAAAATCGGCGGCAATCGGGTAAACAGAATGCCCGAAGCAAGGAAAAGCAGCCCCGGCCAGGGATTCCCCAGCCTGGCGAGCGCCGTATCTTCGCTTCCGGACTTCAGTGCAGGTGCGGGAAGAGCGTTGGCTGCTTCCCAGGCGGGAGCAGCGCTGCCAAGCAAGGTAATGCCTACTCCCAGAATGAAAAAGACTATTGCCGCCACAGGATCGAAATGCATGACGGGTTTTATTCCCCGGAAGAAACCGCCGCCGAGATCTCCGCCAAAATAATGCAGCGCGCTGACAGCCGTGGCATAGCCGAGAGCAAGGCCGAGCAGCGACCCGACGAAGCCAAGAATGGCTCCCTCCCATAAAACCTGTCCCAGCATTTGTCTGCGCGTAAAGCCAAGCACCCGCAGCAGGGCGAACTGATGTCTTCGCCGGACAATGGAGAGCGCCTGGGTGGAGAATACCAGAAAGGTGCCGGTAAACAGCGCTACCATCGCAAGCACGTTCAGGTTCACCCGATAGGCACGCGACATGTTGGCTATCCGGGCTTCCCGGGCGGCGGGTTCGGCAACAAGGTATTGGCTTCGGGGTTCCAGTTCCTGTTCGAGTTCCGCCTTGAATACAGCTTTATCAATGCCGGGAAGCAGTTTCAACTCGATGCGCGATAACTGGCCGAGACGATGAAATCGCCATTGTGCCGTGGCAATATCCATTACGCCAATGCGCTGTCCCGCCCGTGCCCTGCGTAAACCCCCGGCAACCCGCAATGCAACCGTCTGGGTGCCTACACTCAGGTTCAGGATGTCGCCTTGCTTTACCCCCAGCCATTCCATGGCGGCAGGAGAGAGGAAAATGGCGTCATCCGCAAGGACATCGAACAGCTTGTCTTCCGCCGGAATCCCGATCAGGTCGGGCGCCATGACCGAAGCGCGAAAAATATCCAGCCCGAGAATTTTCAGGGTGGCGTCTTTTCGTTCCTTCGAATGGTTGGGAAGAGCGACATCGAGTTCCAGTACCGGATTTGCCAGTTCGACACTCCCGTGCCCTGCCAGCAGTGGATAAACCAATTCGTCGATGGTGGCTTGCGGCCCACGCACTTCAAGATCCGACTCGCCGGAAAGGCTGTGCGCGGCAGCGGAAAATTCGTTGAAGGCGGCTGTATTGATGAGGTGAATGGCAAACCCGAGTGCCACCCCGAGCGCGATCGCGATCACGGCCACCCCTGACTGAATCCTGTGAGCCTGCCATTCACCCGCCAGCAACCAACGAGCGAGCATGCTCCTATTGCGCCGCCTCATTTCATCTGCTTCGGCAAGTCCTTATCCCTTTCCGCTACAAAGGGATGCAGCCCATCCTTTGTCAGCACGAGAACCCGGTCTGCCGTTGCCGCGGCAGCATGCGAATGGGTGACAATAATGCCGGAAGCGCTATTCGCCTTGGTCTCCCGGCGCATGAGCATGAGGATATCGTGCGCCGTATCGGGGTCCAGGTTGCCTGTGGGTTCATCAGCGAGAATCAATTTCGGTCGATGTACCAGCGCACGAGCGATTGCAACGCGCTGTAGTTCTCCGCCCGACAGGTGACGGGGAAAATGGTGGCCCCGGCCGGCCAGGCCTACCGCATCCAGCATGTGTTCCGTACCTTCGACAGGAAGGTCATTCAGAAGCAGGGGCAAGGCTATGTTCTGGCTCAGGGTCAGGTGCGGCAGGATGTGAAATGCCTGGAAAATGAAGCCGAATTCCCTGCGCCGCAAGCGGGTGGCGGCATCATCGTCCAGTGATGACAGGGTAACGTCGTCAATCAGTATCTCACCTGTATCGGGCGTATCCAGGCCGGCAATCAGATTCAGCAGCGTGGATTTTCCGACGCCGGACTCACCCATGATCGCCACATATTCTCCCGCTCTCAAGGTATAGGAAAGATCCGTCAACACCTGTCGCCCCTCTCTGGCGTTGGGGTAGGCTTTGCCGATATGACGTAACTCCAGTATTGCCGGCTTCAGGTCAAGCGCGTCCTGTCGTAGTGTCGAAGATTGTCCCAAGGGCCGGCTCCTCCACGCCGCGAGCGGACGGCGCGTCCATGCTATTCAAGAACCGTTATTGTAACCTTTTGTTTGACCGAAAGAACCCCGAACCGGGAATAGGGAGAATATGATCGATCAGACCCGGGTGGATCAGACCCGGGTCCTTAATGGTGTCTGGCCTGTTTGTCGCAGACAGAAGGAGGAAATGACTATTCGTAACGGATAAATTCTTCCGCCAGGGCATCAGCGCCATGATGCCTGATCAGCGCATCGATCTCCGCAAGCAAGGTGTCATCTTCATCATCCTCCAGAACACCGTCGCCAACCAGTTTTGCAGTAAGGCCACCGGTGATGGCGTCTCGCACTGCGCCGAGCGTGGGGGGGCTTTCACGATTTTCGTCATCGACTACGGCTTCTATTGTCCGTGTAAGCGCTTCGCTCGCATCGCTTCTCACAAAATCAATGGCAAGGGCATCTCCTCCATATTCCTCGATCAGCACATCGAGTTCATCGAGCAGTGAAGCATCCATGTCGAAATGGTGCAATCGCTCAGCCTCATCCAGTGCAGAAGGCAGCACACCGGCGATGAAAGCCCGCACCGTGGCAAGCGTAACAGGCTGCTCCGCATCGGGATCGTTGACCCGGCTGTCGATAAGCAGCGAGAGGTTGGGGCTGACCCGGGTATCAATATCTACTGGATAACGTATCATGGTCTTGTCCTGGATTCATGTTGAAAAGTCAGGCAGCTGCAAGCATGGCGATAACCTCTTCATCCGTTATCTGCGGAAAATCCCTGTAAAACTGTGCCACAGCATAGAAGTTGATGGGACTGGAAAGACATACGACGCGGTCAGCGCTATTGCGCACTTTCTCCACCGTATCGGGGGGCGCCACGGGTACTGCGCAGATCAATTCCACCGGCTTCTTCGCCCGGAGTGCATGCAATGCGGCTATCATGGTCGAACCGGTAGCCAATCCATCATCGATTACGATCACTATTCGTCCGGCGGGATCGATCGGCGGCCGTACCGGGGTATATTGAGCGCGGCGCTGCCGTATCGTTTCCAGTTGCATGGAAACTTCATCTTTGATGTATTTCTCATCCGCGCCCACATCCCTGGCATGACTCGTAAGATAAACCCATCCGGTTTCATCGACGGAACCGATCGCGAATTCGGGATTGCCCGGTGCCCGCACTTTACGCACCAGTACCACATCCAGTTCACCTTTCAACTCATCGGCAATAATTCTGGCCATTGGCACCGCACCTCTGGGAATGGCCAGAATCAGCGGATTTTTACCGCGGTATTCGGAAAGTACCTCCGCAAGCTTCCTGGCTGCTGCCGCGCGATTTTCAAAATACATGGCTGCTCCCGCTCACGTGTTTATTTCAGTATAGGTGAATTTTTTACCGGACATTTTTACCTGGTTGGATTTGACGCTTCATCCAGCAGGGTACAGTGGCCGGTGACATCGCCACTGTGATGATTTTGCCGGGAAAGTTGCTGGCCGAGGATTCACATGATCAGTTCGGTATAGTCACCGGGGACGTGCAGCCCCAGCTGGGCAGCAAGGTCGAGGACGCATCCGATTACCCTTGACACAGCAAAGCGGTTCTCCTATAGCTGTAATATGTATTCCGGTTTTAGTGCTGTTTTTAGCGCAATAAAAAACAAACGGGAGAGCGCAGACGGGAAAGCCGATGGAAAAGCAAAGGGGAAATCCTGGAGAAGTCCGCCTGGATCAGACCGTGATAGGTCAAAGGATAATTCGTACATGCCAGAGACTTCATTCTACTTCGAGCATGATGCCGATATCGGCATTATCGGACGCGGCAATACGCCCGAACAGGCATTCGAGACAGCCGCTCGGGCAGTGTTCGGCATAGTCACTCCTCTGGATAAGGTGCAGCCGTACACTTCGGTCAAGATAGAGTTCGAAGAATCAGATTACGAACTGGCGCTCGTGACATGGCTGAATCTGTTGCTGGGGAAGGCGCGGGAGCTCGGGATGGTATTCAGCCGCTTCCATGTGCAGCGCCGGGAAAATCTGTGGTCTGCCGAAGCGCGGGGCGAAAAGTGGCGTGAAGGCCTGGAGCGGGGGGTCGAAGTCAAAGGCGCGACACTGACCATGCTTTCAGTCAAACAAACCGGAGCAATGTGGGAAGCGCGCTGCATAGTGGATGTGTGAGCCCTCGGGATGAAACGATGCCAATTGAACGGCAGCAACGGCAGGAGGTGATATGAATCTGGAGCGGCTGCGCCAACTGCAACCCTACCTGTGGACGCTGCCGCGCACATCAGGCAAAGAACGCGCAGAGGTTCTCCTGTATGGCAGCGCGCCCTTGCTCGTCACCATGGACGACAAGGTACTCGAGCAGATCGCCAACGTTGCTTCCCTGCCGGGTCTGGTCGGAGCGGCAATGACCATGCCGGATGCACATTGGGGATATGGTTTTCCCATAGGGGGTGTTGCAGCTTTCGATGCTGAGCAGGGAGGCGTGATTTCGGCAGGTGGTGTCGGCTTCGATATTTCGTGCGGTATTCGCTGTCTGCGCAGCAATCTCGATCTGGAGGATGCAGCAGGGCATTTTCCCGAACTCGGGGATGCCTTGTTCCGCGTCATCCCTGCCGGTGTGGGCGAGGAGGGCGAGATCAAGCTGAATCCGGAGCAACTCGACCAGGTGATGCACGGCGGCGCACACTGGGCGGTACAGCAAGGCTACGGCACCGCGGCAGATCTGGATTATATTGAAGAACACGGGCAGGTTGCGGGGGCTATTCCGGGTAACGTATCCGAACTTGCCAAAAAACGCCAGCGCGGGGAAATGGGCACGCTCGGCTCAGGCAATCATTACCTGGAAGTGCAGGTGGTGGACCGCATCTTCGATCCTGCTGCCGCGCTGGCGTTTGGCCTTCACGAAGGACAGATCCTGATTTCGATACATTGCGGTTCGCGGGGACTGGGGCACCAGATCGGTACCGATTATCTGGTGCTATTGGCGAAAGCAGCCAACCGCTTGGGCATTCATTTACCCGATCGTGAACTTGCCTGTGCGCCTGTCAAATCCCCCGAAGGCCAGCGATATATCGGTGCGATGAATGCCGCGGTCAATTGCGCGCTTGCCAACCGGCAAATCCTGACGCATCTTACGCGTTCTGTATTCATGGGAGTTTATCCCCAGGCCGTGCTTGAAACCTTGTTCGATGTTTCGCACAATACCTGCAAGGTCGAAACCCATCAGATCGATGGTGAATCAAGGTTGCTCCATGTGCACCGCAAGGGCGCCACACGCGCATTCGGGCCGGGACACCCCCTGCTGCCGGAGCGCTACCGCCAGGTAGGACAACCCGTCGTTATCGGCGGAAGCATGGGGACAGGTTCCTACATTCTCGTTGGCACCAGTGAAAATCCGGCCTTCGCTTCTTCGAGCCACGGCGCAGGTCGCGCCATGAGCCGGCATCAGGCGCTCGCACGGTGGAAAGGACGCGCGCTGGTGGACGAGTTGGCGCAACAAGGCATCCTGATCCATACCCGCTCCATGCGCGGCGTGGCGGAAGAGGCGCCGGGCGCTTATAAGGATGTCGATCTGGTGGCAGAGGCCACGGAAGAAGCCGGGCTCGCCCGGCGAGTCGCATTTCTCCGGCCGAAAGTCTGCATCAAGGGTTAACAATATTAAAAACTTTTTCAAAGGAGTGACATGTATCAACGTATCCTGGTTCCAATAGACGGCAGCCCAACTTCCAATCTTGCACTCCAGGAAGTCTCGAAACTTGCAAAGCAGCACAGCATCCAGGTGGAGCTGGTATATGTCATGGCTGATATTCATTTGATGGATACCAACAGCTACATCAATTACGATGGAATGAAGGAATCCCTGGAGAGAACTGGCAGAAGGATATTGACGGAGGCGCAAACATTGATGCAACAGGCAGGGGTTGCAGCCGAAATGAAATTACTGGAAGCGGGTGGCGAGCGCATTGCCGGTGTAATACTCGAAGAAGCAAGGCGCTGGTCAGCCGAGCTGATCGTAATCGGCACACATGGCCGTTCTGGTTTCAGTCGCGTCCTGTTTGGGAGCGTTGCGGAAGGGATGGTCCGCATGGCGCATATTCCCGTACTGCTCATCCGCGGCGACAAAAACCAGTTGCGTGAAATGGAGCGGATATAGGCTTGGCAGCCTGATGCGGGCGCTGTCTTTCAGGCCTGCCTTATACGCTTATACGTTACGCTACGCCTGGTGAAATGTGATTTTATCATCGAGAGGGCCTAAGTCATGAAATTGCAACTTCAGATCACTACACGCGATATTCCCCACTCTGAGGCAATGGAAAGCCATATTCGGCAAAAAATGGAAAAGCTCGAGACTTTTTATCCCCAGATCATGGGATGCAGGGTAGTTGTCGAGGTTCCTCACAAACACAAACATCAGGGCAACCTGTTCAATGTGCGGCTGGACATTACAGTGCCGGGAAAGGAGCTTGTGGTGACCCGCGAACCGAACGAGGATGTGTACGTTGCACTGCGCGATGCGTTCGACGCCGCAAAGCGCCAGCTCGAAGACTACGGGCGGCGCCAGCGCGGTGAAGTCAAGTCACATGCTCCCGTCCTGCACGGAAAGGTGGTGCGGCTGATACCCGGGGAAGATTATGGTTTCGTCGAAACTTCGGGTGGGCAGGAGTTGTACTTTCATCGCGAGAATCTTGCCAACAATAACTTTGAGCAATTGGAGGAAGGAAGCGAGGTGCAGTTCCTCGAAGATATCGGTGGCGAAGGTTTTCAGGCGAAACGCGTCAGCACCTGCAGACGCCAGGTAGAAGAACCCGAAGAAGCGGAGCCGCAGCCACGCTTGACAGGTTCGGGGGATTAGACTGAACCCAGCATGCTCACCAAAGAATGTAAAGTGCGAGCAAAGCATCAAAGACGATAGGAGACTGCCATGAAAACAGACATCGGCACCGGCGATGCCCTTATCATAGTGGATGTGCAAAACGACTTTCTGCCCGGCGGGAGCCTTCCTGTACCGGCGGGAGATGAGGTTATCCCAAGCCTTAACCGGTATATCGCAGCTTTTCTTTTTCGCGAACTGCCCATTTTCGCTACCCGCGACTGGCATCCGCCTGATCACTGCTCCTTTCATCAGCAAGGAGGGCCCTGGCCTGCGCATTGCATTGCCGGCACACAGGGGGCGGCATTTCCGGCGAATCTTGAAATTCCCTGCGACACGCATATTGCTTCCAAGGCCACCTCCAGGGAGAAAGATGCCTATTCTGGTTTTTCGGAGACAGAACTGGATGCCATGCTGAAATCCGCGGGAATTTCCCGCGTTTTCATCGGCGGCCTGGCGACGGATCATTGCGTCCTTGGTACCGCACGGGATGCTTTGAATCACGGGTACGACATCTTTGTTCTCAGGGATGCGGTGCGGGGGATGGATGTAGACGCGAGCAGCGCCGCGCTGGAGGAAATGGCCCATCTGGGCGCAAAACTCATCGATTTCGAAGCCATCGTACCTGGATGAACCCGCTCTCCAGCCCGCTGCTGACCGACCATTACCAGTTGACCATGCTGGAGAGCTACCTTCAGCAGGGAATGCAGGAAACTGCCGTATTCGAACTATTTTTCCGCAAGCTTCCCCCAACCCGGAATTTCCTGGTGGCGGCCGGTCTGGAACAGGCGCTGGAATTCCTTGAGAACCTGCGTTTTTCGGCCGAGGAGCTGGCATGGCTCAAGCCCCGGCTTGCACCCGCTCTTGTAAGCTACCTTGAGCTGTTCCGCTTTACCGGCGATGTGCACGCAATGCCGGAAGGGACTCTTTTTTTTCCGCATGAGCCCATCCTCCGGATCACGGCCCCACTGCCGCAAGCCCAGTTCGTCGAATCGCGCCTCATCAACCTGCTGCATTTCGAAACCCTGATCGCCTCAAAGGCGGCGCGCTCAGTGCTGGTTGCGCCCGGCAAACTCCTGGTGGATTTCGGCATGCGCCGGGCGCATGGAGCGGAAGCGGCGCTGCTTGCCGCCCGGGCAAGCTATCTTGCCGGTTTTTCCGGCACATCGACAGTACTTGCCGCGGCAATATATGGCATGCCTTCGTTCGGCACCGTTGCTCATTCCTATATTCAGGCGCATGCGGATGAGGCAGCCGCTTTCGAACACCTCGTACGCTGTCATCCGGAAAACTCAACGCTGCTGATCGATACCTACGACACCGAGGCGGCTGCCACCAAGGTCGTCACCCTGGCTCGCAAACTTGTGCGGGATGGCATCGAGGTGAGTGGTGTCCGGTTGGACAGCGGGGACCTGGGAATGCATGCACGTCGCGTCCGCCGGATACTCGACGAGGGAGGGCTTGAAAAAACCCGCATCTTTGCCAGTGGCAACCTGAACGAAAATCGGGTGCATGAACTGATTTCATCCGGCGCTCCCATCGATGGCTTTGGCCTGGGTACCGCATTGGATGTATCGAGCGACGCGCCGGCGCTGGATTGCGTTTATAAGCTGCAGGAGTACGCCGGCACGGCGCGACGCAAGCGCTCCGAGGGGAAAGCGACATGGCCGGGTCGCAAGCAGGTATATCGCAAATATGATCACTCGAATGGGCGCATGGTGCGCGATGTCGTTGCGCTGGAAAAGGATGACCCGCAGGAGGGCGAGCCCCTGATCGTCCCCATGATGCGGAGCGGCCGTCGTATCAGCGGGATCAACGGGAAAGGGAAGCCGGAGGTCATCCGCCAGCAAGCACTGGCGAATTATGCCCGCCTGCCGGAATCCCTCCGATCGCTTGATGCGGCACCCGCTTACCCGGTCGAAATCTCCGCCTCGCTGCAGGCACTGGCAAAAAAGGTTGATGACGAGGCCAGCGTTATCACCTCAGCTGGCCAGGATAGGCAGGCCGCGACGTAGTATGTCGTGGAGCACGCTCGTCGAGTTCCCCCGGAGAGAAATATAAGAAGATGAGCTTCAGTCATTTTGACTTGCCATCTCTCCGGAGCGCTTCACTTGCCTGTCAGTCAGGCCGGTACCGCCTGTTTCTGAACCCAGAACAGATACATGGTACTGAAGGTGTCAGGGTTCTCGGTTTCGAATATGTGCCAGCGATCGAGATCGGTTTGAGGGACATCCTCTGGAAAGCGCTGTCGATACTGATTAACCGTGCTTCGCCCGATTGAAAATCCGAGAAATATCAAGCCAAGCTCCCGAAGATCTTCCTTGATGTGGGGAAGGGTATAACGATGCTCCTGGACATGGAACAGCATGTCGCGACACTCGCTCAAAGTATAGAAATCCCGCGCGGACAAAACCTGACGAAATGTGTCTGCATTTTGTGGCGATATCATCTCCTGGCGGCATGCCTTGATGTCTTCTGCAGTGGGCTTATATCCTCTTTGAGCAATAAAACGCTGGGCAAAAGCCAGGTTTGACCGTCCGTACTCGCTATACAGGCCGATACGCATGAAGCCGCCAGGGCGGAGTAACGAAAGCAGCCTGCGCCACCCGAGGAGAGGATCGGAAAGATGATGCAGTACGCCAACCGCCTCGATCACATCGAAGAGTTTGCCGCCCTTCGCCGCAATGCTTTCGAAATCGAGATTCAGGATGTCCGCCCGCGCGTATTCGATATTCCGTACGCGCAACTCATCAGTCTTTCTTTTGGCATAACAGAGGGATCTTGAACTAAGATCGACAGCGAGAACATTTGCGTTCTTGAATCGCTGTGCGGCGGCAATCGCGTGGCGACCGGTTCCGCATCCCGCAACCAGAACCTCGATCGCGTCTTTGACACTTTCATCTCGATGGCCGCGACTGGCAGACGGTTCAAATCGCGCGTAAGGGAAGCGGCTGCTCAGGTAGCGGTCCACCGATTCGCTACCGGGCCTTAACGGAATCTTGATCCACCTCGGATAAGGGCTCTCTTCATACTGATTACGCACACGGCATGAAGTATCGTCTGCGATGGCTGTCAAGGAAGAAAGGTGGGACAGGTTTCGCTTTTCTTCCAGCGGCTCCTGTATCTGTTGCGAGAGCAATGCCGCTATCGGGTCTGGCCAGGAATGATCGAGAAGTCGTTCAGCAGATGGCAACGAGCCGAGCGGAAAATAAGCCGCCGCTGCTGCAAGCGATAGCGGATGGATGGTCCTGTTGGCTTGCAGCGCGGCGGCGACTTGTTCCTTCAATCTCAGCGCCTGCGCATATTCTTCTGCCGAATATGCGAAAACATATTCATTGATGAAGCATTGCCGCGCCAGTGCGCACCAGAATAAATTCCCTTCCTCCTGCCACCTCCGACCCTCTCCTCGTACCTCGCCGGCCACATTTTCTTCGGCCATGGCTGTTTGCAGCAGGCAATAGCGCAGCGACGTCAAAAACTGCTCAAGTTCAACGTCACAAACAGGAGCGTTTTCCATCAAAGCCCGCAACAGCTCATTATCGAACACCGCAGCAAAGCCGGCTTTACCTGATTCAAATTTACCAGAAAGCTCCTGATGCAGCATCCCGGCAGCATGCGCTGTTTTCATCCCGTCGAGATGCTCACGTATGGCACCGTCGCTCTTGATCAGCGAGACAGCAGGGTTTCCAAAATCTTCTGGTCGACCCCATGTTTCGGATAGGGCTCGAACAAGGAGAGAATGAAGGCGAGGAATGTCATGATCACAGTAAACATTCGCGACGCAGTCTGCGAAACTCCTCTTTATATCCGAGTCATCGCAAAGTTCAAGCGCGTGCCAGTAGTCGATTACGGCATCGTCCGCTTTATGCTGTTGCCACAGCACGTATGCTCGGTTGCTATAGGCCCGCGCATATCCAGGATTCAGTTCGATAGCCCGGCCATAGCCGGCGACTGCTTCATCCAGCCTTCCCAGTTCACGCAGCGCGTTTCCCAGGTTGTTGTATGCCTCCGGAAACTGCGGCTTGTACAGGATGGCTTTTTCAAAACTTGATATTGCCTCTTCAAATTTGCCTTGTTCCCCAAGGACATTTCCCAGATTGCTGGATGCTTCTGCAAAATCCGGCTTCAGCCGCAGTGCCTTGCGGAAGCTTGATGCGGCATCTTCGAGATTTCCCTGCTCTCTATGAACGATACCGATATTACAGTGCATTTCCGCAAGCTGAGGCTGGATACTGAGAGACTTTCGATAATTGACCATCGCGTCATTCAGCCTGCCTTGCTCCCTGAAAGCGTTTCCCAGATTGCCATAGGCCTCGGCAAAACGAGGCTCAAGTTTCAGGGCAGCGCGGTAAGAGGCAATTGCATCATTCAATTTTCCTTGTTGCCTAAGCGTATTGCCAAGGTTGTTGTGCGCCTCCACATAGTCGGGTTTGAACCTCAGGGCTTTCCTGATGAGTTCGATGCCGATATCGACCCTGCCTGCATCCCGCGCCAGAAGTCCCAGGAAATGCAGCGCATCGGGATGATTCGATTCAAGCTGAAGTATGTGTTGATAAATTGCTTCCGCCTGAGACAAATTCCCTCTCTTGTGATGCTCGACTGCGACTTGAAGGTACTGCGGGATGATTTGTCGCGGAGACGTGTGGGTCAGCGAGCCTGCCGGGTCCGCTTTCGCGTTCCTTTCGCAGCAGTGCTTGTATTTCTTTCCGCTCCCGCACCGGCACGGCTCATTCCGTCCAGTCTTTTTCATGCTCTCAAGTTTTTAGCCAGTCGAGCTTTAGCACCCTGTCCTGCCTCGAAGCAGGCCGGCCTGTGCTTTGGGCAATAGTCATTTACGCGCCGACGCATAAGATAAACAAGTATATCAAGTGATAAATGGATCAAAAACGAAGTTAAGTGACGGCGAACAACTCATTCTTTTTATGCTCCGGGGAATTTATGAAAAGCTCAGGATTGACGGAGGGGTTGGTCCGAAGTTTGTGCAAAACGCAATCAGAGGCGGCCGTCTCTGGGCGATCAAACGGAAGTATTATGGAATTTACAGTAACAGCTCCAGTTTCTTCCAGGCGTTATTCTCACCACCAAAACCTTCCTTCTCATTGATGAATTCTACGGTGCGGGCCTGTTCCTGCGGCGCCAGCGCTTCCTTCTTTTCCTGTAACAGTTTCAATACTCCAAGATCAGCCTCGGAGGCATCGCTTGATTCGCTTTGCCTTTTTACGATACGGTTTTGCATTGTCCCGGAAGATGCTTTCAGCGATGCAATCGCAAACGGCACCGCCAGTTCATCCGCCAGCATTCGGAAATGCACGCGCTCTTCCCGTTTCAGAAAGGCGGCATCCACGATGACCGGAAAGCCTGCTGCCAGCAGCTCCCGCGCCAGATCATGCAGTCGCGCATACGTTCGCACAGTGGCCTCCGCATGGTAAATGCCGCTCGTATGGGAGCGGCTGTCCGCCAATGCGGCCAATCCGAATAAACGCTTGCGCTCCACGTCCGAACGTATGCGTATGGCTTGCAGCCGTTCCAGGGCTGCCTGCGCGAAAGTCGTTTTGCCTGACCCCGGCAAACCGTGGGTAATGATCAGGGCGGGGCGCTGTCGTGCAAGGCATGCCGCGGCAAGATCAAGAAAACTGCCGCAGGATGCCAGCGCGGCTGCCTTGTCCCGTTTGGAGAGATTGCCCTGACCGGCGCGAATGGCGCTCACCATTGCGCGCACGGCGGCGCGATAGGCGAGATAGAAAGGCAGCAGGGGCAGGCCGCCATAATCGCCCGTAGCTTCCAGGTAGGCATTGAGGAAGCGGTAGGCAAGCTCAGACCGCTGGCGATGCAGCAGGTCCATGACGGTAAAGGCGACCTCGTTCATTACATCGATCCAGCGTAGCGAGGGGCTGAACTCGATACAGTCGAAGGGAACAGGCCGTCCGCGAATGAGCGCAATGTTGCCCAGGTGCAGGTCGCCGTGACATTCGCGCACAAAACCCTCGGCAAGCCGCCGCTCCAGATGCTCCTTGCGTACGCCATACTCGGTCTCGATGGCCTGGCGCAATCCGCCCACGCGGGCTTCATTTTCAGTGCCAGCCAGCGCAGCCTGTAATTGCTTGAAAGTCTGCAATACTGTTCCTTGTGTCGCAGCGGCGGAGCCAAACCCGGCCGCAGGCTCAGCCGGGGGCAGACCGTTATGAAAATGCGCGATTGTTGCCGCCAGGCTATCCATATGCTCCGGCAGAATCCTGCCGCGTTCAGCAAGCCTGTCCAGTTGCTGGGAAGCAGCGAAGCGGCGCATTTTTACCGCATATTCGATAGCCGGTTCAGCGCCGATTTCCGGCATTTCAGCCGTGCCGCCGAGAGGAATGACATCCAGATAGAGTTGGGGTGCAAGGCGCCGGTTGAGCCGCAGTTCTTCTCCGCAATAATGGCGGCGCGAGGACAGATCTGTAAAGTCGAGGAAGCCCAGGTCGACCGGTTTCTTTATTTTGTAGGCATAGCGTCCCGCCAGCAGTACCCACGAAATGTGCGTTTCCATTACACGCACCCGTTTTACCGGGTGGAGATAGCGGCGAGGATCCAATAAAGCAGTGATTAATCTGCCTTGAACGTTTCCATCGGCCTGCGGAGCATCGGCAGGCTTCTTCGATGGAGTGGCTTGAGTGGTAGCTTGAGTGATTGAATTTTTCACGACGATAATTGGAAGCCTGGCCGGCAGGTTTGATGGTAACAGCTCATATCAGTCACGTCGTATCAGCCAAACTGCTCTGCGAAGCGGGCAAGGAAGGTATCGAGCGCGTGTTCGGGCAAGTTATTGATTCCGCCCGCTGCCTTGCGTCCTCCCCCTGTTTCAAACTTCATGCAGAGCGTATCCGCGCCTTGGGGATTGGCGATGGGCGCTCGCACACTGACCTTGTAGCCACCCGCCCGGTCGATCGTAATGACTGCATGCGCGCATCCCGGATTGTCGTTCGCAAGCTTGTTGGCAAAAACACCACTTACCCGTCTTGCCCATGCCGCATCCGGAAGGAGATAGGCAGCGTGATGCGCATGCTGGAGCAGGGGGTGCAGCGAAGCGGTCATGCTGGCATCCTCCAGAAACCCCGCTGCGAGCTCCTTGAAGGCCGCCGACTCGGCGATAAAATCGAATGGATCGGGGTAGGGCGCCATTGCCTCGTACAACGCAAGAGGATGAAAATGCAGATCTTCCAGAGTCTCGCCGTAGCTGTTGTAATTTAGACATTCACCCAGGTGCGCGAGCTTCTCTATCTGCGATCGGACAAGTCCATTCTGTAGTGCGAGTCTATTGGCGCTTTCGCTGATGTTGTCCCCAAAGGCGGCGGCAATCGCCCAAAAACGGTATTTTCCTTCCAGATGCAGATCGACCAGCAGGCTCGTGCATACCCCGGCAGATGTATCGATGTGCGCGGTCAAGTTGGGATGGACGGGTATCTCCCCGGCATAATGATGGTCGAAATATTCGACAGCCACGCCAGCCTCCAGCAGTTGCACGAGGGCGGCACGATTGCTGTTCAGGGAGATATCGAGCACCGTGACCCGTTCGCCTGCGGAGGCCCTGACCCGCTCCAGCAGCCGGATATCGCGCTTTAATCCTGTCGCCAGTTCTGTTCGGACAGGAGTGTCCAGCAGAAGCTGGTGGACGGCACAAAGACCGTCCGCATCTCCATTAAAAACGTGATGATTCATATTGAGTTTCCAATATCCAGCAGCGCGGGATGGGACATGACCTGCTCACTCCGCTTATGACGCGTCGCTGAGCAAAGCCTGTCGCGCCGCACCTGATGGGAACTCCATCGTTCGTTATCTTTCGATTTGGGTGGCTCGCAGGCCTCGACTATACTCACACCATCGATCAATTTAATCAACCCGCCCGCACAATGAGTTCATCATGAAAAAAATCATATCAGCCGCTGCATTGTTTTTCTTGAGTTCCCTGACCCAGGCTGCCGTACAGGGGAAGGAAGTGACTTACGCTGCCAACGGCACGGCACTCAAAGGTTATCTTGCATATGATGATGCAATAACACATAACCACCCCGCGGTGCTGGTGGTGCATGAATGGTGGGGCCTCGACGATTACGCGCGGAAACGCGCAAAGATGCTGGCGGAACTGGGCTACACCGCGCTGGCTCTCGACATGTACGGTGAGGGCAGGCAGCCTCATCATCCGGATGAGGCGTCCAGATATTCAGGAGAACTGAAGAAGAATCTACCCTTGGCGAGAAAACGCTTTGAAGCTGCCCTGGAGTTCCTGCAGAAGCAGGAGAATGTCGATCCGAAGAACATCGCGGCGCTGGGCTATTGTTTCGGCGGCAGCATCGCTCTGGAAATGGCTCGCCAGGGTGAGGATTTGAAAGGGGTGGCAAGCTTTCACGGGAGTCTGGCGACCGGACACCCTGCCCAAAGGGGCAAGGTGAAGGCGCAGATCATCTCTTTTACCGGCACTGCTGATCCCATGATACCGGCGGAGCAGGTGGCGGCATTCGAGCAGGAAATGGAAAACGCCGGAGTAAATTACCAGGTCGTGACATTCTCCGGCGCCAGGCATAGCTTTACCAATCCCGCGGCCGATGAATATGGCCGCAAATTCGATTTGCCGCTTGCTTACGATGCGCAAGCCGACAAGGCTTCGTGGAAGGAGACGGAACGCTTTCTGGCGGAGATATTCAGGGCAAGGTGACGCAACCAGTGATCCGGGCATCATGAAATTGAGTCCCGCGGAGATCAGGGATCTGGTCGAAAACCAGATGCGGATGAAGAGGAGTGTGGGAGTTCTGGCCGCAGGGCAGACTCCTGCCTCCTTCCCAGCGATGAACGTGGGGCGCGTTCACCACTTTCTTTTTATTTTTTACCTCCGGGTTCAGCCCGGGAGCTTGGCGCCAAGGACATCCACACGCTCGATTTGCGGTGGTTCAGCCAGCAAATCCGCTGCATTTGCCTTCAGGGCGACAGCGATCGGGCCGGACAAATGCGCTGATCTTCCAGCCTCGTCTGCAAATGCATCAAAAACACCAAAAGTCGATGGGCCGAGCCGCAGGGCAAACCAGACTGGTGTGGTGGCTTCCTGATTTGCCATTGAAACCCCCTGCTTGAGAAAGCTTTCCACGTCCGCTTCCTTTCCCGGTTTGGCTTGTAGCCGGACAAATAATCCAACTGTTATCATCTTGATTTCCTTTATCATATTGAATAATGAGACTCAAACTCTAAATATCGGGAGGGTTTCTGTCAAGTGGCGATATTGACAATTTTGATATAATTCTCGCCATGCATATTCATATTCTTGCGCTCGACCAGATTTTCGACACTGGATTATCGACACTGCTGGACACACTGAGTATCGCGAACGATCTCGCAGATTCTGCCAACGCATTGTCGCGATTCGATCTGACTATCGTGGGTGTGCGCCGGAGTATTCGCACCCGTCAGGGATTTTCTGTACCGGTAGTATCAGCGTCGCGATGCGGTCCTCCGGATGTGGTATTGATTCCCGCGCTTGGGGCAAAAATGCCGGAAGCGCTGCGGCTGGCGCTTGAGCGGCCGGATGTGCGCGAGGCGGGCGACCTTTTGCGGCAGTGGTCTGAAAAGGGTGTTCTTATTGGCGCTGCCTGCACCGGGACCTTCGTTCTCGCCGATGCTTTGCTTCTCAATGACCGAAGTGCTACTACTTCATGGTGGCTTACTCCCCTGTTTCGGGAACGTTATCCTCGCGTACGCCTGGAGGAATCGCGCATGGTGGTAAGCTCACCGGGGCTGGTTACCGCTGGTGCTGCACTGGCGCATATTGATCTTGCGCTCTGGCTTATACGCCAAAGCAGTCCCACACTCGCAGAAATGACAGCGCGTTATCTGTTGATAGAACCACGAGCGTCACAGGCAGTTTTTGCAATTCCTGATCACCTTGCACATACCGATCCACTGGTTCAGCGATTCGAGCGCTGGGCTCGCCACAGGCTGGGCGAGCCTTTCTCGCTGAGCGAAGCAGCCAGTGCGGCAGGTACAAGCGAGAGAACGCTTTCGCGCCGGCTAAAGGCTATCCTGGGAAAATCCCCGCTTTCTTATTTTCAGGATCTTCGTATTGAGCGTGCTGTATATCTCCTGGGGACGAGCAACGGCAATATAGACTCGATTGCTGCCCAGGTGGGCTATGCAGATGGTGCAACCTTGCGCACCCTTCTTCGCCGCAGGGTCGGTCGAACGGTGAGCGAACTTCGAACCAGGAGTCGGACGATTTCCAATTCATTCAACGACTCTCAAGCGAATATCGATTGATCAAAGGACAGCAGGTATAAGCCGTGCCAATGTCCAAAGACTGACCATCTGTGCTGCGCCATTTGTAATTCATCCGGGCATATGGAAAATTTCTGCTTCATCATCTTAGGGTCATAAAAGACTCAGAATCGCCAAGTTTGTGTATATTAAACGCCAGATGGCTTGCTTTCTTTCCGATATCGCTTTATCATCATTTCCATGACGTCTTTCTCTTCTTCGGTCGCGCGCAAGCCATTTTCCGCCTCGAACGTTCTGGGCGGCAAGCAGGTACTCCACGCTGATCCGCGTTCGGCGGTCGAGTGGATAGAGCTTGTGCGCAAGGGCATTCCCGCTCCCGCGATCGATGCAGTCCTGGGGCTTGTGGACCTGCGGCAGGGCGAACTCTCCCGCGCGCTGGATATCCCTGAGCGCACGCTGGTGCGGCGAAAAAAGGAGGGAGTGCTCAATTGCGAGGAATCCGGCAAATTGCTGCGCCTGGCGCGGGTCGTTGAACGTGCCGGTGAAGTGTTTGAGGATGGTTTCCTGGCGCTGGACTGGATCAAGTCGCCCAATGCCAGCCTGGGCGGCGCCACACCCCTTTCCATGCTGGATACCGATCTTGGCGCGGATTCAGTGCTGACTGTTCTTGGCCGGATCGAGCACGGTATTTTCACTTGAAGTTGATGGTGTGGCGTATCGTCACACACCGCTTCGCCGCTTCCGCATTTTCCGGCGAAGGCGCACGGCTGTTCGGTGGCCGCTGGAACCGCAAGGGCGAGCCGGTAGTGTACACGGCTCAGAGCAGGTCCCTCGCCTTTCTCGAAATGCTTGTCCAGGACGAGCCGCTGCGCGCCAATTATCTGCTGATACCTGCGGAAATTCCTGGCGATATTGCCAAACTGGAAATCGATGCCGGACAGCTTCCTGAGAACTGGCGAACCCTCGAGAGCCGTAGAAACCTCGAGGAAATCGGCAGCCGATGGTTGCGCGATGCCAGGTACTGCGTGCTGGATGTCCCCAGTGCCGTAATTCCTGCCGAGCGAAACCTGCTGCTTAACCCCGCTCATCCCGATTTCCCCAGAATCCGGATAGGTCAACCGGAAAGCCTCAAGAGCGATTTGCGGCTGCTGCGGAATTTATCCGCAGCAAGGTGAACAAGGGATATCTTCGGTGCGTAGTCGATGCAGGAAGCCCATTCAGTTACTGACCGGCACATAAACCAGATTGAGGCTTTCCACCTCCACCGGCCATGGAGCACGTGGTGGCTTGCCCGGTTCATCCACTTTCAGGCATAACGCTACGTGGTCGCCCACAATTGCGTTCCTGGGAAGAGGAATGGTGTAGGTTGCCGCCGCTGCTTCATGGTGTAGTGTTCCTGGTGCGCCATACGGCGACACGGTGCCGAACAGGGTTCCATCCGGCGCGGTGACGCGAATTTCCGCTCCCTCGGATAAGGTGCGCGTACGCACTTCAACCCAGACTCTTTCATTGCTCGAAACCGGGCGTGGAAGCGTGAGTTCGATCACCCCCTGTTGCGCCCCGATCTGGGCAGAAGCATTGTTCTCCCATATGGCCGAGAATAACAGAACAGCAATTACCATGGCGCAACGTAACTGCTGTCTGCATTTCGACGCGATCAATGCGCCTCCACGACAATGGAAAGTACCTCGGCCTTCAGTTCCGTGTCATGTGTTGCTGAAAGTACTCCCGGCTTTACCGTTCGCATTCGCTCCGAAACAATCCGGATATTCAACGCCCCACTGGCGGCAAGCTGCGCATTCTGCCGCATTGCCTCGATCGCGCCCGATAGAGGCACGGTAAAGGTAACCGGGGCCTGTATGGTGTGATGACCGAACATCGAGAGCGTGCCGACATAGTGAGGGCTTGAGGGATCCGTTCGACTGCTCCCATCATCCACCATCACGGCAAAATCATGATGGTGCGCCAGCGGCGGCAGCGCCAGGGTGATCTTCGCATACAAGCGTGGCGCTTCCGCCTGCGCGCTCAGGCCAAGCAGCGGGGACGGAAGTGTCACGACAGCGCTTGCCGCCTGCTCTCCGCTTACCACGGAACGGCTGATCCGGGCCCGGGCGCTCTCGGCGGGCATGGCTGCGCCCATCAATGAAGCGGACATGGGAGGTGCAACCACTTCCTCGCCGGAGCCGGGCTCGTAGTCGTAATTGAAATCCCCGATGGTTGCGTAGTTCCCGGCAGTTCTTTTCTTCACCGGCTTTCCCTTTGCATCGACAAAGAACAGAAACGGCTCTCCCGACCAAGCGTCAAAGTCCACGCCTTCGGGCAGGGCAGGGTATCCCCTCGCCAACTGCTTGCGGGTCCATACGTCCCAAAGCCGGTCGATATTCGCGTGGTGCAGGAAAAAAAGCGGATCGACAGGCGATAGATTGGCTTGCATGAAGCCCCCGCTGTTGGTGGTGTTGCCCTTGGGATCGGTAAAGATGCCGCCGACGCAGTTGTGCACCCTGTTGTGCGGTTGCCCTTCCAGCACGCCAAATCCGGTCAGGGCACTGTGACCCAGGGTCTTCGGACTCGCAAACGTGAGGAAATCGCGAGGCGCCAGCGCGTCCAGCAATGTTTGCAGGGAGACGGCCTTCGTTGTTTTTTCATCAAGCTCCGGTTTTTCCGGGGTCACGCCGCGCGCCTGTTTCAGATCGAAAAAGAAGCGGCCTCTCGGGTCGTTGATCATATCGAACCACAGATCCTCAGGGGAGCGGATTCCCCGGGCGAGGAGCTGGCCATACTGCGTCTCATCATCGAATTCACCATTCGGCCCAAAAATGCGCTTCCAGTAATCCGCCCTGGCGATCACCCCGCGAAAGCGGTTCTGAAAGTCGCGCGAGGTTGCAATATAGGCCGGATGGGTGGGATTGAGCACATCCTCGAACATGACGGCGGGCACGCGTGCACGAAAGGGACTGTTGGGGTCGGTATTCTCAGTCCAGTCCCAATAGGGAAGGGCAAACTCCGGGTCGCCGCTGAGCTCACGGCAAATCTGCTCGAACCAGCCGATATAGCCGCGGTGCCAAACCAGAAACCACCAGTTGCCATGCGGGCAATCCATGGTGTGAGTAAGCGCGATGCGATACCAGTTGCGCGGATCCTCCGGCGGGAGCTTGAGCATCCTGGCGATAGCCCTCTTGTAGCTTTCGATGGTGCGCTTTGCCTCCGGGCTCAGAACGTTCAAACGCCGATATTTCGCTTTCGCTTGCGCCGAGGCTGCGAAGGGCAGGGCGGAAGCGCCGATGGCGGCGGTGGTCGCCGCTGCGGCTTTCAGGAAATTACGCCGGGACATGGTGGATAAGAGTAATTTTGGCTGCATGGATTGAACCCTGTTTATTGATTATTTATTCTGGATAAAGTTTATATGGATAAGGCCTGGCGGGATGGCGAGCACGGGTGCGCAATCTCCCTCAAACGCGGAACGACGGGAAATTAAAAGAACCTTTCCAAAAGAATCTTTCTTTCAGTGATGCATTTCAGCCTCATGCCTTGTCCGGTTCAGGCATTTGACATATGGCGCAAAGAATCAGGATTAAATAACCAAATGGAAGTCAGGGGTAGCTGTAAAATCTTACAGGTAGTGGTTTGTGCTGACGGTGTGTAGACGAAACTCTCTGGGAAGGTGGAGTGGAGATGATGTGGAGCGGAAATCGGAAGGTAACCGATATCCAATAACAACTCGTTCTCCTGCCACAATCCTGATCAGTGCAGAAAACTCAAGCCTGGACGTGAGGTTAGGGAATTATCAACAGGGCTATCCACGGGCTATCCACGCCAATCGGGGAAAACTTCATTTGGGGGTCAGGTTTCAAGAAAGTGAGTTGTCTCACCGTTGTCCTGTGTCGCCCCCACTCTGGAAATGGCGGCGATGATACGTGAGGTGGTCGAGACCGACGAGTATGTGTCGGCGAGCGAAGTCATGCGGGAGACCTTGGAACGAAACCGGGACCGCCCTCAGCCACGCCCGCACAGTCGGGAGTGGGCGCACCAGATATGCAAGTCTCGATACCCATTTGGCTGCACAGCCCCTAAGTCCTCATATTTGAATTGCCCTTGATACCAATAAATATTATATTTAGGTATTACGGTTTGATTCATGGAGAAAACCATGCCAATACAGAAAAATACCAGTGTCACGCTGGGCGATCATTTCGAGAAGTTTCTCGTCCATCAAATCGAATCGGGGCGTTACGGCTCAGCCAGCGAAGCGATACGCGCCGGCCTTCGCCTGTTGGAAGAGCGTGAGGCCAAATTGGAAGCATTGCGCCGCGCTTTGAGCGAGGGCGAGCAAAGCGGCCCTGCTGATTATTCCCTGCAAAACATACTGGATGAACTGGAAAGCGAAGGCTAGATGGGGCGTTCATCCTCACACAGAAAGCCAGGGACGACCTGCTTGCCATTGGCTGTTACACGCGCAAGCAATGGGGCAAGGCTCAGCAGAAACATTATTTGACCCAGCTCGACAGCGCCTTTCATGATCTGGCGGACAAGCCCGGCCTGGGCCGGGCTTGTGACGATATCCGGGAAGGTTATTTCAAATATGGGGTCGGCAAGCATGTTATTTTTTACCGTCACGCCGGAAAAGAGCGGATCGAGATTGTCCGCATCCTGCATGGCAGAATGGATATCGAACAGCATCTGTAGTTCTGTTTTCCGTTAACGGCTCTGATTCTATTGCCGCCGAAAGCACAGAATTTCGGTGCAAATTGCGATTGCAGCAGGGGAAGGCTTTCCCCATAGCATACTGGAAGGAGTATAGAAATCATGGCTAAACGAACATACCGACAATTCAGGGAGGTGGAGGAAGAGTATTTCCGCAACCACCCCGAGGAAATTGACCCCTACCTCGGCGAGATTTTCGATGCTTATGCGGAGGATCACGATTCGCCATCCCTGCTGCCATCGCTACGGGTTATCGCCAAGGTAAAAGGCATCAGCAACATTGTCCAGGAGACCGGGTTGACGCGACAGGGCATTCAGCATGCCTTATCCAGCAAGGGGAATCCGCGTTTCGATAATGTCAATTAATTCGATTATGAACGCGCTTGGCTACCGCCTAGTGCCGGATAAGCTCGACAACGGCCAGCATATCTAGGCTACAGAGACCCCTGTTGAATTTCCTTTAAGCCTGACGCGCATCGAGCGATTCCACACTAAAATGGAAATGCTCTTGCGCCGTACCTATGGCTTCAGGAATTTTGAGAATTACCGCATGAGGGTCCTGGCTCAATACGGTTGGAACGGCGTGATCAACCGGGTCTGATGAATGACCCATCCCTCGTTAATGGGAAAGGGCCGGGAGTCTTCAAGCGAGCGATTTCAAGTGGCGGAGAGAGAGGGATTCGAACCCTCGGTACGGTTTGACCCGTACGCACGCTTTCCAGGCGTGTACCTTAAACCACTCGGCCATCTCTCCTGTTGAGGGTTCCAGGAAAGGAACCCGGCAAAGGGCGCAAAGGATACACCAGAACGCTATCCCCGGCAACTTTGCGGTAGTATAGCTGAAAGCGCTCATCCATATCGGCGGTCCTCGAATCCTTTTACCTCAGAAAAAACAGAAACAGGAAGTTGCATGCAGATCAAATCCCGCATCCGCACCATCGCGCACTATCCTCATGAAGGCATCATGTTCCGCGACATCACCACGTTGCTGAAAGACCCGGTCGGGTTGCGCGCGACGGTTCAGGAAATCGCCAATCGCTACAAGAGCATGAAAATCGAGAAAGTGGCCGGGATCGAGTCGCGCGGTTTCATCATTGGCGCACCGGTTGCCTACGAGCTTGGCGTGGGTTTTGTGCCGGTGCGCAAGAAGGGCAAGCTGCCCGCCGAAACGCGCGGGCGCGATTACCAGCTGGAATACGGCAGCGACCGCATTGAGATTCATGTGGATGCGATTCAGAAGGGCGACCGGGTGCTGCTGTTGGATGATCTGATCGCTACCGGCGGAACGGCGGAGGCTGCTGCGGGATTGATACAGGAAATGGGAGGCGAGGTGGTGGAGTGCGGTTTTGTCATCGACCTGCCGGATATCGGGGGCAGGGCCCGGCTGGAAAATCGGGGGCTCAAGGTGTTTGCGCTGTGCGAGTTTGAAGGAAACTGATCTCCGACCGGATGGAGTCTATAATGGGTTATATAAACGCATTATCTATGGTCAAGAAGGATACTCACAGTGTGTGTTGTCCTGTTACTGATCTTCATACTGGGCCCGATCGCATCCTTGGCCGCTCAGGCGCACGATTATGCGGCGTGGTCAAAAAAGAACCCTGATGGCTCGTGGACGCGGATTACGGAAATTGCTGTTGCCGCCTCGTCTCTTCCCCATCTGGAGCCTAGGGATATCGGCAAATTTTGCCCGGCCTATAAGCATTTGCCAAGCAAAAAAAGAATCCGGTTCTGGGTGGGTCTGCTTTCGTCCATGGCGGAATTCGAAAGTACCTTTAATCCTGAAGCGGCTGCCAGAGGACCCTCCAAAGATGTATTCAGAAGGCGGGATACAAATCGAGGGCTGCTGCAAATATCAAAAGAAAGTGCAAACCAGCCGGGCTATAGCTGTGGCATCGAGAAGGCAAAACATCTGCACGATCCCGCCATTCATCTCCCTTGTGCGGTAAAAATATTGTCTACATGGGTCAGTGCTGACCGCGTAATAGCCTCTTATGAGGGGAATAAAAAAACCAGGGGTGGAGGGCGCTATTGGGCTGTGCTCCAGGAAAAAAACGGCCGCCTGCCTGCAATATCGAGTTTCACCAGGAATCTGCCCTTCTGCCGGAAGGGGTGAATGAATTTCCTGCCCGGCCCGGAGGCGCTGGTTCGATGCTTTTGGGGCGGCACCAGCGTTGCCAATCATTGAGTTTTTCGGTTTTCTAGAACCTGAAGTTGTACTGGACGTAGAACAGGTCAGGCGAGATGCGTGGCGCCCGCGCTTTCAGGAAATCGCCGGCAAAGAGTTTCGAATACCCTATCAGCACGTCTCCGTGCCGGTCGACGTGTATGTTGAAGCGGAAATCGATCTCATCCCCCACGTAGCTGCCGGATTGTCCGGTTGCGTCTCTAAGGGTGGCGGCGCCCGCGGCGTTGTACAGGAAGTCGCGTTTGTTCGCCAGATAGAAGCGGTGGTACTGGGCGGTGAAATGGGTCCAGGTCAGAGGGTGCAGGTTGAGTTGGGCGTTGAAGTCGTGAATGTTCTGCCTACCCACGCGATCGATCCACCCGAGGTAATAATTGCCGAAGGGGAAAAGCTGGTTGAAGGTTGTGCGGCTGCCATCGGTCAGATTGTTGTCGCCCGAGGCAAAATCGTAGCGCAGCCAGAATTGCGGGTTCAGCGGCTTTTCCTTGAAGTGGTAGCCAGCGCCGGAGGCAACGGCAAAGGCCGAGATATTCTGGTTGGAATACTGGCCGAACTGGTACATGCCCTCCAGTTCGTACAGGAACTGGTTGTAGTCTCCGGCCACGCGGCTGCCAAGGGTATGCGTGATCGAATCGCCCCTGACACCGGCTCTGCCCAAGGCAAGGTTGCGGTTGTCATCCAGGCTCAGAAAATAGAAATCGGCCAGGTGTCCTTTCATGGGCCTGTATGTTCCCCACAAGCCGAAGAATTCGCGCTTCTCATCCCAGTTATCGAAATTGTTTCTTTCGGTCACCAAGGGACGCACCCAGAATGCATCCAGGTCGAATGCGGGCGTGCGCCAGAATCCCTTCACCCCCTGGAAAGTGCGGCGGGCATTGACCCAGTCGAGCGTGGAAATCAGTCGCTGCGAGCCGTAAAGCAATTCCTGCCGCCCCACGCGCAGATAAGCCGGGCCGTCCTTGACGTTGGCGATCTTGATGTCCGCAAAGAGATTCAGCATATCCGTGTGGTTGACATCCGTGACCAGCGGCGCCAATGCTTGGCCGAAAGTGCGCGCGTCCAGAAATTCCGCGAACAGCCGGATCCGGTCCTGATACCAGAAGTCGGCATGGAAACGGCTGCGGATCATATGGTAGTTGTCGCTGGTATTGGTCAGACGCGAGTCGGATTCCCGCATATACCGGTACCAGAAGTTGCCGCCAAATGACAAAAGAAAGTCATCGCCAAGATAGATGCGCTTGACGGGGTCGAAAATATCCTTCTCATGCTCGGGCTTTTCGAGATAGCGGAAATCGATATCGAAAGCCGGCGTAGTCATGAGGGCATAGAGCGCATAGGGAGAAACGGGCGGGTTTTCACGCTTGTTGCCGGTTATATGATCCCAAAGCGAGTAGTACCGCGGTCCTGAGGGGGCAATGATAAACATGCCCGGGCGGGAGGGGGCGGTTACAGGAGGCACTTTCGACCAGTCGAAGCGGCGGCTCCCGTCACTGCCCGTTGCAGGTATGGGTGTTTGCGATGTTGCCGGGACTACGGTGGCGCTGCCGGCGGGGGCGGGATCTGCCGCAGAAGCCTGGAATGTGAGGCTGAGCATGCCTGCCAGGCCGAATTTCACAAATGATCCCAGTGTACGTTGTGCAGGGCTTGAAAAACAGTTGGAGTTCCTGGCAGGAGTGAATGAAGCAGGCAGGCAATCAGGCAGACGCATGGCGGGATTTCAGGGACCTCGGATAAAAAAATGCCCGCACTATAGCAAAGTCGGGCTGGATTTTGAACAGATGGGCAAGCGCCACGGAATCCGGTTTCCGCCAAATGCTATCTCCGGCGCGCGCCATCTTTGGCAACTATAATGGCGAGTCAGAAATGGGAGAGCTGCGATCTTCTTTCTGCGGTGCTGTTCTCATCAGCATAGCCGTCATCTTATGCCAGGCCGATTTGAATCGAGGTAAGGGGCTCACATGCGCAAAGCGGGCGGCGGACACTCTCATCTATCCGGGAATCGAGGCGAGATTCTGCGCGCCTTTCTGAAACTGGGGCTTACCTCTTTTGGCGGGCCAATCGCGCATCTGGGATATCTCCGGGATGAACTGGTCACTCGGCGCAAGTGGATGAGCGAGTCGGCTTACGCCGATCTCGTCGCGCTATGCCAGTTTTTGCCGGGTCCTGCCAGCAGTCAGGTGGGTTTTGCGCTGGGGCTGTCCAGGGGGGGACTTATGGGCGCGCTGATCGCCTGGAGTGCGTTCACGCTGCCTTCCGTACTGCTTCTGCTGGTCTTTGCCCGCAGCGCCTTTGTCTTTAGTGGTCCACTCGGGCAGGGATTCGTCCACGGCTTGAAGCTCGTTGCCGTGGCCGTCGTTGCGCAAGCTGTCTGGGGCATGGCCCGCAACCTTTGCCCTGGTCGGGAGCGCGCCAGTATCGCTACCCTCGCCGTATTGATCGCGGTCTTCCTCCCTGGCGCACCTGGTCAGCTCGGTGCACTATTCTTCGGTGCCCTGGGTGGGCTTTGGCTTCGTAAAAAGCTACCGCTCATGGACGAGGCGGGGAATGACGGCCGTATAAGCATGCCGCTTTCAAAACAGACGGCATTGCTGGCATTGCTATGTTTTTTCATTCTGCTCTTCGCCTTGCCGTTTGTTGCGGTGATATCTTCCTCGCAGGCGATAGCACTGTTCGAGGCATTCTATCGCGCTGGTGCCCTGGTAATTGGAGGCGGCCATGTAGTTCTGCCGCTGCTGGAAGCAAGCGTGGTCGAAACCGGCTGGGTCAGTGCGGACACGTTTCTTGCGGGGTACGGTGCGGCACAGGCCGTGCCGGGACCCTTGTTTACTTTTGCCGCCTATCTCGGAGCCGTGGCTGTGCCCGAACCCAATGGAATCTATGGTGCCGTCCTCTGTCTGATCGCGATATTTTTACCCGGAATGTTGCTGCTGGTGGGCGTTTTGCCGTTCTGGGACGATCTGCGCAAAAAAGACCGGGTACGGGCGGCAATGGCGGGCGCGAATGCCGCCGTGGTAGGCGTTCTTGCCGCTGCCCTCTATCATCCCGTCTGGACGAATGCAGTGCTTGCGCCCCCGGATTTTGCGGTGGCGCTTGCGGCCTTCATCCTGCTGACTGTCTGGAAAGTCTCGCCATGGAAGGTCGTGCTGTTGACCGCGTTCGCAGGTGCGGGCCTGTCACTGGCTTGAGGAAAGGGAATGCCGGCTTTCTTCTCCAGGATTTTTTCCTGATGTGCCGCATTGCCTCTTGATTATTCTGACGAACATCGTGAGAAACAGCACGTCGAACACCTATCGATAGAATTTTCCCTCGCGCTCCGGCTGGTAGATGATTTCCTCTATCCGTACCTTGATGGTGCCTCCGCCCGGACGCGGCCATTCTATCTCGTCGCCGGTGGAGAGCCCCAGCAGGGCACTGCCAACCGGCGCAAGCACGGAAATCTTTTCGCCGGATCCGTCGACATCTTTTGGATAGACCAGCGTCAGGCGGAAGTCCTGGCCTGAGGAATCGATGCTGAACCGTACCGTGGAGTTCATGGTGACCACCGTGGGGGGTATCTGCTCGGACTCGACGATTTCGGCGCGTTCGAGTTCGGCTTGCAGTTCCGCACTGCCAGGAACCGAGTTGGCCGGAAGCGACTCGAGCAGGGTCTCCAGCCTGTCCAGGTCCTGGGATGTCAATATGATGTGCGGTCTGCTGTTCATTTCAACCTCGTTTCAAGTTCTGTTATCGCCCTTGCCTTCGCTATGCCGCCAGCCGCTTGCTGCGGCGGTCTTCCTGACCTCCAGAGCCGGTTTCTCGTCGGAAGTTTTGATCGGGCCGATCGGATAGGATGCATCAGATAGAATGCCATTGATTCTATCATCAAATGTCATGATATTGCCGGAGCAGCGGAAGTCCATATGCTGCTTTTATAGGCACTCCCGCTTATCAGGATGAATGAGAAGTACCGCTCAACTTTGACCCGTCATCGCATTGGGCGTAGAGTCGAATAACGAGCATACGGCGAGCACATGATTTCTTGTTTTTTCAGGAGCGGTGACCATGCAATCTCCAACTATTGAAAATCCCTCCCACCTGGATCCGGTCAATCCGGCAATCGAAAAGTATATGCGCAGCCTGGTGGGGCGAACTGATCATCCGGTGCTGACCGAAATGGAAGCGGTGGCTGCCAAAAACAATTTCCCCATCGTGGGTCGCCTGGTCGGCATTTTTCTGGAGACGCTGGCGAAAACGATCGATGCCAGGCGTATTTTCGAGTTTGGCAGCGGCTACGGTTATTCGGCTTACTGGTTCGCAAAAGCAGCCGGGGCGGGTGGAAAGGTGATCTGTACCGATGGCGACCCTCAGAACAAGGAAAAGGCCGAGCAGTATCTCAAGTCTGCCGATCTGCTGGAGAGGATCGATTTTCACACGGGCATCGCGCAGGAGATATTCGGGCAGACCACAGGAGTATTCGATATCTGCTACAACGATGCGGACAAGGGAGATTATCCGGAAATCTGGCGCATGGCAAAAGACAGGATCCGCCCAGGCGGGTTGTACATTGCGGACAACGTGCTCTGGCATGGGCGGGTAGCGGTGGAACAGTATGTCGATATTGTTCCCGGCTGGACCGAAGCCATTCTTGAGCATAACCAGCTGATTTTTGGTAATCCCGATTTTGACGCTTTCATAAATCCGACGCGGGACGGCGTTGTCGTGGCGCGAAGAAAGGCACGATGACACTATTTGTAATTCATTCCTAGCGTCAAGGCCGCCAAGCCCCGCCAGGCCCTGATTTCCGGAGAGAACAGGGCTGCCGAAAAGCATCGAAATAAAATATCGAGAGTCCAAATCCGGCAGCGCAAATCGAAAGAAAATTTTTATGATTTCTTGTTGTATTTCTGAATGAGATGTGTAAAACTGATTTTCAGTAAAGTTGTAGCGCGAAACTAGGGTTCCGGCTTCTTTTCTCGAAGTGTCTGGTCCGAGAGTTTCCGGCTTCGTCACGACGAGGCTCCACGGAGGGATAAAAGCCCGGGAGATCATGTAGTTATTACATTGATTCCCGGAGTCTAACCCCCGAAAAAGGAGACTTGTCATGCATCTCCCTCCCATACTTTTCCCTGCTTTTTCAGTTGCCAGCCCGGTTACGATAGAACTGGGCGGCAAGCAGTATAGAAATCATGCCAGCGGAAGCCGGTATCCGGAAGTGTGCAAAACACGCCATTGCAGGTTGGAACTGGACTCCGCGGCGTGGCCCGAAATGGCGAAACTCACAGTATTTTTTTGCCGCATAAATAGCTCCGATAGCAGCGGCAGCCGCGATACAAATAGCCACAGCACCTGCGATCCCGGTCTGCCACGGCTGGGTGCCTCTTTGCTCATTGCCTCCGGCAGCACGAAGAGACCGGCAAAGGGTCAGCCAGGTGGAATCATTCCGTGTGTCTCGAAAGGGATATCATGTCCATAGAAGAAACCCCGAATACACTTTCCCGTCCTGCCGCCACTTCGGCCACTGGCGACAAGCTTCATCGCAGCATGAGCGTATGGAACAGCTTTACGCTCGGGTTCGCGGTTGTTTCCCCCGTGGTAGGGCTTTACGCCATCATCAGCGTCCAGACCACTGTGACAGGAGGCGGATGGTTCGGCGCGCTGGTCACCTGCCTCGTCATGCAGTTGCTCGTGGCAACGGTCTACGCCGAACTGTCTTCACAATTCCCGATTGCGGGCGGTGCATACAAATGGTCGCGTCAACTCGGAGGCGTGGTCACGGGACAATTTGCAGGCGTCATCTACGTCAGTTCCACTATCGCCATGCTCACCACCACCGCCTACACGGGGGGCGTCTGGCTTGCCCTGTTTTTTGGAGCCGAGAGCGAAACAGGCTCTGCGTTCGTGATCTGGGGTGCGGTATTCCTCCTCCTGTGCACCATTATCAACGTAGTCCACGTCAATATCTTCAAGCTGGTCATCACAATGGGAGTCTATGCGGAGGTTGTCGGCTCCCTGGGCGTGGCGCTGCTGCTGTTCCTGTTTTTCCGGCAGCATCCTTTTTCCGAACTGTTCCAGCATCTTGGCACAGGCACGGCGCCAGACCAGGTTTCCGCATTTTTGGCGGCGCTGGCGATCGCCGGCTGGGCATTCATCGGTTTTGACGCCTGCTCCACCATCGCGGAGGAAACGCACGAGCCCAAGCGAATGGTGCCGCGTGCCGTCTTCTTCTCTTTGTGCATGGTGGGATCGGTGGTGCTCTTCAACTCCGCGGCGCTGACACTCGCGTTCGATCGCGGGGCGTTGATTACCGCAAGCGGTACTTCCGATCCGATTACCCCTGTGATTACCAGCAGTTTTGGCGAGTGGGCAGAAAAGCCATTTCTGGCGATCGTGATGGTCGCATTCCTGGCCTGCGGCGCTTCGGTGGTGAAATATACCTCGCGCATCGTGTATTCCATGGCGCGCGAAGGCCATATGCCCGCTGTTCTCAGCCACCTGGCGCCTGACAAGACGCCACGCAACGCCGTTATCTGTACTATATCGCTGGCGGGGCTGGGATTGCTGTTCGGGTTGAACGATGGCGCGGTTGCCACCGTGATTGCCTTCGGCACGGGCGGGCTTTACGCCATGTTTTCCATGACGACCGGCGTGGGTTTATTTACCCGGCTCACCGGGCGCTGGAATCCGGCATTGGGTGAGTTGAAGCTTGGCGCCTGGGGATTGCTGATCAACACGGTCGCTTTTATCTGGTCTGTGTTCGAACTTGTCAATATTGCCTGGCCGCGTTCCTATGCCACGGCTCCAGGTGCGCCGTGGTGGCAGCTTTGGGCAGTACCGCTGGTGCTGGGCAGCATTCTCGGCATTACAACACTGTATATCCTGGTAAGCAGGATGCTTAAAAAATCCGCTTTACCCAGCAAGCAGAGGGATGCGAAAACACCGCATCGATCTATAAATTGAATTGGGATACACCCGAAAAACTATCGTGATGAGGAGAAAGACATGAACCAACCGGATGCCCCTTTGTGGGAACAACATATTCCCGGCGGCTGCCACTGGTCCGGCATTCTGCGGCGCGGTACCACGCTGCGCATGACGGATGTCAACGGCGGCGCCAATGCCTCGGTATTGTTCTTCAACCAGGAAGAAAAACTGGAGCGCTACAACATGGCCGATACGCTCAAATCCCAGCACACCTTCCGTCTGACCAGGGGGCATGCCTGCCATTCGGACATGGGAAGGATATTCTGCTGCATTACCGCCGATAGCGTGGGTTGGCACGATACGGTCTGCGGCTTGAGCGATGCCGAACTGATACGCCGGAAATACGGCACCGCGCGGTATCAGGAGCACCGCAACCTGATGTTCCGCAACGGGTTGGACGGCATGCTGATCGAGCTTGGCAAATGGGGCCTGGGCATGCGGGACGTGGTATCCAATATCAATTTCTTCAGCAAGGTGACTGCCTGTCCGGCCGGCGAACTCACCTTCCATTCCGGCAACAGCAAAGCCGGAGATCAAGTCGATTTGAGTTTTGAAATGGATACGCTGGTGGTGTTATCCGCTGCGCCGCATCCTCTCGATCCCTCTACCACTTACCATCCCGGTGCCGTCGATCTCACTGTTTTTGCAACCCCATCTTCGGTGATTGCCGAATGCGCGCATATTTCCGAAAACCAGCGTGCCCGGCAAAACACTGAATGTTTATATGCTTGTCATGGAGGTGCGGCATGAACGTGAATTCAAAGAGCAAGAATTTTGTTGAAAGCAGCCTGGATCCGGATGCGGCGGTGATGGATGAAATCTGTCCGGCGGGCGAGCCCTGGGTCAAGATCGTCAGGGAAGGACAGATTTTCCGGATCGTCGACCTGGAAGGCAACCAGGCCGTCGACACCCTGTTTTACAACGCCTCGCACGCGGTGGAGCGCTATAGCGCAACCGATACCTTGCGCCGGCAGAAGAAAGTCTATCTGACTACCGGCAGCAAGCTGTACTCGAATTATGGCAACGTAATGTTCACCATCGTTGCGGATACATGCGGGCGGCATGACACCCTGGGAGGGGCATGCGCGGCGGAGAGCAATACCGTGCGGTATGCGCTGGAAAAATTCCCCATGCACAGTTGCCGCGACAACTTTCTGCACGCGCTGGCGCACGAGCCGGAGTGCCAGCAGCTCGGCATCAGCAAGCGCGATATTCCCAGCAATATCAATTTCTTCATGAACGTGCCGGTGACGGAAGAGGGGGGCCTGGAATTCGTGGATGGCGTCTCCGCGCCCGGTAAGTACGTGGAAATGAAGGCCGAAATGGACGTGGTGGTGCTGATTTCGAACTGCCCGCAACTGAACAATCCATGCAATGCCTACAATCCCACGCCCATCCGGTTGCTGGTCTGGGACGATCCCAGCGAGATGAGCTTTACGTAGTCCAGGTTCTATCCCGGCTGTTTTTCACTCAACCGAGAATAAATCATGTTTGAAAAAGTATTGATAGCCAATCGCGGCGCCATTGCCTGCCGGATTATCCGCACCTTGCGGCGCATGGGAGTGAAGAGCGTTGCAGTCTATACCGAGGCGGATGCGCTATCGCGGCATGTGATCGAAGCCGATGAAGCTTACTGCATAGGCAGCGGAGTCGCCGCGGAAAGTTATCTGCGCGCCGAAAAGATCCTGGAGGTCGCGACCCACGCGGGAGCAAATGCCATTCATCCAGGGTATGGCTTCCTCAGTGAAAAAGCTGAATTTGCGGAGCAATGCGCTGACCATGGCATTTCCTTCATTGGCCCCACTCCCCACCAGATGCGTGCATTCGGCTTGAAGCACACGGCGCGCGAACTGGCGCAGCAGAACCAGGTGCCGCTGCTGCCGGGCACAGGATTGCTCAAAGACCTGGAGGATGCCTTGCGCCAGGCCGCCCATATCGGCTACCCGGTCATGCTGAAAAGCACGGCAGGGGGTGGCGGCATCGGCATGCGCTTGTGCTGGAACAGGGAAGAGTTGAGTGGAAACTACGAATCGGTGAAATACCTGGCGCAGAACAATTTCAAGGACGCCGGTCTGTTTCTCGAAAAATATGTCGAGAAGGCGCGCCATATCGAGGTGCAGATATTCGGCGACGGCAAGGGCGGGGTGATTGCGCTGGGTGAGCGTGACTGCTCGATGCAGCGGCGCAACCAGAAGGTGATCGAAGAAACGCCGGCGGCCGCTCTGCCGCCGCGCGTGCGCCAGGCGTTGCTGGAGGCGGCGGTGCGTTTGGGCCAGTCAGTCAACTACCAGTCCGCGGGCACGGTGGAGTACATTTTCGATGCCTCCACTGCGGAATTTTATTTCCTGGAGGTGAATACGCGGCTGCAGGTCGAGCATGGGATAACCGAGGAAGTGACCGGCATCGACCTGGTGGAATGGATGGTCCGGCAAGCCGCTGGAGACTTGCCGCCCCTGGATTCATTCGATATCCACCCGCATGGAGCCTCCATCCAGGTACGGGTGTACGCGGAGAATGCGGTCAAGGATTTTCAACCTTCCTGCGGTATCCTCACGGAGGCGGAGTTTCCGTCTTCCTCTGCCGCGCGCGTGGAAACCTGGGTGGAACGCGGTGTCGATGTCACGCCGTTTTATGATCCCATGCTGGCAAAAATCATCGTGTACGCGCCGGACCGGGAGCAGGCCATTGCGCGCCTGCTGGAAGCCCTGGACGTGACGGCATTGCACGGGGTGGAAACCAACGTCGGTTATCTCAGGCAGATCCTGCGCAGCGAGGCTTTTCGCAGCGGGCAACATACGACGAGCTTTCTGAACAGTTTTCGTTATATCGCCCATACGATCGATATCCTCAGTCCGGGAGTGCAGACCACGGTGCAGGATTATCCCGGGCGGACAGGATACTGGAGCATCGGCGTGCCGCCATCGGGACCCATGGATGGCCTGGCGTTCCGTCTGGCCAATCGGCTCGTCAATAACAGCGAGAATGCCGAGAATAAGGCCGGGCTGGAGATTACGCTTTCGGGCCCGGTATTGCGCTTCAACTGTGACAGCGTTATTGCTGTATGCGGGGCGCCGATGGAGGTGCGCCTGGATGGTGAACCGCTTGCCTATTGGCGGGCGCACCGCGTCAAGGCCGGTTCGTTGCTGCAGTTCGGCAAACTCGCAAATCATGGATGCCGCGCCTATCTGGCGGTGCAGGGAGGAATCCGTGTTCCCGACTACCTGGACAGTAAATCCACCTTCACCCTCGGCCACTTCGGCGGGCACGCGGGCCGCACGCTCCTCACCGGCGACGTGCTGCATATCTTTGAAGCCAGAAAAGATGGTGATGGCGGATTTGAGCAGGAACTGCCGGAGGAATGGGTGCCGCGCTACACCGGCAGCTGGGAAATAGGGGTGCTGTACGGGCCGCACGGCGCGCCGGATTTTTTCACCGGGGAGGATATCGAAACCCTCTTCGCCACGGACTGGGAAGTCCATTACAATTCCAATCGCACCGGCGTGCGGCTGATCGGCCCCAAGCCCCACTGGGCGCGCAGCGACGGCGGCGAAGCAGGATTGCATCCTTCCAATATCCACGACAACGCGTATGCCGTAGGTACCGTGGATTTTACGGGTGACATGCCGGTGATACTCGGCCCCGATGGCCCCAGCCTCGGCGGCTTCGTCTGCCCGGTTACCATTATCCAGGCTGAATTGTGGAAGATGGGACAGCTCAAGCCGGGTGATCGCGTGCGCTTCCGCAGGATGTCGATGGAGCAGGCGCTGGCGCTGGAGCTACAGCAGGATGCAGGGATAAAAGACCTTCGGCTTCCCCAAAATGTTTCATCCGGGGCGGAGCAGGGCGCAACGGCCGAATCCACCCCTGTGCTCCACTTCATCCCGCAAAGCGATGGCCAGGTGCAGGTCGTCTATCGCCAGGCAGGCGACAAGAATCTGCTGGTCGAGTATGGTCCGCTCGAGCTCGATCTCAATTTGCGCTTCCGCGCGCATGCGCTGATGGATTGGGTGCAGGCAGCGTGCGATGACGGGGAACTGGAAGGCATTCTGGATCTGACGCCCGGCATCCGTTCGCTGCAAGTGCATTTCGATTCCCGCATACTGCCACGCGATAAGCTGCTGGAGATGCTGGCCGCCGCGGAAAAGAAATTGCCCGATATCGATGACATGGAGGTCCCGGCGCGCATCGTCCATCTTCCGCTGTCGTGGGACGATGCCGCCACCCGGCTGGCGATAGAAAAGTACATGCAGTCCGTGCGCAGCGATGCGCCCTGGTGCCCGAGCAACATCGAGTTCATCCGCCGGATCAATGGCCTCGACGGTATCGAGGAAGTGCAGCACATCGTATTTTCCGCGAATTATCTTGTCATGGGGCTGGGCGACGTCTATCTGGGCGCGCCGGTTGCCACCCCTGTGGACCCCCGTCATCGCCTGGTGACCACCAAGTACAATCCTGCGCGCACCTGGACGCCTGAGAATGCGGTTGGCATAGGCGGGGCCTATTTGTGCATATATGGAATGGAAGGTCCCGGAGGCTACCAGTTTGTGGGCCGCACGGTGCAGATGTGGAACCGGTACCGCCAGACAGCCGACTTCAAGGAAGGAAAACCCTGGCTGCTGCGTTTCTTCGACCAGATCCGTTTCTATCCGGTTAGCGAAGGCGAACTGCTCAAGCTGCGCAGGGATTTCATTACCGGACACTTCAAGCTGAAGATCGAGGAGACAACATTCAGCTTGAAACAGTACAACGCTTTCCTGAAAGAAAATGCGGCATCCATCAGCGCTTTCAAAGCAAGGCAGCAGGCTGCGTTCGAGGCCGAGCGTGAACGCTGGAAAGCCGAAGGCAAGGCGGAATATATCAGCGAGACCATGGTTGAAGAAGCGGATACGCAGGGCGAACTGGATTTGCCCTCTGGCTCCCAGGCTGTCGGTGCGCATGTAACCGGTACGGTATGGAAACTGCTCGTCAAGGAAGGGCAGCGGGTCGAAATGGGAAACCCAGTAGTAGTGGTGGAGTCCATGAAAATGGAATTCTCCGTGGAGGCGCCGGTCAGCGGTACGATACGACAGCTATTCTGCAAGGAGGGGAGTCATGTATCCGCCGGGCAGATGCTGCTTATCATTCAGGAGGAGTGAATATGAGCAAGCTTGTTCCCCTGGGCGATATCCCGTCCCTGCTGCAACGTTATGCCAATGGCGAATTGACCCCTGCCGGCATGGTGGAGGCGGTGCATGCGCTGATCCAGGACGATCCCGGCAATGTATGGATACACAAGCTGCCGCTGGAATCACTGCGACAATATGCCCGGAAAGTGGAAGAAAAAGGGATGGCCGCACTGCCTTTATACGGCATTCCCTTCGCCATCAAGGACAATATCGACCTTGCAGGCGTTCCGACTACCGCGGCATGCCCGGCGTTTGCCTACACACCGCAACGCAGCGCAACGGTGGTGCAGAGGCTGATCGACGCGGGTGCGATTCCCCTCGGCAAGGCCAATCTTGATCAGTTTGCCACCGGGTTGAACGGTACCCGCTCTCCCTATGGCGTCTGCCGCAACGCCTTCAATCCCGAATACATCGCTGGCGGATCAAGCTCGGGTTCGGCAGTGGCTTTAGCGAAGGGCTGGGTATGTTTCAGCCTGGGAACCGATACCGCGGGCTCTGGCAGGATACCTGCTGCCTTCAATAATCTCATCGGGTATAAACCCACCAGGGGCTGGCTTTCCACGCGCGGTGTCGTGCCCGCCTGCCGTTCGCTGGATTGCGTCTCCATCTTTGCGCATACCGCTGCCGATGCGCAGCGGGTTCTTGAGGCAGCCGCCAGCTATGATGACGAAGACATTTATTCCCGCCGGAGAGGGAACGGCGATAATCCTGCTTCAAAAAACCTGCGGCAGCGTTTCCGTTTTGGCATACCGCGCCGGCAGCAACTGCAATTCTTCGGTAATTCCGAAAGCGCCCGGTTGTTCGAGGAAGCGATAACACAACTGCAGGCATTGGGCGGCGAGGTCATCGAGATCGATTTTTCGCCCTTTCTGGAAACAGCGCACCTGCTTTATGGAGGAGCATGGGTGGCCGAGCGTTATGCCGCCATTCAGAAATTTTTTGATCTGCATAGCGATGAGGTCGTTTCGCCGGTACGGGAGATCATTGCCGGCGCGCACCGGTTCTCGGCTGCAGATGCCTACAACGGCCAGTATCGCTTGCGTATGCTTAAACGCCAGGCTGACCATGCCTGGTCTGAAGTGGATTGCCTGCTGACGCCCACCGCCGGGACCATTTATCGCATAGAGGAAATGCTGGCAGACCCGGTTCGCCTGAACACGAACCTGGGTTATTACACCAACTACATGAACCTGCTCGACTATTCGGCGGTGGCGGTGCCTGCCGGATTCCGGGATGATGGATTGCCGTTTGGCGTAACCCTGGCGGCTCCAGCCCATCAGGATGTCTCGCTGTTGCATCTTGCCGCACGTCTGCAGCAGGCCTATGCGCTGCCCCTGGGGGCCGCGGGTATTCCACTGCGGAAAGGGGCTTTATCAGCAATGGCATCTTTTCAACACCCGGCACAGCCGGAACACCCAGCCCTCGTGCGCGTAGCGGTCTGCGGCGCGCATCTGTCCGGTCTGCCGTTGAACTCCCAACTGACCAGCCGCGATGGGCGCCTGGTGGCAAGTACCGCAACTTCCCCCGACTACAAACTCTATGCGCTTCCGGGAACACCGCCGCTTCGCCCCGGATTGGTGCGGGTGGACAAGAACCAGCGAGGATTCGCAATCGAGGTAGAGGTGTGGGAAATGCCAGCCAGCGCATTTGGCAGTTTTGTGGCAGGCATCCCTGCTCCCCTGGGGATCGGCACCATTACCCTTGCGGGCGGCGAATCCGTGCAGAGTTTCTTATGCGAGGGCTATGCAGTAGCGGATGCAAGGGATATCAGCCGGTTCGGGGGATGGCGGCATTATATGCAATCAATGGCTGATCCCGTTGAAAACGAAGAGGGTCCGCGCGGGGCGGATTCTGGATAAGGACAGATATTCCTCCGCTTCCGGACGGATTACGCTCTCGCTCTACCCATTGCTGTACACGAAGAATTATTCCCCTGGGATATAACTGTTTTAGCTGTTCTCATTTATTGGAAGCACATCACGTATACCTTGATTATTCCTAAAAGCAATCTATACATCTCTATATAAGCTGGTTTTGTCCTAAGTAGTTCCTTGCTGTACCAGCTGAGCATGAAGTTTGGTTTTGCATATCGAGGCAAGATCCTGGTTGAGGATGGAAAAACCAGAGCTTTCTATAGGCAAGGTTAGAGACTGAACCCGGACCGGAGCTCATTGACTGGCTGAGAAAGAAAATGTTGCGAGAACAAATCCAAACTAGACTGGAAGCATTGAGGAAAGAAATTGAAATAGGACAAGCGGAACTGGAAAAAGTAGAGAATCAAAGGACATATTTACGCGAAACAATGCTCAGGATCAGCGGGGCTATTAAAGTACTCGAAGAACTGTTAGTAGAAGAGCCGTCTTCCAGGGCGAGCGAAACGAGCGAGAATAAAAGGCCTTTAACAAGCGGGCAGGCTAATGAAACTGAGACTTTGCTGGAACGAAAATCTTAACGGCCTGGACAATAACCGTAAGGTAAGCACAATTGATTAATTAATAGAGTGTTATAGAGAGGATTAACCATGGCTTGGGAACTTACTGGTAACAGTAGCACCGATCCAAATGTCAATTTTCTGGGAACAATTGATAACCAGCCGCTGGTCATTAAGACCAGTGGCTCGGAAGCGATGCGCATACTTCCCAACGGGCATGTGACTGTTGGAGCAAATATTCAAGACGATCCAAGTACAAGATTGCAAATTTCGGAAGGGCATCTTGGCATACTCGGCATGAGCGATACTTTCGACCAGACCCTCTGGTTGGTCAATAATGTTGGCAAAGAACTGAGGCTTACCGTTGGAGCCAACGCCGGCGGTACTGCCTGGTATACACAAGCAAATACCGGAACGCTAGGGGTGGGGGAGGGAATGGACGTGCGGTTTTCCGCAGGTGCTGCGGAAAGAATGCGTATCATGGGGGGGAATGGTGCCGTTGGCATTGGAACTACTGCCCCAAGTGCAAAGTTGCACGTTGATTCTCCTGACTTTACCGCCATAGTTGGAACTGCTGGACATGGTGCTCTACAAGCTGGCGTGTATGGCCACGGTTTCATAGGCATATGGGGTAGCTCCGATGATGCAGCAGGGGTGGTTGGTATGAATAGCGGTAATCAAGGTTTTCTTGGAACGCGTGACTACGCTGGAGATTTTGTTGGCAATGTTCGTGTCAGCGGTACAAGCGATGTAGCAGTACTTGGTGAAAGCTCGGACCCCTCCACGGCGGGTACAGGTGTTATGGGCAAAGGCCGTGGGGCTGGCGTCACAGCCTTCAATTCCGCCAACAACAATGCAGCCTACCTTGCATCAGATTGCTGTGCGGCCTGGTTTACGGGGGAAGTTTACGTAGGCGGTAAACTGACTAAGTCCTCCGGGGGGTTCCTCATTGACCATCCGCTTGATCCCTCCAATAAGTATCTGTCTCATTCCTTCGTAGAATCGTCCGATATGAAAAATATCTACGATGGAGTGGTTGTGATGGATGCTGGCGGTGAAGCAACAGTTGAGCTTCCCGAGTGGTTCGATGCTGTCAATACTGATTTTCGCTATCAACTGACCCCTATCGGTACCTCTGGACCAAATCTTTATATTGCAGAAGAAATTGCCTCCAATCACTTCAAAATTTCTGGCGGTACGTCCGGTATGAAAGTTTCCTGGCAAGTGACAGGCATTCGGAAGGATGCCTGGGCAAACGCGAAGCGTATCCGGGTCGAAGAGGAAAAATCTGGCAAGGAGCGCGGAAGTTACTTGCACCCAGAGCTTTATGGCGCACCTCCAGAGAAAAGCATCGAGCGGGTACGACATCCGGCTCCGCAGCCGTTTCGTCCACAGATAATGTCAATCCCCCCGCAGATCAACGGACCAGCTGGCATTATGGCTGATAAAGGCTAACGTCGGCTCGATCGCCAAGGAGTGCGTGGCACGCTGCACGCTGAGTGACTTATGAAACACAGGGGCCCGCAAGATGCGCTCAATCGACGGCTGATCCGTGCGCCAGGCCCTCTTTTAGCCAGTGCCTACTGCAAGTCTGAATAATATTGCGTTTTGATGCGGTCAATATAGTTTTTGAGATTTTCCTTCGATAAGCCATATTCCTTCAGAGGGGATTCGATAGGGCAACCAAAGGTATTGATCAGGAAGCCGAAGGCGCTTGCGTCCAGCGTGGTGGGCCTATCTCCCAGAAAATATTTCCTGTCGCCCAGGCATGCGGAGAGTGCGTCTATATCCTGCATCCCGAGTTCAAAAATCTCTTCGGGTTTATGCCGCCCCATGCCGTGCCCATAAATTTGACGCTGAATCCTGTAGCGGTAGAAAACTGCTGCCACATCCCGGACTGCTGGGGGCAAGACGTCAAAAATGGCTTTCTTGTTGACCTGCCAGTTCGCATCCGTATACTGCCAGCGGGTATACATGGTTGCCCAGAAAAGATGCTCTTCGACCAGGCGCTGCATTGCCAGGGATAGCGCGGCTTCTGCGGGATTCAATCCTTCGTCGAGGTCTTTATACTTGTCTTTGAGATGCCGGATGATGAAGCGGGAATCCGCTAATTCGATGTTTCCATCTTTTATATAAGGCAATTTACCTTTTGGCGCAAACAGTGGAAGCGTTGTCTCGATTGCGTATTCAATACCTGCCATACGCAAATACGTTTCTGTTTTGCAACAGAAATGACTTAAATTCGGATTACCCCAGGTACGCTCAAACTGGTACAGTATCAGCACGGCCGTTCTCCATCTGTCAATCGGATTTCCGCTCGTCAGCTTGCTTGTGGCAATGGACAGCAGCCTAGCCTACTATATTGCGAATTGCAAGTTACTATATTAAAGTTCACCCGCCAATATAACCCCCGCGAGTGTTATAAGTCATGGATGGATGAAGGAGAAAGCTGTGACAGGTGGTGCAGAAGCGCGTGATGACGCAATATTCAAGCGCTCCTCATGTCCCATTACCAATGGATTGAATATCTTCGGCGACAAATGGACACTTCTGGTCATTCGCGACCTGATGCTTGGTAAATGCCGTTATGCCGATTTTATCTCATCGCCGGAAAATATCGCTTCGAACATTCTTGCCGATCGCCTGAAAAGACTGGAAGCGGCAGGCCTTGTCTCCCGGCAGGCATATCAACAGAAACCTGTTCGCTACGAATACGTTCTTACAGAGAAGGGCAACGATCTCAAGCCCATTCTGGAAGCAATAAGCAGATGGGGCAGGAGGCACTGTCCTGGCACCGACGTGTTTCGCCCTGTCGATCGGTTCAAACTACGATAATGATTGAATGAACATTCTAAAGCTGTCTCTTCGCATGCTTGGGCGCGACTGGCGCGCGGGCGAGTTGCGCGTGCTGGTATTTGCGCTGGTCATCGCCGTGGGTGGGATGACCACTGTCGGTTTTTTTGCCGACCGGGTGCAGTTGGCGCTTTCGCGCCAGGGCAACCAGTTGCTGGGAGCGGATCTGATCATTTTTTCGGATCATCCTTTGGCGCCGCATTATGCCGAGGAGGCAAAACGCCGGAACCTGTCGGTTTCCTCTGCCGTCAAGTTTCCGAGCATGACCGCGAAAGGGGAGGAAAGCCTGCTGACGGAAATCAAGGCCGTGGCGGAAGGCTATCCGCTGCGTGGCGAATTGAGCATCAGCGAGGATTTCGGCAACGGAGTTCCGCCTGCTGAGCGCGTAACCCATATTGCCAACAGGATTCCGGCCCGAGGCACGGCCTGGGTGGACGAGAAGCTCATGATCGGCTTGTCTCTCAAACGGGGGGACGAGATCGAGGTGGGCGCATCCCGCTTTGCTGTGGATGCGCTGATCACGCAGGAACCGGATTATTCGATCGGTTTTCTCAACCTGAGGCCGCGCGTGCTGATCAACAAAGCTGACTTGCCGGCAACCCGGCTGATCCAGCAGGGCAGCCGTATTGGCTACCGCCTGCTTGTTGCCGGCGATTCGGGCGAAGTGGAAGGGTTTCGCAAGTGGGCCGAACAACGCCTGATGCTGGGGGAGAAAATCGAGGGCATCCGTGACGCGCGGCCCGAAATCAGGTCGGCGCTGGAGCGGGCGGAAAAATTCCTGAGCCTGACTGCGCTGGCGAGCGTGGTGCTGGCGGCCGCCGCCGCGGCACTGGCGGTGCGCCGCTTCACTCAGCGGCACCTGGACGGCTGTGCAGTGATGCGCTGTCTCGGCGCAAGCCAGGGCGCCATGCTGCGCCTCTATCTGTATCATTTTCTCATTCTGGGTTTCATTGCCAGCAGCCTGGGCTCTCTTCTCGGTTTTATCGCCCAGCAGGTTCTTACCTATTGGCTTTCGGGATTGGTCGAAGCCGAATTGCCATGGCCCTCGGTATGGCCGGGCGTGCATGGGGTGCTGACCGGCATGGTGCTGCTGCTTGGCTTTGCGCTCCCTCCGCTGCTCAGCCTGCGCAGCATCCCGGCGCTGCGCGTCATGCGCCGGGATATCGGCCTGCCCCCGCAGGGACTCGCCGGCTATGGACTGGGACTGGGCGTGCTGGCGCTGCTGTTCCTGTGGAAAGCGGGCGACATGCGGCTCGGCGCCTCCGTCATTGGCGGTTTCATCGTGGCGATAGCGGTTTTTGGCATGCTCGGATTCCTGCTGATGAGAATGCTGGCTCACATCCGCAACCAGGCGGGGGGCGCCTGGCGCTATGGCCTGGCAAGCATTCGCCGTCGCGCCACTGCGAGCGTGCTGCAGGCCGTGGCCTTAGGATTGGGATTGATGGCGTTATTGGCGCTGACCCTGATCCGGGACGACCTGCTGAGAAACTGGCGCACCAGCCTGCCTCCCGATGCCCCCAACCATTTTCTGGTAAATATCCAGGAGGACCAGCTGGAGCCGCTGGCGGCGTTTTTCAAGAAGCGCGGGATGCAGCCGCCGAACGTTTTCCCCATGGTACGGGGGCGCCTCACCGAGATCAATGGCAAGACGATCGCTTCCGAGGATTATGCCGATATCCGGGCAAAGCGGCTGGTGGAGCGGGAATTCAATCTCTCGTGGGCAAGCGAGATGCAAAGCGACAATCAGATCGTCAAAGGCCGCTGGTGGAAGCCCGAGGACCGGGGAAAAGAGGAAATCTCGATCGAGGAGGATATTGCCAAGACCATCGGCATCCACGTGGGCGACACGCTCACCTACGATATAGCGGGCAGCATGTTTTCCGCCAAGGTCACGAGTCTGCGCAAGGTGAACTGGGACTCGTTCCGGGTGAATTTCTTTGTCGTGACGCCCCCTGGCGCGCTGGAGCAATATGCGGCAAGCTACGTGACGAGTTTTTATCTTCCGCCCATGCATGTGGAACTGACGAACCAGCTGGTCAAGGAATTTCCCAACCTGCTCGTGCTGGATGTGGCTGCCATCCTCACCCAGGTTCAAAGAATGATCGAACAGGTGACCAGGGCAGTCGAATTCGTGTTCCTGTTTACGCTGCTGGCAGGGCTGGCGGTACTTTATGCCGCCATCGTCTCCACCCAGGATGAACGCATTCAGGAGGCCGCCATATTCCGTACGCTGGGCGCAAGGCGCAGGCAGCTGGCGCGCGCCTGGGCGGCTGAATTTGCCATACTGGGAGGCCTTGCCGGCTTTTTTGCGGCAGCGGGAGCAAGCGCGCTCGGGTATGTCGTTGCGGAATATGCGCTGAACCTCACTTATACCTTCAGTTCGTGGATTTGGCTCATCGGCATAGGCGCGGGAGCCGCAGGCGTGACCCTGGCGGGACTGCTCGGTACGCGCGCCGCGCTTTCAACGCCACCCCTCATGACCTTGCGCAGGATCTGATCGAATGCTTTCGTCTTGCCGCTTTGCCTCGAACGGATAGGCAGGATGAGCCGCTGCGTTGCCCATCTCGATATGGATGCTTTTTACGCCTCGGTCGAGTTGCAGCGGTACCCGCAATTGCGCGGGCTACCGGTGGTAGTCGGCGGAAGCGCGGAGCAGCCGCCAGAACTTTTCAACGGCAAGCCGCGTTTTGCAAAACTGAAGGGTTATGCGGGGCGGGGGGTGGTAACCACCGCCACTTACGAGGCGCGCACTTTCGACGTTTCCTCCGGCATGGGCTTGATGAAAGCGGCGCAGTTGGCCCCGGAGGCTGTCCTGCTGCCTGCCGACTTCACCGCTTACCGCCGTTATTCGAAGCTGTTCAAAACAGCCGTTGCCCTGGTGGCGCCTCGTATAGAGGATCGCGGTATCGATGAGATTTACATCGATCTCAGCGACTCGACTGAGGACATCGTGATGCTTGCCCGGCGCATCAAGCAGGCTGTACGGGAAAGCACCGGGCTGTCCTGTTCTATTGGCGTGGCGCCAAACAAGCTTCTGGCAAAAATCTGTTCAGACCTCGAAAAGCCGGATGGTCTCACTCTCCTGGGCATGGCGGATGTTCCAGCCAGAATCTGGCCTCTTCCCGTTCGTAAAATCAATGGCATCGGCCCGAAAGCAAACCAGAAACTCGCGGCGGCAGGTATTTTCACCATCGGTGATCTGGCCCAGACTGACATCGCTTTCCTGCAGGCACAATTCGGGCGCAGCAATGGCTCCTGGCTATACGAGGCTTCCCGCGGCATCGACGAGCGTCCCGTCGTGACCTATGCGGAACCCAGATCGATCAGCCGCGAGACGACTTTCGAACGGGATCTGCATGCGCGCCGTGATCGCCCTGTCCTCTCCAAAATTTTCACCGGCCTGTGCGCGGGTGTCGCCGAGGATCTTCAGCGCAAGGGTTATGCCGCCCGTACCATCGGCATCAAGTTGCGATATGAAGATTTTCGCACCGTAACCCGTGATATCACACTCCCGGTTCCCACCGCGAATGCCCCTGCCATTCGCAAAGCAGCCCAGGAATGCCTGCGGCGTGTCTCTCTTGAGCAGAAAATGCGGCTGCTTGGCGTTCGCGCCAGCGGGTTGTGCTCCGAGACGCCGGCGCAGAGCGGCGGCACGGCAGGCGCGGCAGGCACGGTACAAGGGAGCTTCAATTGGTAGCAAACATTCCGTTGTAACCATTCGATAAGGCAGAGTGTCCAGTGCAAGCCGCAAGGCGCTCACCCGCGCTCGTCCCGGCTTGCAAGCGCATTTCCTTGCGCTTCGCATGCCGGCCAATCTTCTGACGGGCGTCAACTTCTCAGCGAATTCCAGGCAGCCGCTGCTTGTAATAACCTTATTGCAAGTATAGAATTATTGTAGACCAATCAGTCTACATCGATTGGCAGGCATACGACAGCGGAAGCGAGAATCGCTCAAAGAGGAGAAAGAGTCATGGCAAAGAGTGACATGCATGATGTTGCGGTAATCGGGGCAGGTCCGGCAGGATTGTCGGTGGCGTACGAACTGGCAAAAGCCGGCATGCAGCCCCTTGTGCTGGAAAGGACCCCGCAGGTGGGAGATGTCTGGCGCAATCACTATGACGGTTTGCGCCTGAACTCAGGCCGTTTTCTTTCCCAGCTGCCGGGCAGTCCCTTTCCCTCATCGGCTGGTTCCTGGCCTTCACGCGATGAAATGGTGCGTATTCTCGAAAGCTTCCCTTCCCGGGGTGGCTTCAATGTCCAGACCGGAATCGAGATCAGGAACATCCGCCATGATGCGCAGCGTGACATCTGGTCCATCCGGAGTGAAGACGGCAGGCAGTTCGAGGCGGAGGCGGTCGTCGTCGCGACGGGGGGCGCCAGAATTCCGGTAATGCCTGAGTGGGAGGGGATGGAAACGTTTCCCGGCGAAATCATGCACTCGACAAAATTCGGGAGCGCCAAAACCTATGAGGGCAAGCGGGTGCTGGTTGTCGGAAGCGGAAACTCCGCAGCGGAGATTGCAAGCCGGCTGGCCCAATACGCGCAATCAGTGACGATCTCCGTCCGGACTCCTCCGCATATTCTTCCAAAAAGCATTTACGGCATCCCCCTGGTGGGAATAGGCGTAGTGACACGCAAACTGCCGCTCATGCTGGTGGATCGTCTCCTGGATTTTCTGCAGCGCCGTTTTATCGGCGACCTGACGCCTTACGGCCTGCCTTTTCCTGCTTCCCGCCTGTCGGAGCAATTTGCGCAAACCCAGGTCGTGCCGATTCTCTACTATCCTTTCGTGGAAGACGTGTGTGCGGGGCGTATCCGGGTCATGGGCCCGGTGCGGAAAATATCCGGCAATACCGTTCACGTCTTCGAATCCATCGAGGCTTCACGCGCGAAGCAGGGAAGGGAAGCGACACTGGAGGCGGATGTGATCGTTGCCGGAACCGGCTTTCGTACCGGCCTCAGCGAACTGGTGCAGGTACCGGGCATTACCACGCAGGATGATCGCCCGGTGATTCTGGGAGACCAGGAGTTCCCGGCCGCACCCAGGCTTTACCTCATTGGCCAGCTCAATCCGCTTAGCGGCCAGTTGCGGGAAATCCGGCTGGAGGCAGGCAGGATCGCGAGACGCATCGGAAAGCGGCTGGAAGAGAAGCGTTCTCATTCATTAGCGGCAAAGGCCCGTGCGGTAATGGAGAAGGGAATTGGCGAAGGCAGCGGCGGATAGAGCAGCAACCGAAACAAAGAAGACAGCAACCGAGACAAAGCTGCTTCTGGCTGCGCGCCGCCTGTTCTGCCGGGTCGGTATTCATGCTACCGGCATTTCCAGGATCCTGGAGGAGGCGGGCGTGGCCCGCCGCAGCCTCTATATGCACTATGGCTCAAAGGAAAACCTGCTTAAGGCAGTGTTCGATACGGAAGCCAGCATGTGGTTCCAGTGGTTCGACCTGGATCTGGCGAGCCGGGAGGACAGCGCGCGTGAGCGTATTCTTGCGCTGTTCGATCTCCTGAAAGACTGGTTTGAGAGGGAAGATTTCTTCGGGTGCGTGTTCATCAATGCCGTGGCGGAACATGAGAAAGAAAACGGCTGGGTAAAGGAAGTGGCAATCGCTCACCGGGAAAAAATCAATGCGCGGCTCGGAGCGATGGTGGAGGCAAGCGGCGCAAGGGATCCGGATATGGTCACCGAGAAATTGAGCCTGGTGATAGATGGCGCCATTGTGACGGCAATGGTTACCGGCAGCAGCGGGGCGGCCCATGTCGGCCGGCTCGCAGCCGAGGATATCCTGAGGAGCGGCTAGCGGCCGCCAGTGGTAGAGCGCTATATAATGGAGTTTTCATGAACTGGGCATCGAATATCGATCAGGCCCTGCCACAGCCTCTGCGCATCATGCTGAGAGGGGTGGGGCAGGTCATTTTTTGCAGTAATGCAGTTACCGGGCTTGTTTTTCTGCTCGCCCTCTATCTGAATGAGGTGACGGCCGGGCTGGCAGCAACGGTAGGGGTCGTCAGCAGCACATGGACTGCCCGTTTTCTGGGTTACTCCGCGACTGACATCGAAGCCGGGCTATATGGCTTTAACGGCGTCCTCGTCGCCGTCTGCCTGCTCCTGTTCCTGGGTCACCCCCCGCAGCTCTGGCTCTATATCGCCGGCGCGGCGATGCTGTCGAGCGTCGTGCTTGCGAGTCTCATCCGGGTTCTGCCACCTTTGGGGCTGCCGCCGGCAACCGCGCCATTCGTATTGACCGGCTGGCTGTTCATGGCCCTGGTGCCCGTGCTCGACGCCTCCGTTACAGGTCCGCGCTTGTCCCTGCCTGATCATATGGTCGATACGTTTCAGCCTGGTGTCCTTTCCTTCGCAGACTGGCTGATATTGACAGCCAAGGGAGTCGGGCAGATATTTTTTTCAGACAAGATAATCGTGGGGGTATTGGTTCTGATCGGCGTTGCCGTTTCATCGCTGCGGGGCGCGCTATTGCTGGCGGCAGGTGCGTTCATAGGCAGCGCGACCTCAATCGTGGCAGGTGCTGATAAAGATGGCATCGGGATGGGACTGTACGGATTCAATTCAGCGCTGGTCACGATCGGGATCGGATGGGTTTTTCTTGAAGCGACATTGAAAAACGCAATCTTGGCGATATGTGCCGGTATTTTCGCGGCGCTGTGCCATGTCGGGCTGGCTCGAATCCTGGTTCCCGCCGGCCTTCCTGTGCTCGCTTCTCCTTTTCTGTCCGTGCTGTGGACCGTGCTGTTTCTTGTGGGTGGAGGGCGGCGCTGGCAGGTGCGGCAGAAGCTCGGAAACACCGGCTAACCATTACTCGACAACTTGCAGGAGGAACTATGGCTTCCACCCGGGCAAGCCTGTCGATAAGGATCTGCAGGCACGCACCCGCCTGAAGCCGGATATTAAAGCCACGGCATGCGAAGCCCGCGGAAGCAGCCCTGCTGTAAGGTGCTGACTCTACCCCGGCCTTTCGCACCGTAACATCTCATATAACGCTATCATTGTCCCTGCCCGCCCGCGCATTGTCGGCAGGGAGAAGAGCGTGTGCGAAGAGTGCGATAAAAGCAGAAATTGCGATTGTTTGGTTTGCCACGCGTCACGTCGAGAATATCGCATTATCTGTTTGATGCCATCTGTTCGTCATGCTCACAAGAAAAACATCGGTTCGTCTCGTTATCATTATCCTGATCCTGGCCGTTGCCGGGTATGCAATATGGTTTGCAACGCGTCCCGCGCCCATAGAGGTTGAGCTTGCGACCATCGAGCGGAGTACGGTGGAAGCCACCGTGGTGAATACGCGTGCCGGCACAGTAACCGCGTGCCGGCGTGCCAAGCTTGCGCCAGCGGCGGGGGGGCAGATTGTCAAGCTGCAGGTCAAGGAGGGCGACAGGGTCAAGAAAGGACAGGTATTGCTGGAACTGTGGAATACGGATCTGACCGCCCAGCGCGATCTCGCCCGGCGCCAGCTCATCACCGCGGAAGAACGTCGCCGTGAAGCCTGCATCATTGCAGCCCATGCCAGCCGTGAGGCTGAGCGTGCGCGTCAGCTCGCCGAGAGAGGCTTCGTCAGCGCCCAGAACCGGGAGAATGCCGATGCCGACGCGCGCGCCCGCCAGGCAAGCTGCGATGCGACTATTGCCGATGTGAAACGGGCGCGAGCGCAGGTCGAAGTCACAGAGGCGGGACTGGAGCGCACGGTTCTGGCTGCTCCATTCGATGGTATCGTGGCGCTTGTCACCGGGGAACTGGGTGAATATACCACCCCGTCCCCTCCCGGAATTCCCACCCCGCCGGCTATTGATCTGATCGATGACAGCTGCCTGTATGTTACCGCGCCAATGGATGAGGTCGATGCGCCCAAGCTTAAGATCGGGCAACTTGCCCGCATTACGATCGATGCCTTGCCGGACCAGACCTTCCCCGGCCGGGTGCGGCGGGTGGCGCCCTACGTCACGGAGGTAGAGAAGCAGGCGCGCACGGTGGATATCGAAGTGGATTTCGAAGAAGTACCGAAACGGCCACTGCTGGTGGGATACAGCGCCGACGTCGAAGTGGTGATCGAGCGGCATGAGGATGTGCTGCGCGTGCCCACCCAGGCGATCCGTCAGGGTGGCAAGGTGTTGCTGGTGAACGAGGAGAACAGATTGGTTGAACATAAGCTGGAGGCAGGACTCGCCAACTGGGCATTTACCGAAGTCACCGGTGGCCTGGAGGAAGGCGATCGCGTGCTGCTATCATCAGAAGCAAAGGAAATCAAAGCCGGCATGCAAGTCCGGGAGAAGGCTGCCGGGCGGTGAATCAATGGGGATGACCCCTTGATTCAATTAACCAGAATAGAATGATCCGTCTTACTGACATTTCGCGTGTCTTCCATATGGGAGACCAGGAGGTGCGAGCGCTCGATGGAGTCGATCTTGAAATCGGTACCGGAGAGTACGTTTCCATCATGGGCCCTTCGGGGTCCGGAAAATCGACTCTGCTCAACGTCATCGGCTTGCTCGACCAGCCGGATGGCGGACGCTATGAGCTCGACGGAAAGGATGTAACCGATCTGTCGGAGATCGAGAAGGCGCGCGTTCGCAGGGAAAAAGTCGGCTTCGTGTTCCAGTCGTTTCATCTTGTGCCGCGATTGACTGCCGCGGAAAACATCGAGCTGCCGCTGATGCTGGAGGGAATTGCGCCGGCGGAACGAAAATTACGTGTGGATGAGGCGCTGCGGGGATTCAATCTGCAGGATCGGGCGGCGCACCGGCCTCCGGAACTGTCAGGCGGCCAACGCCAGCGCGTCGCCATTGCGCGCGCTACCATCCTGCGGCCCACTGCCTTGCTGGCGGATGAACCCACGGGTAATCTCGATCACCGCATTGGCGCGGAAGTCATGGTGCTACTCGAAGCTTTGCAAAGGGCGGGAACAACATTGATCATGGTGACGCATGATCGCGAACTGGGAGCGAGAGCACAGCGCCATATCGCGATGCGTGATGGAAAAATCATATCCGACGAGAGGCAGGATAAATTTCCAGGCGGGAACAGCCTTGCATGATCTGCATCCTTGCCGTTCTCGGCTTTCACGTGCCTGCAATATATCCTACGCCCAGCCATAAAATCGTTTATAATAACTTGGCGCATTTTTTTATCAGATTTTGTACTATAACAGCTCCCTGTCTTGTCAGTTGCGCTGTCAGTTGCGCATTCACAGGTTCGGTTCTTTCGGGGAGATGAATCGAGGGCCTGCAATGGCGCATATTCTGGCTGCTCTGGCAATCGGGTTTTTAAGCTTTCTTCCTTGCCTGGCTTATGCTGATCTCACCGGGCAGGTAATTCATGTTGCGGATGGAGACACTCTTACCCTTGTAATAAACAAGGAATGGGTAAGGGCGCGCCTTGCGGGCATCGATGCGCCTGAACCGAACCAGCCTTTTGGCAAGCTCTCCAGGGAATCTCTCTCCGATCTCTGTTTCTGGCAGCAGGTTACGGTTATTCCGAAAGGAAAAGACCAGTATGGCCGCATGTTTGCCCAGGTCCTTTGTGGTGATGTCGATGCGGGGGCCGAGCAGGTAAGGCGCGGCATGGCCTGGGTTTATGATCACTATGTAAAAGACAATGACCTCAAGCCCCTTCAGGCCGATGCGAAGGCTGCAAAGCGTGGATTGTGGGCTGATCCCTATTCCAAGCCACCGTGGAAATGGCGCGAGGTGTGGCAGGAATGAAGATCTGACGTGAAGCTTCGCGACGCGTTGAGTCTCTCCATCAGAACCGTTGCCAGCTACCGCACCCGTTCGTTACTCATCATTCTGGCAATGTCATTGGGAGTGGCGGCGGTAGTCGTGCTGACCGCCCTGGGTGAGGGGGCCCGTGGCTACGTGGTTCGCCAGTTTTCATCCGTCGGAACCAATCTCATCATCGTCTTGCCCGGTCGGGCCGAAACTTCCGGCAGCTTCCCCGGTGCGGCGTTGGGACAGACCCCGCGCGACCTGACGCTGGAAGATGCGCGCTCGCTTGTCCACCTGCCGCAGATCAGGCGGTATGCGCCGCTCAACGTCGGTGTTGCCGAACTTGCCTCCGCCGGGCGCCTGCGCGAGGTGACGGTGCTGGGAAGCACAGCGGATATACTGCCGATAAGGCACATGAATCTCGCGCAGGGCGGTTTTCTTGCGCGGGAAAAAGGAAGCGAGCGCAGTGCGCAAATCGTTCTGGGTGCCCTGCTCGCGCAGGAATTCTTTCCCCAAAGCAGCGCTATCGGTCAACGGGTAAGGCTGGGGGACAGGCGCTTCCTCGTTTCCGGCGTGTTGGCGCCGCAAGGCGAAACGATGGGCTTCAACACCGATGAAATCGTCATTATTCCTATCGATTATGCCCAGGCCCTGTTCAATACCTCATCCCTTTTTCGTATTCTGGTCGAAACCAGAAGCCGCAGCGATCTTTTGCCCGCCAAAGAATCGATCCGCGACATTTTAAAGCAGCGACACGATGGGGAAGAGGACGTCACGGTAATTACGCACGACGCGGTGCTTGCCACTTTTGACCGCATTCTGCGGGCGCTGACGCTCGGGGTGGCGGGGATCGCCGCCATCAGCCTGGCGGTAGCCGGCATACTGGTAATGAATGTCATGCTGGTGTCGGTCAGCCAGCGCACCTCCGAAGTCGGCCTGCTGAAAGCCCTGGGCGCGCCTTCCGCCGAAATCCACCGTTTGTTTCTGGCCGAGGCGTTATGGCTGTCATTGGCGGGCGGGATAGCGGGGTTCGCCCTGGGGCAATTTGGAAGCCTGCTGATCCGGCTGGCTTATCCGCAGCTTCCTGCATGGCCGCCCGTATGGGCCAATATTGCCGGAGTGGGGGTGGCTTTCGTAACAGGCCTGCTGGCCAGCCTCATACCGGCAGCGCGTGCCGCCAAGCTCGACCCCGTGCGGGCACTGAGCGGAAAATAAGCGGAAATGAAAGAGGCATGAAAAGAGCGGCATGAGTGCTATCGATACGCTGCGCTTCGCCCTGCGCTCGCTCACCGCGCATCGCCTGCGCACCTTGCTGTCTGCAACCGGAATCGGCATCGGGATCGCGGCGGTTATCCTCCTGACTTCCATTGGGGAAGGAATTCACCAGTTCGTGATTTCGGAGTTCACCCAGTTCGGCACCAATATCATTACGGTCACGCCGGGAAAAATCAGGACCCACGGCAGATCGCTGGGCTCGATCGGGAGTGCGCGCCTCCTCACGATCGAAGATGCGCTGGCGTTGAAGCATTCCCGTTATGTCCAGCACGTCAACGCAGGCGTGATGGGCAATGCGGAAATACGGGCAGGCGGACGGAGCCGGCGGGTCACGGTCTATGGTGAAAGCCCGGATTTCGCGCATACATTCAACATGAAGGTCGCAAGCGGACGGTTTCTGCCGGAAGATGATCCCCGCAATCCTCGCGCCTATGTGGTGCTGGGTTCCAAAGTGCGCACGGAACTGTTCGGCAGCGCGAATCCCTTGGGCGCTACGCTGCAGGTCGGTCTGTCGCGCTTTCGCGTGATCGGCGTCATGGAATCGAAGGGGCAGGTGCTCGGCTTCGATCTGGACGATACGGTCTTCCTTCCCACTGCCCGCGCCCTGGAAATTTTCAATCGCGAAGGTGTAATGGAAATCAATATTGCCTATCGGCCAGGCGCGCCCCTGGAAGCCGTGGTGGACGATATACGCCGCATCCTCGTTTCAAGACATGGGCGGGAAGATTTCACCATCACGCCCCAGCAGCAGATGCTGAATACATTGAATACCGTTCTGGATGTATTGATTTTCGCGGTTGCAGCACTCGGCAGTATTTCCCTGCTGGTGGGGGCTGTCGGCATGGTCACGCTCATGCATATTGCCGTGACTGAACGCGTGGCCGAAATCGGCCTGCTCACCGCCCTGGGGGCGACCCGCGGCCGCGTCCGCATTCTGTTTCTGACGGAATCCACGGTGCTTGCGACATTGGGCGGTTTGGGCGGCCTGGCTACAGGCGTGGGAATAGCCTGGCTGCTGAAATCCCTGTCAATCGGCCTGCCCGTGCAGATCCCCTGGAATTACACCGCTGGCGCACTCGGAATTTCCGTGCTGATTGGCCTCGCCGCCGGCGTTATTCCCGCCATGCGGGCGGCACGGTTGAATCCGATTGAAGCGCTTCGGGCCGAATAGATTTTAAAAAATAAGAAGCTTTTTTAATCGCCGGAAGCCTGTTTGTTCCTGCGCAGCCAGCGAAAAAAGAAAACATAAATAAAGGCCGGGACAAACGGGAGAATCCACGGGAACATCTGCGAAAACCAGGCGGCATAGAAGCTATCCATATAGTGAGCCTTGGCGGCGGAGCAGGCGGGGGCATCCAGAAGGCGGCAGGTCAGGTGGATTTCGTAAGAAACCTGGACATGAGCGCGCCAGAGCCAGTAAGCCATTGATGCGGCAAAAACGATCAGCATAAAGACAAGCCAGTTCATCCGGCCTTCTTGTCGCATGGGACTCATTTTTTCTTCACTCCATAGATAATGCTTTCGAGGAAAGCAAGCACGCTTCGAAAAATGGCTGCTGGATTAGGGCATCCAAAGCCTTTTCACTCCTGCGCCTCATGCATTGCGAAAGCGCGAATGCCTGAGCAGGAAGATGGCCAGTAGCGGCAATACGAGGCCAATTACAGTCACTGAAACCAGCAGCGGACCAAGTTCGCTGTAATCCGCGGGAACGGTAACCTTCCCGGTATCCGGGTCCGCCACTTCGCGCGTTACCATGAAAATCTGGTTCATGTACTTTGTTCCAAGCTGCGACGCAGACAGGGCAAGGTTGGTGAAGGAGGCCATCACCGCGAAGAAGGTGGCCTTGAGCGTCTCCGGCGCGGAGTTGGCAATCCACGCCAGCATCGGGATCATTGCAATCTGCCCCAGGGGGGATTCCAGCGCCGTATCGATCACCGCAATAAAGCGCGCATCCACCACGCCATTCGTCAGGGACGCTGTCCATTCATGCAAACCATAATACATCCCGATTATGGGCAGGGACAAGAAAGTGCCGACGACGGTAAGCCAGCCGATAATGTAGGCAATCGAGCGTTCAGCCATGAATCGCCGAAAGATGAACATTCCCGCCAGGGTCAGGATCGCGCCGATCAGGGATAATGTCGCCAGAAACTGCTGATCAAAGCCAAGGTGGTCGATCATCCACCAGGTTGAACCCGCCCCCGGCCCAGGTATGGCGCGGAACACGAATATCAGGATTGCCGTGCCCACCAGCACATTGCGCGCCTCGGGCTCCAGTTCGCCCGTCAGCCGCCACATCAGGAATAAGACGATGGCCATGGAAACCAGGAAGATGATTTCCTCTCCCCCCGGTATCCGGCTCAGGCCAACACTCAGGGAGACTGCCGTGAAAGCCAGGCCGCCGCCGAGTATCCACCAGTTTACCGGGGGGGGATCGGGGTTGACCCCAAGCAGCGCTTCCGATTCCATCCGGCTATGACCTTGCGCTACAAGATGCGCAATATCCCGCCGATGCAGCCATGAGGCGAACAGGACGCCGGTAACGGAAACCAGCGGGATGATCAAGGCAAGCTCATAGACGAACAGGTATGCCGCGGCCTTGCCCGCCTCGGATAACTCGCCTACGCCCTGCAACACATAAACATTCACCACCGAGACCAGAACCCCTCCGCTGATGATCGCGACCCGGCCCAGCGTCTGCATCGTGACATGCATGGATTTGCGGCTTTCGAGCGCCAGCGGGTTTCCGTCCTGGTCGACTCGCGGCACCGCTTCCACTGTCATCGCATCCGCCACCACATCCTGCAGGACGTAACCAATGGGTGCCAGCAATGCCGCAGTAACGTACCACGCCTCCACGGTAGCAATAGTGCGCATCTCCTCCAGGTATCCGAGCAACCCGATCATGATGAGCAGGCTCAACGTGATCAAGCCCGCGCCCAGGTACACCAGCAGGCTCTTCCACCGCCATACGAGGTCAACGAGGTGCCCGAGCGGCATTTTCAACGCCCATGGCAGCATCATCCAGAACCCGAGTGCCGCCAGGAATTCGGCCGAAAGCCCCAGCCGCTCCTTGACGTAAAACGTGCCGACGATGCCTGTCAGGCCGGAAATGCCAGCCGCCACATAAACCATGAGCGGGGGCAGATAGGACAACCGCATTTCACGCCCCAGCGCGAAAATATTCTCATCCAGCCAGCTGCCGACGGTAGCGAGGAAACCCGCAGTTGGCCGCGCGGTTGCGGCCACCGCGCTTTTATCGGGAGACTGGTTCATTGCTGCGGCAGGAAAGAAAGATTGTCGGGGATATCTGGCACGAAAACGTTTTAGATTTTTTATTTCAAGGATGAAGCGCGGCAGCGATAGTTGATCTTGCCTGTTACGCCAGCCGGCTCAGCGGTTACTGCCCTACGGCTGAGACAACCTGCTCCCGGACTCGGTTCCAGTAACTGGTTGCAACAAAGCCGTTGGCACAGGTCATGGTTGTCAATGTCATTATCAGGTATACCTCGCTTCGAGGCGCCTTGATATTGACGGCGGGATCGAGCAGATCGGGGGCGACTGCCACCCGCCGCAGGGTTTCCCCGGCCAGCAGTATCGGCCAGATGCAGGCCAGCCGTTGACGAATCTCCGAGACGGGAATCGCCATGGTATAAAACCAGCCCTGATCCAGGTGCTCGATGGCCATCCCGATGAGCCGGTCGAGAACCGGTTTGAATTTCGGCAGGCTGCCGTCATTCAACAGGTCCGCGGGCTTCAGGCCCACCTCATCGAGAAGTGATTCGGGAATATAGCAGCGGCCATTGTGCAGGTCCCGGCCGATATCCTTCAGAATGTTGGTGAGTTGCAGGCCTTTCCCAAACCTTACCCCGATGGCTGCCATCTCTTCCACATCCCAGCGGCCCATCGTCGGCCGGTGAGCGCAAATCATCCTGGTCCAGAAATCCCCGACACAACCGGCGACATGGTAGGTGTACCGGTCCAGATCATCCAGCGTGGATAGCGCCGCAAGCCGGTCACTTGACTGTCCGGGGAAGCGCTTCAAGTCCATCTCCATCCCTTCTGTCAGCACCTTTATGACCCACTGGATGCGCGTCCGGTCATCGGGCAAGCACTCCTCGTACAGTCTGAAACACTCCTCCAGCCGCTGCAGAAGAATGCTCTCTCCCGAGTCTTTCTGGTGAGGGACCAGCGCGCCCTGAATCTCCTGAACCGCTTTCCAGTCGACTCTGGCCGGAGTGAATTGCCCACGGAACCGGTTCAGGTATTCCAGGCGCTCTGTCCGGTCGATCAGATCCGTATCCGCAATGGTATCGGCAGCGCGCGCAAACAGATATGCCAGGCCCATCTGGTCGCGTACACCAATCGGCAGCACATTGAGCGTGAGATAAAACGAACGGGAAACCTGCTTCAGGATGTCGTGCAGCAGCTCGTGTCTGATGGAGGGGGTAGTCAAGGATGGAAATTGAAAACAACTGGATGAACAAGGCCGCAACATTACCCGTTACCAGAGCTTAAGGTCAAGGCGTGTGTTTTTCAATCGCCTTCTCATGAGTAATAACTGGAAATACCCATCTATGCATATGTCGTAGCATGGATGGGGCATGGCGCCCCATCAAAACCTTGCCCTGAAACCCCCCGAGCGGAACAAGACACAAAACTATCAAGTTTTGCATTTAGTACTTTGGTCCAATTGCTGAGCCCGTTTTAAGGCAATAACATCTGAATAGACCGGTTTGGGAATGGAGTGAGAGATCATCTTATTCTTTGGGCAGCGCTATAACTAGAAGTCAGCACAATATAGATGGAAAGACCAAGCAAAACTCAATACCTCGCTCATGTCAGACAAGATTCCAACGGGGGTTGGAAAGAACATCTATTAGAAGAGCATTTACAAGGGGTTTCACGTTTGGCGGGGGAGCTTGCCCAACCATTTGAAGGCGGGGAGTGGGCTGCTCTGGCTGGGTTATGGCACGACTTGGGAAAATACTCAGCAGACTTTCAGGATTACCTCACGGTGGCGAGTGGTTATGAGAAACAAGATGCACACGTGGAAATTGAAGGTTCGTCAAAGCGCGTAAATCACTCCTCTGCCGGCGCCATTTTTGCCTGTGAGAAAATGGGTGCAAAGGGGAGGCTTCTAGCCTATTTGATTGCGGGCCACCATGCAGGATTGCCGGATTGGTCAGCAGCGGAGACAGGCGCAGCAGCATTGGAATATCGACTCACCTCAAAGGAGTATCTTGAGGCATTGCCTTTCTCGAAAATTCCTTCCCAGATAATCAACCCAGACATATTGCCGTCCCAAAAACCTTTAGGCGGAGCAGATGGATTAGCGCTGTGGTTGCGCATGCTGTTTTCGTGCCTGGTGGATGCGGATTTTCTCGATACAGAAATCTTCATGGATGAGGAAAGAGCAGCCATCCGTCAAGATTACCGCGATCTAATTAGCCTCCTTACCGATTTCAATGGTCACATGGAGCAGATGATATCGAAATCCGACCCCACTCCTGTTAACGCTATTCGTCGGGATATTCTGCGTCAATGTCGTACTAAAGCTGCTTTCATGCCAGGACTGTTTTCACTAACCGTTCCTACGGGCGGCGGAAAAACATTGGCAAGCATGGCCTTTGCCTTGGAGCACGCGCTTGCCCACAATAGAAAGAGGATAATTTACGTTATTCCATACACTAGCATTATCGAGCAAACCGCTGGTATCTTCCGTTCCATATTTGGTGATAACGTTGTTGAACACCACTCCAACCTGGATCCTGATAAAGGTGAAAATGCGCGCTCCCGTCTGGCGGCAGAAAACTGGGATGCTCCAATTGTAGTAACGACCAACGTTCAGTTCTTTGAGTCCCTATTTGCTTCCCGCACCAGCCGTTGCCGCAAGTTGCATAACATAATAGATAGTGTAGTGGTATTGGACGAGGCGCAGCTACTACCGCCTGAGTTCCTGCAGCCCATTACGGATGTAATAAATCTGTTGGCAGCTCATTACGGGGTCACTTTTCTTTTTTCCACTGCCACCCAACCCAAGCTTGCATCCTTCGAAGTTTACGGCCAAAAACCTTTTCGCGGCCTGGATAATGTATGTGAAATCATTGAGGACACAGATGCGCTATACGCCGCATTAAAGAGGGTAGAGGTTGAAATACCTTCTGACCTATACAAGCCGCGGGATTGGGATAGCCTCGCAGCGGAATTCGGCCAATATCCCAAAGTGCTTTGCATTGTCAATCGCCGTGATGACGCTCGCCTCCTTCATGGGCTCATGCCGAAAGGTACGCTACATCTATCTGCGTTAATGTGCGGCGAGCATCGCAGCCAGGTAATTGCCGAGATCAAATCGCGGTTAAGCCATAATGAGCCGGTGCGTGTCATTAGTACTCAGCTGGTAGAAGCAGGGGTCGATCTCGATTTTCCGGTCGTTTATCGCGCTCTGGCAGGCTTGGATTCTATTGCCCAGGCAGCGGGCAGATGTAATCGGGAGGGTAAATTAAAGGGGTTGGGGAGAGTGATTGTTTTTGTGCCGCCAACTTCCGCTCCTCCAGGTTTGCTGCGACAGGCGGCACAAATTTCTGTCAGCCTTATGGCTGGGCTCAAAGAGGATCTTTTGGGGCGTATCGTAGTTCAGCGGTTTTTCGAGCATCTTTATGTTCGCGCTCCTTCGTTGGATAAGCACAGTATTACCGATCTTCTCAGCAGAGACGCTCGACGGGCGCAGATTCAATTTCGCACAGTCGCACAAAAATTCAAGCTCATCGACGATAAGTACCAAACAATTCTAGTGCGGTATGGAAAAAGTGATGAACTCCTTGAGCTATTATCCCGCATTGGCCCGACACGCGATCTTATGCGCAAGCTGCAGCGCTATGCTGTAAACATACCCCCGCGGCTGTTTGTTCATCTGGCAAAGACCGGCGACGTATACCCGATCCATTCTGGAATATATGCTCAAGTTGGAAACAAGCTTTACGATGAAATGTTGGGAGTCATTACAGACGGGGAAATAGCACCTGATGATTTAGTTATATGAAACGAGTGGGAATAAGAATAATGAAGATATTTTGCCTTGAGGTCAGGGGAGATTTTGCGTGTTTCACCCGTCCTGAAATGAAGGTTGAGCGCGTCAGCTATGACCTTATCACTCCCTCAGCCGCGCGAGCGGTGTTTGAGGCAGTTTTATGGAAACCGGCAATAAAGTGGAAGGTGACGAAGATTGAAGTGTTGAAACCGATCAGGTGGATAAACCTGAGGCGTAACGAAGTCGGAGCAGTCGTCTCCTCGCGCAACGTGCAGACAGCAATGAAGCTAGGAAGAGGGGAATTGGGTCTTTATATAGAAGACGAGCGACAGCAACGAGCTGGCCTATTCCTCCGTGATGTTGCGTATCGCATTCATGCTGCGTTCGAGCTTCTACCTAATGCGGGTGAGGGGAACAATCCAGGCAAATTCTTAGATATGTTCGAGCGGCGCGCCAGAAAGGGTCAGTGCATAAATCAGCCGTATTTAGGCTGCCGAGAGTTTGCCGCTGACTTCCGCTTGATTGAAGTGTTCGATGCGTTACCTCCTCCTATTAACGAAAGTCGCGATCTGGGCTGGATGCTATATGACATGGATTACAGCGACCAAAAAAGTCCTAATCCATGCTTTTTTAATGCGAAGTTGGAAAGGGGAGTAATTGATTTAGTGGATGTGGAGGTGCGCGGATGATTCTTCAAGCGCTATGCGCTTACTACGAACGGAATATCGATTTACCACGTCCAGGGTTTGAGACTAAGGGCATTCCTTTCGTAATCGAAATTGATTCCCGAGGCAAGGTAGTACAAATTGAAGATACGCGAACTACTTATGGGAAGAGGAGGAATCCTCGTAATTTCCTTGTCCCACAGGGAATGAAGAAAACTTCAGGCATTGCGGCTAATCTGTTATGGGATAACACTGAATATGTGCTAGGCGTAACGCTCAATGGCAAAGTGGAGCGAGTCAAGGAGCAGCACGCAGCATTTCGAGCGCGATTCGAGCAGTTTTGTCTTGGAGTCGATGACGCCGGACTTAACGCCATTGGTCAATTTTTTGCGACGGGAGACAGGATTCGACTGGAAGCTGATTCACTTTGGCCAGAAATTCTGGAAACAAATCCTGTTTTGACTTTTCGTCTAAATGGGGACTTGGAATTAATTTGCCAGAGGCCTGCTGTGAGGCACGTATTGGCTAACCCCATCGACTCCGATACGACACAAATAACATGTCTTGTTGCGGGGGCATCGGATAGTCTTGAGCGCTTACATACCTCTATCAAGGGTGTTAGAGGTGCGCAAACCAGTGGCGCAAATATTGTTTCCTTCAATAAGGAAGCCTTTAATTCATTTGCCAAAGAGCAAGGAAGAAACGCGCCGGTGGGTAAGCATGCCGCCTTTGCATACACCACAGCACTCAATTATTTGTTGAGTAACGAGTCAGGCCAGCGCATTCAAGTTGGCGATGCGTCCACTGTATTTTGGTCAGAAAGGCAAACCGAGCTTGAGGACATCTTTGGGGATTTATTTGATGAACCTTTCAAGGATGATCCGACAAAACAAACCAAGGCTGTCGAAGCATTATTCAACTCACCAAAGACGGGAGTTTTTACCGATAACAGTGATGATGCTCTCTTTTACGTTCTTGGCCTTGCGCCCAATGCCGCTCGTATAAGTATACGCTTCTGGCTGGTTAGCACGGTTAGCGAGATGTCCGCTCGCATTCGACAGCACTTTGACGACCTCAGGATGATCAAGCCAAGCTTTGAAAAGCCTCATTTGTCACTTTTTACTCTATTGACTTGTACCGCTGTACAAGGAAAGTCTGAAAACATCACCCCTAATCTTGTGGGCGAATTCATGCGCGCAATTTTGGCTGGACTACCTTATCCCACAACTTTGTTGCAAGCGGTTATTCGCCGGATTCGAGCGCAGAGGGAGGTTACTTATCCGCGCGCGGCTCTTATTAAAGCCTATTTAAATAGGCAAGTTCGCTATCTACAGTCTCAAGAGGGGAAAATTACTGTGTCACTCGATGAAAGTAACAATAATGCAGGTTACCTAATAGGGCGTCTATTTGCCACGCTGGAAAAAGTACAGGAGGAGGCAGTCAATCCTAGCACGACTATTCGCGATCGGTTCTACGGCGCTGCATCCAGTACACCTGTTACGGTATTTGCCAATCTGATGAAGCTCAAAAATCACCATCTTGCCAAGCTGGAGGATGGTCGTAAACGTTATTTCGAAAAATTGATCGGTCAAATAATCTCCGGTATTACCGATTTTCCAGCCCATTTGAGTCTGGCTGATCAGGGACGCTTCGCCATCGGCTACTACCACCAGCGCCAAGCTTTCTTTACCAAATCCAACAAGCAGGGAGAATAAATCATGACATTAAGTAATCGGTATGACTTCGTGTTGCTTTTTGATGTTAAAGACGGTAACCCGAATGGGGACCCCGATGCAGGAAATTTGCCACGAATTGATGCGGAAACTGGGCGGGGTCTGGTAACTGATGTGAGTATTAAGCGCAAGGTACGCAACTTTATTGGACTGGTAAAGGATAAGCAGCCTCGTCACGAAATATTTATTCGTGAAAAAGCTGTGCTTAATCACCAAATAGAAAAAGCCTATGTTAAGAGCGAAGATGTTAAAAATGCTCTGGAGGATTGGCAAGCATGGCAAAAAGATAAAAAGAACAAAGCGAAGCCGGCGAGACATTATGAGGATATAGCTCGCGACTGGATGTGTGACAACTTCTTCGATATCAGGGCATTTGGAGCTGTTATGACGACAGGGGATGAGGATAGCGAAAGCAAGATTCGGCGGACAGCAGGACAGGTGCGAGGTCCTGTGCAGTTCACTTTTGCCCGATCTGTAGACCCAGTTGTTGTTTTGGAACATTCGATTACGCGAATGGCCGTAACGAATGAAAAAGACTTGGAAAAGGAGCGAACAATGGGACGCAAGTTCACCGTTCCTTATGGTCTTTATGTGGGTTATGGTTTTGTATCTGCGTTCCTGGCTAATCAAACAACCTTTAATGAGGATGATCTGGAACTGCTTTGGCAAGCACTTAGCCAGATGTTCGAGCACGATCGCTCCGCCGCACGGGGACAAATGGCTACACGCGGCTTGTATGTGTTCAAGCACGATAGCCAGCTTGGAAACGCTCACGCACACAGCTTATTCGAAAAGGTGGCTGTTAGGAAAAAGGACGAAGCAAAGGCCCCGCGTGAATTCTCTGATTATGAAGTGACAGTAAATGGCAATGAGATGTCCATTAGCGGGCAGCTTTCTCCCATGGAGGGTGTAACGCTTACGCGGATGGCATAAGCGATGAATGAAATCATATTTCTGGTTGAAGAGGCCCCGGAAGGGGGCTATACCGCTCGTGCGCTAGGCGAGTCGATTTTTACAGAAGCAGATGACGTTGAGAATCTGCATGAACAGGTACGTGATGCCGTTCTTTGTCATTTCGACGAGGGGAAAGCGCCTCGGATCATCCGCCTGCACTTTACACGTGAGGAAGTGATCACCATATGAAACTGCCCAGAGATTTGACCGGCAAGGAACTGATCAAAGCTTTGGAGCAGATGGGATACCACGTAACGCGCCAGACTGGTAGCCACGTTCGAATGTCGTATGAAGCGATCGATCAACACCATGTGACCGTTCCCTTGCATAACCCGCTTCGCATAGGAACGCTTGCTGCGATTCTTGCGGACGTTGCGTCATATCACAAGCTGACCCGTGAGGAGCTCGTCTCGAAATTGCTCAGGAAAAACTGATGAATGTCGATACTGTCGAACGTGATGACATCATCATGATTTCCGCGCTCCAGCATTATAGCTACTGCCCACGCCAGTGTGCCTTGATCCATATAGAGCAGGAATTCAGTGATAACGTGCATACTGCTCGGGGAGACGCCGCTCATGCCCGTGTAGACGAGTCTGGATGGGAGATTCAGCCCGGCGCTCGCGTGGAGCGGGCATTGCCCGTATGGTCTGATCGGCTTGGGCTAAGCGGGCGGTGTGATGCGGTCGAATTTCGAAAGGATGGAAGTATCTATCCCGTCGAGACGAAGCATGGTCCGCGCAAGACCAAGGCGCATGATGACCTGCAACTTGCTGCACAGGCGTTATGCCTGGAAGAAATGACGCGCAAATCTGTTCCTCGCGGCGCGATATATCACCATTCTTCCCGGAGGCGGAGAGAAGTGGTGATAACCGACGCGTTACGTATCCAGGTGGAAGAGGTGACAGCGGCGGTGCGTGCTTTGCTGATCTCCGGCAAACTCCCGCCTCCTGCCAATGATACGCGCTGCAAGGAGTGCTCCTTGAAGGAAATATGCCAGCCGGAGGCACTGGCGGCCAAGGCGAGCCAACTCTCCTTACGCTCATCTCTTTTTGTTCCTGATTAGCAAATGCGCCAGATCCTTAATACGCTCTATGTCATGACACCCCATGCGTACGTCCATCTGGAAAATGACACCTTGCGCATAGATGTGGAGCGTCAAAAGAAAATGCAGGTGCCGCTGCATCATCTTGGCTCGGTCGTTTGTTTTGGGAATATCCTGGTTTCACCTGCCTTGATGCACCGCTGTGCCGATGATGGAATCAGCCTGGTCTTGCTGGATGACAACGGACGCTTCAAGGCTCGGCTCGAAGGCGGCATCAGCGGGAACATCCTGCTCCGTCAGACACAACACCGTCGGGCCGTGGATGAGCAATTTACACTGGCAACCGCTCAGGCAATGATCGCCGGAAAACTGCGGAATTCAAGGCAGGTGCTGATGCGTGGCGCGCGTGAGGCGGATGATTTGAAAGATTGTGAAATTTTAAGTACAGCGGCGGAATCGTTGGCTCGCTCCATTCGCAACCTGCCCACCATATCAAGCCTGGATACATTGCGGGGATTTGAGGGTGATGCTGCCAAGGTGTATTTCTCGGCATTGCCCTATTTGGTTCGTCCGAATATTCGCGAGCATTTTGCCATGAATGGGCGGTCACGCAGGCCACCTCGTGACCGTTTCAATGCACTACTATCGTTCCTTTATTCAATGGTAATGAACGATTGCCGTTCCGCATTGGAGAGCGTAGGTCTCGATCCACAATTAGGTTTTCTCCATGCAGTGCGGCCTGGACGAGCGGCGCTGGCTCTTGACCTCATGGAGGAGTTTCGTGCCATCTTTGCTGATCGACTCGCCTTGACTTTGGTAAATCGCGGCCAGATTACTTTCCGTGATCTCAGTGAACGTGAAGGAGGTGCGGTTTATTTGGAAGGTGAGGCAAGGAAGGCGGTAGTAATCGCTTATCAGGAGCGTAAGCAGGAGCAGATTACGCACCCGTTGTTGCAGACCAAAGTTTCCGTAGGGTTACTGCCACAACTCCAGGCGCGCTTTTTGGCAAGAACAATCCGCGGCGAGATAGATGGATATGTACCCTTTATTGTGAAATAGCTATGCTCATTATCGTAACGTATGACGTTTCCACAGAAACCAGGGAAGGTCGAAAAAGGCTCCGGCGTGTAGCAAAAATATGTGAGGGAATAGGACAGCGGGTACAGAAATCAGTATTTGAATGTAGAGTTAACTTGATGCAATACGAAGAGTTGGAACGAAGGTTGCTGACCGAGATTGAACTCAAGGAAGATAACCTACGCATATATCGGTTAACGGAGCCCGTCGAATTGCACGTAAAGGAGTATGGAAGTTTCAGGGCAGTGAATTTTGAAGGGCCTTTAGTCATTTGACATGCGCGTACCTGAAGCTATGGTAAATATGCGGTATGTTCGCGCGTCCGCACTTATTTGATGAATATGGAAAAATTTTTTTCGAATTTGATGTTTCAAATGCTAGACGCAACTCTGGATACGGTTCGCGCACTTATAACAATTTCCTTTTTTGTATCATAATTTTGTAGTTGTACTGTAGCGCCCGGCCGAAGAGCCGGGCGAGGATTGAAACTCTTCCGTTTGATCGTGGCGGGCTTCAACGGTACGTAGCGCCCGGCCGAAGAGCCGGGCGAGGATTGAAACTCTGGTTAAGACTTATGCCGAGCATACCGGACAAGTAGCGCCCGGCCGAAGAGCCGGGCGAGGATTGAAACATTTAGAATGTCTTTAGGTTTCACTAGATTAGCTAGTAGCGCCCGGCCGAAGAGCCGGGCGAGGATTGAAACAGCAAGTTCCGGCGCAATCACGGCTGGGGATAACGGGTAGCGCCCGGCCGAAGAGCCGGGCGAGGATTGAAACATCGAGATCGATGTTGATTGGGCATCTGAAGGCGATGTAGCGCCCGGCCGAAGAGCCGGGCGAGGATTGAAACAATCAGAGAAGGATTTGCGGCATATTCCAGTTCGAGGTAGCGCCCGGCCGAAGAGCCGGGCGAGGATTGAAACATGCTCGTCAACGAAACAATCCCACCGTATTTCGCGTAGCGCCCGGCCGAAGAGCCGGGCGAGGATTGAAACTATTCTGGCTTTACACTGGTGCCACTATCGTGGAAGTAGCGCCCGGCCGAAGAGCCGGGCGAGGATTGAAACGTCAATGAGCCGTCTTTGCCCGAGTGGGAAAGAGTGTAGCGCCCGGCCGAAGAGCCGGGCGAGGATTGAAACATAAGCGGCCACGAGGATACTGATACGCCCATTTGGGTAGCGCCCGGCCGAAGAGCCGGGCGAGGATTGAAACGCTGAATCAGAGTCGATTATCAGCAGCACGGTAAAGTAGCGCCCGGCCGAAGAGCCGGGCGAGGATTGAAACTCAGATTGAGGAGATACAACGTCACCCGACTGATGCGTAGCGCCCGGCCGAAGAGCCGGGCGAGGATTGAAACGGTCTTGGGTCTTAACCCCAGGCCGAATTTCCTAAGTAGCGCCCGGCCGAAGAGCCGGGCGAGGATTGAAACAAGCCAGCCGATTGAAAAGGTAATGCAGTCATGCTGTAGCGCCCGGCCGAAGAGCCGGGCGAGGATTGAAACTCGAATATGTAACTGCTGATAACTGGATAGAAGCGTAGCGCCCGGCCGAAGAGCCGGGCGAGGATTGAAACATATTGTGGTCGCATTAATAGCGCTTTACGAGTTGTAGCGCCCGGCCGAAGAGCCGGGCGAGGATTGAAACGCTTTTATCACAAAGTGGAAGAGGCTGGACGCATGGTAGCGCCCGGCCGAAGAGCCGGGCGAGGATTGAAACCCTCAAGCCCACGTAGCGCCCTCGTTCGCCTGGAGGTAGCGCCCGGCCGAAGAGCCGGGCGAGGATTGAAACAATTAATCCATGGCTGATCTGGTGGCAGGGGACACAGTAGCGCCCGGCCGAAGAGCCGGGCGAGGATTGAAACTTTTGCCCCAATGCGACTGATGAACTGGCTTAAAGAGTAGCGCCCGGCCGAAGAGCCGGGCGAGGATTGAAACTCCAAAATAGCGAATCCTGCCAGGCAGGCAGGAAGTAGCGCCCGGCCGAAGAGCCGGGCGAGGATTGAAACTCTGGAGACGCAAAAACGCTGACTTAAAGCATAAGGTAGCGCCCGGCCGAAGAGCCGGGCGAGGATTGAAACTCCTCCATATGGAGGAGAATAACAACTGTAGCGCGGTAGCGCCCGGCCGAAGAGCCGGGCGAGGATTGAAACTGCTTATCCTCGGTAGAGAAGGCCCTGAATAGAGGTAGCGCCCGGCCGAAGAGCCGGGCGAGGATTGAAACACCTTGGGATTATGAAGACCAGCGAGACATGATTCGTAGCGCCCGGCCGAAGAGCCGGGCGAGGATTGAAACACCCTCGACTGCGACAGTCATCAAGTCCATAATGGTAGCGCCCGGCCGAAGAGCCGGGCGAGGATTGAAACTAACTGAAATCTCTTCCAGAATGCAGGGGATGTCTGGTAGCGCCCGGCCGAAGAGCCGGGCGAGGATTGAAACTTAACGTCCCCGTTCGCATTCTTAACTGAAATGCGTAGCGCCCGGCCGAAGAGCCGGGCGAGGATTGAAACCCATCCTAGATCGAACTGTTCACGTAACAGATAACGTAGCGCCCGGCCGAAGAGCCGGGCGAGGATTGAAACTCCTAGTTTCTCCCTGAGTAGTGCGCTGGTGTATTTGTAGCGCCCGGCCGAAGAGCCGGGCGAGGATTGAAACAATAACCGGAGGAACCATGAATTACTATAACGAAGTAGCGCCCGGCCGAAGAGCCGGGCGAGGATTGAAACAGCAAGTATCTGATCCGTGAAGTTATGGACTTGACCGTAGCGCCCGGCCGAAGAGCCGGGCGAGGATTGAAACAAGTCGGCGACCGCGTAGAAAAACACACCGGCGATTGTAGCGCCCGGCCGAAGAGCCGGGCGAGGATTGAAACACAAAGACAAGCAGTCATAAAATCACTCCTCGGATGTAGCGCCCGGCCGAAGAGCCGGGCGAGGATTGAAACGGCTTGTTCCATGCGACAGACTCGCCAGCCAGAAACGTAGCGCCCGGCCGAAGAGCCGGGCGAGGATTGAAACTTCTACATGTTTCATCATAATTCCACTTCCTCCCGTAGCGCCCGGCCGAAGAGCCGGGCGAGGATTGAAACCTATATTTCCCCAACTTTCCGGTGAATAAATGATGTAGCGCCCGGCCGAAGAGCCGGGCGAGGATTGAAACGCTAGTGGGCTCCGCGAGCGTTAAGAAACTCTATTGTAGCGCCCGGCCGAAGAGCCGGGCGAGGATTGAAACCCACCTAGTACCAGACATAACCGCCGCCATGACGCCGTAGCGCCCGGCCGAAGAGCCGGGCGAGGATTGAAACGGATTCATCCAGCATGAAAACGCGGTTAAAACTCTGTAGCGCCCGGCCGAAGAGCCGGGCGAGGATTGAAACTAAAGAGCTGCTTATTATCCCTTGCGCGTATCAGCGTAGCGCCCGGCCGAAGAGCCGGGCGAGGATTGAAACTTCGTCAAGGCTACATCTTCGCCAAAGCCGCGGAGTAGCGCCCGGCCGAAGAGCCGGGCGAGGATTGAAACACCAGATGCGGTGGTGGTCTGCCAAACGGCCCCGGGTAGCGCCCGGCCGAAGAGCCGGGCGAGGATTGAAACACACACTAGGACGCCGGGCATATTATCGATCTGTGTAGCGCCCGGCCGAAGAGCCGGGCGAGGATTGAAACATTGCCGAAGAAGCTTTCAGGATTCAATTCGACAGTAGCGCCCGGCCGAAGAGCCGGGCGAGGATTGAAACTTCAGCCATTTTGATATCTTCCTCGGTTAAGCTTGGTAGCGCCCGGCCGAAGAGCCGGGCGAGGATTGAAACTTTTTCAGATCATCGATTGTTTTCTGAGCATTCTGGTAGCGCCCGGCCGAAGAGCCGGGCGAGGATTGAAACAAATCAATCCTTGCGGCATCAGTTGAACGCTCAGGGTAGCGCCCGGCCGAAGAGCCGGGCGAGGATTGAAACAAACGTGGTTATCAAGTAGGAGCCAACAAATGAACAGTAGCGCCCGGCCGAAGAGCCGGGCGAGGATTGAAACACTCCGAGCCAAGATGGCGGAGGCGTTGGGGTAAGTAGCGCCCGGCCGAAGAGCCGGGCGAGGATTGAAACGGTTTGTTCCAGGTTATCGCTTCGCCTGCCAAGAAGTAGCGCCCGGCCGAAGAGCCGGGCGAGGATTGAAACGAAGAATCCTCATTCCAATACGCTTTTTTTTGAGGTAGCGCCCGGCCGAAGAGCCGGGCGAGGATTGAAACAAGGTCACACCCTGGCTGCCGGATCCTCGACGCAAGTAGCGCCCGGCCGAAGAGCCGGGCGAGGATTGAAACTGCCAGCGCATGCCGGTTCAGCACGTCCGAGAATGTAGCGCCCGGCCGAAGAGCCGGGCGAGGATTGAAACACTTTGCCGGAGTGAACCCGGCAGACCCCAGGCACGTAGCGCCCGGCCGAAGAGCCGGGCGAGGATTGAAACGAGGCCGACGGTTCGCAGGATGCGTATATCAAGCCCGTAGCGCCCGGTCGAAGAGCTGGGCGAGGATTGAAACGATATGGAGATCGGGCGGCAATTGGCTTATTGGGAGTAGCGCCCGGTCGAAGAGCCGGGCGAGGATTGAAACTTGGTTTCCGCTTCCATGAGCTGAATTCGTTCGCGTAGCGCCCGGCCGAAGAGCCGGGCGAGGATTGAAACTCGATATACCGAATTTCTTCCTCAGTCAGAGAGTGTAGCGCCCGGCCGAAGAGCTGGGCGAGGATTGAAACAGGCCAAGGTGGATGGCATGCAGGCAAAGATCGATGTAGCGCCCGGCCGAAGAACCGGGCGAGGATTGAAACAATCGACAGCATGGGGCGAAATGCTGGCCAAGCAGAGGTAGCACATCGACTATACATAGAAAGTGCCGTTTTCCCGGCCGAAGCTGTGAGCGATTTTATATAATAAGTTATTACTTTAGTAATAACTTCCAGGAGCCCATATGCTCGAACTTAAAGTCCGGAAGTTTGGAAATTCCCTCGGGGTCGTCCTGCCCAAAGAAGTCATCAATTGCCTTCATACTGGTGATGGACAGCCTCTCTATCTTGTAGAGACGCCGGAAGGAGGGTACTTGATTACATCTTATGATCCCACCTCCGAGGAAAAAATGGCAAAGGTCAAGGATATCTGTAACCGCTATCGCAACACGCTTCATGTACTGGCCAAGTGAAAGAGCTATCGTGGATAGACGAGCGGGACGCGCTCATAATCCATGACCGCCTGCTCGCACTGCATGGGGGATCACCCGGAGTTCACGAAATGGGGGTTCGGCAGGAGACAAGATGCTTCCCCCAAGGAATAATAGCCTGATGCCTGCCTAGTCTGACGATACTGGATTCGATTCCAGGACAGAGGGGTCAGGAGGGATTTTTGCGGGCGGGTAGCAGATGCAGCGTTTGCCTGGTCGGGCCGGGAAGGAAGGGAGTGCGCCTGCCTGTCACCCAGTCTTCGTGTCCGCTGCCGTAATAAGGTGACAGGGGATGGCCGCTCTGGCCGCCGGGCATCTCGAAATATCCATTCTCTTCATCGCCCGGGGCAACGGCGAGCCGGTTCGACGCACCGAACGCTGGACCCTGCACGCGCGGCATCTTGCTGTCCCCGGCAAGTTCATCCTTGGGCATATCCAGCCACTTTCCGAGAAATAATGGCAAAGCCTGGCTGAAAGGGTGCCGGATGTTCGCTGTGTTGCGTTCACCCCAGGTTCTCGCCGCAATACCCCCAGGCTGGCGCCGGAAACGTTCGGCAACCCGGTGCGCGCACTTGCCGAGGAGATCGTCCCACCCGGCATGCACAGGGAGTAAAAGGTGCGGGGGACGTTCCTCTATCAATTTCCAGACCGCATATTCCGCCTGGTTCAAAGGCGGCAGCACGAATTCCGGATATTTCTCGCGCACGGCCGCTTCGAAGCCGCGAAGCACGCCGCTTACAACTTCCTGGCGAAAGGCGCGCACCACCCGGTAGGCCACGGATTTGGTGGAGGCATGTCCATCCCAGTCCTTGAGCGCTTGTTGCATTTCGGTGCGCCAGGGTGCTGCTTCGGTTCTTTCCAGGGTCTGTTCGAGAAGCTGCCGCCATGGCGCGAGAAACAGCGCCCGATCATCCAGTTGAATGGCCAGCATGGTGGCGGGCGTGAAATGATCATGCTGATAAAGTGTGTCGCGGATCTGCTTTGCCCGCGCGCCGAGATCAAAGCCGCCGTCACCGAGCCTCTCCAGCATCAGGCCGTCCACGGTGCGGGCGTTCGCAGTCCACAGGCGCTGGTCGGGGGGATCGATGATGGTTGGATAGAGCGCGGGAGTCAGTCCTCCATTCCAGCCGGTACCCGGTGCGCTCCAGTCTGCCGGAAGCCGCGGGTCATATCCGCTACCCCGTGCCGGAAGCCTTCCGGCAATGGTCCAGGCGGTTCTGCCTGTGCGGTCGCCAACGATGAAGTTCTGTGCGGGAATACCGGCGTTCCGCGCTATGACGATAGCCTGATCCACGCTTTCCGCCTGTTCCAGATCGGTGAGCTTGATGTCCATCGAGCCGGGTTGATGCGCAGTCCAGGCAAATGCGAGCGGCGTTCCATCATGATCGGTTGCCGCAATGGGCCCCCATTCCGTTTCCTGGATCTCCAGTGTTTCATCTGCCGAGCCGCGTACATGCAGCACTTCGCGATGCACCTCGATGCGCTTCCAGCCATCCGCAGTCCGGTAGCGCAGGGGATCATCCGGATCGCGCATTATCCGCACCCAGTCAATCTGGTCACCGTAGCTGTTTGTGAAACTCCATGCAATGTGCCGGTTGGAACCAACCGTGATTGCCGGCGTGCCCGGCAGGCTGGCGCCTGTGATATCGCTTGTTTCCTCCGGTCGTTGCGGATGGGGATAGATGAAGCGTGTGCGAAACCAGATATTGGGGACGCGCAGTTCCAGGTGCATGTCGTTGGCAACCAGCGCCGCGCCCCCGGCCAGGGAGCCGGCCACGGCGAAGCTGTTGCTCCCAAGCACATCGTCGATGTATTCGTCGGGGCTATGCGTATCCACGGGGGGCATAAGGCCGGGATCGAGCTTGCGGAGATCGAATTCGCTCGCAGGCGGGATATCCGGCCAGGCAAGGGGAGGGCCCAGCAACGGCGCATCCCATTTGCCACCCTTGGCGCTGAGAAACCGGAAGGCCGCCGGGGGAAGTGCAGCCCGCAGGGTAGAGAAGGCAAGTTCGCGCACGTCGCTTGCCTCTTTCAACGTGAAATACATCGCCCCGATGACCAGCAGGCTGTCTTCGCTGCGCCATGGCAGAGGCTGCAAGCCCAGCAGAAGATAGGGGAAGGAGTTTGTCGTCAGCGCACCGAGGCCTTCATTTACCCCATCTCGATACGCGTCGAGCAGTTGACGCTGTTCAATCGGCAACTCTTCCAGCATCGAGGACGCGCGTGCCCGCATCCGATGCTTGCGTGCTTCCCGATCGGCGGGCAGGACGCGTGGTCCGAACAGCTCAGCCAGCTCGCCCGCAGGTTGCCGGCGCATCAGGTCCATTTCAAAGAAACGTTCCTGGGCGTGAACGTAACCCAGCGCCCAAACCAGGTCATGCCGGTTTTGCGCGCGCAATGTGGTGGTACCGAGGGCATCGCGTTCGACAGCCACAGGTGCAGACAGGGCGTCCGTTGGCACTGTTCCTTCGTATTGCGGCAGGCTTCCACGCAATACCAGCCAGAGAATGCCAGCGGACAGCAACGCCAGCACGACAAGGGCACCGACAATACGGGCCAGACGATAAGGCGCCCGGGGAGTCATGCAGGCGGATTCGCTACGGCGAAACAGCCACTGACAGCGTGCAAAACGACTATCGGGTACGGATTATGCCGGCAGGAGCGGATATGCAAGGCGTTTTCAGGAGCTCGAAAACTTTTCCCGGAGGGATTCCGCCATCATTTTTTGCCATCCAGCCGGATGCAGGCGACAGATGGCTGCGGCGGCTGCGGTTTCATATCTTGCCGTCATTTCCTGCCAGAATCCCGGCGCGGCCGCTATTTCGTCTTGCTGTTCGCCAGAACGTATTCTGCGAGACGCTGGGCCGGTTCGCCCTGAATATTGGGGAAAGCGGTCATGCCCATGCTTCCCTTCTGGACCTTCTGAATAATGGCATCCTTATTGGCCATCTTCTCGCTCAATATCATTGCCGCCCCAGCTTCGGGTTTGTGGCATTTCGTGCAGTTCATGCTGAATATATCTTCTCCCGTGGCATCCGAGGGCGGGGTGTAAGGATCTGTTTTCGAGCAGCCCATCAAGCCGGCCAGTGCGGCAAACGTCAATATCAAAGTTGTCTTCTTCATTTTTGCTCCTGATTAAAGAGGAATTGTTTTTATACCGCAGGGAGGAGATTATAGCGCGCTATTCAGTGCAAGTTACATTGCAACTTCGAGCCTGGTTCAACAATCCCTGCTCATCGAGCGGAACTGACTCTGTTTCCTGTTCTGTTATCTGTCACCTGCCGTTGCCCTTGGCTGGGAAATGATCGGAAAATCATTCAAGACAATTTCTCCGCCCGAAATAACCAGGTTCGGATATTCCAGGTTTTTCAGGTTATGGGTGGGATCGCCCCTGACAGCGATCAGATCGGCAGGCGCACCGGCCTGGAGGGTGCCGAGAAGAGGCAAGCCCAGATGCTCCCCTGCTTTCGACGTGGCTGCGCGCAGGACCTCCAGGGTTTCCATGTTTCCCATCTGCATCATGAACATAAGCTCCTGGGCATCGATTCCTCTGGGAACATCCGGATGTGCGATTTCAGCGCCATACAGCAGTTCGCCACCCTTCTCCCGCCAGACGCGGGCGTTGTGTGCGACACCGGGGCATTTCGACAGGGTATCGAGTGTCGTAACTATTTTGACGCCCTGCGACACGGCCTTTTTTAACAGGGGCTCGGAGATGATGTCACAGGGAATATGTGCCCATTCATCCACGCCCGCATTGATGGCAATCTCCGCGCCTTTTGTCTCGGCGATATGGGCCGTTACCCTGCGTTTATTCGCATGGGCTTCATTCACTATCGCCTTTACGATGCTTTCAGGCAGCAGGGGCCAGGCAGGGTTGGAACCAGTATCGGGAGTATTGGGATGGGGGTGAGAGGAATGGGCGGGCTTTGCCGGTTTGTCACCTCTCGGCTCGTGACTCGATGGTTCATGATTGGGCGGTTCTTGATGAGCATGACCATGGGCAGCCACGTGATTGTCATGGTGATGCCCGTGCACATGACCACCCGACCACGGCGCGCCGGGCTCCCCGCCGGGTTCCAGAGCGATCTTGATCACGACCGCACCCGCATCGATCAGGTTGCGAACCGTTTCTCGTGCTTCTTTTTCCGTGGATACGGGTATTGCGATATTCTTTTCCCCTGTCAGCGGAATAGGATACCCGCCAGGGGCGGTGATGATGGGTCCCGAGGTAAGCACACGCAAGGCGCCATTTCCTCCGTAGGGCTTGTGTACCGGGCCGCCCACGTCCCGGATGGTGGTAATCCCATGCTTCAGTACAGTGTCGGCAGGAACGCGCTGGAACGAAAGGTGCGCGTGCAATTCGATAAAGCCGGGCAGTATCGTCGCATCTCCCAGATCGACGACTTTTGCATTACCAGGGGCGAATGAGCCGCGCGGGCCGATTTGCGCTACCTTTCCGTTCATTATCTGTATCGATGTGTTCGTCCTCATCCTGTGGCCGTCGAAAACCCGCGCGGCATGCAGGAGAAGCGCTTCGTGCTTCCCTGTCTGGGCAACAGCCGGAGGGGAAGCCAGCATGATCGACATCAGCGATAAACCTGCCGTGATGCGGCTGGCGAGGCTGGTGATTTTCAGGCAGGTGTTTTTCATAGCCTTTTCTCCTTTTTCCTTTTATGCTTGATTGCGTTTCAGATGCCGCTCGATTCAGCAGCGTTTTTAAAACCCGTCCGGCTTCAGCATATCCAGCAGAACGCAGAGGGCAGCCATGAGAAAAAAACTGCCCCAGGCAGACTCGACCATTTCCTCTTTGTTGTCGCTGGTCTTATAACAGCAGCCCCAGAATATTCCGGAAGGCGGATCTCCGCTTTTTGCACGGCTGCCGGTTTCATGACCGGTGAAGTAATCGCTTCGAACGATCGCGGCAATCTCCTGTTGGGCGAAAGCATGCCATTGCGTTCCGTCCGTTCCATCTGCCAGCAGTTCAGCGAGGGCGAGCATGGCAAGAGACGCGATGATCGAGGATGAAGGGTCGGCAGGGCCTGATGGATCATCCAGGCGATTCAGGGGCAGGGGCGCTGGTCGCGAGCGTTTCCAGTATTCGCACGCGCGCACCGTGCAGGTCAGGTAAGGTTCTCCCCACAGTGCTGCTGCGCGGCTTAATCCCAGCATGGCCCACGCTTGACCGCGAGACCACTCGCCCGCCTGCTCCACTGGCTGAAAGCGCCCGTCAGCGAAGCGCGCGCCGGGGTGAAATGCGCCGTTCCCGGTCCCGCACGCCGCTGATACGGTACTTGCGTGAGTACGCGCGATTTGATGGTGAGCACTATCTTCACTTCGACTCAGAAGCTGGACCAGGGGAGCCAGCGAGTCCACGGAGATGAGTTGATTGCCATCCTTTCCGCCCCCCATCTCTCTGCCGAGTGGAACACAATGCATTTTTGGATCACAGGAAGCGGCAATCGCGGAAATGGATGCCGAGGCCAGGCTGCGCGCCTTCACGTCACCGAACCAGAGATCGCCAAGCGCTGCCCCGTACCAGAATATGGGGTTTCGGTTAATGGAGCCGGTCGTGATTTTCGGCGACAGCCGCTGGCAGATGTCCACGGCGTTGCGCCGATCGGCCAGGGCGCCTGTTATCCGTGATCGAAGCCACCAGCACGCACCCCAGTATCCCCCTATCCAGGAACCGCCTGGCGATAACATCCATTGATCGGCAATTCCCGGCGAATAAAGGGGAAAACTGTTCGTGCAACTCGCGTGGATGGCCTCCAGGCGCTGCACCAGCAACTCCAGTGCCTGCTTCATTTCCGCATGACTCAACAGGATGCCCGGCGACTGCTCCTCGATGTCGTATCGGGTCTTTTCAAGCATGTGCATAAGGGGTTCAAGTAAAAAAGGCCGCTTCAAAAAATCAGGTTGAAGTCGATGTAGACCATGTCCGCATCTTTCTTGCCCTGGTAAAAATTCCTGACGATGCTGCCGCCGAATGCATGACCGTAATAGAATCGCCATGACAAATGCTTGTTGAGTGTGTGCGTGAAACTGATGTCCACCAGTTGACCTACATTGTGCTTGCCGCCGGAAGGGCGGCCCGAGTAGCCAAATGCGCCCGAGCGGGATGTCGGTCCCAGCCCCGAATAGAACAGGTCGCTCGAATTGCTGAGGGACAGATGGTGCAGATCGATTGTTATCCTGGTTTTCGGAGTGGGCGAGACGATCATCTGAAGAAATGCGTCCTGCATATTGATGAGGTTGTAGAAGGGAAACTTGGCATAAGCGCGACCGCTGGGAAGGCCGGTAAAGTAAGTCTTATGCGTGCCGTCGTTGGCGTTGCCGTCACCTGAACTTCTGAAATAGAGCGCGCGCAGCCAGGGCTGAAAGGGCAGAGTCGTCCACTGATATCCGGCTTCTGCCGCAATCGCCCACGCCCGGTGCCTCTGGTTGGTCCAGTCACCGAACTGCCAGGCGCCCCACAACAAGGCATCGATGCTGCCCGAACCGAACGGCTGGAGAGTGAGCAGGTGCGCGCCGAGGGTATGGAGGTTCAGGTTCTGGTTATCAAGCCTTGGCCGTTCTGCGGCAGGACGGTTGTCCACTGCCTGCGTGTTGCGTTTGTCATCATAATTGAGGTAGAAGAGGCGGCCCTCCGTCCCTGGGAGCAGCACATCCTTCTTGTCGGTGAACGCTGCATAAAACAGATTGATGTCGCCGATTTCTTTTTGCCCCTGGACAGTGAACCCTCCCTGGGTGGGACGAATTCCGGTTGCCGTTATATTGAAACCGGGCTGGTCATAAACAGCGCTAAAGCCGTCGAAGCTTCGGCCTACATGGACGACGTTGGAGGCAAGGAGACGTTGGGCGATACGCGCCCGTTTAAGCCCGTCGAACTTGCCGATGCCGGTCGTATATTCCATGCCATCCATAAACTCGAACCGGCCGACTTTAAGCAATGCTCCCGGCAGTCCCAAGGAACTGAACTTGAAGTCGAGAAAAGCCTGTTTCAGGAAAATATTGCTGGCATTCGTTGACTGGTTGGCAAGGAAATAAGCCCCGCCCAGTCCCAGCGGGCCGCCGGGAGATGCAACCGCATCGTCCGGAAGACCGTATAAGCCGATATATTGAGCCTGGGCATAGCCATCGATATAGGGCGTGGTGAGCAGGACGCCCAGTCTTGCTCGCGCCGACCATAAGCCATAATCGTTGTTGTTATTCATTGCCGGCTCCGGTCGAAAAAAATTCCATGTTTCGTGGCTGCCATACAGCTCGCCTAGCAACCGCAGATATTCGTTGATCTGACCTATGGGCTTGATGCCGCCGGCAGCCCATGCAGCGGTGGCTTGAAACATGAGGCAGATCAAGGTGCAAAGAACCGCCCACCCTGGTCGTTTAGTTACAAACACTGAACTGTCTTCTTCCGCTGCCTGAATGGCTCTTGCGCGAGGTCAGGGGGATTATCAGCTTCATGGATTCATCCGATTCCTATATCCCAGGTTCTTGCGATTTTGCAGTGGATGCGCGCTGGATCGCGCCAGTTGGCGCTAGTGCTTGCGCCTTACGGCGCCGGGTGGAAGCCAGTCCCAGCGCCATCAGGCATCCGCACAAAAGCACGCCGATCAGCAGGCTCCAGGCAGACTGGGAACTGCCGGAATAATTCGAAAATCCACTATAAAGAGGCGGGCCCGATGCGAAGCCACCGAAGAAAGCGACGGAAACAAAACCCGAGGCCGTTGCTACCGGGCCAAATGCGGCATCCCTGATCAACATGCTCATTGCGATTGCATTCGTGCCGACAGCGGTGAGTCCCATTCCCACAGTCCCTGCCCAGAGAGGCCAGTGGCTGTCCGCAGCGGCGTTCATCGTCACTGCGATTGCGCAGGCTGCAATGGCGATGAGCATAAGCAGAAGCAGCGACTCGTCTTTCATTCTGGCGCCAAGGGGTGTCAATGTTATCCGCGAGAATATTCCCATCACGCCGAAGACGGCGATCAAGCTTCCCGCCATCGGGAGCGGCATGCCTTGCCGGACGGCAAAGGTCGGGAGGAACGTAACGAAAGCGGAGAGCGCTATACCCACGCAGAACTGGATAGCCATCAAACGCAGCAGCAGTACATTCGGCGACGGAATCGTGAAAGCTTTATGCGTTCCCGGGGGTTTTCGCGGAGCGATGCAGGGTGTCGTAACTCCGAACAGTATCGCTGCCGGAACGACAATGCCGAAGGCCGCATGCCATCCGTATCGGGTTGCGATGGCGGGAAGAACCAGACCTGCAAAAAGAGCCGCGAGCTGAACGCCGGATTGCTTGAGTCCTACGACTGTCGCTTTTTTCTCCGGTGAAACCTGCTGGGCGATCAGCAGATTGGTGACCGGGTTTGCCAGTGCCTGGGCGATCCCGCAAATGGCAGCGGCTGCAACGAGGGAGTAGTAATCTTCAACCGTTGCAATCAGCGCAAAAGCAAGGGCTACGGCGAAGAAAAGCGCTGCGAGCGCCCGCCGCGTCCCGATCCGCTCCACGAACGCGCCTGCCCAGAGCGATAGAATGGCCGCAATGCCGAAAGCGCTCATCACGAGATAACCCAGCAACCCGGCCTCGAAGCGCAGATCACGCACGAGGAATGGCCCCAGCGTGCTGATGGCGTACAAGACCAGCATGGGCAGGGCCATGGCAAACACCAGGACAATCCTGAACCAGATGGCTGCGAGAAGTGATTTAGCCAAAGTGATAAGTGTTCTCTTCCTTGAAGAAGTCGATGAGGCGGCGGCCTGTCGAACTGATAAGGGACTCGTCGGTGCCGTCGAGGATTCGCGACGTGCGGGCTATCCTGTAAATTCCGGAGAGAGGCGTGAGATCGCTGATGCCTTCGGCGCCATAAAGCTGCACTGCCGAATCCGAGGCAATGCAGAGCGCGTGTGAGGCAGCCATTTTGGCGACATTGATCCGCACGTCGCTGGGGCACTGAATATCGATTCCACGCGCAGCGATGCGAATCAGTTCGCGCGCACCCGCAATGGCCTGATAGGCATTGGCGATGTGCTGCCGTACGAGCTGCTTGTGCGGCAGCCGGGCTGAAAGGCCGCGGCGGGAATTGATGCGCGCGCCCATCAGGTCGAAACATCGCTGCGCCAATCCCACCCAGTTCATCGCGCGAAGCAGGCGGCCGAGACGGAGCCGCTGACTCATCAGCTCGATGCCACTGCCGCTTTCGCCCAACCGGTTATGTTCGGGGATATGCACATCGGTGAAAGACATTTCACCCTGGCCCAGAAAGCGCCCCAGTATGGGAATCTGACGCTCGATCCTGAATCCAGGCGAATTCGTGGGAACAAGGATCATTGAAAGCGTCTGGCGCATATCGATTTCTTCTTTGCCAGTGCGTGCCAGGACCGTGACAAAAGTGGCGCGTTCCGCATTGCCGACAAACCATTTTCTGCCATTGATCGTCCAGTTTCCGTTTGAAAGATGGGCGCAAGTCGTTATCAGGGCGGGAAACGAGCCGCCATGATCGGGCTCCGTCATGCCATAACTGGGAATGGCTTTCCCGGTAACCATGGGCTCCAGGAAATTTTTGCGGATGTCATCGCCGCCGAATTTCAGGAGCATGTGCGCATCCAGGGCTGAATGGCTGCCGAAGATCGCGGATGAGAACTCTGAGCGCCCTTCCTGTTCGGCTACGATCAGGTAATCTTCGAGAGAGGCGATTTTTCCGCCGTGGGAGAGCGGATAAAACAGGCCCCAGAAGCCGGCACGCCGCGCTTTTTCGGTCAGTTCCGCTTGCAGTTGCGCAGCCAAATCTCCCCCCTCGGCCAGGCGCGGCTCGCAAGGGATGACCACCTTGTCGACGAACTTTCTTACCTCGCGCGAAAGCGATCGGGCTGCTTCCGTGTGGGAGGATGCCTTGTCCTCCTGATATTGCGCCCGATGCTCCTGATATGCTTGCAGCATCAATGCGCCCATCCGGGATGAGTCTGTTCATCAGGATGCTGCGTGAACTCGATTTCGGCAGTCAGCCGCTTCTTATCGATTTTTCCCGCCGGACTGAGGGGCAGCTGGCGGTAATAGCGCAGGTATTCGGGAAGCTTGCTTTTCTCCAGTCCCTTTTCATGGAGAAAACGGGTGAACTGGGAAAGTGAAGGACGGTCCATGCCCTCTCTCGTGACAAGGCAGAGGCAAACTCTGTGTCCCAGGTCCGCATCGGCCACCGGAATGCAGGCTGCGCTCACAACAGCCGGGTGGGAAACGGCAATGTTTTCAATTTGAGCGGGACTGATATTGACGCCGCCCCGGATGATGATGTCTTTCTTGCGCCCGGATAGCACCAGATGACCCTTTTCATCGATGAGGCCGAGGTCGCCGGTATACACCCATCCCTCCTGGTCACGGTAGAGGGCGTCGAGGTCCGGAGCGTTGACGTACTGCATGGGACTTATCGGTCCCCGGGCCGCTATTTCTCCTATGCAACCTTGCGGCACCTCCTGCTTCTGGTCATCGATTATGCGAATGGAACAGATTTCCGGATTGGGCCTTCCTGCTGTCCCGACAATGGTTTCCAGGTCATCATCCAGGGTCGTATGACAATTGACGCCATCGGCGGAGCCATACAAGCTGATGAATCCGCATCGGAATGCCTCGGTACATCGGCGAATGGAAGCTTCATCGATTTTCGCGCCGCCGCTGATGATGGCAACCAGGCTGGACGTATCCGCCTGCGCCAACGCAGGGTCTGCGGCAATGCGCTGAAACATCGTGGGAACACCCAGTATATGCGTAGGCTTCAGTTCGGTAATGGCTTGAACAGCGGCTGCAACGTCAAATTGCCGCAGGATGACGAGGGATCCGCCAAGCCAGGATAAAACCCCGAATGTCGCCGTGGACCCGAACGCTGTGCCGAGCGGCATCAGATAAAGTCCCCTGAAAGTCTTTCCTTCAGGATGAATTCGTTGCAGAAAACGGCCTCGTCCGCCCGCCAGCGCGTTGTGAGAATAGGCTACCCATTTTGGCTCGGATTCGGTGCCCGATGAGATCAGGAAGCGGGCAGGTGAATCGGGGCAGGCTGGCGGCAGCAGGTCTGGTTCAATGGGGTCAGTCCGAAACAGGTCATCCAGTGCGTGCCAGCCGTCTTGGGCTGCTCCATCGACAACGAGGATGCGCAGTGAAAGCAAAGTGGGCCGTATGGATTCAATCAATTCGCAAAGGTCGGTTTTTCCATATTCGCGCTCGACAATGATTGCACGGGCGTCACAGCGTCCGAGCAGGGACTGGATATCGAGGCGGCCGCGTCCCGGTGGAAAAGGCGCCACGATGGCTCCCAGCGCGGCTGCCGCCAGGTCGATCGCGCAGCTGCGCCAGCCGTTGTGAAGCTGGTATGAGATTACATCGCCTGCGACAATGCCCAGTTCCTGGAAACTGGCAGCCAGGCGATGAACTTGGTCCAGTAACGCTGTGTAACTGATGACATGATCAAGCGATATTACCGCCGGGCTATCCGGATGTTGCTCCACTTGCTCGCAAAACAACCCGTACAGGGATTTATTCGGATAGATTCCCTGCCGGGCCCATTGGGCGCGCACTTCGGCGGGGACCCTGTCCAGGATGCCGGAATGGTTCATTTGAATCTCCATGGAGAATTGACCTGGGTGTAAGAGCCGGGAGTCAATCCTGGTTGCAGATACGCCAGGGCTTGCATTTCGGCGAGATCTTCAATGACAACGGCAGAGGGAACGCCTGCCTGCTGGAAGAGTTCAGCCCATTCATCAGCCGTTCTCAGGGGGAACACTTCACTCAGGCAGCGCTGGAAGCCCTTGTTCTCAATGCCGGCAGTAATGTCGAGGGCTTCCGCCAGCCGTAATACCGTATCCATATCAGGGCATTCGACTGCAATCCTGCCCTGTTTTGTGGCGTATACTTCATTAATGATGCTTGCCGAAGGTTTTGAGCCGGAAGCCGGCAAGCTGTATATGTCCCGGAAATCCTCGGCGCACAAAAGCGTTGCTGCGCTCATGAGCGAGGAAGTGACCTTCGCGCCCGCATTGTTCATGCACCGGTTGAGCAGCGCAATCGTGATGCCTTGAGCCGCTACCACGCCTCCGAGCACGTCCAGAACGGTGAACAAGGAGCCGCCACGGCTGCTGCCTGCTCCTGCGACCTTTCCGGCCACTCCCGAATAGGCCTGGGCCATGAAGTCTGTTCCGGGCATTGAATTTGAGGAGACATGCTCGGCACAATCGGTGGCCCATCCACCCGCATAGGCATAAACAAGGGATGGGTTGAGCGCCGCCAGATCACCATGATCGAGATTGAGCAGTACTGCTTTGCCGGGTGCCCAATTGTGCAGAAAAACGTCGGCGTGCTGTGCCAGTTCCCTGATTTCTGTTTTTCCAGCCGCGGATTTGATATCGATTTCGCGCACCGTCTTGAGACGGTTGAGTGCCTGGAAACGCGCGGAGCAACCTTCAGCCATGGGCGGCATCCCTCGCAGCGGATCGCCGCCTGGCGGCTCTATCCTGATAACGGTTGCCCCGAGGAGCGCGAGCAGATGCCCGGCAAGAGGGCCTTGTATGCGCCGGCATGATTCGATCACTGTGAATCCGCTTAACGGGAGATCCTCTCCGGGCAATGCGCCACCGGCGCGCAGGTATTCGCCATTCGGTTTTGGTTCGGATGAGAATGACGAAAACGACCATGGGCCTTGCTGCCAGAGTTGTCTGGCATCGTCGTCCTGTGCCCTGTCATCGATCGACCGGACCGGGCAGATAGCCATGCCGGTTTTCGCACATATCTGTGAGATGCGGTGGTAAGTCAGCTTCGAGATAGCGAGGGGCAGCTCATCCGGCAATGGCGCTGCTGCCCTCGCGTATCGCAGCAGAAAAGCTCTCCATCCTTTTCCCGCCGCTGCTGAACTTACGCCCAGTTCCCCCCAGAATTTTTGCCAGGGGCCCGCATCAAGCGTTTCGAGTTCAAAAATGACTCCGTCCAGGGAAACAAAAGGAGGGCAAGCGGAGAACGAACCAGGAAGCGGACAGGTGGCTCCGGTGGTCTTGGCAGCCTTGGCGGTTTCAGGGAACTCGGAAGCGGTCGCTCCGGCGATATACTGGCTCATGCTCAACAAGCCGGCAGCTGCCATCGAGACAGTGCTGCTGGAAACAGGCAATCCCCGCAGTCGGCCAATGGAAGCGGCGATGCTTCCCTGAAGCGCCAGTGCCGCGGTCAGGGTCGAAACATAGTTCAGCCCTAGAGGTTTCGGCTGCCGATGAGTTCGCCCGTGTACCGACATCAGCCCGCATGCTGCCTGCATGATGTTTTCGCTCACAGGTGTCTGCCGGGAAGGATCTTCCCACCGGGTGATCTGGCATATGACAGGGGCGGTGCGGGGTGTTTCGAATTCGAAGCACAATGCTTCATCGCCTGCACAATTCTCATTTGCCGAAGTTTGTATCCCCAGCGCTGCGGACTGATAAAGAAACGAGGCAGCTATAGGGGCAAAATCAAGAGTTATGCTTTTCGGACCCTTCATCACACAACCCGTCAATGGTTGATTCATGCTCATGTTTCTCTCGGGACAGGAGTATTTCGGACTCAACCCCCTGCAACGGCAGGCAGGATGGTTAACAAATCGCCGTCAGTGAGCCGGGTTGAGAGGCCCTCGCTAAAACGAATATCGTTGTCGTTTACATAGATGTTGATAAAGCGATGCGTTTGGCCCCCGGTGACCAGTCTTTCCTTGACGCCGGGGTATCGCTGTTCCATCCGTTCGATGGCATCGAGCACACTGGAGCCATCCACTTCGATACGTTTCTGATTGTCGGTGAGCGGTCTGAGTATGGTGGGGATACTTATGGTTATCGGCATATTTATTTCTCCATAGCTGGTTTTAAACACAAATAGTATTAATAAGAATTTCAATTCGCATTAACGCCCTCATTCATATTAAAAGTGTATCGTGCTCATCCGATTCTTTGCGGATTCAGGCACTTTCACGCAGGTCTGAATCCCGTTGCCACTGCCAATATTCCTGATAGAACCTGCCTGCGGAGAAGCGAACGCTCAGAAAGTCTCTTTCAAAGGGCCCTTTCACAAAGCCCTTTCAGAAGATTCCTTTTAGAGGACCCTAAGCGACCATTGCTTCTATCGATAACTCCCATTCCACATTATATGAATTTGTCATCCTGATTCTCTCTTCGGTGACCATTCCATCGAGAATGCGGAAGCTGCGGATTTCTTCTCCGTATGCGGGGTCGGTTGGAACAATGACATAATGGGATTGGGGCTGGGATGCGTATTGCACGTCGGTACGGCTTGGATAGGCTGGCGTGTGGGTATGGGAGTGATAAATCACGATGGGCTCCTCGCCGCGTGCCTCCATCCCCCTCCAGACCTGTAGTTGCTCTTGCGGGTCGAATCTGAAAAATATTTCCGACCGGGCCGCATTGCGCATCGGGATGAGGCGCAGGGGCAGATTCGATTTTTCCGGACCGGCAATGATGCCGCAGGTTTCGAAAGGATGATCTTTATGTGCTTGAGCAAGCATTACTTCAACAAGCTTGGCGTGTATGGTCAGCATGATTCCTACCCTCCATGATGTTGACATTAATAGGCATATTTCCGGCCGAGAAAAATATAATTCTGTCATTCCGGACTTGTTCCGGAATCCAAAGGTTTTCCATACTGCCTGGTATGACGACAGCTCAATAACCTGGCAACGTCTGATCCACATCCCTGATCCAGGCCAGGATTCCGCCCTCCAGGCTTTTGACGTTCGTGAAGCCCCGCTTGCGCATCTCCATGAGAACATCCCGGGACCGAACGCCCATCTTGCAGTGGAGCACGATGAGGTCATCCTTGTTCAATCGGGATAAAACTTCATCGGACATCATCCTGTCCTTGGGAATATGATTAGCCCCTTCGATATGCACGATGTTCCATTCCTGGATTCCGCGAACATCGATAAGCTGCATGGGTACGGCGTTTTCCCGCATCTCTTTCAGCTCCAGCGCGCTGATCATGGGAACGTTCGGTTTGCTGTCCGCCGCCGACCGCGGAAGCCCGCAAAATGCCTGGTAGTCGATCAGCTTCGTGATCGGCGTTCTTACCGGAGCCCGCCGCAGTGGGATGAATCTGAAGGTCATATCCAGGGCATCGTAAACAGCGAGCCTGCCGAGCAGTGTGTTGCCCAGGCCGGTAATCAATTTGATGGCCTCGGTAGCCATGATCGCGCCGATGGATGCGCACAGTATGCCCAGCACGCCGCCTTCCGCACACGACGGGGCCATTTCGGGGGGCGGGGGTTCGGGATAAAGGTCGCGGTAATTCAGTCCGCGTCCCCCTGGCGCATCTTCCCAGAAGACCGAGGCCTGCCCTTCGAAACGGAAAATGGATCCCCAGACATAGGGCTTTCCAGCCAGCACGCAGGCATCATTGACGAGATAGCGGGTGGAGAAGTTATCCGTTCCGTCCATTATCAGATCGTAGTCCGATATAATGTCAATAGCATTTGTTGTTTCGAGGCGTTCATCGTGAATCCGAACCTGGATATAGGGATTCAGGGCCTTGACCGAATCCTGCGCGCTCCTGCATTTGGGTCTGCCGATATCCTCCTGCCGATGGATGACCTGCCGCTGCAGATTGGATTCATCGACAATATCGAAATCGATAATACCCAGGGTTCCTACTCCGGCTGCTGCCAGATAGAGGAGTGCCGGCGATCCCAGGCCTCCGGCGCCGATTACCAGGACTCTGCTGTTCTTGAGACGCTGCTGCCCTTCCAGACCGACATCAGGAATCAGCAGGTGACGGCTGTAGCGCGAAATTTCTTCTTTACTCAATTCTTCCGAGGGATGTACCAGCGGTGCGAGCTGCATTCGAACCTCCATGTTCAAGTCAAAGGATTATCATTTTTAGAAACTTGCGGACAGGCCGATCTGTCCCCATCGGCCCGGCATGGGATAACCCGGACGGTAGGCATAATTGGCATCCAGAAGGTTTTCCATGGCCACGAAAATTTCTCCTTTCTTACCCAGGAAAGGCAATGCGTGGGAGACACGCGCATTCATGATTATGAATCCATCCACCTGTTCGGTATTAACGGCGCCCGCCGCGCGCGGACGGTTTAATGCGGCCACGCTGGACTGGTACTGGGTATCGACCGTTAAGCGGATCGGTCCTATCTGACCGTTGATGCCTGCCGTGAAAGCCCGTTTTGGTGTATAGGGCAAATTGGCGATGCTCGGATCGAGCAGGGTCAATCCACCGAAAACTGTCCAGTTGCGCGTGATATTTTGCTGAATTGCAATTTCGGTCCCGCGGATGGTATAGGTGCCGAGATTCAGAAACTGGGGCGGCGGCGGAACATTCGGCGGAAAGCCGAAGATGTACCGGTTTTTTACCTGATCGACAAAAAAGCTGACATTAATTTGTGTGGATTCAAAAGGATCCAGCTTGAAGCCGACCTCGGCATGATCCAGCTCTTCCGCGGAGAGTTTCCTCCAGCTTTGCCTCAACGCGGGTATCGCGGCGGAGAGAACAGGCGTTTCCAATCCCGGATAATTGATGCCGCGCGAAACGTTGCCAAAGAGGGTGATCCAGTCCGATATCAGGGAAAGACCCGCGTGTGGCGAGGTTTTCGTGTGGAATATACTGTGGTTATAGACTCGTACGCCGATCGCGGGCACTAGAGACCAACCCTTGCCCAGATCGATCGTCTGGCTCAGTGCGATGTAAGGAGACGTGACGCGGAAAGTGGGCGCTTTGAAACTGTCTTGCGGAGCCGGCGCCACTCTATTGAACTTGACGTCACCCGAAATCCAGTCGCTATCCAGGCCCGCCGTGATCGCGCCACCTTTCCATAGCGAGAACTGTTCTTTCCAGCGCATGCCAATCGTTTCAAAATTGGTGAGCGTGTCCCCATCCGGGGCAGGTTGATGCAGCCAGTTACCTTCCCCCTTGGTGTAATAAAAGCGCAGATCGCCGCGCCAGTTATCGTGGCGATGTGACATGAAAGCGGTGACCATTCCCGCCTGGGTGGGGTATTGCGGCGCTACCGCAGGTCTTGGCAGGCGGTTGTCGCCCGGATCACGCGCGTTGTTATCGACAAAAACAAAGCTTGTGCCAACCGACCAGTGTTCGCCCAGACGCAGGCCAATGCGGCCCATAACATTATTCAGTTCGCCACTTGCATTGGGTCGCTGACCATCTGACTGGGCATGGCCTTGTGCCAGCATGAAATCCACGTTTCCATAGCGGCCCACCAGATCGGCTTGCTCGATAAAGGTATTGAAATAGCCCCCGGAAATTCTTACGCCAGCCTTTATGCCGTCTTCGGTTGCGCGCTTGGTTTCCAGATTGATCGAGGCAAAGTTGTTCCCGTTGATTTGCGGTTGCGGACTTTTATATACTGTGATCGACTGCATGCCGTTGACCGGCAGAAGATCGAGCAGGGGATGGTTCCAGACCCCCATGTAAAATGGGACGCCATCGATGTAGGTTTTGATTTCGCTGCCCGGACGGCTGACACCCATGCCACGAATGAAGACTGCGCCACCCTGATCCCCGCCGAAGGCGCCCACAGGGTTGTAGCGCGATATCTGGACGCCGGGCGTGCGCCGCAAGGCGGTAGCCAGATCGAATGCATTCTGGTCGTGCAACTGGCTTTCGGTGACGACTGCCGATGTGCTGGAAAAACCGTCGATACGAACGCGATCTATAATCGGATTGGCGGTTACAACTATCGGAGTGAGTTCAGTTTCATTCGCCATGGCAATACCGGGGCAGATTATCGTCAAGACCGCAGATAGTGCGGATGCCGTGTTTTTTCTTCTTGTCATTTTTCTTGTTTTCATCGAATTCCTGTGAATTGCTGCAAGCAGGCCTGCGCAACAGGGTCAAAGCGACCATCAATGCCTTAAATGACGAAATCATGCTCGAGGCCGGAATGCATATCGACGTGAAGCCCGAAATGAAGCTTTATATCCGGGAAGAGCTTGTCACTCGCGGTCAGGAGAATGTCCGCACACTCTGTGTTGCTGCTGAGGTGAAATGTAAGGCAAATTGCAGGAATTAGGAATGTGGCATATTGTCGCATGTGACAAATTGTCGCATGTCATATTGCGGCATTCGCGCGGGTCTGGCGGAGAAGACTTCATCGTCTCGACGGAATATATTTCCAGTATATGTGCGGCATTGCGGAATCAGCCCCTGCTGTTGATTGTCTTAAACATTGCAGTTCGATATCCGCTTATTTATCATGTCCGGAATGCCTGAGGCAATTTGCCCCCGGAAACGAAATAAACGGAGAAAAAATTTAACGACCCTTTTGATCAGAGATTCGAAACGAATTCAAAAAAACGAATAAGTCGAGGAAAATGCTGCATTTCATGGTTTGGTTGATACCCATAAAACAGTAATGTTGTATTTTTACCCTTGCTGATTCCTACTGTGCGGCGTGCGTTCAGGTTTTTCACTCCCCGCGTATTGATCCTGCTTTTTGCTGCGTTTTCAGTCGCGGTCTTTCTTGTCCACCGGGAAATAGAAACATCCTGGTATCAGGCATGGCGTCTGTCGAAGCTGGCCGGCGACCTGAAATGGGAGATGAGAAGCGGTCCGGATGAGGACTTCGCGCGGCTTGCTCTTTCCCAGGCTGGACCGTATGACATTCGTCTGGGCTACAGCCGCTTGCCCCGGTTGCTTCAGAATCTGGAAAAACATGGTTTCGAGGTGCAGGCGCAGGCGCATGCTTCCAGGCGGATGAAGGATCTGGTCCGGCGGGGCGTATTCGTGCCGTATCGTGAAAAATCCCAGGCGGGCCTCGAAATAACCGGAAGCAACGGGCAGTCGCTGTATCGCGTGTCGTTTCCGAGGCGGATTTACGACAAATTCGAATCCGTTCCGTCGGTGATCACGAGCAGTCTTCTGTTTATCGAAAACCGGGAATTGCTGGATGAGGCCCTGCCGAAAAAAAATCCCGCCATCGACTGGACCCGGCTCGGCAGGGCGATCCTGGACAAAGGGATTCAGGTTTTCAACTCCGATCATGACGTTCCCGGCGGCAGTACGCTTGCCACGCAGATCGAGAAGTATCGTCATTCTCCCAATGGGCTGACGCTTACCGGCGGCGACAAGTTCCGGCAGATTGCTTCCGCTTCCGTGCGGGCGTACCTGGAGGGGGACGACACGCTGGCGGTCCGCAAACAGATCGTGGTGGATTACCTCAATACCGTTCCGCTGGCGGGCGCTCTCGGATTCGGAGAAACGAATGGAATCGGTGATGCTCTCTGGGCCTGGTATGGGCTCGATTTCGACGAAACCAACCGCATCCTGAACTGGCAATACCGGAACGAAGCTGAATTTGTCGAAGCCGCAGGGCGCTACAAGCACGTACTGAGCCTCATGATCGCACAGCGGAGGCCTTCCCATTACCTGATGGAAGGCCGCCAGGAACTGGGCGAACTCACCAATGCCTATCTGCGCGTGCTCACCCAGGTGAAAGTGATTCCATCCAGGCTCAGGGATGCGGCACTCAGGCAGCCTCTGCGGTTCCGGAATGCCTTCAAGCCGGGGGAGATCAAGGATTTTTCCTCCCAGAAGGCGGTCAACGCGGCGCGGGTACGCCTTGCGTCCCAGCTCGGGTTACAGGGACTGTATGACCTGGATCGGCTGGATCTGTCCGTGCAGAGCACGCTCGACATCGATCTGCAGAAAAAAACCACCGAAATGCTGCGCGAGTTGCGGGATCCGGTAAATGCGGTAGCGGCGGGACTGTATGGCCACCGCCTGTTGAGGAAAGAAGATCCATCCAAAATCATCTATAGCTTCACGCTTTCAGAGTTGACTCCTGACGGAGCCAAATTCCGCATTCTCGCTGATAATTTCGACCAGCCTCTCGATATCAACAAGGGGACCAAGCTGGATCTGGGTTCCACGGCCAAGTTGAGAACGCTCGTGACTTATCTCGAAATTGTCGAGGCGCTGCATGGGAAATATGCAGCCTGGGAACAGAAAGCGTTGCGCGCGGAAGAGGTCGATCCGAGCGACGCGCTCAGCCGCTGGGCAATCGATCATCTTTTGCATAGCAGGGACAAGAGCCTGAAATCCATGCTGAACGCTGCCATGGAGCGCAAGTATTCCGCCAGCCCCTATGAGCGCTTCTTTACCGGTGGAGGCCAGCATGTCTTCCATAATTTCAAGCCCGAGGACAATTACAGGATCATGAGCGTGCGCGAGGCCACGACCAACTCGGTCAACCTCGTTTATATCCGGTTGATGCGGGATATCGTGCGCTACTACATGCTTCAGGTGGGAGGGTCGTCCGCCAAGATACTCAGGGATGCGAGTAATTCCGATCGGGGGGAATATCTTCGACGCTTTGCCGATAAGGAAGGCAGAGTGTTCATCAACCGTTTTTACCTGAAGTACAAAGACAAGGCCGCTGATCCGCGCGAGGTGAGCGATATATTCTTTTCGAGCTTCCGGCATACCCCCCGGCGTCTCGCGGCAGCTTACCGCTATATTTACCCAGCCTCCAGTTTCGTCGAATTCGTGGCCTTCATGACGCCGCATCTGTCCAGGTTCAAAAATCTGGATACCTATAGACTCGAGGATCTGTATGAGGCTTACGCGCCGGGAAAATATTCACTGGCGGATCAGGGCTACATCGTCACGGTTCATCCTCTGGAGCTATGGCTGGCCCGTTATCTCATCCTGCATCCCGGAGCCGGGTACAAGGGTGTGATCGAAGCGAGCGCGGGTGAGCGCATTGCCGTTTACAGCTGGCTGTTCAAGACCATCCATAAAAACTCTCAGGATTCCCGTATCCGCAATCTTCTGGAGGTCGAGGCATTTCTCGAGATTCACCGCAGCTGGAAACGCCTCGGGTATCCTTTCGACTCCCTCGTGCCATCTCTCGCCACGGCTATAGGAAGCTCCGCGGATCATCCCGCAGCCCTTGCCGAGCTTATGGGCATCATCCTCAACGATGGCGTCCGCGTGCCCGCTCTGCTGATCGAACGTCTTCGCTTTGCAGCCGATACACCTTTCGAAACAATCGTCGAGAAGAAACCTGTCAAGGGCGAAAGAGTATTTTCACCCGAACTGGCGGCAACGGTGCGCGGTGTCCTGACCAAGGTGGTGACGGTGGGTACGGCTTCGCGGCTGGCGCATGCAATTGTGGAAGAGGATGGCTCGGAAATCCTGATTGGCGGGAAAACGGGGACGGGGGATCATCGTCATATCACGTTTTCTTCACCCGGAGTCATCAAGGAATCGCGTGTGGTGAATCGTTCTGCTACTTTTGTCTTTTTTATCGGTGATCGTTTTTTTGGGACCATGACCGCATTCGTGCCGGGGGTGGAGGCAGCAAACTACACGTTTACCTCGGCACTTTCCACGCAGGTGATGAAGAAACTGGTACCGGTCCTCAAGCCCATCATTGACAGGCCTTCCTCCTGGCCGGAATCCACCCTGGCGGAGGATGCGATCAGGAAAACCTTGCCGGAAGAAAAGGAAAAGCCGGAACCGGCTTCCAGCTAGAGATTCATAGTATTTTCTGGCCGGGTCGGGTCAATAGTACCCGGCAGCGCCCGGATTCAGTCCTCTGTGTTGATCCACCACAGGAAGACGACTATTCCCAGCACAAGGGCGAGGCCCAGGATAGCCTTGGCAAATTCTTTCACAAACCAGAACACCATTGATTCATATAAATTCACATTTTCTCTCCTGATTTATTTTCGGGTCCACCACCACAGCAGAAACGACAGAACCAGCGACACCAGCAACCCCGTGGTGAGCGGGAAGTAGAGCCTGAAATTCTCGCGCTCAATGATAATATCTCCGGGAAGGCGGCCGAAAGGCAGTTTCGACAACCAGGGCCACAATAATCCCGCCAATACCAGCACAATGCCGAATAGGATGAGCAGACGCTGCATAAGAATTCCCGGTTCGTCATTTCCTGCAAACATGTTCCAGCAAGTGTAAACCTGTTTTTCCGGAAAGATCAATTCGCTCTTCCTGGCCATCCCAGGCAAACCATATCCTCCGGCAGCCATCAAAGGGGCTGAATTTTCTACTTGATATTGCTGATTTCGGGATGGGTCATAGCCGGGTTTCTCCCGTTGTCCATCCCATTCGGCCGGTATAGGATCGTTATGTACGAAAGCGAACGGAACGCGTGAGGGTCTGTCACTAGGATTAATGAATGACCTGCACCGTTCCTTTTTTTATGGAGAGGGAAGAGGGTTTGCAGGGGCTGGTATATCTTCTATCTTCGTTAATTGGATCTGATTGCAGTCCGCAGATTTTTGTTCTCAAGGAGGATAACATGAATATTCTGGTAAAAAAGAACACCCCCGGTTTACTGACCATAGTTGCATTGATGTTCGGCATGTCTGTTTCGTTTGGTGTCAGCGCGCAGGAGTATCCTGCCAAGCCGGCAATGGATAAGAGGCCTGCATCCGTCGAGAGCAAGCACCCTGGGGCGAGGGGCGGCAAGCCGACTATCGAAGTTCCCGTATTGATGTTCGTTCCAGTCCCGGTTTCCGCCGAGCTGGAAAACAAAGGGTGCTGGGTGAAATTTTTTGACAGGAAGAATTTTCAAGGCGATACCCTTTTTCTCAGCGGTCCCGTCAATTTGCCTCAGTTGATCGGTCCGTTTGGCTACAACTGGGAGAACAAGGTCCGCAGTGTCAAAGTGGGGCCCAGGGCGAATCTCACCATTTTTGATAACCACAATTATCGGGACGAGGATAAGTTTCTCGATGCCGGTGCGGATATCGCCAATCTGTCCAAGGAAATGGGTTTTTTTGACAACTTCCGTTCAATGGTGCTGAATTGTATTTAAGGGCGGCAGGAATCGAGGACAATGCGTTTGAGTATATGCAGGCGCCGATGAAAGAAATGCTCTGCGCCCGGTACAACGACAATAGGTAATTCCTGCGGGGCGGCCCAATCCAGAACGGTTTTAAGCGGAACGACGTCATCCTGATCGCCGTGAATGATCAACACGCGCGGTAGAGATCGGACACCCTGCATATCCTGCGGAAAGGAGAGGGGAGGAGCGCTCAAGCGTTCCACGGCGGGGGCGACCAGGACGACCTGTTGCGGCTTGAGCCGTTGCGCGGCGAAAATCTGGATTGCACCTCCGAATGAAAATCCCGCCAGGCACAATGGCGGAGAAGAATCGAAGCGGGAGGCATATTCCGCTGTTACAGCTTCCGCCACCGCTATCACATCCTCGACTTCTCCCATGCCATCACTGTTGCCTGAATAGAGAGAACCTTCGCTCTGCTCCACACCCCGGAAATTGAATTTGACCGCGATAAATTCGAGCTCCAGGAAGGATTTGAACAAGGTGTGCACTATCTTGTTATTCATGGTTCCGCCATAGAGCGGGTGAGGGTGTGCGATAACGGCAATACCTCGGGGGACGGGCGAAGCCGGCTCCGCCAGAACCGCTTCCAGCTTTCCCGCCGGGCCGTCAATGAACAGGTTTCTGGACAATTTTTGGGAATTATACGCAGTCAATGGATGTCTGTATGGTCACGAACCGAATGAGCAATATCATACACCGAGATCAGATCCGCAGCCGCTCGACCACCCGGCCGTTTTTGAGATGTTCCTCGATGATCTCATCGATATCTTCCTTGTCCACGTAGGTATACCAGACGTCTTCGGGATACACGACGATGACAGGACCTTCATTGCAGCGGTCCAGGCAACCTGCATTATTAATCCTTATCCTCCTGTTTTTAGTGTCCAGCTTGAGTGCCTTTACACGCTCTTTGGCATAGTCGCGCATCGCCTGGGCGCCAAAGTTATTGCAGCACAAGGTTCCAGGTTCACGCTGGTTCACGCAGAAAAATACATGCCGGTGGTAGTAGCTCATGGTTTTTGTCCTGAATGGATGAGCAGAAATTATAGCGATTATCGCAATTTAATTTCCGTCCACAAACGGCTCAGCAGCCGCCGCTGCTTGCGATCGAGATCGCGCAGCATTTCAAGCCGGGCAATCAGTTCCGGATCGGGGAAAATGGCCTTGTTGCTTGCAATCTCGGGCTGGATGTATTGCAAAGCGTCGAGATTGGGATTGCCCGAGCCGATGAGATTGGTAAGTTCGGCAGAATTCTTTCCATCCAGCATGAAATTGATGAACTGGTGAGCAAGATCAGGGCGTTTCCCGCTTTTGTGCAGAACCATGCTGTCCACTGCCAGCACCGCTCCCTCTTTGGGCGTCGAATAGCCGATCGTGAATTTTCGCCCGGTTTTCTGTGCGTCGAGCGCCGCCTGGAACATGTCGTTGGAATAACCGTGCGCTACCCAAAGATTTCCCGCTGCCAGTTCCTTGATGTAGCTGGTATTGCTGAAGGCCGCCCAATAGGGTTTGGCACGCACGATCAGACCGGCAGCCTCCTGCCAGTGCCTCTCATCCGTGTCGTTCACGGAATAGCCCAGATACTTGAGCGCGGCAGCCATCAGCTCGCGCTGGCTGTCGAGCACGGTTACCCGTCCCCTGATTTTTTCCAGGTATCTTGGTTCGAAAATGATTGCCCAGCTATCAGCCGGCAGGCCAAGCTGCTCGATCTTCTCCTTGTTGAAGCCGAGCAGAGAGAGCGTGTAGGCGTAGGGAATCGAGTATATATTACCGGGGTCGAAGGCCGTATCGAGATAGGCGGGATTGATATTCCTGAAATTGGGCAGCAGCGATTTGTCCAGCGGACTCAGTACTCCCTGGCGGATGAGGGTGTCGAGCGCATTGCCCGTGGGAACGATAACATCATAACCGGCGGCGCCCGCCGCAAGCTTCGCCAGCATTTCCTCATTATCGGCATAATAATCCTGCGACAGGTCGCACTTGCAGGATTTCTCGAAGCGCGCGACGGTTTCCGGCGCGATGTAGTTATTCCAGTTGAACAGGTGTAGGACATCCTTGCCGCTGCTGGCCGCATCCGGATCTTGTGGAGCGCACCCCGCGGCGAACGTGAGCAGTGACACCAGCAGAAAAAAAAGGCGTCGTGGAGAGTTCATCATTTCGCCGCTTGTTTTACCGGGTGAGTTTTCGCGCTCCCTTCCGATGAACCGTTTGATTCAAGCCGGGTGGCAATGATGATCATGACCAATGTCAGCAGCATCAATAATGTGGAGATCGCGTTCACTTCAGGCGTTACTGCAACTTTTATCATCGTATAAATCTGGATCGGCAGAATCGGCTCGCCTACACCCTTGGTAAAGAATGTGATGACAAAATCATCGATGGACAGGGTGAACGACATCAGGGCGCCTGCAACCACGGCGGGCATGATGAGCGGCAGGGTGACGAGCCGGAAAGTTTGCCACGGCGAGGCGCCGAGGTCGCGCGCCGCTTCGAAGATGCTTTCGTCCATTCCCTGCAGCCGCGCCCGCACGATGATGGCGACAAAACCAATGCAGAAGGTAGTGTGCGCAATGATGATGGACACCATTCCGAGCGTGAAATTCAGGACTTGCAAAAAGAATAGCAGGATCGATACCCCGAGCAGGATCTCGGGCATTGCCACGGGAGTAAATACCAGCACCGGCAATACCTTGAGCTTGTAGCGGTGTATCGCCAGGCCGGACATGGTGCCCAGCAGGGTTGCGCAGAAGCTTGCGCATACTGCGATGAAGAGCGAGTTGCGTGCCGCCAGCAGCATCTCGGTATTGTTGAACAGCGCCTTGTACCAGAACAAGGTAAAGCCGACCCATTCAGCGTTCAGCCTGGAATCGTTGAACGAGTACAGCACGACGATGATCAGCGGGATATAAAGGAAGGCGTAAACCAGCGCCGCCGCGGACCACAACCAGGGATTGCCGCGCTTCATGCTATAGCGCCCGCTGGCCGGTTGCGGAACGGGCGAACCATGTCGTCAAGCCTGCGACAGACAGCACCGCCAGTGTCAGCATGATCGATAACGCAGAACCAAACGGCCAGTCGCGCGTGCCCAGGAACTGATCCTTGATCAGGTTTCCGATCAGGATATCGCCTGTGCCGCCGAGTATGTCCGGCACGGCGAACATGCCCAGCACCGGAATGAATACCAGCGCGGACCCTGAAAATACGCCCGGCAGAGATAGCGGCCAGGTAACCCGCCAGAAGCGTTGCCAGGCATTCGCGCCCAGATCCTGTGCCGCATCCAGAAGCGAGGGGTCGTGCTTCTCCAGGTTGGTATAGAGAGGCAGCACCATGAATGGCAGATGTACGTACACCATGCCAACCAATACCGCAAAAGGCGAGAATAATAATGTGACCGGGGCGATTCCAAATGCGCCGAGAGCGGTATTGATAAAGTGGCTGAGTGCGGATTCCGGACCGAGAATGATCATCCAGGCGTAGATACGGATGAGGAAATTGCTCGCGAATGGAAGTATCACCAGCAGCACCATCAGATTGCGCAAGTGTTTTCTGCTGCGGGCAATCAGTATTGCCAATGGATAAGCCAGGATGAGACAGATCAAGGTCGTGCCGAATGCAACCGCGAACGATTTGAGAAAAATTTCCGTGTAGATAAAGTCGCTGAAAAAGAACTGATAGGCATCCGCAGTGAGACCATATTCGCCAGTCGCCTGGTCCGCTAGCGGCGTAATGGGCGCCAGCCCGCCGAATTCACCCGGAAAGCGAAACGAGGTGAGAATCATGATCAGGCTGGGTGAGACAAAGAACACTATCAGAAACAATAGGGGCGGTCCGCTCACCAGCAGCCGGGCAAGCCGCTTTTCTTTCATTTCGCCCTTAATCATCGGGGATCATTGAGAAAAATGCCTGCGTCATGGCGCCAGGAGATCGTTACCTCGTCATCCACCTCGAAAAACTTGGCCCGGCCGGGAGCGGAATTTGGCAGTAAAGCTTCAATATAGGCACCATTGACGAGTTCCACGATATAAGTGGTTACGTCACCGACATACAGAAAGTCGTGCACTTTGCCGCGGAAATGGTTTTTTAGCTGCGATTCATTGGACGGGTGAGAAATTCGCACCTGCTCCGGCCGGATGGCCAGCACGCCCCTGGCGCCCACCTCTACATCTTCCCTGGCCGGCGCCGTTACCTCCCCCAGTCCTTCTATCGCGAGTTTCAGATGCGACGGAGTCGCTTCCATAACCGCTGCATTCATCACGCTGATTTTGCCGATAAAATCTGCAACGAAATGATTTTTCGGAGCACTGTAGATTTTGGAGGGCTCGTCTATCTGCTCGACATTGCCCCGATTCATCACCGCGATGCGATGCGACAGCGCCAGCGCTTCATCCTGTGCATGAGTGACAAAAATAAAGGTAATACCGATTTCTTTCTGCAGATTGATGAGCTCGATCTGCATCTCTTCGCGCAACTTTGCGTCGAGTGCGCCCAATGGCTCATCGAGCAGGAGCAGCCGCGGTCGATTCACCAACCCTCTGGCGAAAGCCACGCGCTGTTTCTGCCCGCCAGAAAGCTCATGTGGAAAGCGATTGCCGAAGTTCGGCAGGTGAACCCGCTCCAGCAGTTCATTCACTCTTTTTTTTATTTCCTGTGGCGCTTTCCTTGCCATCTTGAGGGGAAAGGCGATATTGTCCGCCACTGTCATATGCGGAAATAAGGCATAGGTCTGGAACACGGTATGGACGGGGCGTTTTTCCGGCGGGATGCCTACCATGTCCTTGCCGTCCAGCAGGATTTGACCGGAGTCCGGCAGATCGAACCCGGCTATCATCCGCAGCAGCGTTGTCTTGCCGCAACCGGATGGACCCAGCAGCGTGAAGAACTCGCCGGCTTCCACATCGATGCTGACGTTGTCGACCGCAGTGTAACTGCCAAAACGCCGCGTAACATTACGGATTTCCAAGAGTGCCATAGTCGGGGCAAATCAAGGTAAAACTCGACATTTTACCAAAATTCATGAAGCAACTGCTGCTTCCGCCATTCTCTTAGGGAACTTCGAACGCTATGATAAAGTGAGAGGTTGCAGGCAGTCAGGGCTCTCTGCCAAAAAAGAGAATTTCTGTGCTGCAGCGCGGGGCTGCTGACCTGGCCGCAGCTTTCACATTCGATTTCGAAGGAGGATCATCATGAGTTGGGCCTATCTTGTCCTGGCAGGGTTATTTGAAATCGGATGGCCTGTCGGGCTGAAGATGGCACAAGAGCCCTCGTCCCGTGTAACCGGTGTCGCTATAGCTGTCGTCTTTATGGCCACCAGTGGCGTCCTGCTGTGGCTCGCCCAGTTTCATGTAATCCATCCGGCGGCAGCCGTTAACCCGCTTACAAAAACCCCCATCCCTGTGAAAGCGGATGGGGTGTGCTGCGGGAGTTACAACTGGATTGCAACTTAATAAACGACGTTATCCAGAATTACCCGGCTTTGAGACAACGTTATCCAGGATGACGCGGCTTTGCTTGTTCCATTGCACGTC
>JAFKJB010000033.1 GCA_017306155.1 Nitrosospira multiformis
GCATCTGGTGGAAAACACCTTTGCCCGTTTGAAGCATTATCGGGCGGTAGCATCACGATTCGACAAGCTGAAGAGAAATTACGAAAGTGTAGTAGCCATGGCCTGTATGATCCTCTGGCTACCAATGTGAAACGTCAACAGACCCTAGGAATATACAGTTTAATTAGAAAAGGAAAGCTCGAATTTTTTGTTGCGACCATCCTTCCCGTGATCAGGACGGATTTCATATTACTTTCGGGGCTTTTAACGATATTTACCTATCGCCAGGGCGATAGGCTTATTTCATTAATTTCACTTTTGTCTGCTGCCGCTATTTATATTTTAGTTACCGGATTAACTGGGAACTATGGATATCTGACGCTTTTCAACTTCACCTTTATCGGCTCGCTTAACCCCTATCCCGCAAATATCGTTATTTCTCATCAGGTCGGAGACTACATAATACCTTATGCGTTATTGTTACGGAGCCTGGTCTCCCATCCTCACGCGGTGATCTACGTGCTAGCTCTTTACTTGTTCTGGCTAAACAGAAATCAAATAAATAGGGACAAGATACATTTTTACTGCTTATTTATCCTGCCTTTTGTTTTTACTGCGACGCATATGCTTCTATTCCCTTCAAATCACTTCCGATTCTTCGTTTTTTCCTCTTCCTTAATCCTCATCTGGAGCCTGACAGTCATAACGCAATTAAAAAAGCGCGAGACCGAGCAGTGAAAACTGACCATGAACGAAGCGCGTCGTTCACTAGAAGCTATCTACTTTTGGATTTGTGAAGGAAAAAACCTCCTCGCAAATTCCTTCAGGTCGATTTCCGTCTCGCCGCCATCCATGAATCGGAATCTCCACACGTTCGGTTGCCCGTCTGAATCCAGTCGCAAAGGATCATCCGCAAGCGCCAGCCCACCTTTTTCAAGGATTTCTCTGGCTTTCCTCGCGTTCCCTGTTAACAGGGAGTTCAAGGCATCAGGAATTCCTCTTTTCTTCGCTGCATAAACTTTGTTCATCCAGGGCGCCATTTCCTCCAGAAGGCCATGTTTTTTGTAAATGTTTGCCATGCGCGTCAGTTCATCCGCATCTTCGAGCAGGTTGCCAGTCAACATGCGCCTGGCGATCATTTCATCCGACGCAATCTGTATTGCAGGTTTGCTCAGACTGGAAAGCCCTCCAATACCGGCATCCGTGACAGCAGGTAATTTCGTCAAGACGGTGTTTAGACCCGTGATTCGCTCCTGTTTTGGGGTAAAAGGCTTTTGCTCATCCTGCTGCCACGGAGCCGCTATCTCGTCGTTGGCGGCACGAAGCCGTTCTCGTTTTTCCCTGTTAAAATCTGCCTTGCCGATCCTCGCTCGCTGCAACTCCTCCTCGCGCTCATCCGCCTTTTTTAACCGGTTGGCATCCTGCTGCCGCAGCTTCATATCCTGTCCCGTGCGCACGCCTTGTGCAAGGCCGCCAGCAAATGCGCCCAAACTTTCAAGCATCATCTCCCTCCCTGTAGTGTCTATTCACAATCGCCTTGCGCTTAGCCAACTCTGATGCACCATTGAGCCGGTGAATGAAATCCTCTCCTACCAACTCCACCGCTTTCCTGTTGAGTACCGCTTCCCCATTGGATAATCGGATGGGCTGCACGCCTTCAATCGAAGCTGGAATGGAATCGCTGGTGCCGGTACCGGGGCCTTGTACTATGCCGCCATCCGCATAGCCTTCACGTTTCAATGCAGATAAACCATAGGCATTGTAGTTTCTGATAACACCGCCCGTTCGCAACCCGGGTGTTCTCATGAAATAAGCTCCGCCCACAGTGCCAATCAAATTGCCTAACCCGCTGAGTCCTCCCACTTTATTCTGCTGCTGTTGCTGCCATGCATTCAGTTGGCCCTGATACTGGTTCAGCATCATGTTGCCGGCAGAGTTATTCGCGCCGAGAGCGCCGTCATACCAGCGTTGCGCTGCATTCATGCCAGCAGTATGCAGCCCGGCTTTCGTTGCCAGATTGTCAGTGGCGGCGTTGCCTGCATTGAGCGCTGCCGCATCGGTAGCTATTCCCGTAGTGGGCATATTACGCCCGAATTGGGCCATGCCTTGTCGCATGGCCATGCCTTGCAATTCCACCTCGCGTCGGGCCTTATTCATTGCTCCCGCTGTGTCTTTGGCAAGCGCAAGGCTGATCTCGTGGGTCAGACCTTGAAACTTGCCTGAATTGGGATTGACTCCCATACGTGCCATTGCTCGCTGGTTCGAGTCCAAGGCGCTCTCGTAACTTTTTGCGATATCCGCTCCCGCCTCGGACGCCATCCGCTCTTTACGCTCGGTTGAGTCGAATTCGCCGGCCTCTCTTACCATGCGCTCTTCTATCGGCGCAAACAGGTTACGGTATGCCTGCCATTGCGATTCTGCCCTCGCTGCATTGGCTTCGCCCGCCGCAATCTGCTGATCAACAATTTTCTGGATCAGCGGGTCCTGCACACCGGCTCTGTCCTTCTCCCATTCAAGCTGCTGTTTTGCTATATCCAATTGTTGTTGCGCGATATCAGCCTGTTGTTTTGCCGCCTGCCCAATGAGCGGATCCGGTCTTGGTGGCTTCGAACTACACATTTTCAATCTCCAATATTTTGGTCAATCCATTTTCTACGTGCCTGTAGCCCAGCAATTGGAAAAATCGTGCGGCCTTATTAACTGTCTTTACGGTAATATTGATTTCTCGAACGCCAAGCAATTTCATGGCATTCTCGACATACCTTACAAAGCGCTTGGCAACAGTACCGCGTCGCGCCTCGGGCAAAAGATACAGCGTGTCTTCTGTGGCAATGAGTGTTTGCGTGTGAGCGCTCTTATCCAGATACATGGCGCAATTGCCCAATAATTTCCCTTCGCTCCTTACGGTAAAAAGAAGGTAGCGGCCCGCCTGCTCATACCGGATAAAAGTCTCATAATCCGGCTGAAACGGTAACCGGTGTCTGTGTTCCTCTGTTTCATTCCAGTGGGCGCGATGCAAATGCTTTATTTCTTCAGTAATATTCTCAATACGCTCTACAGCAAATACCAGGCGGGCGTTATATCGAGGCTTGATCTGTGTAATATCTCTCAACTGCGCAAGTGTCTCCATGCGGTTGGCGGCAACGCAGATATCAGCGGCTAGATCAGATGTCAGGATCGAGCCTACATTTGCCTTGAGCAGCGAAATCAATTCAGTATTCATCATCCATCCATACGTGAAATAAGCTGTTCGAGAGAATCGCGAACAGAATTTATGTACGCATATAACGCCTCGCATTCAGCTTGAGTGGGAGGAGCTGAAAATGTAAGTGTGCGAAAGGCGGGGAGCGTTATTCGGTTTCCGCGCCGCCCGGTCAGTATCTCAAGCATGATTTTCAGCCATGGAGGGGTTCCAACCGGAATGCCGGGCTTCTTGATATGAATTGCTTCGACAGGTTTGTTGATAAGAGCGGATTCAATCACAACCCCATCACTTATTGCTTTGGCGCTTGCTTTATTGATCTGGCTGCAAAACGTAGCGACAAGACTGTGTGTCTGGGTAACACCACCCGTTCCGCTAGCATTGGCTTGCGTGGAGGGTTTTCCGACAAGCGTTCCACTGCCGATGGATATGGAGAGGAAGCCACCCGCATTAAGCTGCGCCAGGTCGGCTTCAGCCAGGATATGAGCTTGCGTGATTGCTTCGCCTGGCAATGCCTTTCCTTGGGCCAAAGCGCCCACGCCGAGCATGTGCGCCTGGCTTACTTCCCCCGCGCTCAAAGTTCTGTCCGACGCGATTACGGCACCAGCCAGAGCAACACCTCTGGTAATGCCAGCAGTGCTACCCAGGTTGGATTGAACGGGGGCAGTCGCCACAAGCACTTGATTTTGTTCGATCTTTCCGGCAGTGGTGCCACCTGCTTGCGTCAATCCCGCAACAGCAAGCGCGTGGTGTTGAGTAATTTCTACCGCACTGCCGCTGTTTACCTGTATTGCAGCTACCCCACCTAATCCAAGCCCTGTATCACCAGACCACAGCTTTCTTGCAAGAATCTTGAACAGCTGCCATGGGTTTTCGCGCAGCGCGAATATTTCGGCGGGAGCAAAAGCCCGGTCGAAAATCCCGACCGTATCGATGTCACCATTGAAGGCGTAGGATGGAGCGCCGCCAAGGCCATACGCCCCTATGTAAACTGTCCGTGCGACTGACGGCGCGGTAGCCGGGCTGATGGCGACCTGGGCACCGTTCACATACAGGATTCGGTTCGAGCCGTCGAAAACGCCGCAGACGAAATCCCGCTGCCCTACGGTTGGGGCGCCGCCTACGCACCCTTCGGGAGTGCCATTGTTGACGATCCAGCAGTATTTGCCGCCCGTATTCAGCCCGAGGAAAAACCCGCTGGCATGGTCTGTCTCGACAAGGCGCGCATAAGCACTCAGGGCAGCCGGACGGCACCATGCGAATACCGTAAAAGCCGCCCCCGGAGTTATCGCCCGCGCGCTCTGGAGCCTGGTTGTCGATCCGTTGAAATACAGCGCCCTGCCCTGGTTCTTTGCCACGAGGGCGGGAGCCGCCGCAGCCCCCGGTGAAAAAATATTGCCGGTGGCAATATCGCGGGCGAACTGTTCGGTCAAGGGTGCGACAATGACCGCGCCCCTTTTCCACTGAGGAGCAAGCTCGACCGGGATTTGCGGCTGCGCCTTGAACCTGCGAAGCAGGATTATGTCAGCCACTTAGGCAGATGTCCCTGTAATGTCGGTCCGGTAGATGCCGCCCGAAGCCAGCGGCACGCCCATGTCGTTCCTGACTACGAGCTTCAGGTAGCGCGCGACGGGCAAGCCCTGCAGGCTGAACATCTTCCGGTGCATGTTGGTGTCATTGCACGGCAATGTGCCGATCCACAGCAGGTCGGTCTCGTTGGTCGTATCGGTCCCGCTCTCCGGACCGCTGCCGAAATTGACGTTATCGAGGGAGAGCTTGGCAAAGAGCACGAGCTGCTTGTTGCCTGTCGGCGTGCCGTTGGGGTCCGCTTCGACTTCCAGGGTGACATCGAACGGGATATTGGGGCCAAGATCAACAGCAGGGGACACGCCGTAGTAGCCGCTTGCCATCGTACCGAGATCCAGTATCCGGGTGCGCGTCCCCTGCACTTGAGTAAATGTTGCCATAGTTTAATTTCTGGAATATCGCCAGTTGGTTGGTTAGGTGGGCTGGGAACTTGTGTAAGTCAGGCTCGGGAAATTGACTGTATTGCCGCTCGTTACCACCTGATCGGTGGTTTCATCAGTCACCAGCAAAACTTTGCTCGCGTTGTCCGTGAAGGCAATGTGAAGATCGGGAGCGGCGCCAGAATTGGCTGACGCTGTTCCGCTGCGGGCCGCGACTGTCAGAATGCGAGCCGCGCCGTCAGCGCCTGCCAGCGAATAGTCTCCGGGCGCCATTGCAACCGCACAAATTGCATTAGTATTAACGGTTGCATAGCTGTCAGCAAAGGAATATGCCTTCAACAGCAGCATGCGGCTCGCATTGTTCTTTATCGAATTCAATCCACCATCCAGAACGTCGGAGTGAACGTATTTCGCCATACAAAATTCCTTTTTAAAGTAAAAAGCCGCCCGAATAGGAGCGGCTCACGTTTGAGTAACAAAAATCAGGAAGAAGAGAACTGCTTGAAATACCTTTAGCAGTTCTTTAAGGGTTCGAGAGATCTAACCAGAGTGCCAGTATTGCCGTTCAATCGTGACCTATGACAGTTATGCCTGCTTCAATCCGTCCATTGTTTCAGCCAGGACGACGCTGTTTACCTTCACATTGCCAGATAACACAAACTCGACGTTATCAGCCTTATAGCCGGCGGGGAGTCGAAACGCTCGGCTATTCCTGATCTGTTTGGTAAACTTCAGTGCCCCATCGCTCCATAATTGAAATTGCAGGGAGTCCATGAATAAGTGAGGAATATCCTGTGTCGCATCCCCCCCAAGCTCGTATTCACCAAGGCAGGTATCTGCCAGTCCGTCGTTCATGGAATAAGAATTGATCAGTGACTGGTTGGCAGCGATAGTCTCGTTATAGGAGGATTGTGCCCCTGCTCTTTCTTCTTCCGTCATTTCAAAATCGGCATCAATCTTCCCCGCACCATAATTAATTGGTGGCGCAGTAACGAACCGTTTACTTTTCCACTCATAGAAAAGTTTGGTCCCCGTATCGCCTTCCCATTCGTAGATTTTCCTGTTTGTGGCGACATAAAGCTTGCCGGTTATGGGATCTGTCCAGATGCAACTGATGTTCTGGTTAATTTTTGAAAAGGATGCATTCTCCGCCTTATCGATCACGAACATGAGGGAGCTGTCTCCAGCCGAATAGCCGCAGTAATAGCGGTTATCGGCAGAGGTAGCAATAAAAGTGTCAGGATTGAGTTCGGACCACTCCTTCTGGGTAAACAGGTCTTTGGTGACAATGTCGCTACTTGTCCCAATCATTACCATCCCTTGCGGAGCAGGATATCCAACGCCAAATGCAAAATTCGCCACCCCTCGCTTCGACATGCAAGGCCACGCTACCCCCAGCTTCTCCATTCCTCCACCCATGGTCGCAGGCTCAACCCCGGTAATGGTGAAAGGGTTGCCCTTGGTCATGCCAACCAGCGTGGTGCCCATCGCAGCGATCGCTACAATTTCCTGATCGTATGTCTGGCGATAAGAGGTGGGCCAGGCATAAGGTTTGAAGGGTTCCGAGAAAAGTACCTCATTCCCCGTGAATCCTGCGGCAATTCCATTCGCAAGCATCACAATGCCTTTCATGTTGGCTGGGGGCATTTCCCAGTTCGTGGAGGGCAATACTTCCCTTAATGCAACCACCGTATCAGGAACAGTATCACTGTAACTTTTCGTAACCGCTGAAAGTGTTGTGACGTAGCGATACTCGCTCCCTGCCGAAGTGGTAAGCGTCCGATAGATGCGCTTGTTCATTCCCCCGGTATTGTGTGGGGCCTGGCGCTTCCACTCTCCACCTCCGGCGTAGACCTGGTCTGTAGAAAGAGATATGACAACTTTTTTCGTTATCAGGTCTACGCTTATGAGGGTAAATCGGCCGTTCAAGTCGGTCATGCCTGATACCGATTCAAACCTGATTTCCTCATGCGCTCTTAAGCCGAAGACGGTATCAAGGCTGATTTCTGCCTGGCCGGCAGTTGGAGAATTCCTGGAAACAGCAATGATTGCTCCGGAGTTTGAAGGTGCTGCGTCCAGATTTGAAATCATCCAGGTTGCATCTATCTTTCCACTGGTCACTATGGAAACGGGGGAAGGCTGCGACTCCTCCCCCCATTGCGTGACAAATGTGTAAACATAGGCCCGGGAAGTCACTGCTCCGCTTCCACCTGACGTCATTACCAGTGGTTCGTTGACCGGGGGTGTAACGCCAAGTACGTAGCAGGTGGATGGATAAATCCCGGAGCCGGCAGTCGCCATTTCAAAGTCAGAGGTGCGAGGTTCTCCGTCACCCGTGTAGTAGAATCGCTGCGGTGTATTTCCTGCAACAGGCGAACGGGCTACATCTATATCCCGGCTCCACGCTAGCCACTTCTCGTTTCCATCCTTTTCGATCCTGAACATCGACCGGATCTCGCCATCTATCTGTGGAGAAAACACAAGTAGCGCCGCGTTTCTGGGTCGCAAATCTCCACCGGCAAGATTGCAATTGGTCGCTGTCTGCGCCTGGTTCGAACTGAGCAAATGCTTTGCCAGCCTTGGCACAAGGCCAGAGAATCCGGAAATCCTGAATGCGCTCACTTCGCCAGATCTCCCCTTCCGGAAGAACTATCATGCCTTAAACCAGTTCTTCGACCCTCGCATAATGCCCGTTCCTCAGCACGCCTCTTCACGAGACCTGGTAATATTTTTTTGCCGGGACCATATTTGAATGCCTCTATGCGCGCACACGCTTCTCCATACCGTCCGGCATTGATCAAGTCGATAAGATTAGGCGGTTTTCCAGGTAATGCCTTTCGGCAGAAAGCACCGACACCGATGTTATAAGCCAGGCTCACATACGCCTCATACTCATGCTGATAGAGAGGCACGGTCACACAGCGCCTGACTCCGGCGGCATAAACACCTTCTATTTCGTCCAGCAGCCTGACCAAAGACCGCTCCGGCGTTGTCTTGTCGCCCATCTTCACGCCGTTTGTCGTGCCGAAACCGATGGTTGGGACGTCCCCTTTCACCGGGACATAAGCCTCGTCCCGATAGCCCTCGTGTACAGCGATGCCGACAAGCGTTGATGCTGCCAGCACTAGTAACGCTACAGCGGACCTTCCCTGATCAAACAATGGCTTGCTCATCTCATGATCCCTTGTATTCCATGCTCATTTATCCGTATCGGGTACAGGTGTCAGGGAGTATTTTCTGTGATGCAATCCAGCTTCGCCTTTATGGTTTCCTTCAGATCGCCTGCATCCACTATGGTGCAGGAGGATATTTCAGACACAGGAGAGGCTTGCTTGGACTTGGGTTTCGGAATTTCCGCAGTGCTCATTGACGCTTGCTGCGGTTGTACAGTTGAAGCCGGTGGCTCCATTGCAGTTTCGTTTGTCACCAGGGGTTCATTCGTTACCAGGGGCGTAAGCATGGTGCACGACGCCAGAAACAAGGCTCCCAGCAGATACCTCATGGCTTTCTTCCTCTCGTCCATTTTTCGATGATCCTGTCGAGCTTGTCGTTGAATTCCTTCATTGTTTCACGCTGCTCGGCTCTCACCGATTTGATTTCCTCATCAAGGCGTTCATTGGTTCTTTCCTGATACAACTCACCCCGTTTCAGGGTCGCGATATCATTTTGCAGTGTGTTGTACGTGGCGACGCCGGATGCAACGAGGCCAGCCACTGCAATAATTCCACTGAAGGATAATGTGTAGGTGGACGGGCCGCGCCGCCTCTCGATCCTCCTCGCAACTTTATGATCGCCGTCATCCTCCGCCATGATCAGGACAAACCCCACAAAACTGTGATTGCAAATACGACTGCACCCAGCAATATTGCAGCCGTCCATTTCGACTCCTTCAATTTTTCCAATAAACCATCTGCGCGGGCTTCTACCGCAGCACGTTGTCTTTCCACCTCTTCCTGAATGGCTTGGATGCGTTTGCGTTGAAACATGGTCACAATAATTCCTCCTGGGTATTGGGATAAAAAAGCCCGTTCGGGCAAAAAAAAAGCGGGCCAAGCCGCGTCTTACGGTCTTTTCAAAAAGTTTCGATCATGTGCTCACCATTTGATGTCATCCAATTGCTGCTGGGTGGGAAAATCCCCAAGGGCGGCAATCATCTCCTGTAGCCTCTGCCTCTTACCCGTCAGTTGACCATGCGCCCCTGCAAATGCGGCAGCCTTGGTGGTAATTTTGGTCGCCAGATCTGCCTTACTTATGCTTCGCGCCTCAGCAGCGCTATCCAGCCAGGGAGTATGGGCTTGAGGATTCGAAAACCATGTCTTTGCTTCCGCTTCCTGCAATGCCCAGCTCTTCACTTCTGCCTCCGGATAAACTGCTGTCAATTCCCTTACCTTGGACTGATAAGCAGTGTTGATACGAGTCACGGCGGCTGCTTTCATTTGATCCGGATTCAGTGCAATCAACGAGGAGATTTGTTCTGACCCCGCGGCTTTCCATAGATCCACAAATGACTGAAACTCTGCTATGTTTGTGAGCAGCGTATTTGCAGTATCGTCATACTCTATGTGACCACTCGTACCGTTCCACTGCACAGCGCGCACATTCGCCCTCAACGGCGATAAATCGACTCGCCTGAATACGCCATCCACTCCAACCGCGCTGTCATCCCGAATGATTGTCACTCGCATATCTCGCCCTGCTCCAATAAACCGTTACCCTGGGCCTTCCTGTTCGCCATGTGCGCTGCCACAAGCAGCACTTTTTGCGTTGTCTCGCTGTGCTTCACCATCTCGTTACGGAAGGATTCTGTGGCTGCGGCGCCCTTGCGGGATTCGTTGGCTGCGTTGATCATCAATGTGGGCAGCCAGCCTATAGCGCATCCCCATGAATCGGTTTCCTGTCCCGTGTTGACATCTACGCCGCGAACCTGCACATACCATGGACATCGATAGAGGACAGGCTTGGTGTCTTCAAGCTTGAGCTCTTCACACTTTGCTCCCAGGGGACAATCTGCTGTATGTATTTCCATCAATCCTTACTCGCTATGATTATGTCGATGTATTGCACGGCAAGGTTGATGGCCGTGCCGGTAAAAATATGGCTGTGCGAGCCGCCGCCGCCTGTGTTTTCGAACGAATTTATATTACTGACGAATGGGCCAGAGCCGGCACAAACAAAGCCGGTTCCGGTTTCATCTCCATACGTCGAAATCGAGTGTGTATGCGCCGGTATCTGTGCTGAGGTCAATGTCGTCGCGCTGTTCCAACCTGAAACCGCCTGCGACGTGAAGGCTGACGTGAACGCGACTGAGCCGCCGGAACCGCCACCGCTGCTTCCCACAACACGCAGTGCCTTATTATGGTGCGCCGTGACCTGAGTCCAGCCTGCCGGAGCCGTCGCCTGAAAAAATGACATAACGGTTCCGGGGGGGATGAGGCTGGCAGGCGCAGCGCCTAGTGTCGCTCTCGCAACCGACGCATCATCATCATCCAGCAAACTTCGGATATAGGAACTCAGATTCGCCAATGCGACTGTGCCGGGTCCAGTGAAATACGCCATCTTATCGGCCGACGTTTCCAGGGCGCCAAGCGCCTGGAGATTTGGATTTACAAGGGATTCCTGCAAGGCGATGCTGGTCACACCGGCAACGAAGTAATCGCCTGCTGCCCAAGTGCGGGGAGCCGTACCGTCCAGTCCCCGTCCTCCTTGCGCGATGATTAAGCTGTCAGTCGTACGTGCCTCGATTTTCACAACTTCCCGGTTGCCGGAAGCATCCTTGAATATGCCATAAAAATAATCACCGATGCCGGGTGATGGAAAGAGAACACCCTTTCCGACCTCCACTGTGAAGCTCAATCCCGTTGTCCCACTGGGAGCGGAACTGATGATGGCCTTGCCAAAATTCGAGAACTTGAGTCCCATGTTTTATCCTCGCCTCAGGATTGTTGTCTGGAAGGGCGCTCTGGCATAGCCTCTGGCTACCCTCATGCCTGCCGCCGCCGTCTTGATAATAAACTGTTGCTGGTGATAGGCAGCTAGCTGGATATGGGTATAGGGCTTTTTGGGTGACAGCATTAGCCGCGCCATCGAGCCGTGAATGATGGCTTCGCGGTACTCATGAAATAGCGTGTCGTCAACCCCTGTACTGATGGCCGAAGGTTTTAACGCGACTGTTATTGTCAATACTCCATTACTATCCGGAGTTGGAACCAGGGTCAGCGAAGATGGACCGCCAAGAATATAGCGTGGCTTGCCAGTTTGTCGGTGCAAGTTTCTGATCGTGATATTCTTCCCACAGGAAAAAGGTTCTACTTCTTCTCCATCCAACACTGCATGTATGATGGCATGAACTGCCGCGCTTTCAGGGGGGGAGTAGGCATATTCCGCAATGCCCCCCATTACGAAGATAGGCAGATGCTCGGTTTGCCAGGCCAGGGATTGCTCGCAGAATGCTATAGCGGATTGACGCAATGCACCGTCGGCTGCAGCAGTTGGGCATCCAGGCAGATCCGGCATAAGCAGATCATAAAAATCGCTCCAGAATTTCATGGTTGCGCCTCGGAGCCAAACAACTGCATGAACAGAGCCGCACGTCCGGAATTGACATGCTCATCGTCAGACATTTCTGCTCTGGCCGTGACATAATCTGCTACTGTCTGGAGACATAGGGGCGATAGCGGAAAAGCATCATCCAGAACGCGTTCTCCATCGGGCAGGTTATTGAACTCACCTATGAACAGATCCGGCCGCCGTTTGAGAATCTGCAACATTCCCTGATTAGCGAAGGACAGCAACACAGTATCGGGGTAACGTGTTTTGTCTTCATCATTCAGCGGAATACGAGCTAGCTCGACGATTGACTGATATGAGAATGACATCAGTCCGGCATCTCGTTCTTGGAAAACAAAGCAATCACTTTATGCCGTATGGTTCCCTCGTTTTGGCGCCTATCCAGTCGTTCGTTGTATTTGCGCTCGGCGAACTCAAGCAGAGCTTTTTTGCTCATGGAATGAAAGTCGATCACCGGCAGCGGTTCTTCAACCGGTTGCTCTGCTTGCGCCAGTCCGATCGGTACAACGTTATCCAGTGTCTCGTTGTGAACGCGCATCCAGGTATCGGAGTAGACGAGGAGCTTCTCCGCAACTTCAGCGCTTACATTCCGCACTTGATCTGGTTCCCAGCGCAGTCTCACGCCATTGATGCTGTCAATCTTGATGCCGGTGGCAATATATTTGACTTTTGGCATATGAAATCCTCAATAAAAAGGCGATTCCCAGAGCTCCTGGAAATCGCCTTTGACTTCCTGATTATTACTTGCTTTTACTTGACGCCTGTTGCCTCGCCTGCAACGATTGCAGTGATATTGCCCGAAGCAAACGCAGTGGCTGGTACAGTTACCGTCAGGATGACGTACACATCTTTTTCGAATTTGATGGGCTGAAATCTCAGATCGGTAAGAGCTGCACCGGATAAAATCGTTGTGGCCGGCGAAAAATAATCATCATCCTCGACAGGACTTTGCCCTGGCTCGACTGGGGTATAGCCGATTTTTACAGCAAATGTGGTGCCTCCTGTATCCATATCGTCATTTACTATCCGTAATGCTGTCACACTCATGCCAGCCGGGATTCTGACCGGACGGTAGATGCTTCCAACTACTCCGGATAAGGGCGTTGCTGTTCCATAAACCACCGCGGCGTTGCCATAGTTGCCCATGGGCATCGCTTTGCTGTTCAGGTCCGGTGCACTAAAAATGGCCATTTATCTATACCTTTCGAAAAAATGATGGGTGAAAGCGGAACAATAAAGCTCCGCTTTCACGTATCAAACAGGTTAAAACGGATTAAAGTGGTACAACCGAGTCAACTGCAATCACACCAAAGTCGGTGGGTACCTTGAAACCTGTTCCATCGTCAATAGAGAAACGGGTTTTCGCTTTGCCACAAACCTTCTCGCCCATCACTTCCAGGTTACTTTCAAAGTTATACCAATGCTCCTTCCATCCAAACTGCATTCCACTGACCCTGGTTTTGCCATAAGCGACACCCAGTGCTTGTGCGCCTAATAGCAATCCACGCTCGATCGCATAGCCGGCTGTCAATGCTCCATTGACAGCTTGATCGGTTTCTGTTGCAGTTGCCGCATTTGCTGCGGTAACTATCTTCGTGCTTTCGCCAGGCATAAAGCGAATCGCGCGCTCATTCTTGATCACCAGAATGCCATTCCACATTCCAACCTCACCGGCAAACAGGGGGTGGCGTTCGTCAAAATATGCCGCCCGATTGATGGCGTTCTGCTGGAATGCACGTAACGAACCTTCGGTCAAAAGGAGCGAGTACTGATTGGGTGTGGCAAGAAACACCCACATCTTGGAAGTCTGCGCGGCCCGATCCCCTGCCAGTTTGACGGATTGCAGCGGCTGATCCATGTCATCGAGCCTCTTGCGCAGCAGATCCAGATGAGACAAGCGCAGGGCGTCTGTTGAAACGATGGATCCCAGCTGCTGCCCTCCTGAAGTCAGATTGGCGCCGTTCACTACAAAATGTCGATTATAGGTAGGCGCCTTCACGGGGTTCACCATTATGGCGCCGAAGTTCGGTGCGCTTTGAAGCGGTACTGTCCAATCCGAACCAGTTTGCGATCCACGCGCACCGGCGAGATGTACCAGTGTTTCCTGGGAATCGAGGCGGGGGAAATAACCTGACAGCTGCGCCAAGGCAATTTCACGCAACTGATGCTTGGTGCGCTGCTGCGACATGCTGCCACCTGCATCGATGACCTTACTGGACAGATCAATTTTGATCTCCATCGAGGAGAACGAAAGCGCACTGCCCCGTCCTTCACGATTGACATCACCCATCAGCGGTTCGCCGCCTACGGTATCGACCAGATCGAGCGATACGACATCGCCAGCACTCTTCATCAAATTATCGATACGCACAATAGGCATGCCCGGATTTGTCTGCCCGGCAATTTTCTGCATTGCTACCGAAGGCTCGACCGGACCGACAAGACTGTCAATCGCCGTGGATCCTTTGAGCGTGTTGGCGAAGAGTGCCGCGCTATAATGTTTGACTGCCAGTGAAGTTCCGCTTGCTACGTTTGTTTCAGCCATTTAATCAATGATCCTTAATCAAGTTCGGCTCTCAAGGCTGCTGCCTGATACGGGGGCATCTTCATCAGCTTCTGAGCAAGTTCAAAAGGGCTCAGATTCTCAAGTTGCTCACGCTCAGATGCTGGATTTGCCCCACCCTGAATATCCGATAGAGTTACAGGCTTCCTCACCAGGGCTGCCTCAAGCTTGGCTTGCACATCCGCTTTAATCATTCCCGGCTCGGACTTCTTTTTTGGAGCGGAGGCTTCCGGCATAATTGCCCTGACACGCCGGACAACCTCCTGAAACCTTTCCGCATAAGGCTTTCCCGCCCACTTCGTATTGGTTCTCAGAATTTCGTCCTGCTTCAGTGCCTCTTCCCAGGCGTCTGTGTCATTACTTTCCCAATGCACGAGATCAGGGTTATTGTCTTTTGCCTCAGCGACTTGCTCTGCAGTGCTCTGCTGGTTTATGCGCTCGGATTCATCCTTTTCACGCTCCAGTTCTTGCAGCGTTTGCTCCAGCCTTTCGCCTTGCTTTCGACTCCCCTCGAGCAGAGCACTGAGTACCTGATGAAGTTGAGGCATCTCTTCCTTCAGAGCCTCAAGGTGCGTCTTGAGTTTTTCATCCAGCGCAACAGGCTCTGCTTCCTTTGCTTCCTCTTTCCGCATCAGGAATTCGTCGAGTTTGCCTTGCGTGGACTTTAGCTGCTCACGCAGCGCTGAGTTCTCTACCCGCAGTTCCTTGTGCTTCTTATAGGGAATAATTCCCTTGCCGCTCTTGTTCAGAACGACAGGCTCATCTTCACCTTCATCGTCGCTCACTTTGCTGAACGCATCGTCTTTCACATCAGAGCTGGATTTCTCCGTTCTTTCTTCCTCAGGCACTTCCTGTCCGCCTAGAATTTCCGCAAGCTTGTCCGGCTCGCTTTCCAATATCTCGATTTGTTCCGGCGTAAGATTTGCGATTTGCTCATCCGTAAGCTGATCCACTTCCATTTTTCCTCCAAACTACTTAACCCAGTGAGCGGGCCTGCCCTTAGCAGGGGTTCAAAAAAACCCGAGCAACACAAGAAGAGTGTTGATCAGAGGTTTCCAGGACTACTACATACTGCCGCTAGCGTTCGCGTGAAAGCTAGTAAAAAACCGCCACTGTTTCCAGAGGCGGCTCCATAGAGTCCGATTGAAACGTTATTTCTGCAGCATTTTTAAGGGCGACACTGGCACTTCCCCCATGACCGCCGGAAAACTTTCGTTGCCAGTCCATTGCCTGGCGTTCCGTACCCACATTCTCACCATGTCATAGTCCTGGACGAGCGTTCTTGGCCCCACCTTGAAATAAGGACCAGTTGCGTCCTCATAAGCCGTGGGTACGTTGTATTCCCCAAAAATTTTCATGCGGTCCAGATAAACCTCGCGCCAGCCGGTAGCGTTTGTTTGTAGATTTGCGCGAATCGTGACGTTATGCCACTTGCCTTTCTCCACCTTCCTTGCTGCTACAATCCTTCCGGTTGAAGTTACTGCCGGAAGCGTAGTCGCAGGGACGGCCACAAAAAGCGTTTCTTGATCGACAATACGCAGACCGATGTTAACGTGCTTGACAATCAACTCTTCGCCGGGATCCGGTGTCGGATACCAGGAACCGAGACCAGAAACCCCGTTAGTCGTCCACAAAGGATCAATCATGAAATCTAGCGAGGACCAGCATTCGCCGGAATTAGGGAATGCAGGAAAACTGACTTCGGTTCTATGACCGAAATTTGTTTCTGCATCTATGCCGTACAGGGTCAGTCGTGCCGCTCTATCCACAATCTCGATACGATCCCTCATCCCGGCCAGCAGGGTATTTCCAGACCCCTCCATGCCATTTGCCTGCAAATACGTACCGGCGAAATCGACGTCAAGAGGGAAATTGGATAACTGAGTCATCAGAACGCGCTCCTCAAAATGGGATTACCCGGGTTCGAGCGCAGCTGCTGGAAAATAGTCGTGAGAGTTTTCACGGAGGGCATGGGATAGCTGGCAGGCAGCCGGAGTATTACCATAGCCCTCGTAGCCGTTGCGATACCCGAAGTGGATTTGGCGGACGAAGGGTAGGATGTGCCGATGTTGAACGTGTTGGAATTGCGTGTATCTATCCCGCCGGTTA
>JAFKJB010000010.1 GCA_017306155.1 Nitrosospira multiformis
GCCGTCTTGTCATGTTCGTGGCTGCTCCCGTTTCATCGAGAAAGACCAGGCGCGCGGACGCGCAGGTCTTTTGCCAGTCCCGCCAGAGGCACCTTGCCGTCGCCACGTCAGCCCGTTCTTGTTCGCTGGCCCGCAGTGTTTTTTTATAGTTGTATCCCAGCGAGCGGATAAACCGGTCAACGGAGGAGATGTGGACGCGCGTCCCCAAAGTCTCTTCAATCCAGTCGCGCAACTGTGCAAGTGTTATTCCCTTGTCTTCCAGAAGCTTGCCCCGGACCTCGGCGGCATGGGCTTTTAGCGCATGAGGCCGGTAGCCTCCGATCCTGCGCGGGGAAACGCTCCCTTCCTGTCTCCACAGGCAGACTGTCTTCGATACGAAGGATGGGCTGACTGAATAAAGGAAAAATGTTCTAGTGCATTTGTTTCAACAACGTTTTGGCCTCATCGATGCTGGAAAAATTTTTTCCGGTAGCAAGAAGTTGTTCAAGTTCTTTACGGGCTTGTGTCTTGTTGCCTGCCTTGGCCAGCCCGAACGCCAAGTGGTAGCGAATTTCCTCTGCTTGAGGCGCTAAAGAAACTGCTTTCTGTAGAAACGGTATCCCGCGCGAGGTATTTCCTTGCTCTACCAATATCCATCCCAGCGTGTCCAATACAATGGGATCATCTGCAGCCAGCTGATGTGCTTTTTCCGCATATTCCAGAGCTAGAGGATTTTTTTCCTGCTGATAAAGCCAGGCCAGATTGTTCAGCGAGGGAGCAAACTTGGGATTCTGCTTGAGAATGATCTGATACTGCTCGATTGCGGCTTTATTCTGTCGTTCCGACATGTAGGTTTGGGCAAGATACATGCGCGTGCCCAAGTCAGCAGGATGTTTGCTCAGCCATTCAGCCAGACGCGAGTTTGCCTCCTTCCCCTTTCCGGCCTGAGTGAGAGAGGCATGCACCTTCATCATTAACGATCCGCTCTTTCTAAGAGAAAACGCGTGTTCGTACGCCTTGGCGGCAAGTTCTGGTTTCTTCTGTGCTGTGAGCAGGTCGCCTTCCAAAACGTATCCGGCTGGCGACTTTCCCTGCTGTTTTTGAATCTGCTTTGCAATAGTCATGGCTTGTTCATGATTGCCTTTACGCACTTCCAATGCTGCTTGGGCCAATTGCGCATCCAGATAATCAGGCTTGATGGTCAGTGCTTTTCTCAGCGCCTCTGCTGCCGCAGAAGGATTATTCATTTCCATATATATAGAGGCAATACGGAACTGAACAGGTGCGGATTCGGGCACCAGTGCTGCGAGTTTGTTATAGCTTTCCAGGGCGCCCGCTTTATCGGTATTTGCCAGTTGAGCCTGTGCCAGCAGGTCGAGTGTGGCTGGCTCCTTCGGATGGGAGGTCTGCAGTTTCTTGGCAAGGGCCAACGCTTTCTGCTTTTCGCCCTGGCGTAAATAATGCGAGCCGAGCAGGATAGCAGGTTGAAGAACATCTGGATTCGCTTGCATGGCGCGTTCCAGCCACTCGGTTGCTTCCTTTTTTTGGCCTTGGTTGACAGCAAGATCTGCTAGCGCAGACATAGCCTGAATATTCTTTTTGTCTTTCTCAAGGATGGCTTCGAAGCGTTTTTTCGCCACATCCGGCTTGTTATCCTGTAAATCCAGCTGAGCGAGATTTACTGCAGCCGGAAAGTAAGCTGGCTGGAGGGACAGTGCTTTCTCAAAACTGGCCCGTGCATTCGCCGCGTCTTTCTTACCCATATAGATCCCCCCTTTCAGGTTCTGAATGAGGGGATTATCTGGATGCTCTTTCTCCAATGCTTTTGCTGCGGCAAGCGCTTTATCGAACTCTTTTAGACGCAAGTGAGTCATGACGAGCAGAATTCCGGCGCGGGGTGATTTAGGATCCAGTTTCGCTGCCATCTCCAACTCAGAGATCGCAGCGACGCTCTCGCCCTGGCCCAGCCTGCTCATACTTAAAGCGGTATGAAGCATTGCGCTTTTTGGCACGATATTACTGGCTTTTTCAAAGTATTCGGTCGCTTTCGCAAACTCCCTGGCTTGCATGTAAGCCTCTCCGGTCAAGGCGAATAACTGAGGATCCTCTTTCACATTCTTGAGTGCCGGGGTCAGGACGTCTAAAGCGCGCTTGGTTTCACGGTTTTTCAACAGCACGGAAGCAAGCAGCTTGCGCGCGTAGATGTTCCCCGGATCCTTCTCCAGATAATGTTTCAGATGCTGTTCCGCTTGTGGCATTGATCCGAGGGCGACCTGCACCGCACCTGCGAGCAACACGCTTGGCATGTGCTCAGGTGATTTACTGAGTATCTGCTGGAGTGACTCCAGCGCGGCAGCAGGTTTTTGCTGGCTGTAATCGAGTAAAGCCTGGGTATAGAACACCATCAGGCTGGGACTGATCTTGCGTGCAGTGTCGATATTTGCCTTTGCCGCCTCAAACTTGCCCGTTTCAATTTCGACGGCTGCTTTGTTGATATAGGCAATGGCTGCGTTCGGTTTCAGCTTCACCACCTGGTCATAGGCGGACAGAGCTTTGTCGGATTTGCCCTGCATCCGCAGAAGGTCGCCCTTGAACAACCAGGCGTCGACATTTTGCGGACTCCGGGAAACCGCCTGTTCCGAGAAATTGGCTGCGGCTTCCACATCCCTTTGCAGCAGGGAATATTTCGCCAGGCCGATTAACGCGTCGGCAGAATCCGGGTTTTGTCCAAGCGCCTGCTCGAATAGTGCCTTTGCTTCCGAAGCCTTGCCTAATCCAAGCTGCGCATTCCCCCGGAGCGTGAGTATCTGCGCCGACTTTGTTTTGTCGGCCAGTTCTTTCGTTTCATCCAGGATTTGCTGATAGGCGCCTAGCCTGAGCAGGGCCTGTCCCAGTTCGGGCAGCACCCTGCCGGCATCCATACCCAGGCTCAAGGCCTTGCGAAGTTCCTTTTCTGCGGACTGAGAATCCCCAGTCTTGTTGTATATTGTGCCAAGCAGATATCGCGCTTCCGAGTTATCCGGGTTCTGTTTTAAGACATTTTTTAACTGGATGGTGGCTGACTTGTGATCCCCGCTTTCTTCATAGCGCTTCGCATCCGCCATCAGTTTCGCCGGGTCCTCCACTTTGTTACAGCCTTGTATGCTCCCCGCGGTAAGGACGGCAGCGATTGCAAGCGCCAGCCCCGTCTTTTTTAAAACAGTCTTTCTAAAAGCGCGCATGTAAATTCCTTTTCCGAATCAGCGACCAGGTCCACCTTCAAACTCCTGCATTTCCGCAGCCAGCACTCAATTTTATATCTCTGCGCGGTCCCAGTGAAACGAGGGCGGCGCGATTTCAGGAGGGCAGTCGATACCCATGCTTCCCATTGGTTTGCCAGTGCTATTACGGCTCGTGAGCCTGAATATAAAGTGTGGCAGGATAGTTCGTTCGTCCTGTCTTCCTTGATATCGGCGTTTAATGACAGGGCTCGAGTAAATTTAGTGTAGAAATATAGCAAGAGATCAAGATATTGTGTAGAAAAGATGACCTCGTGCTTCTGATTCGTTTGCACTGGTTATCGGTGGTTGCTTGAGGCTGCCGAGCGGAGTGGTTTATAGTGCAGTATTGCGTATTGTGGGATCTGAATGGAGGTTAGGGGCAAGAAGTTTTCCTCTCAAAGCTCAAAAGAGGAAACTTTCGCCTGTCTTTTCGCATCCAAAGTTGAGAGCCCGTCAGGACCGCAGGCTAGCGATGCGCGCGCACCCAGTCGCGCCACTGCATGAAAAGGTTCAGATCAAGGGCAGCAATGGCTGAGCGCTGCCAGAGCGGCTCGGCCCAGAAATCATCCTCGTTCAACCCGCACATGTGACCCCCTGCCTCTTCCAGGATCAGGCTACCCGCGGCATAGTCCCATAGTTTTTGCCCGCCGTGCAGATACAGGTCAAAACGTCCGGCAGCGGTGTAACACCATTCAAGGGCGCAGGACCCGAAGTTGCGATGAGAAGAAAACGGCTTTGCCGTAGAGACTTCCTGCGCAAGCCTGCGATCGAGCCGTTTCAGGTCCACGCTCGCGATTGCCGCCCGTAGCGGCGGGACATCCTCCTTTATCGGTAATCTTTCTCCGTTCAGGAATGCGCCCCTGCCTTTTTCGGCATAGAACATTTCATCCGCCACTGGATTGTAAACCACTCCCAGTATGCTTCTGCCGTGCCGCATTAATGCCACAGAAACGGCAAAGTAGGGCAATCCGTTGACAAAATTGGAAGTTCCGTCTATCGGATCCATGCACCAAAGTCCCGCAGCGCCTGCACGCCAGTGCTCGGCCTGCTCGTTTTCCGTCATTTCTTCTCCCACCACCGGACCGGGATAAATTTTTCTCAACTCGCGCGAAAGCGTTTCCTGTGTGGCAAGATCAGCTTCCGTAAACAGGCTTCCATCAACCTTGCGCTGCCGCGCAACTTTCATATAGCGCGGCATAATTTCCTGCTGGGCAACTGCTTTGACTGCAGCGATAACTGCATCAATCACCGGCTAGCCCGCTCGCCACTTGATGGAGCAGCCGATGCTGGGAATCTGATCCCCGGGACCGGCGCCGGTGCGGGCGACCTCGAGCATTCCTTCGAAAAGGTCGCGTCGTGCGTTTGCGGGCGCGGTTTCCTTGCGGGAAGCATCCAGGCGTCCACGATACTGCAATTCGAGCTTGTGGTTGAAGCCAAAAAAATCCGGCGTACAGACTGCGCCATATGCCTTTGCTACTTCCTGGGTTTCATCCCAGACATAGGGAAAGGAATAGGCATATTCCCGGGCTACGCGCCCCATGTTTTCAAATGAATCCTCGGGGTAATCCGATGGATCGTTCGACATGATTGCGATAGCGCCGATACCCTGCGCACGCAATTCGTTGACATCACGGATGATGCGTTCGTGCACGGCCTTCACATAAGGACAATGATTACAGATAAACATGATCAGCAATCCTTTTTCGCCCCTGACGGAGGCCAGGTTGTATCGTCTTCCATCTACTCCCGGTAAATCGAAATCAACTGCTTTCCAGCCGAAGTCACACACAGGTGTTTCCAGGCTCGCCATATTTTTCCCCCAGATCTCGTTTCTTTATAATGCCAGATATCGTTTCTTGCGCTGCCCGGGCAGAGGCCGGGCGGTGTCTTTTCGCAGAAGCTTGCCGTGCGGATATAATTGAAAGCAGCGCGTATACCTCGACAGCGCTTGTTGTTCCAGCAGGACTGTAAGATGACAATACTATCATGAGAAAGGCGCATTGATTGCTCCACCGTCTGATACTGAAGATGCAATGACGCTTCCCCGCTTTTACTGTCCTGTGGAGATTCTTGCCGGACAGGTTCTGGAATTGCCCTCAGCAGTTGCGCATCATGCCGTCCGCGTTCTGAGACTCGAGCCAGGCGATGAAGTGGTGTTGTTCAATGGCGACGGCGGGGAATTCACATCTGTCATTTCACGCATCAGCAAGCAGAGTGTAGCTGTCATAGTCGAAAGGCATGTACAGGTCGAGCGCGAATCCCCGCTTGACATCCTGCTTGCTCAGGCGGTGTGCATGGGTGAAAAGATGGACTGGATCGTGCAGAAAGCAGTCGAGCTGGGTGTAACCCGGATTCAGCCTCTCATTACCAAGCAGAGCGTCGTGAAGCTCAGTGGGGAGCGCGGAGAAAAACGCGTGAGCCATTTGCAAAAAGTCGTTATTTCTGCATGCGAGCAGTGCGGCAGAAACCGTGTGCCGGAAGTGTTGCCGCTTGCGGTCCTCCAGAACTGGCTGGGCACGCAAATCGAATCATGCAGAACGTCCAGCGGCAGTCTTTCCCCCGATGCCCGCTTCATGCTCTCGCCTTTTGCAGGAAAGGGTTTGCGGGATTTCAAGGGTTCTTCAAATATCAACTCGATCATTTTGCTCGTGGGACCCGAAGGAGGGTTTACGCAGGAGGAGGAAGCGGCTGCAATGGTGGCGGATTTTATCCCATTGCGCCTGGGTAGCCGCATACTGCGGACGGAAAGTGCTGCGCTGGCGGCAGTGGGGGCATTGCAGGCGCTATGGGGTGATTATTGATCATGGATTTCGTGGCCTGGTTCCGGTCGGTAGCACCTTATATCAACAGCTTCCGCCATAAAATCTTCGTGGTCGCCTTCGGCGGGGAGGTCGTTGCGGACGGGAAATTCATCGAACTCGTACACGATCTCAATCTGCTTGCCAGCCTGGGCGTACGCCTGGTGCTGGTGCACGGTGCCCGCCCCCAGATCGAGTCGCGCCTGAACGAACATGACTTGCAGACGACATATATCCGGGGTATGCGCGTCACCGACGCGGCGGCATTGCAATGCGTCAAGGAATCGATAGGGCGGGTGCGCGTCGAAATCGAAGCATTGCTATCAATGGGTTTGCCAAATTCACCGATGGCCAACGCTGCGATTCGCGTCGCCAGCGGCAACTTTGTGACTGCACGGCCAATCGGGGTGATAGAAGGTATCGATCTGATGCATACCGGAGAAGTACGCAAGGTGGATACTCCCGCCATCCGCTCGCGGCTCGAGCAAGGCGAGCTGGCATTGCTGTCGCCGCTTGGCTATTCGCCTACCGGCGAGATCTTTAATTTGACACTGGAAAATGTCGCAGCCGAGGCTGCGATCGCCCTCAAGGCGGAGAAACTCATATTTCTGATGGATACCCAGGGGATCGAAAAGAGCGCTGCTGACGGTGGGCAAGCATTGCTGCTGCGGGAACTGACGGTGGCGGAGGGCAGGAGCTTGCTTAACGAGTTTGGCAGAAAAACGGTAAAGCTTGCTGAGGATGCACAGCTTTATCTGCCTTTTGCCTTGCATGCCTGTGAACGCGGAGTATCGCGTATTCATCTGATAAGCCGGCACGTGGACGGGGCTGTATTACAGGAGCTATTCACGCATGTCGGCATCGGGACGATGATATCGGAGGGTCCGTTGCAAAACCTGCGGGAAGCGCGGATAGAGGACGTCGGCGCGATTTTGCAGCTGATCGAGCCCCTCGAAGCGGATGGGACGCTGGTGCGGCGGAACCGCGAGTTACTGGAGATGGAAATTGATCGCTTCGTCGTGATCGAGCATGATCGCATGATTATCGGTTGTGCGGCACTCTACCCTTTTCCGGACGACAAGGCAGATGAACTCGCCTGCCTTACCGTTCATCCGGACTATCGCAGCGCGGGCTGTGGAGATGCATTGCTCAAGGCTATCGAGGTGAAGGCAAGATCCCAAGGCAGTAAAAAACTGTTCGTCCTTACCACCCGGACAGCCCATTGGTTCATTGAACGCGGCTTCCTTGCAGCAGACGTCGGGCAATTACCCAAGGTGAAGCAAGGGTTATACAATTATCAACGGCGCTCGAAAGTATTTGTGAAACCGCTTTAGCCAGCGATCGGATTCTGGCTGCTGGATCGACTGGCCGTCGTGGTAATCGAAGAGCGCAGTGCGCGGCAGCGCTCTGGTCTACATTTGTATATTTTGGAGAAAGCAATGGGAAGAACCGTAAATTGCATCAAGCTCGGGCGGGAGCTGGAAGGTCTGGATTTTCCGCCTTATCCGGGCGAGCTGGGAAAACGTATTCTGGAAAATGTTTCGAAAGAGGCATGGGCAGGCTGGATCAGGCACCAAACCATGCTGGTCAACGAGTATCATTTGAATCTGTCGGACATCAAGGCGCGCAAATATCTGGCCGAACAGCTCGAGGCATATTTCTTCGGGAGCGGCGCGGAACAGCCTCGTGGTTATGTGCCCCTTGCCAAATAGTGTACTAATATCAGATAGAGCACGGCAGCTTGAAGTGACTGCATTGGACACATTCAGAGACGGCATGACCGATTCCAGAACTTCCGCTCAGTTCCTCAATCGAGAGGTTGGCCAGATTGAATTCAACCGGAGGGTGCTTGCGCAGGCCGAAAATGAGGAGGCGCCGCTTCTTGAGCGCCTGAAGTTTCTTTGCATCGTCAGCAGTAACCTGGACGAGTTCTTCGAGGTTCGTGTTGCGGGGATCAAAGAGCAGATCAAACTCGATACCCCCGGTTTTGATCCGGCGGGCATGCTGCCGCACCAGATATTCAAATTGGTGAGCGAACAGACGCATACGCTGGTGGCGCGGCAGTACGCGCTGCTGAATCAGCAGATCTTGCCCGGTCTAGCCGGCGAGGGGATCCATTTTCTGCGGCGCGCCACCTGGAACGATGCGCAGCGCGCCTGGATCAAGTCTTACTTCTTTCGCGAAATGATGCCGGTGCTGACTCCTATCGGCCTTGACATTTCGCATCCCTTTCCTCGGGTGCTTAACAAGAGTCTGAATTTCGCGGTGGAACTCGAGGGCAAGGATGCCTTCGGGCGTAATTCCGGAGTTGCTATCGTGCAGGCTCCGCGCGTGCTGCCCAGGCTGATTCAGTTGCCGGCTGAAATCAGCAGCAGCGCCTATAATTTCGTATTTCTCTCTTCCATTCTGCATGCGCACGTAGGGGAATTATTCGCCGGGATGAACGTGCTCGGTTGCTATCAATTCCGCGCCACGCGCAATAGCGATCTGTTCGTGGATGAGGAAGAGGTCAAGAACCTGCGCATTGCCCTGCAGGGCGAACTGCCGCAACGGCACTTCGGCAATGCCGTGAGACTGGAAGTGGCGGACAATTGCCCACCGCATATGTCAGTCTTTCTGCTGGAGCAACTCGGTCTTGCCCAGGAGGATTTCTACCAGGTAGAGGGGCCCGTGAATCTGGCGCGGATGGTGTCCGTCTTCGAGCGCATAGACCGGCTCGATCTGAGATATTTGCCCTTCATTCCCGGTCTGCCGCTAACACTCCAAAAGAAAAAAGCCGCGGATATTTTTCAGCTGATCCGCAAGAACGATATTCTTTTACATCACCCTTACCAGTCATTCCAGCCGGTAATTCATTTCCTTCAGCAAGCTGCAACCGATCCGGATGTGGTGGCGATCAAGCAGACTGTATATCGTACTGGCGCCGATTCCCAGGTCATGGCTGCGCTTATCGCGGCGGCGAGCAGCGGAAAGGAGGTGACGGTAGTGGTGGAACTGCTGGCCCGTTTTGATGAAGAAGCCAATATCAACTGGGCCAGCCGGCTGGAGAATGTAGGAGCGCATGTGGTTTATGGAGTGGTAGGGCACAAGACGCATGCAAAGATGGCCATGATAGTGCGGCGTGAGGAAGGCAGCTTGCGCCGCTACATCCATGTTGGCACCGGAAATTATCATGCCAGCACAGCCCGGCTCTATACCGATTTCAGCTTATTCAGCAGCAGGGAAGATTTCTGCGCTGATGTGAATGAAGTTTTCACGCAACTCACCGGATTGGGCAAGGCGGGAAAACTCAAATATCTCTGGCAATCTCCCTTCAGTTTCCATAGCCAGATGATAGCGTCCATTGAAAACGAAGCGCAGAATGCGAGAGCAGGAAAGCCTGCCCGGATTATCGCAAAGATGAATGCATTGCTGGAACCGGAAGTCATCAAGGCACTCTATGCTGCGTCCGAGGCAGGCGTAAAGATCGATCTCATTGTTCGTGGGGTGTGCGCCTTGCGGCCGGGCATCAAGGGGCTTTCAGAAAACATTCGGGTACGCTCCATTATCGGCCGCTTTCTCGAACACAGCCGGATTTTCTATTTTCGCAATGGCGGCGTTTACGATATCTACCTTTCCAGTGCCGACTGGATGGATCGAAATTTTTTTCGAAGGATCGAGATCTGCTTTCCGGTTCTGGAGCCCAGGCTGAAAAAGCGCGTGCTCGAAGAAGGTCTATATGTATTTTTGAAGGACAATTGCCAGGCTTGGGAAATGGACAGCGACGGCTGTTATCATTTGAAGCATCCCGGCCAGAGCAAGAAGCGAAGCGCTCAGGAGACGCTGCTGATGGAACTGGCCGCCGCGCAATAGAGGCGGCAGTTCCCAGAGGCATGGTGTTATGCCCGGGCGATAAATAGCCGCTCCGGAATAATCGGAAAAAATCATGCCGCTCGAAATCGAACTCAAATTAAGATTGTCACCCGGGGATGCCGGCCGGCTTCGACAGGATCCGTTACTGGCATCCCTTACCGTTTCCCGTCCCGTTACGCGGCGGCTTTTCACCGCCTACTACGACACGCCTGGTCTGTATCTTCAGAAGCATCAGATGGTCCTGCGGTTGCGCCATATCGGAAAAAAATGGATACAGTCCATCAAGGGAGGAGGTGATGCTGCCCTTGGATTGCACCGGCGTTATGAATGGGAGTCCACGGTGCCGACAGGGCAGCCCGATTTCTCTCAAATAACCGATCCGTCTCTCATCCGCCTGTTCGAGCGTGCCGAATCGCGCGGCCAATTGCATGTTCTGTTTACCACCGACTTCAAGCGCAGCAAGCGCATGTTGCGCCTGGGGGACGGAAGCGAGATCGAATTTTCGCTGGATCAGGGAATAATCAGAACACCGGCCGATTTCACCTGCGAGATTTGCGAGGTCGAACTGGAACTCAAATCGGGAAATGTGCAGGGGTTATACCAGTTCGCACTGGATATACTGCCTGCCATTCCTTTCAGGTTGGAAAATACAAGCAAAGCCGAACGTGGCTATAGGCTCGCTGTCGACTCCAAACCCGCGCCGGTGAAGGCAGCGCCTGTGCGACTCGAGCCGGAAATGAATCTGGGTGAAGCATTCAAGGCGATCGCATGGACTTGCCTGGATCATCTGCAGGGCAACGAGGCAGGCATACTGCAAAGCGAGGATCCGGAGTATCTGCATCAGATGCGCGTGGCATTACGCAGGATGCGTACGGCGCGCCGTGTTTTTGCCCGGGCATTTGATGCAACTGCGTTTGCTTCTGCAACCCCGGACTTGAAATGGCTGTCGCGTTCCCTCGGCGCGGCGCGGGACTGGGATGTATTCATGTCGGAAACGTTAAGTGAAGTGAGGGACTACTTTCATGGGCATGGCGGTATCTCAGCCTTGCAGGAAGACTGCGAGCAGATGCGGCGAAACCACAGTGAGGTGGCGCGTGAGGCGGTAGGATCTACCCGATATACAGAAGCGATGCTGAGGCTTGGCGTCGGGTTGTACGCAGAGACCTGGCTTTCGCTGCCTGACCCGCAGCAGAATGAGTCGCGAAAGGCCCAGCTGGAATGGTCAGTGAAGAAATTCGCAGATAATGCGCTGTCGCACGGGCACGAAAAATTGAAAAAAAATTACAAAAAGGCGGACGGGCAGGATACAGAGGAGGTACATGCCCTGCGCATTGCGGTGAAAGAACAGCGATATACCGCTGAGTTTTTCTCAGACCTGTATCGCCGAAAGAAAGTGAAGCGCTACATCAAGCCTCTGGCCGCATTGCAGGAAACGCTGGGCGCGATGGTTGACACTGCCGTGATCGAGCGATTGCTGAATGAAGTCGGCATGATGGAGGGCAAAGGCGGGAAAGGCAGCGAGTGCGAGGCAAAAGGTATCGTTCTCGGTTGGATCGCACAGCGTGGGATGGCGAAAAGAAATGGACTCGATGAGGTATGGAGGGGTTTCGAGAAAAAGGAAGTGTTCTGGTAAGCTGCCCGGTGCTTGCTGGGATAGTGATCGCAAATGCAAGATCAGAGCCAGCTTGCCGCTCTGGAAGTTCGAACAATTCGACCAGACACTTCAGCCTCCGGTAATAGAAAGGCGAACCGTACTGGTTCGCCTTTTATCCCGTTCGAATTCCAGTTGCTTTTATAAAACCGGCACTGAGGTTGAACTGGTAGAACTGTCAGTTCACCTGGTTACTTGATGACGGCCTTCAATTCTCCCTTCGCGTATTTGCCTGCCATGTTGTCCAGGGAGACAGGTTTGATTTTGGCCGCTTGTCCTGCGCAGCCAAACGCTTCAAAGCGTGCCTTGCAAATGTCCCTGGCTGCGGCAGTCGCGTCCTTGAGATATTTACGCGGATCGAATTCGCTCTTGTTTTTGGCAAGATGGCGACGTATCGCACCTGTCATCGCCAACCGGATATCGGTATCGATATTGACCTTGCGTACGCCGTACTTGATGCCTTCCTGGATTTCTTCGACCGGAACGCCATAGGTTTCTTTCATCTCTCCACCATATTCACGGATGATGTCGAGCCAATCCTGCGGCACGGAACTGGAGCCATGCATTACCAGATGGGTATTGGGAATGCGCGCATGAATTTCCTTTATGCGCTCGATGGCGAGAATATCTCCAGTTGGCTTGCGCGTGAACTTGTACGCGCCATGGGAGGTGCCGATGGCGATCGCAAGTGCATCCACACCCGTTTGCTTGACGAAATCGGCTGCCTGCTCCGGGTCGGTCAGCAGTTGATCATGGGACAGCTTGCCTTCGGCGCCATGGCCGTCTTCCGCTTCACCCATGCCGGATTCGAGAGAGCCGAGGCAACCCAGTTCACCCTCCACGGAAACGCCCACTGCATGCGCCATTTCCACCACCTTGCCCGTCACTTCAACGTTGTATTCATAGGAAGAGGGTGTCTTCGCATCCGCTTCCAGGGATCCATCCATCATGACGCTGGAAAAACCACTGCGAATGGCATTGACGCAAACCGCTGGCGAAGCTCCGTGATCCTGGTGCATGACGATGGGAATGTGCGGATATGCCTCTACGGCTGCGGCAATGAGATGGCGCAGAAAAGGCTCGCCAGCATATTTGCGCGCGCCTGCCGAGCCCTGCATGATCACCGGGCTGTCGCATTCGTCCGCGGCCTGCATGATGGCGTGAATCTGCTCCAGGTTGTTGACGTTGAAAGCGGGCAGGCCATAGCCATTTTCTGCCGCGTGATCCAAAAGTTGACGCAATGATACGAGTGCCATTAGAACCTCCTCAAAGTTAGAATCAGTATATGGTAAAACCGGAACGTGTGAATCACGGGCAGCGAGAAACCCTGAGTGGCTATACTTTGCAACGTGCTCAGGATTCCGCCTTCCGTTCCTGCTTCCTGTGCTCGCCGACCTTCACTATTTTCATGGTATTGGTGCCGCCTGCCTTGCCCACCGGTTCACCGATGGTCATGATGATCAGGTCGCCGTTACGCACCGCACCCCGCCTGAGCAGCTCGTTTTCGGCGTGATTCAGAATGATCTCGGGGTCGTTCGAGCCCCCGCCGAACTTGACCGGATACACGCCGCGAAATAACGTCATCTTGCGCCGTGTATCCTCCTGCGGGCTCAATGCGAATATGGGCACGGTGGAACTCCTGCGCGACATCAGCAATACGGTCCTGCCGCTTTGGGTAAGCGCCGCAATGGCTCTGATCTTCAATCCCCCTGCGGTGAACATGGTCGCACGAGCAATCGCTTCCTCGATATTATCGGGCAGGCCGCCGTGCAGCCGTCGATTTTCACTGCTTACCAGGTATTCCTTTTCCGCCTCCAGGCATACCCTCGCCATTGCTGCAACCGCTTCAACGGGATATTGCCCGGTGGCGGATTCCGCTGACAGCATCACCGCATCAGTGCCATCCAGTACCGCATTTGCTACATCTGATACCTCCGCGCGGGTGGGGATGGGGCTGCTGACCATGGATTCCATCATCTGGGTGGCGGTTACCACCAGCTTGTTCTTGGTTCGGGCAGTGCGAATCATCCGTTTTTGCAATGCCGGCACCACTGCATCGCCTACCTCTACCGCAAGGTCTCCGCGTGCGACCATGATCGCATCGGAGGCCTCCAGAATGTCATCCAGCGCCAGGATGGCTTCCGATCGTTCGATCTTCGCCATCAATAAGCTTTTCCCGCCCGCCTCGCGCATTACCTCCCGCGCCCAGCGCATATCCTCGCCGGAACGGGGAAATGATACCGCCAGATAATCGGCTTTAAGCGCTGCGGCCGTGCGGATATCTTCCACGTCCTTGCCGGTGAGGGCAGGCGCACTCAGACCGCCGCCTTTGCGGTTGATTCCCTTGTTGTTGGACAGTATCCCGCCCTGTTCGACCACGCAATAAACCTGGCTTCCTTTGACTTCGGAAACGCCGAGCACGATACGTCCATCATCCAGGATCAGCGTTGCACCGGTTTCGACATCATTGGGCAATTCCTTGTAATCCAGACCCACCCGTTCCTGGTTTCCAAGCTCGCATTCGGCGTCGAGTATGAACCGGTCGCCCGTTTTCAGCAGAATTTTATTGTTTTCAAATTTGCCGATTCGAATCTTGGGCCCCTGCAGATCCGCCAGCACGCCTACCGCATGACCGGCGGCGCGTGCCAGGGAGCGCGCCAACTCGGCTCCTTCAATATGCTCTTCCCTGGTTCCATGGGAAAAGTTGATGCGGACCACATCAACGCCGGCGTTTATCATCCGCTCCAGCACCTTTGCATCTCGGGATGCGGGACCGAGTGTTGCTACGATTTTTGTTCTTCGAATCATTCTGATGAGGGCACGCGTTGAATCGGCGTATCAATCCGTATATTCGCTACCTGGACCTATCTGCTGGCTGCGCGCTGTTCGAGTATTTCCACGGCAGGCAGCTTCTTGCCTTCCAGAAATTCCAGAAAGGCTCCCCCGGCAGTGGAAATGTAAGAAACCTTGTCATAAATATCGTACTTCTGGATAGCGGCAATGGTGTCTCCTCCTCCTGCCAGGGTAAAGGCATCGGTATCGGCGATAGCCATGGCGATGGTTTTGGTGCCTTCGCCGAACTGATCGAACTCGAACACTCCGACAGGGCCGTTCCATACCACAGTACCGGCTTTCATGATGATGTCCGACAACTCGCGGGCGCTCTCCGGGCCGATATCGAATATCATATCGTCATCCGTTACCGCATCTGCATCCTTCAATACTGCCGGTTCACTGGCGTCGAATTTTTTTCCGACAACAACATCAGTGGCAATTGGAATGGTCGCATTCCGCTTTGCCATTTTTTCCATAAGCATTTTGGCGGTGGGAACCAGGTCATCTTCACACAGGGATTTTCCAACGTTCTTTCCCGCCGCCTTGAGGAAGGTATTGGCGATACCGCCCCCCACCACCAGTTGATCCACTTTTTCCGACAGGGATTCCAGGACAGTCAACTTTGTCGAGACCTTCGAGCCCCCGACGATTGCCACCATGGGACGGGCGGGATCCAGCAATGCCTTGGTCAGCGCGTCCAGCTCTTCTGTAAGCAGAATACCAGCGCAGGCAATAGGAGCGTATCTGGCAATGCCATAGGTCGAGGCCTCGGCCCGGTGCGCTGTGCCAAAAGCATCCATCACAAACACATCGCACAGCCTTGCATATTTCTGCGCCGTTTCATCCGCGTTTTTCTTTTCCCCTTTGTTGAAGCGGCAATTTTCGAGGATGACCAGTTCGCCTTCGGCAACGTCGAAGTTGCCGTCTACCCAATCCTTGATCAGGCGCACGGGTTTTCCGAGACGCCCAGAAATGTTGTCGGCTACGGGTTTGAGCGAGTTTTCTTCTGACCACACGCCTTCTTCCGGTCGTCCCAGATGGGAGGTAACCATCACTTTGCCGCCTTGCTTCAGGCAGTAGTCGATTGTGCCCATGGAGGCGCTGATGCGTGCGTCGGAGGTAACTTTGCCATCTTTCACGGGCACATTGAGGTCGGCGCGGATGAGCACGCGCTTGCCTTTCAGATCAAGGTCGGTGACTCTAATGACAGACACTGGGAAACTCCAAGTTTTAAGACATAAGGAAGTTTGGGATTCCTTATGATGAATTGAAGAGAAGGACAGGGACCAGGGGAAGAAAAATGATCCCGGATTTCTTCCCCTTGTGACGAATTCGTCCTTTGTTACTTGCCAGCCACAACGCGGACCATCTCCAGAATCTTGCTGGAGTAGCCCCACTCGTTGTCATACCAGGAAACGACTTTTACAAAATTGCCGTCCAGAGCCATTCCCGCTTCCGCATCGAAGATCGAGGTTGCGCTTTCGCCCCGGAAATCGGTGGAAACAACCTTCTGGTCCGTATAGGCCAGCACGCCTTTCATCGAGCCCTCGGATGCCTTCTTCATGGCACTGCAGATCTCTTCGTAGCTGGCTTCCTTCTCCAGTTCAACGGTAAGATCCACCACGGAAACATCAGAGGTCGGAACGCGAAAAGCCATGCCGGTGAGCTTCGTATTGAGTTCCGGGATAACCTTGCCAACGGCTTTTGCAGCACCGGTAGAGGAGGGAATGATGTTTTCCAGAATACCCCGGCCACCGCGCCAATCCTTGTTGGAAGGACCATCCACCGTCTTCTGGGTTGCGGTGGCGGCGTGAACCGTCGTCATCAGGCCGCGTTTGACGCCAAAGGTGTCGTTCAGTACCTTTGCGACGGGAGCAAGGCAGTTCGTGGTGCAGGAGGCATTGGAAATAATCGCCTGGCCGTCATACGTATCGTTATTCACTCCATATACGAACATGGGTGTATCGTCTTTCGACGGCGCAGACATGATGACTTTCTTGGCACCCGCGGCAATATGTTTCTGACAGCTTTCCTTGGTGAGGAAAAGTCCGGTTGACTCAACCACGACTTCAGCACCGACTTCTCCCCATTTCAGTTCAGCCGGGTCTTTAATCGCCGTCAGCCGTATCCTTTTGCCATTGACAATGAGCGTACTGTCCTCGATCGAAACATCCCCCTTGAAACGGCCATGCACGGAATCATGCTGCAGCATATAGGCGAGGTAGTCGGGTTCAAGCAGATCATTGATGGCAACGACTTCAATATCCGGAAAATTCTGGACTGCCGCGCGGAAAACCATTCGCCCGATACGGCCAAATCCATTGATACCGACCTTGATTGTCATGTTTTACACTCCTTGGATAAAAAAAGAACTCTGGGCGCGGAGAAAATTTCCTCCGCGTTTCGGCTGGCAATGGGTCAGAATTAAATGACGTTGTTTACCGCCTTTACCACATTCTCAACGGTGAAGCCGAAGTGCTTGAACAGCTCTCCAGCCGGCGCGGACTCGCCGAATGTATCGATACCGACAACCGCTCCCTCCAGCCCTACATACTTGCGCCAGTAATCCGTCACGCCTGCTTCCACCGCCACACGCGCTATACCTTTGGGCAGCACGCTGTTCTTATAATCGGCATCCTGGCGGTCGAATATGTTTGTGCAGGGCATCGAAACGACGCGCACATGCATTCCGGTTTCGGCCAGCGCCTTTTGCGCCATCATCGCCAGGCCGACTTCGGAACCTGTGGCAATGATGATTGCCCGCGGCTGATTGTCGGCCGCTTCCGACAGAATATAGCCGCCCTTGTCAATCAGCTTGATGGTGTTCGCATCCCGTTTCTGGAAGGGGAGATTCTGGCGGCTGAAAATCAGTGTGGAGGGACCGTCCTTGCGATCGATCGCCCGTGCCCAGGCGACGGTCGACTCGACCGTATCGCACGGACGCCATACATCCATGTTGGGGATGTAGCGCAATGTCGCGGTCTGTTCCACTGGTTGGTGGGTAGGGCCATCTTCGCCCAGACCGATGGAATCATGGGTGAATACGAACAGGCAGCGTATTTTCATCAGGGCGGCCATGCGAAGCGCATTCCGCGCATATTCCGAGAACATGAGGAAAGTGGCGCCGTAAGGAATGATTCCCCCATGCAGCGTCAGTCCGTTCATGATGGCGCTCATGCCGAATTCGCGCACGCCGTAATATATGTAGTTGCCTCCATCCTGTCGTCCGATGCCTTTTGAACCCGACCAGAGGGTAAGATTCGATCCGGCTAGGTCTGCCGAGCCGCCGACCAGTTCCGGCAATTTGGGCGCCAGCCCTTCGATCGCATTCTGCGATGCTTTGCGGCTGGCGATGGTTTCTTCCTTCGCATTAACACGCGCGATCAGTGTATCCACGTGCTCTTGCCATCCCTCCGGCAGTTCGCCTGCCATCCGCCGGCTGAACTCGGCCGCCTCAGCCGGGTATTTCGCAGCATACTCCGCAAACTTGCGATTCCAGCCGTCTTCCAGTTTCTGTCCCTTTGTGCGCGCATCCCAGGTCTGGTAGACATCCTCGGGGATTTCGAATGGCAGGTGATTCCAGCCGATGTGCGGACGCGCGGCGGCTATTTCCAGGTCACCCAGCGCCGCGCCATGTACCTCGTGAGTATTTGCCTTGTTGGGCGAGCCCATCCCGATCACGGTCTTGCAGCAGATCATGGAAGGTTTGTCCACCGCCTGTTTGGCCGCCTCGATGGCGGCTTCTACCGCTACCGGATCATGTCCGTTGACGTTCGGCACAACATGCCAGCCATAGGCTTCGAAGCGTTTGGGGGTATCGTCTGTGAACCAGCCCTCCACATGCCCATCGATGGAGATGCCGTTGTCGTCGTAAAAACAGATCAGCTTGCCCAGTCCCCATGTGCCTGCCAGCGAGCAGGCTTCATGAGAAATGCCTTCCATCAGACAGCCGTCGCCCAGGAACACGTAGGTATGATGATTGACGATATCGAAGCCGGGGCGATTGAATTCCGAGGCAAGTACCTTCTCTGCCAGAGCCATCCCCACGGCATTGGTAATCCCTTGGCCCAGCGGACCCGTGGTCGTCTCGACGCCCGGTGTATAACCATATTCCGGATGGCCAGGGGTTCTGGAATGAAGCTGACGGAAGCGCTTGATTTCCTCCATCGGCAAATCGTAGCCCGTGAGGTGCAGCAGGGCGTAAATGAGCATGGACCCATGGCCATTGGACAAAACGAAGCGGTCACGGTCGGCCCACTTTGGATTTGCCGGATTATGGCGGAGGTGATGTATCCATAATACCTCAGCGATCTCAGCCATGCCCATAGGCATTCCCGGATGCCCCGAGTTGGCTTTTTGCACGGCATCCATCGCCAGTGCACGAATGGCGCTGGTCAGGTTCTTGAATACCGGCGCTTCAAAATCTCGAAATGTTCCCATGAACATGGACTCCTAGCTCAACAATTTATACGCACACAAAAACACCGCTTAAATAGCGGTGCGGTCGGCAAAACCATTATTATCGCTTAAGATAGGATGTCAGACAATATGACAAGCCCGATTGCAGAGAATGAATCTCAATTGCCGCGCAGTCTGATGCCGAGCAGCTTGAGCTTGCGGTACAGATGGGTGCGCTCCAGGCCGGCGCGCTCCGCCACTCGGGTCATATTGCCGTTTTCCTGCTCGATGAGCTGTTCAAAATACGTTTTTTCGAACATGTCCCGCGCTTCACGCAACGGTATGCCGAGCGGAATGCCTGCTACTGCCTGTGAAGGCGAAGAAGGAGTCAGCATCTGCTTGACGTCTTCTGCCGATATTTCATCGCTGGTGCAGGTCAGCGCGAGGGTATGCACTGCGCCTGTCAGTTGCGTGAGATTTCCTGGCCAGTCGTGGTTTCGCAGGCAGTTGAGGGCAGCGGTGCTGAACTGCCGCAACGGAACGTCTCCCGATTCGATGTAACGCGAGAGTATCTGGGCCGCGAGCTCGGGAATATCTTCCCGATGCTCCCTCAACGCGGGTACGTTAATGCAAAGTCCGCTCAGCATCTCATACAGTTTGGGGTCGTAGACCCCTTGGGCTGCCAGGCTGGCAAGCGGCATGGAAGTCACGCATACGAGCCGGACGCTGTATCTTTCCAGCTTGCCGAGCAGCAGCAGCAGTCCTTTTTGCGCCAGTTTATTGAGCTCGCCGATCTCTTTGAGAAAAAGTAATCCTCCTTTTGCCTGCTCAAGTAACTCAAACGGAGCATTCGACAGGGCGGCGAGAGTATCGGGTTCTACCCATGGTGTATTCGGCTGGTGCAGAAAGCGGGCGCACAGATCCACGCCCGTCCCTGGTTCGCTTATGAGCAGCACCGGTGTCGTGAGGCTGGCAACCTGTTCCAGTCGTCTTTTCAGGTCTGTAATCAGCGCCCCGCGTCCCAGGCTCGCCAGGGGAAGCGTCATGCATGGCTTGGCCTGTCCGCTGCGCAATGCGCGGCCGACCGTGCTCAGCAGTTTTTGCAGCGGTACCGGTTTTTCGAGATAGGCCGCTGCACCCATACGCGTGGCTTCTACCGCCGTGTCGATTGTGCCATGCCCTGACATCATGACAACGGGCATGGTAAGAAGTCCGCTGCTGACCCATTCTTTCAGCAGGGTGATGCCATCAGTATCCGGCATCCAGATATCCAGCAATACCAGATCAGGACGAGCCTGTTTCCGCCACGCGCGCGCCTGTGCGGCGTTTTCCGCCAGGGCGACGCGATAACCCTCATCGCGCAGGATTTCGGATAAAAGCTCGCGGATGCCGATTTCATCGTCGACGATCAGTATCGTATTGTTGCTCATAATTCCAGGAATGGATTTGCTTGCCACGGAAATGAAATTGAACGTCAAGCCTTGCCTCTCATTCTTTTGACTGCATTTCACAGGAAAGTGAAAGTACGGGTTTGGCCGCGATCGGTCGGAGCCATTTATCCTTGAGAGAAACTACGAACTTATCTGGCGAGAGGGGGAATATGATTGAAATACGCGCACCGTGCGGCCGTATATTTTCAATCTGAATCGTCCCCCTGTGTTCTTCGATTATCTTTTTTACAATGGGAAGGCCGAGTCCGGTTCCTTTCGGTTTTGTTGTCACATAGGGTTCAAATACCCGTGCTCTCACCTGTTCAGGAAATCCCCCGCCATTATCGCTGACGGTGAAACGTATTCCTGAGGACAGGGTTTCCGTTTGTATCATGATTGCGGGTCGAGTTAAACCGGCCAGCGCATCCTGGGCATTCTGCAGGAGATTGTGTATCACCTGGCGCAGTCGCGCGGAATCACCTTTTATCATCGGCAGGTCGGGCGCCAGAACCAGATCGATGTACGATTGCCGATTATCCGGCACTGCCGTGGCCGGGCTTTCATACAAGGCCAGTACTTCCCGTACCAGCGCATTGAAATCCAGAAAGTGAAATTCGGGTTCAGGCGCGCGCGCGTATTCGCTGAATTCATTGACCATCCTTTTGAGCGCTTCCACCTGATTGACGATCGTTTCGGTGGAACGCTGCAGAATTTGCGCATCATTGTCATTCAGCTTCGCCGCAAGCTTGTGCTGTATGCGTTCGGCGGACAGTTGTATCGGGGTCAGAGGATTCTTTATCTCATGCGCCAGACGCCGCGCCACTTCTCCCCAGGCTGCAGCACGCTGAGCTTCCAGCAGATGGGTGATATCGTCGAACACGACAACGCCTCCACCACCCGGCACATGCGCCAGCCATGTTCCCCGTAGCAGCAGGACCTGACGCAGGTCCCCCCTTGTTCGCTCCACCTGGCGCTGCCACTCGCCCTTTATTTCCGACTGAAATCCTTCCAGGATTCCATATGCGAAAGCGTTCAGCTCGGATTCACGCATCGCGCATTCCTCGATCGTCAATCCTTCCAGGCCGGGCAGCGGAACGTTCAGGATTTGCTCTGCACTCAGATTGGCTGTGCGCAAGCGCAGGCTTTCATCGAATACCAGGACGCCGGATGAAAGATTGGCCAGAATATTTTCCAGATAAGCCCGCGCGCTTTCCACTTCCTGCTGATTGTGCTGGGCAGTTATCCGCGCTTCCTCCAACTGCTGGGTCATGAGATTGAATGATTCGGTCAGTACGCCCAGTTCGTCGCGACTCCGTACCGGATGACGTCTGCTGAAGTCGCCCTGTGCTACCGCGCGCGTGCCCTCCGCCAGCATTCCCAAAGGCGCGCTGAGCCGCTCGCTGATCAGAAATGCGGCGGCCAGGGCAGAGAAAAGCGCGAGCAGCAGTGCGAGCGTCAGGGTCACTCCGTAGAGGTGCTTGAGACCTTCGCGCGACAGCAGTAATTCCTGGTAGTCCCGATAGGCTGCCTGTACTATTTCCGCGTCTTCCGCCAGTTTTTCCGGCACGGGCTGCGTCAACTGCAGAATGCGCATATTGTTTCTTACGCCGGGAACATCGATAGGTGCCCATACCTTCAGATACAAACCCTCGCCGGGAGTTGACTCAATCGTGCTGTACCCGTTCTCCGCCCTGACCTGATGTATTGACGTCGTGCTGAGCCCGGCAGGCACGGTTTCGTTCGTGTCCGCACGTGCAAATGCAACGACGTTACCTTCATGATCGAACAGGACCGCTTCCCGCACCTGCGTTTGATGGATGAGCTGGTTCAATGCCGGCAGCAAGGGCCCCGTTTGCCCGGACAATGCAAGCGCAGCGCGATCGGCTTTTCTGTGCAGATCTTCCAGCCGGCTGTCGAGAATGGTGCGTCCCAGTTCCAATCCGCCTTCCAGAGCGCGGTCCACTTTTACGTCGAACCACGATTCGATGCTTTTTCCCAGAAATTGGACCGATATGCTATAGACCAGGACACCTGGGAGCACCGCCATCAGCGAAAAGATCAGCAACAGGCGCAGCGCCAGCCTGGAACCGAATATGCCCGCCTGAAGCCTGCGTCTGAGTCTCCATAGCAGGTATCCGACGATTGCCATGAGGAACAGCACCAGGCCGGCGTTGAGTCTGATCAGAAGCCTGTATTTACGGTCAAAAAGTCCGGTATCGGCGCCCGCGCTCGCGAGCAGGAACAGCATGATCGCCCCCAGCGCCACGCCGGCGATAATGAGGTACTTCATCATTTGCTGCTGTCCTGCAGTTTCTGGGGGGGCAGGCGGGTATTCCACCGCAAGATACCGGAACCGAGATCCCATTCCCGGGAGCCGAGCGTTTCCACCTGGAACGGCTTGGGCAGCGCCGCTATGTCGAGACGCATGCGCAATTCCACGGTATATTCGGCGTCCGGCAACAATTCTTCACTTGCGTTGATCGGCCGGTCCCGCACGCGGCTTAACGCCTGCAACGCGTCGCTGAGCGAACCGAAGCTTTGTGACAATACCCCTCGCGTCAGGCGATACTGGCGGGTCAGTGCGTAGTAGCTCAACCCTTCGCGCACCCTGCTATAACCTACCCTTTCATCGAACCAGTACCAGCGTGAGTTCACCAGGCCGAGCTCCGTGACAAAATAAAGCACCATACCCTTCTCCAGTGCATGCTCCAGTTTGTGATTGAGAGTGATCTGGAAATCGGCGTCAAACTCGTAGGCGCCTTCCACCGGCTTGATTCTGACCGACTTGATTTCTATGCGTGCTTCCGCATGCGAGCTGGATACCTGTCCTGCGAGCACAAGCAGCAGCATCGCCGCTGCCATGCGCAGGAGGCGTGCCAGGAAATCAGAGCTTTTCAAGCAATGCATAAAAAAAACCGTCGTGATGGGGATCCGGCAACAACTGGCCGTCGACTATTTCTGGCGCAGAAAGGGGCAGCAGACGAGCGTCCGGGTGATGGTTCAGGAAACCTTCCACCTGAAGACCGTTTTCCTCCGCGAATATGGAACAGGTGACATAGAGCAATTTGCCGCCTTTGTCCAGGGTTTGCCAAAGAGCATCGAGCGTTTTACGTTGTATCTCGGCAAACTGCACCAGGTCACTTTCGCGCCGCAGCCATTTGATGTCGGGATGACGTCGCGCCACTCCGGACGCAGAACAGGGAACATCAGCCAGGATGCGGTCGAATGGTCTTCCATCCCACCACTCTTCCGGGTGCGTAGCGTCGCCCTGAATGATGCGATAAGGCTTGAGGCCGAGACGAGTGAAATTCTGCTTTAGCCGTTCTACCCGCTCGCCATCATTGTCAACTGCGATCAATTCCAGATCGGCCAATTCAAGCAGATGCGCGCTTTTCCCGCCAGGCGCAGCGCAGGCGTCCAGAACACGCATTCCACTCCGGACGCATAGTAACGGCGCTGCCATTTGGGCGGCCACATCCTGAACTGACACCAGACCTTGGTCGAATCCCGGCAGTTTTTCCACCGGGACGGGGTGAAGTAGTTCCAGAGCCTCTTCTGTCCAGTCGTTTTCCGGTCGCCGGGCATTCAGTCCGACAGTGTGCAGGAGGTTTCGATAGGCTTCAACGCTTGTTCTCCGCCGATTGACCCTGAGCGCCATGGGCGGCCGCCGATTTGCAGTTTCCAGCACAGCCTGATAGCGTGAGGGATATTGCGCACGGAGCCTGTCGATCCACCACTGCGGATGAGAATATCTTCCTGCATCGGTTGCCGCCGTTTGTTCAAGCAGGACAGTACGTTTGCGCAAGAAGTTGCGCAATATCGCATTGACCAGTCCGCCTACGCTTTTCGCATGCCGAGGATCCCGCATGTTCCTGCCATTCCTGCTATCGAACGAGGGACTGCAAGAAGCGGATACTGCGCTGTCCACCACGACATACGGCGCTGTTTTGCTGTATTGAAGCTGATACAGCCCTACCAGCAGCAGGTAGCGCAAACCCTGATCCTTCAGTGGCTTGTTCAGCAATAAGCCAAGCAATATATCCAGTTGACCATAAAAGCGCAGTACACCATAGCTTAAATCCTGAATCGCACCACGCTGCTGCTCAGAGAGGCCACTGTGACTGCGCCAGGTTTCCTGCAAAACGGTTGTCAGACTCGCACCGCTCAGCACTCTTTCAACAGTGGCGGCGGCCAGGCGCTGGGTCCTGATCATTCCCGGCTTTCGAAACGATCGCCCCGCCGCAGAGAATGCCCCAGGAGGAATTCAACAGATCTTAATTTTTTACCTCCGGATTTTTGCACAATCTCCAATACCAGGGCATGCTTGCCGCATGCAACGACAATTCCGTCCGGCCTTACTGCAACGATTTCCCCCGGTTTTTCATCTGCCTCTGCAGTATCTACGCTGGCCCGCCACACTTTTATGGGAATTCCATTCACGGTGGAATGCATGCCGGGACGAGGATTAAAGGCCCTCACTGCGCGCTCGATATTTTCTGCATCCATCCGCCAGTCAATTTCGGCTTCCACCTTTTCCAGTTTGGAGGCGTATGTCGCCGCCAGATCATTCTGGGGAGTGGCGATAATCTTTCCTTGCTGCAACAAAGTCAGTGCCTCTACGATACAGGCCGCTCCCAGTTGCTCAAGCTTTTCATGCAATGTTCCGGCAGTATCCTCCTTTGCGATTGTAATACTTCGTGCCAGCAGAATGGGGCCGGTATCGAGACCGCGATCCATTTGCATGATCGTAATTCCTGTTTCCCGGTCTCCCGCCAGAATCGCCCGTTCGATCGGAGCCGCTCCGCGCCACCTGGGCAGTAACGAAGCATGAATATTGACGCAGCCAAGTTTCGGAATATTCAGAACGGAGAAAGGCAGAATCAGGCCATACGCAGCGACAATCATGATATCCGCCCCAATGGCATGGAGTTGCGCATGCAACTCGGGCTGTCTGAGGGAGGAAGGCTGCAGCAGATCAAACCCGTGCTTTTGCGCCAGTAATTTCACCGCGCTGGAAGCATTTTTCATGCCTCTTCCGGCAGGACGATCCGGCTGGGTCAGCACCAGTGCAATTTCGTGTCCGGCATCTGCCAGCGCTTCAAGCGCGACAGCGGCGAAAGGAGGTGTTCCGGCAAAAATGATTCTCATGGGGGATAGGCAGGAGCAGGCGCTTGACGGCAAGAAAGGGCTGCCAGAGTTCGCATCCCGTTCCCACTGCCGGGGCGCCGCTCAGCAAACTCTCTGGATAGCCTCGCATTGCAGATAGCATCGGGATTGTGTGGAAACAGGAAAATGCGCCGTGGAGTGTACCAAGAGCTTGCAAGAGACGCACAATAAAAATATAAATTTTTCCGTGGTCTGCTACATCACCTTCCGGCGCTTTTTCCGGAATTTTGCCTGAATCCTCGATTGCTTCATCTGTGACCAATACTCCACAAATACTTTTCCCAGCAGGTGATCCATTTCATGCTGGATACATACCGCCAGAAGGCCGTCGGCATCCAGCGTGAAGCGCTCGCCGTTCTTGTTCAGTGCCTCGACGGTAATCTGCGCAGCGCGTTGCACCTTCCCAAATATCCCAGGTACGGACAGGCATCCTTCCTCATAGTCCGATTCCCCGTCGCGGGCGGTGATTTCCGGATTGATCAGCACAAGCAACTGGTCCTGGGTATTGGAAATATCGATTACGATAACGCGCTTGTGCACATCCAGCTGGGTGGCAGCCAATCCGACTCCCGGCGCAGCATACATGGTTTCCGCCATATCCTGCACCAGGACGCGTATTTCATCGGTGACTTCGGGAACCGGGGCCGCAATGGTGTGCAACCGTTCGTCAGGATATTGCAATATTTTCAATAACGCCATAAAAAGGCTTGAACATAAAAGAAACTGAATGCAAAATTCAATGCGATGCTTGGTAGCGGACAGTCTGCCGCACCCTCGCAGGATTCCTATGGATATATTATATCCTGATTTACGCAACCTTCTTTTCTCCGACCTTCAATCACTGCCAAGTTCCTATCTCTCATCAGATTGTCCTGTCATGATGATAATCGGAGATTTGTCTCCAGGTTGACCATCATGAGTTCTGCAACGGTGAAGGAATGAAGTCCGCCAGCTGCAGTTACGGGGATGAAAAGGCCATGTCATCAATACCTGACCAGGTAGTTTCGCAGCGGAATATCGAACCGGATATCGAATCCTGGCTCGCCCTGGATTTGATTGATGGCCTGGGTAACGAGTCGATGAGGTGTTTGCTTGCGGCTTTTGGCAGCCCCGCTGCAATTCTTTCGGCAAGCATGGCTTCATTGGAGCGCGTGGTTAAAAGGAAGGTGGCGGACAGCGTTATGAGGGGAGCTGACCAGCTAAAGCTGGCCGCTTCGCTCGGATGGCTGGAAGACCCGCAGAATTCCATCGTCACCCTGGCAGATCCGGATTATCCCGCATTGTTACTCAATATCCCCGATCCTCCGCCGCTTCTCTACGTCAAAGGAAGCCGTGGTTTGCTGAACGCGCCAATACTTGCCATTGTCGGCAGCCGGAATGCTACGCCCCAAGGTCTTTCCAATGCAGAAGCTTTTGCCGAGGCGGCGAGCAATGCCGGGCTTTGCATCGCCAGTGGCATGGCGCTTGGCGTGGATGCCGCAGCACATCGAGGGGGATTGCGAGGAAGGGCAGGCAGCGTTGCCGTGGTGGGTACCGGACTGGATCTCGTTTATCCCGCAAGCCATCGCAAGCTGGCCCATGAGCTGGTGGAAAGGGGCGCGCTCATCTCCGAGTTTCCGTTGGGTACGCCTCCTATCGGCAGCAACTTTCCGCGTCGCAATCGCATCATCAGTGGTCTGAGCAGAGGATGCCTTGTGGTCGAGGCTGCGTTGCAGAGCGGTTCTCTTATCACCGCGCGACAGGCGTTGGAGCAGGGGCGCGAAGTATTCGCCATTCCAGGTTCCATCCACTCGCCCCTGTCCAGGGGATGCCATGCACTCATCAAGCAGGGCGCCAAGCTGGTGGAAAGTGCAGGGGATATTCTGGAGGAATTCGGCTGCTCACCTGGAGTTCCCACTCTCATCCCGGAAGATGATGAGGCTGCAGGAGAAGAGTTTTTGCTGTTGAAACACCTCAGCCACGACATCATCGACGTGGATACCCTCTGCATGCGTAGCGGCTTGACGGTAGAAACGGTATCGGCGATGCTGTTGACGCTTGAACTGGAGGGCATAGTCGCCAGTCTTCCCGGCGGCCGTTACCAGCGGCTCCGGTAGGTTACGGGAGATTACAGTGTTCGAAGTATGTATGGTTTCCATGGGATAGCCAGCTCTGGAGGGGGTAACACGGAACCGGAAGAGGTTGCGGGAGCTGTAGTGACTGGTGCGGACGGCAGGATTCCGCGCAGAGAAGCGTGACTGTTTTTCTGCTCGGCTTGCCTGTTTCGGGGGATTCCTATCATGATGATGTTTTTGATTCCGGGTTGCTGGCAGTGCTATCTATTTTTGCCTGCCACCTGTTATGCTGATGAATCGCGTGGAGGCGCGATATTTACGGGAGTTTCATGGGTAAAACCTTAATCATTGCCGAGAAGCCTTCTGTTGCCGCAGACATTGCGCGGGCCCTGGGCGGATTCACGAAACATACCGACTATTTCGAGAACGATGAATATGTCGTGTCGTCTGCCGTAGGGCATTTGCTTGAACTCGCGGTCCCTCCGGAACACGAAGTCAAGCGAGGGAAATGGAGCTTTACGAATCTGCCTGTCATTCCACCGCATTTTGACCTCAATCCCATCGAAAAAACTGAATCGCGGCTGAAGCTTCTGACCAGGCTCATCAAGCGGAAGGACGTGGATGCGCTGATCAATGCTTGCGATGCGGGCCGGGAAGGGGAGCTGATTTTTCGCTATATCGCTCGCCATGCTGGAACCAGAAAGCCAGTCAAACGACTATGGCTGCAGTCGATGACGCCCGCCTCCATCCGAGAGGGTTTCAATAAGTTGCTGGATGATGAGGACGTGTGGCCATTGGCGGAAGCAGCGGTAAGCCGCTCGGAAGCTGACTGGCTGGTGGGCATAAACGGCACGCGCGCCATGACCGCATTCAATTCTCAGGAAGGTGGCTTCCATAAAACTACAGTGGGACGGGTACAAACTCCTACGTTGGCGATTCTGATCGAGCGCGAAGACATCATCAAGAAATTTGTCCCTCGCAGTTATTGGGAAGTACATGCAACGTTTTCCGCCCGGGAAGGAAGCTATAAGGGTCGCTGGTTCGACGAGTCATTCACGAAAGCCAGGAAAGACAATGAGCAAAAACCGGAGCGGCTATGGGATCACGCGGCTGCGGAAGCTATCCGCACCAAGTGCCTTGGCAAATCCGGCATCGTCACCGAAGAAAGCAAGCCTGCCACCGAAACCTGCCCTTTGCTCTATGACCTTACCAGTTTGCAGCGCGACGCCAATGGCCGTTTCGGCTTTTCCGCCAAGACTACCCTGTCACTGGCACAGGCATTATATGAAAAGCATAAGGTGTTGACTTATCCACGCACCGACTCGCGGGCTCTGCCGGAGGATTATATTGCTACCGTCAAGGAAACCCTGGGTTCGCTCGAAAACTCTGGATACGGAGCATTCGCCACGCAGATTCTCAGGGCAGGGTGGGTCAAGCCCAATAAACGTGTATTCAACAATGCAAAAATCTCCGACCACTTTGCGATCATTCCTACGAGCATCGAAGCCCGGGGTTTGAACGAGGTGGAGTCAAAACTGTACGATCTTGTTGTCAAGCGTTTTCTCGCGATATTTTATCCGGTGGCTGAATTTCTCGTTACCACCCGTATCACGCGAGTGGAGAGCGAGCCCTTCAAGACGGAAGGCAAGGTTCTGGTCAATCCCGGCTGGCAGGTCGTTTACGGCAAGGAGGCGCAGCCTTCAGGCACCGAGGATAGTTCGACCCTGGTCAAGCTGGATCCCGGTGAAGCGGTGAGCGCCGAGGAAATTGAGGTGGTCTCGAACCAGACCCGGCCACCTCCCCGATTCAATGAAGCCACGTTGCTGTCCGCGATGGAAGGCGCGGGTAAATGGGTGGAAGATGAAGAACTGCGGGAAGCCATGAGCGCAAAGGGACTCGGCACGCCGGCGACACGTGCGGCGATTATCGAAGGCCTGGTATCGGAAAACTACCTCCAGCGTGTGGGACGGGAACTCCATCCTACTGCCAAAGCCTTTTCCCTCATCACCCTGTTGCGGGGGTTGAAAGTACCGGAACTCACTTCGCCCGAGCTGACGGGGGATTGGGAATACAAGTTGCGCCAGATCGAGCAGGGAAAGCTCGGGCGCAACAAGTTCATGGCGGAAATCGCAGAGATGACGAGTCACATCGTGCAACAGGCAAAAAGTCATCGCGGTGAAACCATCAGTGGGGATTTTTCGACGCTCAAGTCGCCCTGCCCGAAATGTGGTAGCGTGATTCAGGAGACATATAAAAAATTTCAGTGCCAGAAATGTGATTTCGCGTTATGGAAGATTCTGGCGGGACGGCAATTTGAAACGGCGGAAATGGAACAACTCATTACCCGGCGCGAGGTGGGACCTCTCCAGGGCTTTCGGAGCAGGATGGGACGGCTGTTCAATGCCAACATCAAACTGACTGATGAGCTCGAAATGAAGTTCGATTTTGGCGCGGACGGGGAGCAGGATGCCGAAGAGGTTGATTTCTCCGGGCAGGAACTGCTCGGAAAGTGTCCCCGCTGCAGTGGCCGTGTATTCGATCATGGCATGAGCTACCTGTGCGAAAAATCGCTCGGTTCTGCGCACACGTGCAACTTTAGAATAGGGAAAATCATTCTCTCTCGGCCGCTCGAGCGCGAGCAGGTTGTGAAACTGTTGCAGACCGGCAAAACAGACTTGCTGACAAAGTTTATTTCCAAGAAGGGTAGGCCGTTTTCAGCCTATCTCGTTGCCGGCAAGGATGGAAAAATCGGGTTCGAGTTCGAAGTGAAGGAGGCAAAGGTTAAAACCCCGGCAGAGACGGGGGAAGCAAAGGTATCGAAATCGAGGGCGAGGGCTGCCCCATTGAAAAAAACCTTTTCTGCAAAAACGAGGTAAAAAAGGACAATGGAGCGCAGCCTGCTGCGTGAAGACCGTATCGGGAGATCGGAGGATTGAGGGAATGAAAGGAGAAGAGAAAAGCTGATTGCGTAACGCCTCATCCTTTATTGGGGGGCTGCTGATGGCTGATGGGTTTCGATATAGGAGACGATATCTCCCACGGTGCTGAATCCCTTTGCTTCCTCGCTATCGAAATTGATGCCAAATGCATCCTCGGCGTCAAACAGAAGCTGGATCGTGTCCATGGAGTCGAGCCCAAGCTCTTCAAATTTTGAAGACCGGTTGATAGTGGAAGTATCGAGATTCTCGACTTTTGTGGCGATGAATTGTATGACCTTTGCTTCAATCTCCGCTGTGTCCATATCTAGTCTCTTCCTTCATGGGTTGTGAAAAGGATGCTCGCATTGTTGCCGCCAAATCCGAAAGCGTTACACAAGCCGGTGCGGATATTTTTTTTCCGCGCAACGTTGGGAGTGTAATCGAGATCGCATTCGGGATCAGCCTCATCAAGATTGATGGTCGGATGGATGGTGCCGGTATGAAGCGACATGATGGTGGCGATACTGCCGATTGCTGCCGATGCGCCAATGGAATGCCCTATCATCGATTTGGTGGCGCTGATGGCAATATCAGCGGCGCGCGCTCCAAAAAGATTTTTTATCGCCCGCGTTTCGACTGCATCGCCCAGCGGCGTGGAAGTCGCATGCGCATTGATATATTCAATGGAATCCGGTTTCATTCCAGCATCGCGGATGGCTTCCCGCATGGCGGCTATCTGGCCTTCCATGTTGGGCATCACGATATGCGTTGCATCGCATGCCTGTCCATAGCCGGCAAGCTCGGCATATATTTTCGCTCCCCGGCTGCGAGCCTGTTCTTCCTTCTCGAGAATCAGTATTCCGGCACCCTCTCCCATGACAAAACCATCGCGTCCCTTTGCGAAAGGACGCGAGGCTCCGGCTGGATTGTCGTTGGAAGTGGTGGTCAGGGCATACAATATCTCGAAACCGTTGATGGTGAGTGGCAATACGCATGCTTCAGCGCCGCCGGCGACCACCACGTCCGCTCTTCCTGCGCGCAGGAGATCGAGTGCCGCGCCGATGGCATTGGCTCCCGAGGAGCAAGCTGTACTGGAGGTCAGGTTCATGCCTTTGAACCCATGCTTGATCGCGATCCAGGCGGCGGCGGAATTGGCCATTGTGCGTGGTACGGTGAAAGGCGATACCGGCTGGTTCCGAAACTTGCGGAGTGCGGACGATTCGAAGGTGGAAAAGCCGCCCATTCCCGAACCTATGCTTACCCCGATGCGGTGAGATCCATAAGCATCAAGCCCGCCGGCATCCTCAAGGGCAAGACGCGCAGCAAGCAGGGCAAGCTGGGTGAATCTGTCGGTTTGCTCGATATACTTTTGGGAAAGGAAGGTTGAAGGATCGAAGTCTGCCACTTCTCCTGCAATTTGGGAACGCCTGCTCGATGCATCAAAGCTGGTTATTCTTTTTATTCCGCTCACACCCTTGACAGCCGCTGACCAGAACTGGTCAACTCCGATGCCAATGGGGGAAACAACTCCCATTCCTGTAACGGCTACGCGCATACAAAACCGGAAATAATCATAAGAATCTGTCCAACCTCATTATGTGGAGATATTCAATGTATTGAACAGATGAGTTCTCATTGCGCAATGGACAGCGCAGATGAGTAGCGGAATCCACCCGGAAGTCGGCCTGTCATTGGACGAAGGTTTCCGGGCTTCACGGTTGAGCAGGACACTCGTATTGCTACTTTGCGTTGAATATCATTGGGAACAGGTATCTCAATATGCCTCCCATAATCCAGATGACGAGTAATAAACTCGAGATGACGGCTGCTCCTTCGATAAGCGCTGACAGGAGCGTTGCGGTCAGGCTATCGAATTCCTGTTGCCCGGTTTCGTTGCGCCGGCGCCTGCGGCGGTTCCTTACCCATACTTGCAGCCCGATAACGACAGGAATAAGGGCGAGAGACACTAGCAGGCTATACTCAGAACTTTCCATCAATAATCAACCTTCCGCAAATAATCGTTACAGAATCGACTGCCAGTCACTTTTTTCTTCTTTTCCTTTTATTTCATTCGCTATACTGCCGTTCACTCCGGACTGGGTGCGCGGAGATGGCAGGGATAAATGCTGAAGTCCGTCTCAGATGGCAGACCGCCAATTATAATATCACACGTCAACAAGATGTCATCGAGTTAACAAGTTAACATATCCACCCTGTCCGCAGGATAGGGACCGGTTCCTGCCAGAACCAGGTAAAGCAGAAACCGTTTCGGTCTTCCGTCATCTCATTTCCGGCGTGCAGCCTTTCACGGTGCGAACATTGGCAGGTCTATGCGAACCATGCAATATTCACATCCCATTATCACTTGTCCAGTTTTGCATGAAAAAAAAGATTAGCAGCCCAAATTTCTCGGAAGTCATTGTTCATCCGGTCGGAAGCTACCGGGAAATGGGGATTTTTATCGATATTCCCTGGAGTATTTACGCTGATGATCCCATGTGGGTTCCCCCTTTGCGGCTGGAGCGACGCTTGCATTTTTCGAGATTCAACCCTTTTTTCAAGCACGGAAAATGGCAGGCATGGATTGCATACAGGAATGATCGGCCGGCAGGAAGGATCAGCGCCCAGATCGATCAACTGCATCGGGAACGATACGGCGGCGATACCGGACATTTTGGCCTGTTCGAGTGCATAGATGATAAGGAAGTATCCGCCGCGCTCATCCAGACGGCTGAGGCATGGCTAAGTGCGCAGCAGACGAGGCGTGTGACTGGTCCGTTCAATTTGTCGATCAACCAGGAATGCGGCGTATTGGTGGAAGGTTTTGATACGCCGCCGGTGGTGATGATGCCGCACTCCCGCAGATGGTATGGCCGCCTGCTGGAAGAACAGGGGTATCAACAGGCAAAGGATCTGCTTGCCTACTGGATAGAGCTCGATTTCAAGGTGCCGCGGCTGATGGATGCCTTGATCGGTAAATTTGCGGATCAGGTGCGCCTGAGGACTCTGCGTCGCGACAAGTTCGGCGAGGAACTGGAAGTCCTGCGTGATATATTCAACGATGCCTGGTCCGGGAATTGGGGGTTCGTTCCTTTTACCCGGGCGGAGTTCGCAGAACTTGGCGCAAGCCTTCGTCTGCTCGTACCTGATGATTGTATCCAGATTGCGGAAGTTGACGGGGTGCCCGCCGCGTTCATGGTGGCATTGCCAAACCTCAACGAAATTTTTGCCGAACTGAACGGACACTTGTTCCCGTTTGGCTGGATCAGGCTGGCCCGGATCAGATCCAGGGGAGGAGTGCATACCGGTCGCATACCATTAATGGGAGTACGCAAGCGCTTCCATAGTACTCCGCTCGGTATGGCGCTTGCCTTCATGGTCATCGACGCGCCGAGGGAACTCGGACGAACCATGGGAGTGAAGGCAATGGAGTTATCCTGGATACTTGAGGATAACAAGCCCATGCGTGCCATTCTGGATAGTCTGGGCTGCAGGGAGTATAAACGCTACCGGATTTACCAGAAGATGTTGTAAATGCCGGATGGAGCAACTGAAGAACCGGAATCGGTAAACGATGCAATGAAAAAGAATGATCTGTTCACAGCCGTGGTGCTGGCAGCGGACCGCACGGCTCGCGATCCCATCTCCGTGGAAACGGGAGCGCCCTGCAAGGCGTTCGCCCATGTCGGGGGAATCCCGATGATCATCCGCGTACTGGACGCGCTGGAAGCCAGCGGCATGGTGAAGAGCATCGTTTTGTGCGGGCCACCGAAGTCCTTGCTGCCCGCTTGTCCGGAGCTGGAGGAACGTATTCGCAGTGGGCGCGTCATCTGGTTGCCAAATCTCGGTTCTCCCAGCCGCAGCGCCCGCAGCGGCCTCTCTCAGGTGAGTCAGGAGACCCCGGTATTATTGACCACAGCTGATCATGCGTTATTGACACCAGCCATCGTGCAATATTTTCTTCGCAACGCGCAGGCATCGGATTGCGATGCTGCTGTGGGAGCCGTCAAATACGAAGATGTGGCAGCTGCGTTTCCCGGGGCACGGCGAACGGTAATAAGGTTAAAGGATGCGAATGTCTGCGGCTGCAACCTGTATGCCTTTCTCAATGATCGCGGCCGCGGCCTCGTATCATTCTGGCAACGCGCGGAAGACCTGCGCAAGCGACCGGTACGCTTGATCGTGGAGACTTTCGGGTTTGCGACTGTCTTATATTATTTGCTTGGATTATTGACGATAGAAAGAGGATTGAGAGCAGTCAGAAAGAAAACCGGCATCAGGACGCATCCGGTATTCCTGCCTTATCCCCAGGCGGGGGTCGATGTGGACAAGGTTGCAGATCTGGTGCTTGCGGAATCGGTACTGGCGGGCAAGGTGCCGGCTGCCGGAGGAGGGGCCGATTTGCGCGGACCTGCTTCCTGAAATGTGAGAAGCTTGAATTCCGATCAACGGCGACAGGCAACGTGAAAATAATAGAACGATATATCATCCGGGAACTGCTGATACCGTTTATGGTAGTCACCGTGATCTTCGCGACATTGTTTGCAAGTTTCAGCACGGCGCGTTTTCTGGCCGGGGCGGTGACAGACTCGCTTGGCCTTGTCCCCGTGCTCAGGCTCGTGTTTCTGAAAACGCTGATCGCACTGGAAGTGCTGGTGCCCATTGCCCTGTACGTGGCTGTCATCATGGGGCTGGGCCGCCTGCACCGGGACCAGGAAATAGTCGTTTTGCGTTCCGCCGGAGTCAGCGAGCATCGCATTATCTATGCAGTGCTCATTGTTGCGATTCCTGTGGGGCTTGTCAGTGGTTTTTTTTCCATTTTTGCGCGTCCGTGGGCATATGAGGAAAGCTATCTGCTCAATGCCCAGGCAGAGTCAGAGTTGAATACGGACCGGTTCCGCGCCGGTCGCTTCTACGGCAGCGAAAAAAAAGGCCGGGTGATTTATATACAGGCCAAGGATAGCTCGGGCAAGCAGATGGAAGAGGTATTCCATTATCTGAACAAGCCTGGCAGCAGCGAGATCATCCTTGCCAGGAAGGCTTACCAGCCTGAGCTTGTGTTCGGCCAGCGCCCCCAGATACATCTGCTGGATGGCTCCATCTATCGGCTATCGCATACCGGAAAGGGCGATACCGTCGTCCAGTTTGAAAAGCTGGTTTATTTCACCGACAGCGGAAACGTAACGGATTACAGGCGCAAGGCCGCCTCTACCGCGGCATTGATGCAATCCGACCGGCCGCGGGATACTGCCGAGCTTCAGTGGCGGCTGTCGCGCCCGCTGGCAACGATCCTGCTGGCGCTGATAGCAGTACCCTTCAGCCGCGCTTCACCCCGCCAGACAAAGGGGGATAAGACCTATTATCTGGCAGCTCTGGTTTTTGCCATCTACTACATTTTGAGCGGATTGGCTCAGACCTGGGTCGAGCAGGGCACGATCGGCAGGGTGCCGGGTGTGTGGTGGCTCTATGCTGTCATGCTGCTGTTTGCAATCTCGTTATTGTCGCCCGGTCTCTGGCGGAAGCTGCTTCTGCGCAGATGAAGATAATTTACCGCTACCTGGCGCTCCAGGTTTTGATGGGTCTGGGAATCGCCACTGCGGTGCTTCTGCCGCTCTTCGGTTTTCTTGATTTGCTGGATCAGCTCGATGACGTGGAAAAGGGCACGTACAGCGTCAAGGATGCGTTTCTTTACACGGCTCTGCTGCTGCCTCGACGGTTTATTCAACTTGCGCCCTTCATCGCATTGATGGGCAATGTAACTGCACTGGGAAGGCTTGCCGTCGGATCGGAACTCACGGCGTTACGGGGAGCAGGTGTATCCCCGCTGGGCATCAGCCTTGCACCGGTGGCCGTTGGAATGGCTCTCCTACTGTTTATTGCTGTACTGGATCAGTTCGTGGCGCCGCAATTTCAGCAGAAGGCCATTTCATCCCGTGCAGCCGCGCTTGAGAAGAGCGCCGCGCTTGGCCAACAATTGGGGATATGGACGCGGGATGAGCGGAATATACTGCGAATCGGAGAAATGCTGTATGCGCGAAGAGCGGCGAACATCGAGATAATGCATTTTGACGACAATGGTTTCCTGTTACGCTATACATATGCCGGATATGCGGATATCATAAATGAGGAGTTGTGGGAGTTGAGGGACGTTGTCATCAAGACATTCAACGGCAGCGCCGTGGAGATCGTAACCAGGGAATCGGTACCCTGGGAACCCTTTCTGAAGGAGGGAGATATCTCGACATTGACCAAATCGCCGGAAAGTCTCTCGCCCGCCGAGTTATTTTCACATGTATATTTTCTGCGCGCCACAGGGCAGGAGTCTGATGCTTATGAGCTTGCGTTGTGGCGCAAGGCGGGTGGCGCCCTGACGGTCATCGCAATGCTGTTGCTTTCGATTCCCTTTGTTTTTGGATCGGTGCGGGCGGGCCTGGGCAACAGGCTTGTGATTGCATCGATGCTCGGAATCAGCGTCTATCTCTTCGATCAGATCATTGCCAATGCAGGCTTGCTGCTGCATTTGAATCCTGCGCTGAGCGCGCTTCTTCCAGGGGTAGTGCTGATCGCCGTGGCTTATTTCTGGGTACGGCGGATCTTTTAACAAACCTCTGATTTGTTCCGATTTTATTAACCTGAATGCTGCCCCGATCCTGTGGGGGGCGTGTGGAATTTATTAGCGTGTGGAGCCTATCAATTTGACAAATCCAGACACAGAGATAATCGGGCAACCGGCAGATTCGCCGATGCCTGTTTATATCCATATCATTGGCGATAGCGAAACCGATATCTGGGGCTTGAATGGCCGGGAACGTCTGCAACGCATGTTAAAGGCATTCGGCGGGACGAGGCGGGTTGACAATCCAGCGCGTATTCCCGCTCTTGCCCGGGCACTGCTTTTACGCGGAGATTATCTTTTTGACGCGATCGTACTGGGCGCGCTGATCAAGGCAAAAACGGATTTTGTGCTTGTCAGCGAGGAGGATGAGCCAGTCGCAGTGCGAATTTCCGGCGGGAACGTGCAACAGGGGCTTGACGAATTTGTGGGTGGAGGAGAAAGGCAGATCTTTTCTTCCTTGCCGCGTTATAAACTGAAAGACCTCGATCTGCCAAGCCTGCGCCAGAATCTCAAGAAAAGAGAGGCTCCTTACGTTTTACCGATCAGCAGGAACAGTCGCTGCAATCTCGAGTCAGAGCTGTTCGAGCGTTCTTACAAAGGGGTGACCGATTTTGTGACAAAGTGGTTGTGGCCGGCACCTGCATTTCAGGCGGTGCGCTTCTGCATACGTGCGGGTCTGAGCCCAAACCATATCACACTGCTCAGTCTTTTGTTTGCCGTGCTGGCCGGGATTGCGTTCTGGTACGGTTTCTATGGATCGGGGCTGGTGATGGGATGGTTCATGACCTTCCTGGATACTGTCGATGGCAAACTGGCGCGGGTAACCGTTACCTCCAGTCGCTTCGGTGATGTGCTCGACCACGGCCTGGATATCATTCATCCACCGCTCTGGTACATGGCCTGGGGCATGGGGTTGTCCACCGACTATTCCTTATCCTCGCATCTGCCGCTATTATTCGGGCTGATTCTTATCGGTTACATCGGTGGACGGCTGTGTGAGGGAGCATTCCAGTTCTGGGTCGCGTCCTTCGATATTTTCATCTGGCGTCCACTGGATTCCTTCAATCGGCTCATTACTGCCCGCCGCAATCCCAACCTGGTTCTGCTGACACTTGGCTGGTTGGCGGGCAGGCCGGATATCGGACTTTTATCCGTCGTGGTCTGGCACTTGCTTTCGACCGGTTTTCTCTCAGTGAGGGTGGCGATGGGAGGGTTATCGCGACGGTCGCGTGGGCCCTTGCATTCCTGGTTTGAGGAGATCGTTGCGGGGCAGGATGAAGGAAAGTTGGCCGTTCGTATTTTTGCACCTTTAAGATCACGGAGATGACAGAAAGATTACGGCTCGATAGATTGAAGTCCGGAACAGGATCTGTCGGATTGCTTTTCAATCCGCTCAGCGGGCGCATCCGTAAGCGGAAAGAGGCGATTCGGCGTGCCGCGGGCGAGATCCCCGGCACTTGCAGGGAAGTGACAAATGGGCAGGAGATCAGCGCTTCGGTGGATGCGTTCGTGAATACCGGTACGGATCTACTGGTCATTATCGGCGGAGACGGCACGGTACAGGGTGTACTGGGTCATCTGTTCGCTACTCAGCCCCGGGCGAAATGGCCCCTCCTGACGATAGTGCCGGGCGGTACAACCAACATGACCGCGCTCGATCTCGGTATTCGCGGCAGCCCGGAATCCGTCCTGCAGCAACTGGGCGCCTGCTTTCAAAAAAATTTCCCCTTCGTACTCGTGGAGCGTCATGTGCTTTGCATAGAACAGTCCGGCGCGGGGAAGGTTTATGGAATGTTCTTCGGCGTGGGACTCATTGCCCGCGCTGTGATCTTTTCCCAAAGCAGGATAAAGCGGTTGGGTATTACCGGAGAAATCTACTCCGCCCTTATCACCTTCGGCTATATTGCAGGCTTCCTGCTCGGGCGACGTCAGGGAGCATGGGCCCCGGTCCGGATGAGCATTACCGAGAAAGCTTTGTCCCAGCACCACGGAACCTTTGCGTTTCTTTTCGCCAGCACCCTAGACCGCCTGCTGTTCGGCATGAGGCCGTACTGGGGCGAGCAGCCGGAGCCGCTCCACGTCACATTCGTCAGGCAGCAGCGGCAGTTTCCCTTGCGCTCCGTGCTCCGGTTGCTGATAGGGCGTGGAAACGATCTCAAGGACAAGGATGGTTATCATAGTTACAACACCGACGAGCTGGAGTTGTTGATCGATGACGATTACATCGTCGACGGCGAGTCCTATCGTGCCGACAGCCGGAATGGGCCCTTGCGCATTATGCCTGCGGGGCCGATCGCCTTTCTGGTGGCAGAGAGGGCAGCCGTAAATGCAAAACGACGCAAAATCATGAGCATGCTGCAAGGACCTGCAACAGCGGATCCGCCGCTTCCAGAGGGTTTGATTTCGGAGATGGCGGCATTGAGCTCAAATACGGTATCCGCGGATTTTCTCGTTTTGTTGGAGGCGTTGAAATTGCGCTTCGGTTCAGCCCTCGACGCTGTGCTTCTTTACGGATCGTGCCTGCGCGCGCGCGAGATAGGGGATGGGGTGGTCGATTTTTACGCGGTCGTGAGCAGTTACAGCAGTGCTTACCCGGAACGCTACCTGCGCTATTTCAACGCATTGCTACCTCCGAATGTCTTTTACCTGGAGGTATCCCAAGAGGAGAAAACGTTCCGTGCCAAATATGCCGTGGTTTCAATGGCGGACTTCGAGCAGGGGACCCGCCGCTGGTTCCACCCTTATCTCTGGGCACGTTTTGCCCAGCCTTCGAGGTTATTATTTTTCCGCGACGAAGCTGCTCGCAAACGAATTTCGGAGTCTCTGGCCCATGCGGTCGTCACTTTTCTCGGCTCCACCCTGCCCACTCTCGATTGTTCCGGGACCACGGTGACCACTACCGAAATGATCTGGACCAATGGGTTGACCCAGACTTACGCGGCGGAGTTGCGGCCCGAGAGAGCAGGCCGGGCACGTCAGCTCGCGCAGATGGACCTGGAGATCTATGCGCGCCTGACCGCTCTGACAATACCGGCACTGGCAGGAAAATTGAGACTCCTGCCGGATGGAGATTACGAATGTCTGATAGACGATGCAGAACGTCGAAAGTCGCTGTGGCATTGGCGGCTGCGGCGCTGGCAGGGAAAGGTCCTGTCCGTGCTGCGACTGTCCAAGGCGGCTTTTACCTTTCATGACGCCATCAGCTATGCCGCCTGGAAAATCGAGCGCCATACCGGCGTTCGCGTCGAAGTGACTCCTATGCTGCGGCGCCATCCTCTCCTGTGGGGTTTTAAAGTTTCCTGGCGTCTGTTGCGTCGAGGCGTGATGCGCTGACAGCGAAGCAATCAGAGCGGAATCCAGCATCGAAGCCGGGGGATTGAGTTGATGCGCATGGTATAGTCCGTATGCGCAAACAATTTTCCCAGGCGGATCATGTGCAGGCTTCCACTTCGGCAGAGCCATATCGTGTGGCTTCGCCTGATCGGAGAATCAGGTCGCACACTTCGCGAACCGCGCCCTGGCCGCCCAGGTGCTCGCACACATAATGAGCCTGGCGCGTGACCTCAGGGACGGCATCTGCCGGGCAGAAGGCAGCGCCTACGCGGCTCAGGCATTCCAGATCGCTGAGGTCGTCACCCACATACCCGATATTTTCCAGAGGAATGCCCCAGCGTTTGGAAAGCTCCAGGAGGAGAGGAAATTTATCGCTTACGCCCGGGTAGTATTCATCAATGCGCAATTTTCTCATCCTGGCTTCAACGGACGGGCTGGTCTCGGTGGTGATTACGCAAACCCCGATGCCCTGCTCACGCAACCGCTGCAAACCATGGGCATCACGCGTATTGAATTTTTTCAAGGCTTCGCCGGCGGCTCCGTAATACATCCCTGCGTCCGTCAACGTTCCATCCACATCGAGTACCAGAACTTTGATTCGTGACGCGCAGGCTCCACCAATCGATTCCCGTTCCTGTTCCCGCAAAAGCCACTCTATCACCTGCCAGCCAGCCTCGCCGGTGATCTCGATCCCAGTTTCGGGTTTCATCTCGTGAATACCCATGCGTCCACCCAGATAATGACCGTTGTCTCGAAGTAATTTCTCATGCGTCAAATAGAAGGCACCATTTTCCAGCAGATATCCCTCCGGATCCGATGCATCGCATGATGCCTGGGATTTCAAGGGGTCATGACCGACAGGTCCTCCCATCCTGGTCCACAAAGACCGTCTGGACGGGACGGCGGTCAGGAGCGAGTCAAGGTTTTCCGAAAGAAATTTGTGCCGGGCGGCACAAAAATCTTCAGCACGCGTGAGGGGCGAGGCTGCCTGTATCGAACAGACGACGTTGAAGGAGACCTTCTGCTGAAATGCGTGCAGGAAACTGCTCCAATCCTCCGCGCACGTGCGGGTTGCGTTGGTACAATCGAGAATCTCGATTGTTGTGTTCGACCTCGAAAATTCTTCTACCACCCGTTTTCGAATGACAGACCGGTCGGCAGTAACGTAAATGGTGTCGAAACATCCGGAGGCGGCGGCCTGCTCCAGGCTCCAGGAGAATAATGGCCTTCCCGCCATGCTGCGTGCACTATTTCTGGAAACCGGCCCGAAATTTCCATGCAAAGGCAAGAGAGCTACCCAGCGCATCAGTTGAAGTGAATCCCTTGCACGCGCTTGAGTTTGTTGCGTTGGGCCAGCTCGATTTCCGTCATGTCTCCCTCCTTGAACTTCAGGGTCTTGCAGACATTGCGAACGTCACGGACCAGCCTGCGCAAACCGTCGGGCTCCAGCGAAGCGGCATGATCCGTTCCTTTCCAAGTTCGATCCAGCGTGAAATGACGTTCGATCCAGGACGTGCCCAGGACCACCGCCGCAATGTCGATGGCAATACCCAAGTGGTGGCCGGAAAATCCAATCTCCTTGACGCGCGAGCCGAACCTGTCCCTGAGTGACTGGATTTCGAGCAGACAGACTTGCTCGAACGGAACTGGATATCCGGATGTGCATGCGTAGAGGACTACCCGCCTAGCAGCACCGTGGCGTTCCATCCATTGCACGATCTGCTCCTGTTCGGCCGGAGTGGTCATGCCGACGGATATGTGAATATCCCCATCGTAATCGGTGGCAAGATACGCCAGCATCGGGAAATTGAGATTGCACGCCGAAGGTATCTTGATGAACTCCGGGTTGAGGCTGGCAATCTCTTTTGCCGAAGTCAGGTCCCAGACCGACGTCGAATAACCGATTCCGAACTCCCGGCACCATTGCTGCAATTGGCGGTGCTGGCCCGCATCGAACTCGAGGAATTCACGATGAGCGCCGTAGCTGTCGCCATAACTGTTTTGAGGATTTGGATGGTGCGCGTTATATTCCTCTGGCGTCAATAATTCCCTGTTTGAACGCTTTTGAAATTTCACGAAATCGCACTTGGCGAATGTCGCCGCGATTCCGATCATCTCCCTTGCAATTTCGATATCCCCTTTATGATTACAGCCGATTTCAGCAATGACTCGTGGTGTCTCCATAAAAATGCAATCAAGCCCCTGAATAAAAGAAAATGAATATGACTCCAAACCTGCCGTTCGCGAACCCTTCACTATAGCGAAGCTTTCCGGAAAGGAAGATTCGAAATCATTTTGGGCTCTACAGGCTGCTAACCATTGATCCTGAATAGATGCTTGGAGTGCTGTTTGACCCGGATGGTACCGAAACGATTCAATAAATGGCCAAGTCGTGTACAAGCGATCCCGAGACAGACGGCGGTAATTATATCCAGTTCGATACTGATTTTGGACTCAATGTTTAGAGGAACCCGGAGCCCAGGAAGCCTGTCTCCCGCGAGTTCACTGCTTGACAATGACTTAGCCCGAGCGCATCATTCGGGCACGAAAATCAAGTCACAAAGCAGAGTCATCAAGCCTGCCGAATGAAGCAGGGCAAGTTCTTGGCGGCCTGTCGGATTTAAAGCAAACCGGTTGCAAAAGCAGTTGTTCAGTCCACGTTTTGCCGCTTTTCTGACCGATAGAACGGCCATTGACCTGCAAAGTCGTCAAAATCTGTCCTCACCCAGCCAATTTTTTGCCTCGATTCTTCAAGCCTGACGGCTGCTAGCCGATGTTGATTTATTCGCTCATTCCCGCGAGGGGAGGATCAAAAGCCGTACCTCATAAGAATATCCGGCTTTTGCGGGGGAAACCCCTGATTGCCTATTCGATTGAAATCTCTCTCAAGTGTCCTTCCATTCGAAGGACTTTTGTAAGCACCGACTCCGAAACCATCGCGGAGGTCGCGAGAAATGCGGGTGCCGAAGTACCCTTTCTGCGGCCTGCCGAATTCGCACGGGACGATACGCGGGATCTGCCGGTATTTCGACATTTTCTCGGGTGGCTGGAACAAAACGGAGTCCCGCTTCCCGACGCTATTTTTCAGTTCCGTCCGACTTCTCCCTTGCGCAGCGTTTCAAAAATAGAAGAAGCGGCCGAGCTCCTGAAAAAAAACCCGGAAGCCGATTCGGTTCGCGGGGTCACCGAGCCCGGACAGAATCCCTACAAGATGTGGACCATCGGAGCGGATGGTTTCATGCGAGCTCTATTGAACATTCCTGGCATTCCCGAACCCTTCAACGAGCCGAGGCAAAGCCTGCCCAAGGTGTACTGGCAAATCGGTTATCTGGATCTGATCCGTACCCGTACCATTCTGGAAAAAAATTCGCTCACGGGCGCACACATCCTGCCGCTCAAGATCGACAACAGGGATTCGATCGATATCGATGACGAATTCTCGTTTCAGCTGGCCGAGTTTCTGATGGAAAGGCAGGGAAGCGTCATTTGAAGGCTTTGGTGGTTGGCCTTGGGTCTATCGGCATTAGGCATCTCAACAATCTGCATGCACTCGGGGTTCGTGAACTCGGCGTAGTGCGAACCCGGAATCTCGCGCCTCCTATGGAGATTATCCCGGAAGATATTGCCGTCTTTCAGGATATCGACCTCGCACTCAGCCGGAAATTCGACCTTGTGGTGGTGGCCAACCCTACCTCTCTGCATCTGGAAACGCTCATCAAGGCTCTCCGGGCCGGGTCTCATGTTTATGTCGAAAAACCCGTGGCCCATGAACAGCGACGATTATCCGAGCTTACGCGCTACGTCGCCCTGGATGGGCCGCGGGTTCTGGTGGGGTGCCAGTTCCGCATGCATCCAGGGTTGCGTAAAATTGAGCAATGGATCAGGCAGGGTAAGCTCGGGAAGATCCATTCGGTACAGGTCGACCTGGGCGAGTATCTGCCTGGCTGGCATCCATGGGAAGATTACCGGCAAAGCTATGCTGCCCGCGCGGATCAGGGCGGAGGCGTCGTGCTGACGCTTATCCACGAGCTGGATTATCTGCACTGGCTTTTTGGAAAACCCAGGCGTGTGTTTGCTATCGGAGGCCATCGAACGTCTCTCGACATTACGGCGGAAGATACCGCCCTCATTACGTTCGAAACCGAGCGGGACATCTGCGTTCAGCTCCGGATGGATTACTGGCGCAAACCGCCTGTCCGCCGCATGAACATCGTTGCTGAAAATGCCATCGTCGACTGGGATTATCCTGCTCGCCTCACTACTTTGAGAAAAGACGGACAAGTCCTGGATGAACTGGCACTGATCCCGTCCTGGGACCGGAATGAGCTATTTCTCTCCATGATGAAAGAGTTCATCGAAGGTATTCCCCAAGGATCGACCCCTCGCGTGACTTTGCAGGACGGCATCGAGGTGTTGAAAACGGCCCTGGCGGTCAAAAAGTCTCTTCGAACCCATCGGCAGGTTGCGCTATGAATCAAGCCTATAAAGGAACGCCCTTCGATCTCTCCGGACGGGTGGTGCTCATTAGCGGCGCCACCGGCCTGCTCGGCACAGAATTTGCCCTCGCAACCGCATCGGCCGGCGCGAATCTGGTATTGGGGGACTTGGACAGTGACAGGCTGGAATCGCTGAAAAGCCAGATAGCATCGGCTTATCCGGGTACGAAAACCTGGATTCAGGTGCTGGACGTTACCCGCGCGGATTCCTGTCGATCGATAGCGCAGTCGTGCGAAACCTGGTTCGGTCGGATCGATGCCGTGATCCATAGCGCTGCGATCGACCCGAAGTTCGAACAGGATTCCGATACATCGCGTTTTTCAAGATTCACCGAGTTTCCGGGAGAGCTCTGGCAATCCTCTCTCGATGTCAATTTGACCGGGGCTTTCTACCTCGCTCAGGCTACCTGCAAGCTGATGGAAAAAACGGGCAAGGGATCCATTGTTTTTCTGGGCTCAAATTATGGACTCGTGGGTCCGGATCAGCGCATCTATAAAAAAAGAGGCCAAGAGCATCAGACCTATAAACCCGCTGTGTATTCAGTGTGTAAGGCGGGTTTGCTAGGGTTGACAAAATTTCTGGCTGCCTACTACATGAACACGTCCATTCGTATAAACATACTCACGCCCAGCGGCGTCTGGAATCAGCATGACTCCGAATTTGTCGATAATTATTCGTCGCGAACCACGCTGGGACGCATGTCGGAAAAAAATGAATACCGTGGCGCGATCATTTTTCTGGTCTCGGACGCATCCAGTTATATGACGGGCGCAAATCTGGTCATCGATGGGGGGTGGACGGCATTATGATTCTGCTCACGACCCGTCGTGGCTGAAACGGCTCCGGAGCAATTCACAGAATTTACCGGATCATCGAATTCTCAGAACCCTGCAAGCAGAATGGAATTTTATACTGCGGCGCAGGAATATGTCGGGTTCATGGGAATTCCTGGCATTCCTTCCTCCTCGCGTCAGCATTCTTCATTTTCCAACACGTCCCAGCAGCGTGCGAGCATCTGAAAAATCAGAGGATTGCTGGAAATGGCGGCAATTTCATGGTTGAGCCAGAACGAGGGTTTGGTCCAGTTGAAGCTTCCAAAAATCGACCAGGTGCGATCGCCCTCCTCGACCAGCACAAATTTGAGGTGCATGGGAAGCCCCTCGGGATTCCGAATACGCCTGAACCGGATTCCGAGGGAAGCCAGCCGTCGTTCCACTTTAGGCGTGACGCGTCTCAGCGTCGACTCTGCGAATATTTCCAATGCAGCGCCTCGCCTGGCAAGCCCTGCCATGACGTCAACCGCACTCTCGGTCCTGATGTGCGATGCGACGACGCGGATACGAGCGTCGCTATTGATCCGGCTCAGGAACTGCACGATCGGATGCGGGCTGATTCGAGGCCAGAAATGAATCGTGGTGTCCGCACCGTGGATGTCATGGCTTGCACCGGCCGAGAATCGATAGAAGAGTCCTGGCGGCGACCGGTTAATCTGCCTTGCATGGTTCACCAGTCCCTCGACCAGGACTGGATCGCTGAGCCCGATCAATGCATTGTAGCCACGGTCTTGATCACCGAGCTCCCGAATGATTTCGGGATCGTCTTCCGGCATGTTGCCCGAGGGATTGAAGGATCCAATAAAGGCAACGGGTTTCGGATGTGAAAAGCAGTAGAGTTTTTCGTGTAGCTGGGGTTTCCATGATTTTGTCGCGGGCGATGGCACGCCGGGGATGGCTATGATGCGAAACGCATCGCCCAGTCCACCGGGTTCCGAGAGCATCCTGATCACCGCATCATTGGCGTGAGGAATGCGTGGCCTGCCTTCCAGGCTCAGAGTGATCTGAACGCCTCGTTTATGTGCCTGAATCAGAGCCTCCGCCAGACGAAGATCACGAAAATAATAGGTCACCCAGTCAATGGATCCTCCAGGAGGAACAGCTGCAATGTATGCGGCCAGAACGTCACGCAGATGGCCCGGAGCCTGATCGGGTCCGCCAAAGTAAATCTCGGACGGAACGGTTTCCTTCCCGACTAGCAAGCCTGAAGAAGGCGGTTCGGCGGAATATGCAAGCGGCTTGCTCAATTAAGGAATGCCTGTGGACGAGAATTCGGATATTCGCATCATGTTTCCTTTTCTATCGTTGTGTACCTGAAGCCGCCTTAACTCTCGCGGATAAGCAAGTTTGATTATAGAAGCGGAGCCGGTATTTTTTAAGGTTTAGTCACATAAATTCATCTTTTCGCCTGTTTTTGGTTCCTGATGCCTGCGCTTGCGTTTCAAGCAGTGCCACATAACGCGGCAATACATCGGACCCACCCACGTGAAGCATTTCGTTGATGAAGCGTTGCCGGTGTTCCTCTACATAGAATGAATCGCAACCATTGGAAAGAAATCCGTCGATTCTCCGATATAGGTCATCCCGGCACTTCAATTCCGTCTCCGGCATGAAATGGGCCAGCGTGGAGCGACCGGCGTGCAGATAGTCGGCAGCGAGCACCGGTTTTTTTCCTTTGACTGCTTCGAATACTACCGACGTGGCAAGATCGATAATGACATGCGCCCAGTTCATCAGATGAATGGAATGGATATGGTCGGGCGCCACGCTCACATTGGGAAAGCTTCGCAATGAGGGGTTTCTGGTCAGCGGCTGTCTCCAGCCACCCCGGGTATGCGGTTTGATCACCAGTTCCACATTCGGAAAAGCTGCAATCATTCCCACTATTTCCTCGACCTCTTCCCAGAAAGTCGTAAAATTGCTCTTTCGCAGGAATATCACGACCTTGAGGCTTTCGGTCTCCTTGGATTCCTCCGTCCCTTGCGGTTCTTTCCGGAAGAGGGTCGGCGGGGCGGGAGAAAGTTCCGCCAATTTCATCAGCCATTCATCACAATAGCGGGGAGAGCCGAGGACGGCGATGGATTGATCATCCAGGAAGGGGCGAAAACGTTCCGCGCATAACTCGTTGGGCACCACCAGCTTGTCGAATATGCTTGCTGCGGAGTAGAGGAAATCCGGCTTGAGACTCCATTCGCGATGCCGTATCAGCTGGCTGGCATGCGGACTATCCCCATGCGGCAGCGACACCGTGCCCAAGCCCATGCTGCGCGCGAGGGAAACAACCACCTCGACCCATTCCACGGAAACAGGCGAATCCCTTGTGATCCAGTCAAACACCACTACGCCGCTGCCGGCAGTGGTGAAACTGCGTTCCAGCAATCTGCCGGCAGTGCTGCGCCAGATCGATTGACGCCGGTCCGCGCGGTACAGGCGAGCAAACGCCTCGACGAGCGGACCCATGATCGAGCGTCGGAGGCGGCTGGCCAGCAGCAGTGTCTGTAGCCGCCACCTCAAAAATTCCAGGGGGAGCAGGAGATCGCGAATATGGGCAATGCGCGCTCCTTTCAGTGTACCCAGAAATTCAACACGATAATCATTACGGAATTTCGCATTGCCTATCAGCACGACGTCGCACTGGTGGCCGGACTCGAGCCATTTCGAGATGACCGGTGTAATATGGTCTATATCATTGTAATGTCGGAGAAAAACAAGTGCTTTCATATAGGAATTGAGGGAAAAGCTTGCGCCGGAAGATTGTTTTTCGCCATTGATTCCAGCAACCGGGTATAAAGACAGTACAACTGTTCCAGATCGTCAATTATTGCTGACTATTGGAAGCTGTTGTTGCAGTTTCTTATGTTTGGTATACCGCACGGCTGGTTTATTCCCGATCATTGATTTATATGTTAATGTGAGCGCGCAGATTCTTTAGCAATGTTCAAATTCTATGACAGAAGTCATTGCCGCTTTCCCGCTGTAGGTATTACTTTACTAATAGACTATTCGTACGTCCAACAGATTAAGGAACACCATGATAGCTAAGGAACAGGATGCGGGATGCCAGGAAGGTGATACCGTACAGATGCTGACGATAGAGCCGGGAACTGACCTGAGGGCGTCCGAGTTGCAGCGCGCGGCAATCGACGCGCTGGAAGGAGGCGGCGTCATTTATCTGCCAAAAAGCGGGTTTGAGTTGTCCGGCCATGAGCGGGAGCTGATTTCGGATACGGCGAATATCCTGTCCCGAACGCCAGATGTCGAGGATGGACGTCCAACCATCATTTTTGATCCGGAGCGCGGCCGTATCAAGAAGTATCATTATGCCCAAGTGCGCGGGAAGATGATGCGGGCTCAGGTCAAGGATTCGGCCCGTCCGCAGATCGAGGCGATGATGTCGCGCTACAGCAAATGGACAGAGAGTGTCATCACTCAATTGTTTCCCAGTTACCAGGGGGCTCTGGAGCGGAAACGCGTTACCTACCGTCCTTTCCCCCGTAATAACATCCAGTCCCTGCACATTGATTCAAGCTACGGCTACCCCACCCAGGGACGAGGCATGCTGCGCGTGTTCTCCAATATCAATCCCGTTGACAGGCTGCGCATCTGGCAGCTCGGCGAGCCGTTTGAGCCCTTCGTGCAACGCTTTTTGCCTGCTGCGCACCCGAGTGAACCAGGCTGGATCTCCTCTATCCTGGGCCGCCTCGGCATCATCGATGGCCCCAAGACTCCGTATGACCGCTATATCGCAACGCTGCGTTCGCTCGGCATGCGTGACAAGGAGTACCAGCGGACGGCACCGCGCAAGATCATGGAATTTCCTGCAGGCGCGAGCTGGATTGCGATCACCGATCTGGTGCTGCATGGGGCGATATCGGGACAGCATAGCCTCGACCAGACCTTTTATCTGCCCGTTGGGGCGATGAAGGATCCATCGCGTTCGTCATTACGCATCCTGGAGAGGCTGGCGGGCGAGGCTCTGGTTTGAGCGTGGGAGGTGTCAGAGGAAGGTGCCAGTGAGAGGGAATGCAGGATCCGATAAAATCATGCAGGCGGTCATGCCTCAGACGTTCAACGCCGGTGACGGAATACAATGAGCGCCTGGAGTATCGACAGAATTACGCAGGCATTGAGCGGTGCAATGTGGACGTTTTCCTTCCTGCCTGACGACAACTCGGCCGCCACTTTTGTCCATCGATGCTTTCGGCGGGAAAGCTGGCGGGAAGCCGGGTTCCGCGAACGCATCCTCATGTATGCGGCTCTGCCATTTACGCCATTCGTCACTCTGGGGCTGATTATCGTCTTCACTGCGCTTAATGGACGGGCGATAAAGAAGCAGACCGGGAAAGGGATAATCCGGCAAGTCCGGGAGCAGGTTGAAATTGCGCGGCAATATGCAATTTTGCCTCCCTGGTATTATATTTTCGAGCTGCATGACGATGACAAGCGGCAGCGCGCTTCTGAATACATCAACCGTTTTGAAGTAAAAACCTGTCTCTATCGCATTCTCCGCGACTACAATGGCGGCCTTCCCATTCCTGCAGAACGCAGCACCTCCTGCATCAAGGATAAATTATGCTTCCTGTCCCGCTGCCGCAAGTTCTCCATTGCCGTATCTCCAGTATTTTTTGTTGTCTCAAAGGGGGAGATCAAGGCGATTGATTGGCGTGGTTCCGGGCTCCCCGAAACTGATCTGTTCGTGAAGCCGCTGCACGGTGAGAATGGAAGAAATGCCATGCGCTGGGATTACCTGGGTTCGGGGCAGTATCGGCGCAACGATGGTAAACATGCCACGGCCGAGGAGGTGCTGGAAAACCTGTGCAAGGCATCGTGGCGCAGATCTTTTCTGGTGCAGCCACGGCTCATCAGTCACAGGGAGATTGCTGACCTTGCAAATGGCACTCTCGCGACGATACGAGTGATGAGCTGCCGTAATGAGCGGGGGGAATTCGAAGCAACCAATGCGGTTTTTCGAATGGCGCAGAATGAGGCCGTGGTTGTCGATAATTTTCACAGGGGCGGCGTCGCGGCCAATGTCGATCTTCATACTGGTGAATTGGGAAGCGGCACCTGCGGAGCCTGGGGATCTACAGGGGGAGGATGGTATGAGCGGCATTACAGGACAGGGGTGCAGATTCTGCACCGCAAGCTTCCGTATTGGACCGAGTTGCTCGACCTGATCCGATATGCCCATGGGAACGCATTCCCGGATCAGGTGGTGATTGGGTGGGATGTTGCCCTGCTCGACAACGGGCCGTGCATGATTGGAATCAACAAGGCGCCGGACCTGGACATGATTCAGCGGATAGGCCAGTGCCCGCTGGGCAACGAGCGGTTCGGGAAGCTTCTGGCATTCAACCTGAAACGCACTGTCGAGGCTATGCATCAGCCTTTTTAAGCAGGCCGTAAGAATAAAGCCGGTGTTCGATGAAGTTGGTCAGGGTGGGGGGATTCGACTCAAGCATGATCGCGATAACATTTGTAGCCTATTTATGCCTTTCTTGACGGTGCTGGCTGACCAGCACTGATTCTCGTCTGCGGTTATTTGCTTATATTCCCGCTCTCCGCGTCTTTTATATCTCCTGCATGCACCCTATTCCATGAGCGAGAAAGTCGCAGTTCCCTGCACTCCGGTACACGATGCGCGTGCATGGCAAGATGTGGCCGCAAAGTCTGTGCTGCTGTTTTTCGGGATTGCTTTATGGAGCAAATGGCTGAGCCTGGGCACCGGCATTCTTTTGACCTTCGTCTGGATTCTCGATAACGGTCCTCGCAGGCTCGGCCAGATCAGTAGAGAGCCGCTCGTACTGGGAATTCTCCTTCTATGTGCCGTAGTGGCGTTAGGGCTTCTTTGGGGCGATTATCCCGAGACAGGACGCTTGAAATGGAGGCGATATTTCGGCTTCCTGGTTTTCATCCCGTTTTTATCGCTTCTCAATAAAGACCGCCTGCCCTGGGCAATTGCCGGCCTGCTTGCGGGATATATCATTGTCCTGTTGTCAGGCATTTACCAATGGGCTGTTGCGGGGGTACAAGGGATTCCTCCCCTTAACATAAGCTATCTCGTGTTTTCCTCCATGCTGGGGATCGGTATCATTCTTTTGCTCTATCTTGCAACGACTACCGATCAGATGAAGTGGAAATGCGGGCTGGGGCTCGGAAGCCTGTTTTTATTGTTGATCCAGTTTGGGCAATATGGGCGAGGTCCCTTGCTGGCCACGCTTCTTGTCGTTTTTCTGCTGGTTTTCCTGACCTATAAAACGGAAAAGAAAGCGCTCCTGGGTATCATCGCACTGCTGGCTATTGTGATTGCGGCTCTGGTATACGGCAGCAATGCCTTCCAGACCAGACTTGAGCAGTTACAGGCCGAGGTGAAGCTATCCCAGCAGGGAAAGTACGATACCAGCCTGGGATATCGACTGGCGATGTGGGATGTCGGCCTGCATGGGATTCTGGAGCATCCATTCTTTGGTCACGGCACCGGAATGCCGGAAAGCTATTTCGAAAAAACCGTAGCAACATACAAGGGGGGTATTTACAAGGGCTTACCTGAGTACATTGGAACGTCGCATTACCATAACGACTGGATCGAGATTGGAATGCATACTGGCGCCCTGGGAATTCTGGCTTATGGCTTTTTCCTGTGGGGCTGGTTTCAAACGCTGAGAGTGCATCGTCTCCCAGTCCTGGGGGCAGCCTTGGTATGCTTCATCTTCTTATCCGGCTTGACGGATACTTTCGCCCTTTACAGCAAGATTCCTACCTTTCTCGTGGTCATCACCGCCATCGCCATAACCTGGCAGAAGGAAAGAGAAGGAGGAAGGGAACTGGCGGGAAAATCAGGAAGCTCTGTTCCGTAATTCCCTGACCGCTCGGGCCCGAGCGGTCAGGGAATATATTACATAGCGCCGGCTAGGCGTGTTTTCCCTCTGCGCATTTGGGCGAAGTTTGCTGATATTGCTTGCCCAGGTATCCATGTGCAACGCGATAATACACGCCACGCAATAGTTTTCCACCCTCGACGATTGCAAGCTCCCGAACCGGATCAGGGTCGACAAGCATGCTCCCGATCTCGATGCTGTTTCGGGCGCATTCAAGATTATCCTGCCACATGCCGACGAGAATGACAGGTCGGGATGTAGGGGGTTCCGACGGATGCCAGAGTTCATACATCGCACCGCTGTCACCGAACATGTTGCGCGAGCGTATTTCCATGGGCTTGCCCTGGTTATAGAAAGTAAGGATGGTTGCTACGGACCACTTGCTCATGCCCACGACGATGGGTTCCTGGCCGGTCTGTCGCCGCGTATCTTCTACGATTTGCTCGATGCCCCTCGTTGCCTGGCGCCAGAAATGATGCTCGGGGAAGCCTTTATATATGCCTTGGTAGGGAATGCCCGGGAAGCCGAGAACGAGGTAATGCAGCGCAATCGCATAGGAAACCAGGCATGCCAGGATAGTCGGTTTCCAGGCTGCCGTTATCCGATCCGAAATCGTCGGACTGCCGGAGAAACTCCGTGTTTGTCCCATCATCGAGGCTATGGCAGGCAGTGCCATAAGCCACAGTGGACCGGTCCAATGGAATCGCTGGGTATCGAAAATGCTGAGAATGAGGAAAATGGTCAATGGCACGCCGGTGAATACCGTAATGAACAGGCGGCGCCTGCTGGTGGGGGAGGTATTATTGTGATCAGTACCGGGCAGCAATGCTATCGCGGCAGCAAGCAGACCGGTCGGCGTAAGCAGTACGGCAAAATGAAGAATCAGTTCGAACAGTCCGAACTCGTTATCTCCTATGCCCCTGACGCGGCCGGACTGGAACAGTAGCGACATCCAGCCGTGCTCCATGTTCCAGATGATTACAGGCGAGAACAGCAGCAGCGCAAGCAGTACAGCGAGGTATGGGTAAGGCTGGCGCAGCCAGCGGCGTGCAACCGGGTCGATGATCACAAACGCCAATGCGGCAAGCCCCACCAAGCCCAGCGTGTATTTGGAGAGAATGCCCAGACCGAAGGCAATGCCTACTCCAAGCCAGGCCCGTTCCTGATTGGCGATCAAGGCCCTCTCGAGATAGTACAGGGTTGCAGCCCATGCGGCCACGAGCGGGGCATCTGTCGTCATCAATGCGCCAGTGGCAAAGAAAAAGGGCAGGATCGCGAGCAGCAGCACCGCACGAATTCCCGTTGCGCTATCGTACAGGTTGCGCGTGAGCGCAAACAAATAGCCCATCGTTATCAAGCCGCACAGGAATGCACCGATCCGGACACCGAACTCGCTGTTGCCGAAGATGGACGTACCCAGCCATATCAGCCAGGCGACCATGGGCGGATGATCGTAGAAACTCAGATCCATGTGCTGGGCGTAATTCCAGTAATACGCTTCATCGGGAATCAATTGCGCCACGCCAATGTAGATGAGGCGCAACAGGATGATAAATGCGATGATCCCGAACGAGGCGGTACGCCAGTCTGCGTCAAGCGAGGGTGTGGCGTTCCCGGCGGGAATCACGTAGAAAACAGATCCCAGATACAGTATTACGGCTGTTGCCGCGATTGCCGGAAGTATGGCCGCGATCGGCGGTATATGCCAAGCCTGGATCAGCACCGCCAATATGCCGCCGCGCACGGAAAGCGTCAGCATACAGACAACCAGGAAGCGACCGAATTCAGTCCACCTGGAATAACCCGCGAGGTCGTATAAAAGCCGCGGTCTCGAAATAAGCCAGTAGTGCAGAGTAGCAGCCGCGAAGAAGCCCGCGATATGCGACAGGGCAAGACTCGTTCCATAGCTCATCAGCACCTCGAACAGCAGTCCATCGAGGAACGCGGCTAATAGCCCTGTGACTGCAAAACGACTGCGATCCGGAAATAGGGGGCGTCCGGCAACTCCAGCCAGCTCAAGCATTTTCTCCTGCTCCTGTGGAAACCATATCAAATTCTCTCCATTTTGCTTCTTTTGCTTCTGCTGGCTGTATGCGTCCTGCTCCCAGATAATTCCTGGAATCCGTCCGCACCTCTTCTCATTTTGCAGCCCAAGTTCATTACTCGGCGGCTAACCGAAAAACTGGGTTTGCCAGGCTGGTATTTTCGGCAAAGGAGAGAACTTTGGAGTATCTGATCCAGCTACGATTCCGGTATGGATACCGGTTGCATCTTCCGTTCGGCATTCAACCTGCATGACCGGTCAAGCCAGTGTCTGCGTAGTAATGCCGGATGGGATGCAGGTTATCATCAAGCTCATAGATCAGCGGGCGGCCAGTGGCAACTGACAACCTTATAAGCTGAATAATGGATAGGCCATCCAACTGCATCATCAGCGCCCGCAGGACATGCTTGTGGGCGACGATGAGCACCCGCTTGCCGCGCTGGATTTCCGGCACGATGGTTTGCTGCCAGTAAGGCAGCATTCGTGTGAGGGTTTGCTGCATGCTCTCGCCAAGCGGCAACTCCCTGGGATCGATGGTTGCATAGCAAGGCTGGTTTCCGGGAAAGCGGATATCGGCGGGATCGAGTGGAGGCGGCGGCGCATCAAAACGGCATTGCGAACTGAGAATAGGAAAAAAGCCGTATTTCCTGATTGCTTTCCAGCGATTGATTCCTTCCAGCGCCCCATAGTGACGTTCATTCAAGCGCCAGTTCCGTTGTACCACCGGTTCATCCTGCTTCATGACCGATAGCATGATGCGGAGTGTGTCATTCGCACGGCTGAGCTCGGAGGTGAAGCAGATATCGAACTTGTACCCTGACTTTTTCAAAAGATCACCCGCCTGCTCTGCCTCCCGCTCGCCCCGGGGTGTCAATAGGGCATCGCCCCACCCGGTAAAGCATCCGTCGCGGTTCGAGACGCTTTCTCCGTGTCGCAGCAGAACAAGTTGTGTCATATAGGGTTTGCTTCTCGATCAGGGAATGGGTTCGATACGGCTACGCTCCGCGGGGAGAATGTCTCTTTTGCATGAGTGTGTCATTCGATTTGAAATGCCGATGATAGATACAACATAGACAAAATACCGGAAAAAAACTACCCGAGTTCACGACGAGGGCAGGTGCCAATAACCCGCGTCGGAACGAATATCTGATCGGGAGCGGGAGAATGGAGCGATAACCGAATTTCCCAGGGCTTTCTGAAGAGGCGTACATTATCACGGCCAGCAGGAGATGAGGTGTTCCCTTATCAGCCGATTGGTGTCGGCGTCCGTTTTTGTAGCCTTGTTGAAGTCGGCTGGACCCGGCCACCCGGAATCGATGAATTCCAGGCCATTGAAATGGCGGCTTTTCGCATATCGCGGAACGACATGGAAATGCACATCCGGATCGACCATCATCAGCATCAGGTAGTTGAGCTTGTCGTGGTTGAATGCCTTGGCCAAAGCCGATTCCAACTGAGCCGTTACTTTGTGAAGCTCGGTAAAGCTTCCCTGACCAAGCTGCGAGAAGGAGTCGGCTGGCTCATGTGCAGCAAGAACGAGGGAGCCCAATGTCAATTGGATCGGCCTCAGCATGACGACCCAATACTGAAATTGATGAATGATTGTCTCTGGCGCGCCGAATTTCCGCATCGTGGGATTCAGGATTGCCGTACCGGAGGATGGAACGCTGATCATTTGGAAGCTTTTAAAGGATATTCTGCTGGCGAGGTCCGATATGTGGATATGCGGCGGAATCGACCCGACCCAGGATCAACCCCAACGACGGTTCCGGTAAAGTTTCCAGAATAACATGAAGTCATGAATAAATCCCGCACGCGAGTATGGCTTTACGGGATAAGCTGCATGAACCGTGACGATGGGGTGCACTGCTAACAGCAAAATGGTATTAAGTGGTCCTTGAAGGGGAGAGCAGGCCCATGCTCGCTTGCCGCGTTTTTCCCCATGCGTCATCTGTTCATACTCTGGCAATTGGTGCTCAGGATCAGGGATGATTGTGGAAAACAATCTCGATTATGTGCGCAGGGTGCACATACGCTTTTGCTATCGAATGAAAGAATTTCGCTGCCCCGAAAACGCTGCCGACGATCGGTTTGACACTTGACTCCATTCAGCTACGCTTTCAAGAGCCCGCTCCCGCAGGCTCGCGCAAGACTCTTCTGCGCGCATGCTGGGAAAATTCCTGGCATTCAATCTCGGACGAACTGTCGAGACTAAATACAACAGGCCTTCCGCCTAGCGCTGCATGATTACACTTTGCTCAACCTCTTCTCGCCGAAGAGCTCTTCTGCCTTTATCAGATCAGCGGGAAAATCAATTTCACACCAGGAGCTTTCCAGTACAAAACACGCTTTCACCAGTTGCCTGCTGGCGAGGTTCTCTATTATGGAGAGATACCAGGCTTTGAGTCCGTTCTGGTGTCGCAGTGCTTCCTCAAGGGCATCGCGAAAAAGCAGCGGCCCACGTTCCCTGAAAAGAACAAGGCCGACAGATTCGGCATCGACCTGACCCGCCGGCAAGGTCTTGCTGACATGTCTGACCCATCCGTTTTCATCCAGCTGGACTTTCATGTCATCCGCATCATAGGCAGGTTTTTGATCTACGCTGAGCGTAACAGGCGCTGGATCAGAGCCTAGCACTCTCGCCAGTAAAACCTTCTCAAACAGCGTATCCCCATTCAGAAGCAGAAAATCGCGGTCCATGGCCGCACGTGCGATCCAGCAACTTACCAGGTTATCCGTCATACTGAAAAAGGGGTTGAAAACGGTCTCGATTCTTCCGTCGTCTCCATAACGCTGCTGTAGCAAAGCTTCAACCAGGCAGGACTGGAAACCGGTGACCACTGTCACCTGATTGATTCCTGTTGACAGCAGAGCATCGATCTGCCACTCGATGATCGGTTTGCCTGAAATCGGCAACAGGCATTTGGGAATACTGGTTGTCAACGCACCCAGCCGACGTCCCTGTCCGGCGCTCAGAATAATCGCCTTGACAGGAGGTTTTTCTTCGCTACCCGCCATATTGCAATCAGCTCTCGAAATGGAACAAGCCCTTGAAGGTTATATCTTTAAAGCATTCCAGCTTTGTATCTGGCCGCTTGATGTGGAGTGAGTGGGGCATATGCGGCTGGGCGTTGTTCATGAGGCTGTGTTCAAAGGAGTAACGGACTCAGGTCGGGTAGTACATTTACATGAGCTGGAAAAGGATTTTGATCGCCAGGACGTACCCGCCCTATAAATGCGACATTGTTGACCGCGGCGCTCTGATAATCGATCAAGGCGTCTCCGATCATCAGCACGCGCTCCGGTTGAAGGCGATGGGTAGTCAGGATGTCCGCGATCAGTTTCTGCTTGGGAGTGGGTGAACCGCGCACGGCAGTAAAATAAGATCCCAGACCGCGGCGAACAACGATCGTATTCAGTTCGGTTTCCGGCGTACCGGATGCAACAAATAAGGGAATTCGTCCAGCTTCACGCTGGATCAGTTCCGCTGCGCCTGGGACCGGGGCGCTTGCAATCACAGCTTCGACCACCAGTTCAGAGAAGCGCTGATCGAGTTGCCGCTCTTCCTCCGTGGTAAGCGGGGATTTTTCCAGCAGTTCTTCCTGAAAATAACGAAATTTATGATAACGCGACATGCCGCCGTTCAGGACATGATACTTCGCCACTTCGGCCATTACCACTTCGCCATATTCCCGGTAGAGATTGGCAAACGCCTGTGTCTTGATTTCCCCTGATTCGACCACGACCCCGTCGAAATCGAAGATGATCGCTTGCCACGCAGCGGTCTTCATGCCTTATTATCCGATGCCAATGGTATGACTTCTTCATCTTCATCCGAACGATGCATGCTCTGATGAATATCCTGAAGACAATCCAGCAATCCCTGTCCCAGATCGACATGCTCGTTCAGCACCAGCTTACGGCCGATACGCGGCTGGTATGCATAAGGTGTTACTTCGTAATGATGTCCCGCGCGTGCTTCGTCGAAACGCAGGTCGATTTTCCAGGGCATGATTTCCGAGATCATTGTCATCACATCCTTGATGTGCAGCCGCTCCTGCCCGGTCAGGATCAGGTGACGATTCGCAAATTCCGGTGCCAGCACCTGCACGCTCATGCGTGCCGCATCTTCCACGTGGATGTACTCCCGAATTGCTTCCCCGCTGCCGTGATAAGTAATCGAGTGCCGTTCCAGTGCTTCATACAGCATCCGGTAGATGCCGTTTCTCGCATCGGCGCGGCGCCCATAGAGCGATCCATAGCGCAGAATACTATACTCCAGGCCATAACGTTCGTGATAGGTTTCGATGAAACGTTCCGCTGCCTGCTTGCTGGCGCGGTAAAAGGAACCTGACTCGGAGTAGACATAAATCGTGCTCGCGAAAACGAAGCGCCGGGCGCCGGCAAGACGTGCCGCTTCCAGCGTATGCATGTTACCCAGCACATTGATGGTCGCGGTAGCGATGGGCTTTTCCTGCGCTTCGTCGATATCTGCAATGGCGGCAAAATTGTAGACCACGTCGACGCCGTGAGCTGCTTCCTTCACCTGCTCCAGATCCATGATATCGCCAATGATCATCTCCTGATCCGCGCGCTGGTAGCGCGATGGAGAACGGTCGAACAGGCGCACTCGATAGCCCGAGGCAGAAAGCGCGTCGGCGACATGGCTGCCCAGAAAACCACTGGCACCATAGACAATGGCAATCTCGCTGGACATCTGCTGTTTTAACCTTTTTCCATTACACCCGCTTCGATCAAGCCGCGCACGAGATTTTCCGCAGCTTCCAGTTCCATGCGCTGTCGCGATTCTTTTGCAAGAGAGCCGATATGGGACGTCAGAATTGCGTTATCGCATTGCAGTAACGGGCCATAATACGGTTCCTGCTCGAAAACGTCTATTGCCGCTCCCCCAAGCCGCCCACTGTTCAAGGCGTCGGCCAGCGCTGCTTCATCTATCAGACCGCCCCGGGCCGTATTGATGACGATCGCACCAGGCTTCATCCGTGCAAATGCTTTTTCATTCAACAGATGATGAGTGTCCGCGTCGTAGGTCAGGTGCAGGCTGATAATATCCGCTTCGGCTATCAAGGTTTCAAAGGGTGCCAGTTTCACGCCTTCCATTCCCGCAGGCACTTCCTTTACATAAGTATCGTGCGCCACCACCTGTGCTTCAAACGCACGGCACAGCCGGGCTACACGTGACCCCACCCGCCCGAGTCCCACGATTCCCACCTTTTGGGCAGCCAGCAGGCCTCCTTGGGCCCTGGGCCACTGCCCCGCGTGAACCAGTTTATCTGTTTGGCATATTTTTCTCAATGCTGCCATTATCAGGGCCAGTGAGAGTTCCGCAACCGCCTGAGCGGGCGCTTCCGGCGTATTCAACACCTTGATTCCATACCGCCTTGCCGCGCCGAGATCGACGCTGTCGAGACCGCTGCCGCAGCGCGATACGACTTTCAGGCTCCTGGCACAGGAGAAAACCCGTTCTGTGAGAGGCTCCACGCCTGCGATCATCCCCACTGTATCTTCGCCCAGCAGGGCGATAACCTCATCCTCGGTAAGTTTCCGCTTATGACTGTTTTCGGAAATGTATATGCCTTTCTCCTGTAAAGGCCGGAGGGCGATATTATGGCTGACATCGAATGACGAGGTGGAGATCGCAAGTTTGTTCATAGGGCTTCCCTGATATTTTGCAAATGGCTGCGGCAGACGGTATCGAGAATGCGGATATCCAGGCCATAGCCAAGAAAACTGAAGCCCGCCTCGATATTGCGGCGCAACTGTTCCGGATTGGGCTCGACCACATGAATCCCGCCTGCCTTGCCCGCGCGCCGCCCGGCATCTTTTACCCGTTCTATCGCAGCCTGGACTTCCGGGTCATCGAGTTCTCCGGGACGACCGAGTGATCCCGAAAGATCATAAGGGCCTATGATGTAAGCATCGATCCCCGGAACGGAAAGAATCGAATCGATGGCATCGACTGCGTCGATATGCTCGATCATGGCAATGATGACCGCATTTTCTTCCAGCCAGTGGCGATACTGCTGAAACCGCGCACCATATCCTTGGGCGCGCGCGAGGCCGACTCCCCGCTGTCCACGGGGAGGATAATATACTGCGTTTACGGCTGCTTCGGCATCCGCCGCCGTTTTGATCATGGGCACCATGATGCCTGTTGCCCCTGCATCCATGATCCGCTTGATCTGGTCAGGATGATTCGACGTCAGCCGCACGATGGCGGGGCATGCACGGCCGTCGAGCACCTGGATCAGCATCTGAACTTCACCCAGTTCCAGAACGCTGTGTTCCGTATCCAGCACCAGCCAGTCAAATCCCGCCGCAGCCATGATATCGGCAATGGAAGGATGTCCCAAAGTGATCCAGGAACCGATAGTCAGGGCGTTGCGGGCCAGTTTTGCTTTTAGTTGCACGTATGAACCTTGAGAAATGAAGTTGCGTCCGAGAGAATTATAGAGTCCGCATCAGTATGATGCGAGTAACGGATCTTTCTCCATCAGTCCGGCTACACGCTCCAGGTCGGCCTGGGTGTCGACAGCCTGCGTGTTGAACCGGGTTTCCACCATTTTTACACGATAACCGTGCTCCAAGAGCCGCAGCATGTCTACCGATTCAAGCTTCTCGAGCGGCGTGGATGGCAACCTGGAGAATTCGAGCAACGTTTCGCGACGGAAAGGAATGATGCATACTTGTTTGAAAGCCAGAGTATGCGGAAAATCAGAGCCGGCAGACAGGGCGGAGGCAGGCACAGTCGGGATTGGCTGGCGCGACATGAAAAGTGCATCGCCACGCTGATTGGTGACAACCTTGATTGTATTGAAGTCGTAGAAATCCGCTTTATTATCGATGCTCCGCATGAGATTCACACACTCCAGTTCCGGGTCATGCCGGAACGGTTCCACCGCTGCATCGATCATCTCCGGATGGGTCATTGGCTCATCGCCCTGTACCATAACGATAAGTTCAGCCTCGATTTCTGCCACCGCCTCGGCCACCCGGTCGCTCGCACGTTCATGGGTATCCGCGGTCATAATCACCGGCGCACCGAAATTCTCCGCGGCGCGTCGTATTTCGTCGTCGCAGGTAGCTATATAAGTTGCATCAAGCGCCTTGCTCAGAGCGACACGTTTATACACATGTTCGAGCATGGTTCGGCCCAGCAGGTTCGCAATTGGTTTTCCTGGAAAACGGGACGAACCCATGCGGGCCGGTATGACAGCGATTGTTTTCATGTGGGATGTATGTTAATTGAAGGCAATGAAACCGATGCTTTTCACTTTGAACTGATGACCACCTTTATTTATCGAGATAGGTTGCACCTTTAAAGTAAAGGGGCGAAAGGTGCGCATCAGGCATCGGGAGTTGTACAGTGGGGGTCAGTGGTTGTGGGGCTATATATTGTGGGGCTATATATCCGGGCGGCCGCAACAGAATGCTGCGGAATCGGGCTAATAACTTAGTAATGCTCCATTTTAACAGAAGGCCCGGGAAGTAAAAACATCTGCAATGCTAGTAAAATCGGTATCAGCCCGTGTAAAATCACAAGATTTTTCCCTGAGAATATCTGAAGTGTCTCAAAATGAGGAGATGCAGCGTATTGCTTGCGTCCAAGGAATAGGTATGCTGGTATGAAAGCTTTATTTTTCCTCCGTCATTATAATGACATCGATCACATTACACCGGTCATTTACAAATGGACCAGCAAGGGTCATACCTGTGACATCGTCCTGATCGGCAACTCGCGGTTCCGAGCGGATTATCGCATCAGGTTCCTGAAAGGCCTCGAGGGGGTGCGGATAGCCTATATTGCGGATGTATTGCCGCCATTCGACTTTATCAGATGGTTTTTTCAGACGCTGATACTGATCCGTAGCCTCCGTCGCCCCTTCATCGGACCGATCATGAAGAAACTGGAGGAGGTTTATCATGCCAAGCGACGCGAGCCGATCTGGGAACGCACGGCGAAGCACCTGCTGACCCGGAGTTTTGCAGAGAATGAGGAAGGCGTGGTGGTGTTTGACTGGATAGAACGCAATTCCTCCATCTGTGTGGAATGGGTCGAGGTGGTACTGTCGACAGCGCGCAGGATGGGCCTGGGTACGGTATCGCTGCCGCATGGAGACAGCCCCCATGCCAGCCAGTTGATCCGGCGGCGCGAGTTGCGGCTGGAGCCGGATACCACGTTTGCCAACGCCGGCATTTTCGAAAAGGTTGTGGTGCCGAACGAGTTATGCTCAGTACGCTTTCGTCCTTTCATGGATAACCAGAAGCTTGCGGTACTTGGTTCTCCACGCTACTGCGACGAGTGGCTCGCCAAACTGGCAACGCTGATGCCGCCCTCGCCGCTGGCGCGCTCCGATAGCAACCTCAAGGTGGTGATGTTTCTGAGAAAGAGTAACTTTTCCACTTTCTGGGAAGAAGTGGGAGAGGTGGTGCGTATAGTGGCAGGCTTTCCGGGAGTGGAGCTTATAATAAAGCCGCATACCCGGGGCGGCTGGCAGCAATTCCTGACAAAAGATGTTTCGCTTCGGCGTTTGCCCAATGTGCAAGTGGCAGGCGGCAGTCTTCATTCCATCCATCTGATGAACTGGGCGGATGTCATCATCGATCTTGCCACCTCTGTAGTATTCGAGGCGGTAAAGGCCGGAAAGCCCGTGCTGGCGGCGGATTACCTGCATGCCGGTCGCTCGGCCCTGGCTGAGTATCTGCCGGAAGCAGAATTGCGTTGCCGCGATGATGTATATAAGCACATGGAAAAATTCCTCACGCAAGGTTGTGGTTCTTTTTATATAGAAGAGCATCGTCAGCGTTTCCTCAAGGAAATGATCGACGTGGGGGATCCGGACGTGTTATCGCGTTATGTTGCGCTGCTGGAGGGGCAAGTACAGCCAAAGGCAAGCCAGAGTCATTCTGAGCCGCGAAACAGCACCAAGGATTTCGCTTTTGCCTGATAACTAGCCGGCTTCGCTGGTAGTGTTCTCAAGGAGGTGCGGGTGCATCACAGCAAGCCGGTAAAAAAATGGGCTGACGAACACAAGGAAAAAATTGCGCTGTTCTACCTGTCCGGTTACAGCCCGGAATTAAATCCGGGAGAACGGCCGATTTGAAGCACGCCCTCTGCTCAAAAGTACCGGTGCGTACCAAAGCCAGACGCAAGGAAGCTGCCATAAAACATATGCTGATACTGGAGCAGTCCCCTGAGCGTGTGAAGAAATATTTTCAGGATCCTTACGGCAAATACGCAGCGTGAAAACTTCAAACTTCATTTGGCCGGATCAATAGCTGTATGCCGGCGTTGCCGTCCGTCGATGTGGTGATTCCCGTCCATAATGCACCAGTCCTGACACGGCGCTGCATCGATTCGGTCATTGCCTGCCTGAGCCAATCCATACGCTTTATTCTCATTCAGGATGACGCCTCGGGCATGGAAACCCGAGCCATGCTGGATCAATTGCCACGCGAGCGCATACATGTGCATCATGCCCGGGAGAACCAGGGTTTTGGCGCTTCGGTAAATGAGGCAATCGGTCGATCCGACGCCTGCTACGTGCTGGTCCTGAACTCCGACACCGTAGTGAGCGAAGACTTTTTACCGCTCTTATACGCAGCATTCGTCGCTGATTCCCGCCTGGCAGTCATCATCCCTGCGGGGAATGATTTTGCCGGATATGATTTGAATCGGTATGTGCGGCAACCGGGTGGTTATGTTCAGACACATCGCCTTCGGGGTCACGCGTTTCTCATCCGTCGGGAGGTATTCCAGGATGCGGGCGGTTTCGATCTGGTATTCGGCCGCGGGTACTATGAAGATATCGATCTTGGGCGCCGGCTCAACAAACGCGGGTGGCGGGTGGGCGTGCATCCGGATGCTCACATACAACATAAGGGCGGCGGGTCGTTCGGCCGCGGCCGTTCTTTCAAGAAACTGGTCAGGCGTAATCGTAAGCTTTTTTTTTCGCTCCACCCCAGCGCAAAGCGTAATATTCTCCTTCTCTCCGGGAACTGCCCCCTGTCGTGCTTTCCATTGAACCTGCTGGAGGCGCTCGATGACGTATTTTGCGGAGGAGGATACGTTTACTGGCTTTCACCCGAAGCAGCAGGCAGGCTTCTCTGTTTGCAGATGAGGGCCCTCTCGTCAGGCATGGAAGCTGCCGTCCGGCTGTTCTTATGCAGTTGGCGCGAGGACAAGCGCATTTCGGAGATCTGGATATTGCCCGATGTTCCACGCTTGCGGTATGAAGTCCTGACCTTATGGGCGCGCATTTTCGGCTTGCGAATACTGACCTGGGAGCGGACGCCGGCCGAGGAGAACTGCACTCCCAGGCTGCTTTGAATGATCTGTGGAGGGAATGGTTATTTCAGCCGCTACAACCATTTTTTCCAGCGGAACAGTAGCAGCATCGCAATACTGATGACTGCCATTGTGCCCAGTACAACAAAAAATCCCATGTGCCATTCCAGCGCCGGCATGTATGTGAAGTTCATCCCATAAATACCTGTTATCAGCGTCAACGGCATGAATATCGTGGTGATGACGGTAAGAACTTTCATGACGGTACTGATACGAAAGCTTACGCTTGATAAATAAATATCAAGCATGCCCGCGGTGACATCCCGCAGCGATTCAATCGATTCGATAACGTGGACAGTATGATCATACACATCCCGCAGGTAGAGCAGGGTATTGCGGCTAAACAGGGGTGAATCTCCACGCTGCAGCGAACTGATCACCTCGCGGAGGGGCCATAGCGCCCTGCGTAAAAAAACGCCCTCGCGTTTGAGTCTTTGAATGGATTGCAAGGTCCTTGGCTGCGGGTGAGAAACCAGTTCTGTTTCCAGCGCCTCGGTTTTTTCGTCGAGGCGTTCAAGAATGCTGAAGTAGGTGTCGACTACCGCGTCAATCAGGCTGTACATCAGGAAATCGGCGCCAAGTTTTCCGCTTTGGCCTTTGCCAGACCGCAGGCGGTCGCGGACCGACTGGAATTGAGTACCATTCGCTTCCAGAAACGACAGCACGAAATCCTTGCCAAGCACGAGGCTGATCTGCTCGGAATATATTCTCTCTTCCGCGCCTCTGGTTTCATATCCGAACGTTTTGAGCACCACGTACAGGTAATCCCCGTAATCCTCCACCTTGGAGCGTTGCTCTGTGTTGAATATGTCTTCCAGTACCAGAGGGTGAAGGTTGAAACACGCGCCGATTTGCTCGATCATGCGGATGTCGCCCAATCCCTGCAGGTTAACCCACTTGACCCCGGAAGCGTGTTTGATCTTTTCGGCAAGTTCCGCAGGCGCCACTTCGGATTCACGCGCGCCTTCCGGATCGTAATCCAGCAAGGTTATGGCGGGTGCTACGCCTTTCTTTGCCCGGATATGTGAAGGTGAGCCCGGTGGCAGGCCTGCTTTCGGGGATCTCTTTTTGGGATAGGATGTCATTGCGCCCGGATGATGGTTTTATACAGATGCGGACAGTTTGCTTCCGTCGGCTCCGGTTATACCAAAACGAAAACCAAGGACATCCCACTGTTCAATTTCGGCCAACAGTGCATTGTGCGTCAGGGGATTACGTTCCAGCCACTTTCTTTCAAGACATAAACTGAATTCCTTGTCCCGAAGGCTGACCTCGAGTCCTGGTAGTCTCGTCTCACAGCGGCTGCGATGAAACAATGTCGCGAGGCGAAGCGCAAACAGCAGGGCGAAATCAGGCTGCTCCATGATACGTCCACGCGCTTTGCCGATATCGCCCCGATGACCGAGCGCAAGCATGCTTAAACGTTCCTGCTCCCTTTGAGAAAAACCGGGCATGTCGGCGTTGCCCAGGATATATGCAGAATGCTTGTGATAACCGGAGTGCGCGACCGAAATGCCTACCTCATGCAGCCGGGCAGCCCATGAGAGAGCTTGCAGATATTCTTCTCCATCATCCAGAAAGGCTGCCAGCAACTGCTTTCCAAGCAGAAGTGCAGTCGATTCCACCCGCCTTGCCTGCGCGCCATCCACATGGTATCGGCGCATGAACTGCCTGACCGTTACTTCGCGCATGTCATGCTTATGGAAACGCCCCAGCAGATCATACAGCACGCCCTGGCGCAGCGCGCCCATGCCTTGCGCCATTTGGGAAATTCCCAGCTCTGCGAACGCGGCGGACATGATGGCGAAACCACCGGCTATGACGAGCGCCCGGTCGGCCCGAAGCCCCGCGAGGTCGAGTTTTTTGATGTCGTCCACCTTGAGCAGATGATTGCGAAAATTTTCCAATCCTTCTCGCGTGATCTCTCCGCTGCTGCTTCCACTGCCGAGCTGGTTCAACCGGATGATATCGCCCAGGGCGCGCGCCGTGCCGGATGATCCATATGCGAGTTGCCAGTGTTCACTGGAGAATTCCCTTGCGATCGCCTGAATATCGCTGCGGGCCGAAAGTTCGGCGCGGTTCATTGCATTCCTGCTGATCCTGCCGCCTGGAAAAAAGCGCAGGCTATAGCTGACGCACCCCATATAGAGGCTTTCCAGCTTGACTGGTTTCAGTCTGCGGCCAATGATAAATTCAGTAGAGCCGCCCCCGATGTCCATCACGAGGCGAGCATCAGGAGAAGCAGGGAGGCCGTGCGCAACGCCCAGATAGATGAGGCGCGCCTCTTCGTGACCGGAGATGACTTCAATGGGAAAACCGATCGCCGCCTCAGCTTTTTTGAGAAATACGGCCGCATTTTTAGCCACCCTGAGAGTGTTGGTCGCAACCGCACGTACAGCATGGGGAGGGAAGCCGCGCAGGCGTTCACTGAAGCGCTTGAGGCAGGCCAGGGCGCGTGCCTGGGAATCCTCATCCAGGCGCTCGTCGGGAGTAAGGCCGGCGGCGAGACGGACCATTTCACGCAGGTTGTCCAGCGGATAAACCTGCCTGCCTTCCACCCGCGCGACTTGCAAACGAAAGCTGTTGGAGCCGAGATCTATCGCCGCAAGTGTGGAGTATCCGGACATGGGGTCTATTGGCAGGCGTTCGGGCAACGGGAAGATCTACTCCCGTATTTCGCGCTCGATTTCTTCAACCGTGACGTGACGCACATCCCTGCCCTTTACCATGTATACCACATATTCGGACATGTTCTTGGCATGATCGCCGATGCGCTCGATCGCTTTTGCAATAAACAGGATTTCCAGGGCCGTCGATATCTTGCGCGGGTCTTCCATCATGAAAGTGATAAGTTGGCGCATGATGGAGCGGAATTCCTCATCCACGAGCTCGTCCTGACGCACTACCTGAGCGGCAGCGGTGAGGTCCAGGCGCGCAAAAGCGTCCAGTGATTTGCGCAGCATCTCCAGCGCGACGTTGGCCACATGACGTATCTCGACGAAACGGGGCATGTGCATGCGGTCTGTGGCATAGATCAGTTTGGCCATGCGCGCGATCTTTTCCGCTTCATCGCCGATGCGCTCGAGGTCGGTAATGGTCTTGATGACCGTCATGATCATGCGTAAATCACTCGCGGCTGGCTGTCGGCGCGCGATGATCTGATTGCAGATCTCGTCTATCGATACCTCCATCGCATTGACCCGGTGGTCATCAGCGATGATATTTTCGATCAGACTCTCGTTGCCGCTGATCAGCGCTTCAATCGCCTTTTCGATCTGTTCTTCCACGAATCCGCCCATATGCAACACGCGTGTGCGCACCGCTTCGAGATCCGCGTCAAACTGCTTGGATATATGTTCGTGGCTTCCCATTTCTCACCTGTAGATCGCTTGAAAGCAAAAAATAACAAAGGATAATACCGGCGTGTTGTGACAATTCTACTGATCTTTGACCTGCCCTCAGACAGCAATGGTGCGAACACCTCCTTCGTCACCCAGCAACAGCAAATCCGCAGGGCGTCTTGCAAACAGGCCATTGGTTACGATGCCGGTGATCTGATTGAGTTCCGTCTCCAGTTCAACGGGATTCAGTATCTGCAAGCCATGCACATCAAGAATCAGGTTGCCGTTATCGGTAGTAAATCCCTCCCTGAGCACAGGTTGTCCCCCCAGCCGTATTATCTCGCGCGCTACATGACCGCGCGCCATCGGAATGACCTCCACGGGCAGAGGAAACTTGCCGAGCACGTTCACAAGCTTGCTTTGGTCCGCAATGCAGATGAATTTTTTCGCCACGGCGGCCACGACTTTTTCCCGGGTCAGTGCTCCGCCGCCCCCTTTTGTCATATGCAGGTGCGACGTTATCTCGTCGGCGCCATCCACATATAACGGGAGCTCGTCGACATTGTTTAGGTCCATGACCTCGATTCCGTGACTGTCGAGGCGCTGGGCCGTTGCTTTCGAACTTGCTACCGCTCCATTGATTCTGCTTTTGATGCCAGCCAGTTCGTCGATGAAGTAATTGGCGGTGGAGCCGGTGCCGACTCCCACAATGCAGCCTGCGGGAATGTGTTGAATAGCGGCGCGCGCGGCCGCACGTTTCTGCTCGTCCTGGTTCATGATGTTATTTTTTATGCCTGAGAATATTGACTGTTTATGAGCATAATACTATCGGTCCATTTTAACAATGAAGCTGGACATTTAGGGTTTCCTGGCATGCTAAAATGCTCAACCTTTAAAATCGCAGCCCATTTCGATGAAAAACAGCTACCTCGAAAGAATCCTTACCGCGCGGGTTTATGACGTCGCAGTAGAGAGTCCCCTGGAGCTTGCGCCGAATCTGTCCACCCGTATAAATAATCAGTTATTCCTGAAACGGGAAGATGTGCAGGATGTTTTCTCGTTCAAAGTGCGGGGGGCTTACAACAAAATGGTCAAGCTTTCTCCTGCGGCACTCGAACGCGGCGTGGTGACGGCCTCTGCCGGCAATCATGCGCAGGGTGTGGCTCTCGCTGCGCAGCGATTGAACTGCCGGGCAACTATCGTCATGCCTGTCACCACCCCCCAGATCAAGTTGCAGGCGGTCGAGGCACGCGGGGCGACAGTGGTTTCCTTCGGTGATTCCTATGACGAAGCTTATGCGCATGCACACGATTTTGCCGAAAAGAACCAGGTAACCTTTGTACATCCTTATGACGATCCCGACGTCATTGCCGGGCAGGGAACGATCGGAATGGAGATACTGCGCCAGCATCCGGGTGAAATTCATGCGATATTCGCCCCTATCGGCGGAGGGGGATTGATTTCGGGTATTGCGGCTTATGTAAAAAGGCTCTATCCGGAAATCAGGATTATCGGTGTGGAACCTGTCGATGCCGATTCCATGTATCAGTCGCTGAAAAAGAATCGCCGCATCCGGTTGCCGCGAGTGGGATTGTTTGCAGACGGGGTCGCTGTCAAGCAGGTAGGAGTGGAAACTTTTCGTTTATGCCGTGAACTGGTCGATGAGATCCTGCTGGTAGACACTGATGCCATCTGCGCAGCAATCAAGGATGTGTTCGAGGATACGCGCGCCATACTTGAACCTTCGGGAGCGCTCTCGATAGCAGGTGCCAAGGCTTATGCAAAGCGGGAAGGTATCCGCGGCAAGAACCTGATTGCGATCGCCTCAGGTGCGAATATGAATTTCGATCGGCTTCGCCATGTGTCCGAACGGGCGGAACTGGGTGAGCAGCGGGAAGCGGTCATGGCGGTGACGATTCCCGAGGAACCCGGCAGTTTCAAGAAGTTCTGCACAATGCTGGGACCGAGGAGCATTACCGAGTTCAACTATCGTTTTGCCGGCGCGAAGGAGGCGCAGGTGTTCGTAGGGGTATCGGTAAAAAACCGGGAGGAAGCGACGAAACTGATCAAGGATCTGGAGAGCAACGGCTTGCGCACCGAGGATTTGAGCGACAATGAAATGGCGAAATTGCATATCCGCCATCTCGTAGGCGGGCATGCACGTGATGTCAAAAATGAAATCGTCTATCGTTTTGAATTTCCCGATCGTCCGGGAGCGCTCATGCAATTTCTGAACAGCATGAGCCATCATTGGAATATCAGTCTGTTTCATTACCGTAACCACGGAGCAGACTATGGACGAGTGCTGGTCGGCATGGAGGTGCCGCCGGAGGAGAAAGCGGATTTCAAGGCATTTCTCGCTCAGCTCGACAATCGTTATTGGGACGAAACCCAGAATCCGGCCTACAAATTATTCCTGGGATAGGGACAGATAGCCCTGACTGTTTATCCCCCGGCAAGTTTTGTGCGCCCTCGAGGTCGAATATCGCATGGGTTGCAGTGCTTGAACCTTCATAGTCCAAGTCAAATGAGTGCAGTCGTGTAAAACAGACGGTTTTGAAGATTTCACAGCCTTATGTCCGGGAGCTAAGGAAAAATTCAGAATGAAATGCATGCGAGAGCGCGGCAGCCGGATTCCGTACGGAGTAGGTTGTTTTTTATTGATCTTCATGAGCAACAGCGCTGTTCAGGCGATTGATTTAGCAGAGTTGTTGAGGGAAAGCGGTGTAAGGGCGGGGGGGTGGATCAATGCAGGGGCAACCTATAATCCCGGCAATCCTGTCAACGGATACAACGGCACCGTTACCTTTGCAGACCGCGCCAACCGGTTTCAGTTGAATCAGTTCAATCTTTATCTCCAGCGCACGATAGTCACGGAAGGCAAGGCTTTTGATCTCGGCGGGCGTGTCGATTTCATGTTCGGCACCGACGCGATCTTTACCCAGGCTTTCGGTGTTCCGCCATTCGACGTGAATACCGGGCAAGCCTTGAACAGAGGCCACTGGGATCTGAATATATGCTGCTCATCGACACGGACGTACGGCATCGCGCTACCGCAAGCGTACCTCGAAGCCTATATACCGTTGGGCAAGGGCCTGAACATCAAGGCAGGTCATTTTTACTCACCCACAGGGTATGAAACCGTTCCTGCACCCGACAATTTTTTTTACACCCATGCCTATACCTTTAACAATGGGGAGCCGTTCACCCACACGGGTGCCGTAGGGAACTATACCGTCAACGAGAATTGGTCGGTAATGGGCGGCGTTATCACCGGGAGTGCAACCGGTGGCTGGGATGGCGGATTCGATAGAGAGCTGGGAAACTGGGGGGGGCTGGGCGGTATTACCTGGGTCAGCGACGACAAAAGAACTTCGGCCAACATCACGGGGAGCTACAGTGCGACGTCCACTCGCAGCAACAGGCCCTGGGGCATGTACAACATTGTGCTGCAACACAGGCTCACACCGAAAACCCACCTGGTTCTACACCACGTTCACGGCTATGCCGGCGGCGTTTTGCTGGGAGGGGTGCCAAAGAATGCCGAATGGTATGGCATCAATACTCACCTCTATTATGATCTGCTGGAAGACCTTTCGGTGGGTATTCGCGGTGAATGGTTCCGTGACCGGGATGGTTTTCGTGTCTCTTCGCCCTTTCGCGTGGTAGCTGCGCTCAATAATACCGGTACCAGTTTTGCAGGCGATCCATCCGCCGTGATCGCGGCGCCTGCGGACTACTATGAAATCACCTTCGGGATGAACTGGAAGCCCTCGAAAAGGTTGCGGCTGGACTGGAAGCCAATGCAAAAGCTGAACATTCGTCCAAATATCCGCTATGACCGCGCCGACGGCATTGACCATTCGGTCCGGCCTTTCAACAACAGGAAGGATCAGATCATATTCTCCCTCGATGCGATTATTCCCTTCTAAGGCTGCATGGGCGCAGGGAAAACCGTCTATCGAAGAGGGAAGTGAGATGGGAAAATAGGCTGTCAGCTTCTCTGCTTCTCTGCTTCTCTGCTTCTCCGCTTGTCATTCAGCAACTTCCTCTCTTCTTCTGCGCCCCATGTTATAAGTACCTGCTGCTGTCTGCCGCTTCCGTCACTTTCGCTCATTCTCCATCTCTTCGTAAGCGAGCAGGATGTCTTCACAAATTATTGACAAAAATATAACACTTTCCTTATTTATCTCATGTTACGTTTCAAACAGAATAACAATTTTTGTGGTAGTGTTTTGCCAAGGGGAGCCAATCATGAAACGCTTACCGAAACGCAGGAGAGGAATGATCTTTGCTTCTGCGGTCAGTCTGTTTACAACTCTCGAGAATCCCGACAGCGCTTACGCCAATACCGCATTGGAATGGTTCAAGGACAATGGTATCCGGGTAGGCGGCTGGATCAACGGCGGCGCGACTTTCAATCCTAGTCAGCTCACCGGTTTCAATGGTCCGGTAACATTTGCCGACCGCTCCAACCGGTTTCAGTTAAACCAGTTCAACATTTATGTGCAACGTCCCGTGGTCACCGAGGGCAGCACCTGGGACTTCGGTGGGCGTATCGATTTCATGTTCGGAACGGATGCCATTTTTACCCAGGCTTATGGTGTTCCCGCGTTCGACGTGAATACAGGCCAGCCTTTAAACAGAAGCAATTGGGATCTTGATGTGTGCTGCGCTTCAACCCGATATTATGGAATTGCGTTTCCGCAGGTTTTTGCCGAAGCCTATGTTCCCGTCGGAAACGGATTGAACGTCAAGGTGGGCCATTTCTACACCCCCATCGGCTACGAGTCGGTACCGGCACCCGATAATTTCTTCTACACTCATGCCTATACCATGCAGTATGGGGAGCCGTTCACGCACACTGGCGTGCTGGGCAACTATAACATCGCGCAAAACTGGACGTTCATGGGAGGCGTTACCACAGGCAGCGCCACCGGCGGCTGGGATGGCGGGTTCGACAAGCAGTTGGGCAATTGGGGGGGAATCGCGGGCATTACCTGGACCAGCGAGGATATGGGAACGTCGGCCAATATCAGCGGAACCTACAGCTCAACCTCGACACGCAGCGATGAACCATGGATGTTATACAGCATCGTGCTGAAGCATAGATTCACCGACAAGACCCATTTTGTGCTGCAACACGACCACGGTTTCGCGGGGAATGTTTTCCTGAATAATGTCTTTTATAGCAACGTGATCAAGGATGCCGAATGGTACGGCATCAACACGCATCTGTATTACGACCTCATGCCGGAATTGACGATCGGCGTACGCGCCGAGTGGTTCCGCGACCGGGATGGGTTCCGTGTATTTTCACCGGGACGCGTAAGTGCCGCCACTGACAATCGGGGGTTCAGTTACGCGCTTGGACGCAATCAGCTTGGTAATAGCACCAGCAGTCCGGCTGATTATTATGCAGTCACGGTAGGCATGAACTGGAGGGCGGCAAAGAGGCTGAAGCTCGACTGGAAGCCGTTGCAGCAGTTCAATATTCGTCCAAACGTTCGCTATGATGCCGCGGACGGATTGCACGGCATCGATTATCGGCCTTTCGGTGGGCATAAAGATCAGGTGGTTTTATCCCTTGATTTTATGGTTCCGTTTTGATTTCCTGATTTCCACTTTCTCCGCCCGCCACAAGGTCTGATCTGTGACTCCGAAACGGGGGAGAGCGGGAAAGGTCTGCGTTTCAGAGCGCTTCTATCGTTAGCGCAGTTGAAATTGCAACATCATTTTCACGTGAGGAATTCCGGCATCCAGGAATTCCGGTCCTGACTGCCGAAAACCAAACCTGCTATAAAACCCGGTTGCGTGTGTCTGCGCGTTCAAGGTAACTGAAGGAAGCTGCCGGTTTTCCGCTTCCTTCAGCAACCGATCCATGAGTGCGCCACCCACTCCTCTACATCGCCAATCCCTCAGCACAGCCATGCGTCCCACCGAAGCATCCGGTAGCAACCTTGCCGTACCTATCGGATTTCCCGAGAGATTCAGCGCCAGCAGATGCACGCAAACGACATCGAACTCGTCCCATTCAAGTTCCGCAGGTACTCCTTGTTCCTTGATAAAAACCGCTTCTCGTACTGCTCGCAATGCCGGGCCATCTTCCTGCCAGCTTGCCGCGCGTACTATGCAGAGACTCATATTGGTTCGACTGGCCTTGGTAATCCGCGGTATGGCGGAGGCTTCTATCTGCCTCTACCTGTCATGAGAGAGGCTTTCCAGCTACTCGAAAGGGTGCCGCAATACAATTGTTTCTTCCCGATCCGGTCCGGTTGATATCATGTCTATCGATACCTCACACACTTCTTCCATACGCTTGAGATAGTTGCGCGCGGCCATCGGCAATTGCTCGAAATTGCGGATACCGACCGTGCTTCCGCTCCACCCGGGCATTTCCTCGTAAACCGGTTCGCAGGAGGCAAGTTCCTCCGCACCTACCGGCATGATGCCACTGAATTTTTCTTCCTCTCCATTTCCCGTCAGTTTGTAGCCCACGCCCATCCGCAGGGTTTCAACACCATCCATCACGTCAAGCTTGGTGACGCACAACCCGGAGACCCCATTAATCTGGATGGAACGTTTCAGGGCGGCGGCATCGAACCAGCCACAGCGCCGCGGACGTCCCGTGGTTGCACCGAATTCATTGCCGCGCCTGGCGAGATGCCTGCCGACCTCATCATCCAGTTCGGTTGGAAAGGGCCCGGCTCCTACGCGCGTAGTATATGCCTTGGTGATTCCCAGCACATAGTGCAGCATCTGGGGACCGATTCCGCTTCCTGTTGTCGCAGCACCGGCAATGCAATTGCTGGACGTAACAAACGGGTAGGTGCCATGATCGATATCGAGTAGCGCTCCCTGTGCGCCCTCAAACAGAAGATTCGCACCTGCCCTGTTGGCTTCGAATAACAGCCGCGGTACATCGGCAACCATGGGGCGGATGCGTTCCACCAGTGAGAGCGTCTCGTCCATGGTTTGCTGAAAATCGATGACTGGCGATTGGAAATAGTTCTTCAACACGAAATTGTGATAATCCAGTATCTCGCCCAGCTTCGCCGCGAAGCGGTCACGATGAAACAGATCTTGCAGGCGGACGGCGCGGCGCGCCACCTTGTCCTCGTATGCTGGTCCAATACCTCGTCCGGTCGTGCCGATTTTGCCCAATCCTCGGGCGATCTCCCGCGCGTTGTCCAGGGCAACATGACAAGGTAGAATGAGAGGACAAGCCTCGCTGATGTGAAGCCGGTTAAGCACGTCGATGCCCGCGCGCTCCAGCATACCGACTTCATCCAGGAGCGCCTGCGGCGACACAACCACGCCATTACCGATATAGCAGGCGACGCCCTTGCGGAGAATTCCGGAAGGGATCAGGTGCAGCACGGTTTGCGTGCCGGCAATGACAAGTGTATGACCTGCGTTGTGTCCGCCCTGGAAGCGCACCACGCCCTGTGCCTGATCCGTAAGCCAGTCTACGATCTTGCCCTTGCCCTCATCACCCCACTGCGTTCCTATGACAACAACATTTTTGCTCATATTGCTTCTTTAACGTTTAAGCCTCTGTAATGTTTGAAAGCTAAAGGGAGGAAGAACTTTCCTTCCTAAAGTTGGCCAATGACTGGCATTCAGGTCAGTGCATTCACTATCGACCACACCCCGTTTTCCGATACGAGTCTTTTATCGCAATTGAAGGAGCTGGCGTCATTCTCATGACCCGGCAGGGCGATTATCACGATCTGGCCTTCGTTACGAAGCTGTTCGATTTTCTTTTCCAGCGTCCTGTCCTCCTTTATGAACGGGGCGAGAATTCCTCTGGGATAAGAGTCGGAGGGCATCAATCCAGATAACTCCCGCAGATCCATGCTGAAACCCGTTGCGGGCCGCGCTCTCCCGAATGCTTTTCCCACTTCGTCGTAGCGTCCACCCACTGCGATTGCATTGGGACAGTTGTCGGTATATGCGGCAAAGACCATGCCGCTGTGATAATGATATCCGCGCAAGTCGGCAAGATCGAATGCCAATGTATCCACAAGCGGGCTCAGTTCGCCCGCTACCATTTCGAGTTCGTCCAGCGCTCCCACGATTTCGGGGTAGGGCGGGAGGGCCCTGCGCGCCAATGCCAGCACATTCTCGTCTCCGTAGAGCTCGGGTAACAGCAGGAGCGCATCCCGCACCGAGGCATCCGCCTGTTTTTTCAGCCCGGCGCAGAGCTCCTTCAATGCTGCCTTATCTTTCCCCTGCAAAGCGCCAGACAATTCCATTTCCAGGGCGGATGAGATACCTGTATTTCTGATCAAGCCGCGAAATACCGCAACATGGCCGAGATCGAGGTGTATGTTTCCCACACCGGCGATTGCGAGAGATTGCAGCATCAGACGCTGGATTTCCAGATCGCTTTCAAGTCCCTGATGGCCGTAAAGTTCCGCGCCGATCTGCAACGGTTCGCGGGTCCGGGTCAGGCCCGACGGCCGTGCGTGCAGCACGCTGCCCGCATAACAAAGCCGGGTGATGCCCTTCCGGTTCAGAAGGTGCGCATCGATGCGAGCCACCTGTGGCGTCATGTCCGCGCGCAAGCCCATCATGCGGCCGCTCAGTTGATCAACCACCTTAAGCACGCGCAAATTCATTTGCCCTCCGCTGCCGGTGAGAAGCGATTCCACATATTCCAGTAACGGCGGCCCCACGAGTTCATAGCCGTTCACGAACAGCCAGTCCAATACCCGCCGGCGCATCATTTCTATCTTCAATGCCTCGGCGGGCAGAATATCCTCAATATATTCGGGAAGAGCCCATGCACTCATATTCATGTCGGGGTCGTAATCAAGACAGGATAAAGGCGGGTATGGAAAGAACTATTTCACAAGATAGAGCAGGAGCAACCCAACCAGCATGGAGGTCAGGCCGATAAAACGTATCTGGTTGTCGCCGGCTTCCGTCAGTTTTCTGAAAGCCTCACGCCATGCACCGGGCATCAGAAAGGGAAGCAGTCCTTCAAGCACCAGCATCAGGGCAAAGGCCATTAACAGAGTGTTCCACATAATGAAATAACCCCAGCAGACGGATGCTTACTGCGTCAGACAACATCGAAGCGGGTGTCTGCCCGGAAATTCGCTGGAGAAATCGTCAGGAATTACCGCTCTATGTGGGATCATTTACAGGTACAGGCGGGAAAAAGACTGGAAAAGCGAGGAGCGATACTTGATCCGGTCATGGAATAACTGTGCCGATAGCTCTGAAGCAGCCAGCCGTACCCCGGACAGCTGCTTCATCCGAATGAGCTATTTACTGGCACATCTATTTTCCTCCCCGCCCTGAATTCTTCATATACTTGAAAAACTCGGAGTTCGGTTCCAGTACCATGATATCACTCTTATTTTTAAAGCTTTGTTTGTAGGCGTCGAGGCTGCGATAAAAAGAATAGAATTCCGGATTCGATTCGAAGGCGCTGGCATAGATACTCGACGCTTTCGCATCGCCTTCACCCTTTGTTTCCTGGGCTTTCCGGTAGGCTTCGGCAAGAATGACTTCGCGCTGGCGATCTGCATCCGCGCGAATCTTCTCGGATTCTGCGGCGCCGGTCGAACGCAGTTCATTCGCCACACGTTTCCGTTCGGCTTCCATTCTACGGTAGACCGACTCACTAACTTCCTGCGGCAGGTCTACTCTCTTCAAACGAACGTCTACGACTTCCACTCCGATTTTGCGCGCATCCGCATCGGCCTTTTGCCGCATGATTTCCATGATTTTGTCGCGCTCGCCGGACACGACGTCATGTACCGTCCGATTACCGAATTCATCGCGCAAGCTTGAGTTGACTGTTTGCGACAGGCGCGTCTGGGCGAGCATCTCGTCCCCGCGCACGCTGACATAGTACTGCTTGACGTCCACGATACGCCACTTCACGAACAGGTCCACCAGAACGTTCTTTTTTTCGGACGTTATGAAGCGTTCCGGCTCGGCGGTATCCATAGTCAGAATGCGCGAGTCAAAGTACCGCACGTTCTGCGCTATCGGAATTTTGAAATAAAGGCCCGGAGATGTCTTTACATCCACCACTTCACCCAGCTGGAACAGGATGGCCTGCTGCCGCTGGTCGACTATATACAGTGACGAGCTTGCCACAAGAAACAGGACGATAAGGATAGCCAATAACATCGGGGTATAGTTTTTCACTTATCTTGTCTCCCGTTCGCGGCCACGAAATGCTTCCCGGGTGCGGGCAGCGGCGTCTGCAGCAGGTTCCGGCGGCGACACAGGCTGTGCCTCCGGCACTGTGCCAGACGAAGAAGAAGGTCCGCTCATATGAATCAGCTTGTCCAGTGGCAGATAAAGCAGGTTGTTGCCATTTTTCTGGTCTACGATAACTTTGCTGGTACTGGAGAGCACCTGTTCCATCATATCCAGATAAAGCCGGTCACGTGTCACCCCCGGCGCCTTGCTGTATTCGACAAGAACCTGCCTGAAGCGGCTCGCCTCACCTTCGGAACTTGCAATCACCCGTTGCTTGTACCCCTCAGCCTCTTCGAGGAGGCGGGCCGCATTACCCTTGGCCTTCGGAATCACATCATTCGCATAGGCCTGCCCTTCATTTTTCTGCCGTTCCCTATCCTGTCCGGCTTTGACCGCGTCATCGAACGCCGCCTGTACCTGTTCGGGGGGTTGGGCATTCTGCATCGTCACCTTGCTGATGGCGATGCCGATCTTGTAGCGGTCAAGGATGTCTTGCATCAACTCCGTGGCTTTTGCCGCCACCTGTTCACGTCCTTCATAGAGCACGAAGTCCATCTTGCTTTTTCCGATGATTTCCCGTATCGCGGTTTCCGCTGCCTGTAGCACGGCGTTTTCGGGATCACGATTGGTGAACAGGAAGTCCTCCGGATTTTTCAGAATGTATTGCACGGCGAACTGGATATCGATGATATTCTCATCATCGGTCAACATGAGCGACTCCTTCAGCACCTTGCTCCGGACATTGTTACGATAGCCGATTTCAACAGTCCGCACCTGGCTTACGTTAACGGCTTCAACGACCTCGACAGGGTAGGGCAAATGCCAGCGCAAGCCCGCCTGCGTACTCTCCACATATTTTCCGAATCGCAACACGATGCCCCGCTGGCCCTCATTGACGATATAAAACCCGCTTCCTATCCACAACAGCAGGAGCAATCCCGCAAGCAGCCCTATGCCGCCGCTGTATTTTTTGGGACCGGCCGGAGGACCGCCTTCACCGCCTCCGGAACTGTCACCCCTTCCTCCACCCTTGCGCTTCAATAGGTTATTGAGTTTCTTGTTAAAATTGCGCCACAACTGATCCAGGTCGGGTGGACCGGAATTACCTTTTTTTCTTCCCCACTGAGGATCATTTAATCCCATGATGATTCCTATTGTTGTGTTTAATGGAGCAGCCCATCAAACTCTACCGTGAAAAACCCCGAACTGGATCTGTGGAAAGCAAAAATTGCTGTATTACTCGACATTCAGTGATACCCGCTGGTTATGTCCCGGGTTTCCGGCCGGTTATCGGGCTCTCGTAAAGCCACCCGCTCCCCGAGTGCTTCGGACAATGCCAGATTGATAAACTCCAGCCCTTCGCCGGTTTTGGCGCTCAATCGAACTTGTACGATTCTACCATACTCGTCCCGCTGGTAACCCGGGGAGCTTGCCGGCAAATTGATCAAGTCTGCCTTGTTCAGCACCAGTATTTGTGGGATGCGGTCAGCGCCGATTTCCTTCAGCACCTTGTTGGCTTCATCAATCTGTTCGCTGCGATTGGAGCTGCTGGCATCCACGACGTGGAGCAGCAGATCTGCCTGCACCGTTTCTTCCAGTGTCGCCCGGAATGCTGCCACCAGCGTGTGCGGCAGATCCCGGATGAAGCCCACTGTGTCGGAAAGTACGAGCGGACCGCGATCCGCGATAAACAACTTGCGGGTGGTGGCATCCAGGGTTGCGAACAACTGATCGGCAACATAGGTATGGGTGCGAGTGAGTCTATTGAAAAGAGTGGATTTGCCGGCGTTGGTATAACCGACCAAGGAAACGGACATCACTTGCGCACGCTGCCTCGCGCGCCGTTGCAGGGCTCTTTGGCGTTCGAATTTAGCGAGCTTTTCTTTCAGCACCTTGACACGTTTTCCGAGCAGGCGGCGATCGGTTTCCAATTGCGTTTCACCAGGGCCGCGCAGACCGATCCCGCCCTTCTGCCGCTCCAGGTGCGTCCAGCCCCGCACCAGCCGGGTGGCGAGATGTTCGAGCTGGGCAAGTTCCACCTGCAATTTCCCTTCGTGACTCTTTGCGCGCTGCGCGAAAATGTCCAGGATAAGGCTCGTGCGATCGATGACCCGCCGCCTGAACCGCTGCTCCAGGTTACGCTGCTGGGCAGGCGAAAGATCATGATTGAAAATAACCAGCGAAGCGCCAGTCTGCTCCACTGCGCCCATTATTTCGTCAACTTTCCCGCTCCCTGCGAAAGTCGCAGGATCCGGGCGAAGCCGTTTTCCCAGCACTACAGCGGAAATTGCAAGGCGATCACTGGCTGCCAGTTGCCGTAATTCTTCGAGATTTTCTGCGGAGTCGCTGTCGTTCAGATCAAGACTTACCAGAACAGCAGAATCAACAGCGGCGTGAGTGTCGGGCGCATTCCCACTAGAGGGATCAAGCATCAGATGTAGGGGGAGCCTCAAATGGAATGTTGACGGCTCTTGCGGGGACTACTGTAGAAATTGCGTGCTTGTAGACCATCTGGGTGACGGTATTCTTCAGCAGCACTACATACTGATCGAATGAATCGATGTGTCCCTGCAATTTGATTCCATTTACCAGATAAATCGAAACCGGAATATGTTCCTTCCGCAAGGTATTCAGAAACGGGTCTTGTAACAATTGCCCTTTAGCGCTCATACGTGACTCCGTGTTGTAATTATTCAAAAAATAACTCTACTTGATTTTGAAGCGTAAATCCATATTCCTGCTGAAACCGACTGAAAAGGTCGAATCGGGCAGGCATAAAGAGAGTTATAGGCCAGTTTGCGCCTATTTCCAATATAAATATTCCGCCAGCTATCAGGCACGCCATTGCCGAACCTTATCCGGGTTAGCAGCCGGATAAGGTTCGAGCCCTGTTTTCCCTGCCGATGAGCAGAGGTCTTTCGCCAGTCAATCGAAGGGGTGGGGTTTGGGTGTATCCTTGGTCGAGGGGGGAAGAATAGGCAAAGTGAGATGCGGCTGCTTGCCGGTCAACGTCTTCAGAAATGCCACGATTCTGGCATTCTCGTCCTTGGTGAAATTGCGCCCCAACTGTATCCGGCCCATGGTATTCACCGCATCTTCCAGAGTTGTCGCGGCTCCGTCATGGAAATAGGGATAAGTCAATTCCACATTTCGCAGTGTAGGCACCTTGAAGAACATGCGGTCCTCCTCCTTGCCGGTCACGGCAAAACGGCCTTCAGCCTTGCTCTGCGTTTTATAGGCTTCAAGTACGCCCATTTTCTGGAACGATGCGCCGCCTACGGCAGGTCCATTGTGGCAACCGGTGCAACCCACGTCCTTGAACAGCTTGTATCCTTCCAGTTCCATCTTGTTAATGGCGTTCTTGTCGCCTTTGAGCCATTTGTCGAATCGGGAATCCGGCGTTACCAGCGTTTCTTCGAAGGCAGCGATCGCGTCCGTTACCATGCCTATATCGAGCTTGTCCGAACTGTATATCTGCTTGAAGCGGGACCTGTACTGGGGAATGGATTGCAGGACGCCTACTGCCAATTCATGACTGAATGCCATTTCCCCTGGATTGGCAATGGGACCGCCTGCCTGATCCTTCAGGTCCTTGGCACGGCCGTCCCAGAATTGGGCCAGACTCAGGCTGGAGTTCAGCACTGTGGGCGAATTGATTGGACCCTGGTGCCATTTGTGCCCAATGGATGATGGGAGATTGTCGGATCCACCCATGCTCAGGTTATGGCAGGAGTTGCACGAGATGAAGCCGGATTTGGAAAGACGGGGATCAAAAAAAAGCATTTTGCCCAATTCCACCTTGTTTTCATTTTTGGGCTTGGCTGCCTTGATCGGTTGTATGGGTTCGTCCGCGGCAGCGGCCAGGGCAGGCGGAGCGGCAATCGTTCCAGCAGCCAGCAGCGACGTTATTAATGCCCGCAATATCATTGTAATCTCCTTAAAACTCGGCTGTAGTGGCGCAGCCGGTTACGCCTACATCGGAAAACTGAGGGCAGGGCTATCAGCCAGCTGAGGATGGGCACAACTTCGTGAGTATATCCGATAGCCGCAATATCAATATTAAAGACAGTGTGTAACAGCTGACAGCTTTGCTGTCAGCTGCCTGATACGCATCAGTTCCCGTTGCGGCGGCAGTGGCACCTCCGGCGGGGGCACCGCAACACGCTATTGCAATGCGATTGCTTATTCGGACTGCTTGACAGTGTTGCCTGCAAGCTGCCCGCTGGCAGAATAGTCGTATTTTTCATATCCACTGTGTCCGAAGGAAACAGGCGGACAATTCAGCAGGCGTGCCAGTTCCGTCAGTGCCTGGCGGTAAACCTGGCGTTTAAACTCGACTACCGACTCCAGTTCCACCCAGTACTGATTCCACCGCCACGCGTCAAATTCAGGGCGGCCGCTGGTGTGGAGCGAAACATCGCAATCACTTCCCAGCAGGCGCAGCAGATACCAGATCTGTTTCTGCCCCCGGTAATTTCCCCGCCAGTCGCGCTTTATCCACTGGGAAGGTACGTCGTATCGGAGCCAGTCGCGGGTGCGGCCGATGATTTGCACGTGCCGGGGACGCAAGCCTACTTCCTCGGTCAATTCGCGATACATTGCCTGTTCCGGGCTTTCACCGGGCTTGATGCCTCCCTGGGGAAATTGCCAGGAATCCTGTCTGATGCGCTTGCCCCAAAAGACCTCGTTCTTCGAATTGAGTAGAATGATTCCTACATTTGAGCGATATCCATTACGGTCGATCATATGATTCACCCATTTGATCCTTCACGATAGGGTTAGATTTTTCCACATTTCGTGCCGGATTGAAAGCTGTCGCTGATTGGGTGCATCGGGAGGAGTGGCAGCTGCATTATTGTTCGAGCACTTTGCTTTTCAGATTCCTCATGGTCAACCTGGACTGCTTTTCAGAGTAAAATCTGAGATTGGACTTGTTCTGGACAGGATATGCGAGCATCAGGTTTTTTTATTTCGACACTCAAGGAAGCGCCCGCCGAAGCGGAATTGATCAGCCACAAGCTGATGCTGAGGGCAGGTCTCATCCGGCGCCTGGGAAGCGGTCTCTACACATGGATGCCGCTCGGCCTGAAGGTTCTGCGTAAAGTCGAAGACATCGTGCGGGAGGAAATGGATGCGGCGGGGGCACTGGAACTGCTGATGCCGGCCGTGCAGCCTGCGGAGTTATGGCGGGAGACAGGGCGATGGGATGTCTTTGGTCCTCAGATGTTGAAAATCAGGGATAGACACGAGCGCGATTTCTGTTTTGGTCCCACGCATGAGGAGGTCATCACGGATATTGCACGCCGTGAAATCAGGAGTTACCGGCAGCTACCCCTCAATTTTTATCAGATACAAACCAAATTTCGCGACGAGGTTCGCCCCCGCTTCGGCGTCATGCGCGCACGCGAATTCGTGATGAAAGATGCCTATTCGTTCCACGCCGATATTCACAGCCTGGAAGAAACTTATCAGGCGATGCATGTAGCCTATTGCCGGATATTCGATCGCCTGGGACTGAGGTTTCGCCCGGTCAAGGCCGATACGGGTGCGATTGGTGGCAGCAGTTCACACGAATTTCATGTCCTGGCCGATTCCGGCGAAGACGCCATCGCTTTTTGTCCCGATTCCGATTACGCAGCGAATGTTGAAATGGCCGAGTCGTTGCCGCCGGCAGCACCGCGGGGACCTGCCGCAGGCGAGATGCGGAAAGTGCGAACCGCCGACAAAAAGATCTGCGAAGAGGTTGCCGCCTGTCTTGATGTATCCATCGAGCAGACGGTAAAAACGCTAGCGGTTGTGGCTCATGGCCGGATGTATCTTCTGCTGCTGCGTGGCGATCACCATCTCAACGAGACAAAGGCCCGAAAGATTCCTTTTCTTTCCGATTTCCGGCTTGCCAGCGAAGAAGAAATTCGCGCCGAAACCGGTTGTATTCCCGGATTTATCGGCCCGGTCGGATTGTCTCTTCCGGTTATCGCGGACCGTAGCGTAGCGGTCATGAGTAATTTCGTGTGTGGCGCCAATGAAGAGGATTACCACTTCGTCAGCGTCAACTTCGAGCGCGATCTGAAAGAGCCGGATCATATTTTCGATATTCGCAACGTAGTTTCCGGCGACTTGTCTCCGGACGGAAAAGGTAAGCTGGAGATCTGCCGCGGCATAGAGGTCGGCCATATTTTCCAGTTGCTCACCAAGTATTCGGAAGCGATGAAAGCCAGTTATCTCGATGAAGCCGGGCAATCGCGCCCCATGGAAATGGGCTGCTACGGGATCGGGGTTTCACGCATTGTGGCAGCTGCCATCGAGCAGAACCATGACGAGCGTGGCATTATATTTCCCGCGGCAATGGCGCCATTCCAGGTAGCCATTATTCCGATCGGGTTGAAGAAGAATGCAGAGGTGAGGGCTGAGGCGGAAAAACTATACACGGTGTTTTCCAGAGCCGGCATCGAAGTGCTACTCGACGATCGGGACGATCGCCCTGGTGTCATGTTCGCCGATATGGAACTGATCGGTATTCCCCACCGGGTTGTCGTCGGCGAGCGAGGCTTGAAGGAAGGAAACGCCGAGTACCGGGGGCGGCGCGACGAAAAATCGATGGCCATCCCGCTTCCTGAGATTGCAGATTTTATAAAATCAAAACTGACTGGCGGTTGACGACTGAATCTTCCCTGTTTGCTTCGGAACTGAGGCACCCGATAGTTCGACTCCGGACTGATTTCAGTACGACAAGACCGGGCAGTCATTGTCCGCGGGTCGCTGCTAGCGTCCTCCTTTTTGCTGCACTTTTCCAGCAGGCTGGGAACCAGGGATCTTCGAATTCTCACGCATGAATTCTTCCAATGCTTCGCGGGACACGATTCCGATCTTATAAACTGCCGGCTTGCCTTCGGGATCGAAAACATAGGTAGTCGGCAGCATGGATACCGGGCCAATCTGGCGTGCCAGTTCCTGATCCCCGAGCACGATCGGGTAGCTTACTGAAAGCCGTTTCGCATGTTTGAGCACCACGTCCGGGTTACGATAATCCATCGCCACGCCGATCACCATTACGTCTTTTTTCCGGTTTTCATAGAGGGAGACGAGATCAGGGATTTCCTTCAGGCATGGGGGACACCATGTGGCCCAGAAATTTACCAGCACCCATTTCCCCTTGAAGTCGGAAAGGGTCAGTTTCTTTCCGGTATGATCGGTGAAGGTAAAACCATAGGCCTGTGCGACCGGCACTGCCGAAAGCATCAAGCATAAACAGAACCGGTAAAGCATAATACTCAAATGGCATCGTTTCATATGATGTCGTTTCATTTTTCCGACAACTCCCTTAACCTTTGCTAAGCAGACATTTCTGCGGGTGGTTCGGTTCCGCGGAGGCAAAAAGTTGCGACAGCGGAAGGCTCATTTTCTCATCGATCCCCGCAGCAATATCATCGAGCAACTGCTCCAGTCTGGTATCGCCTCCTGCTGCTCCCCGCAGTGCTTCGGGACGAAATGCAAACAGGCGATAGACATCGGCAATCCGGATCTCGGCGGGATCGAGTATTTGAACCCATCCTTCCCCCTGAACCTGCCGCACGAAATTGGCTTTCATCATGAGTTCCAGTATCCGCTCTACTTCTTCGGGACTTAGCAACAACTGCTGCTGCAAACTGGATGCGGTTTCAACTTTGCCTGCCTTCAGCGCCTTTCCAAGTACTCCCAATAAACGCAATGCATCAAAAAACTGCTTACCCCTGGCCTTCGGGTCATCGCGCCATTCACGGAAACGCCAGCTCGAAAGGGATGCGGCAATAACCGCTCCGAGCAGCACCATCAACCACGAAAGATAAAGCCATAGCAGGAAAATGGGAATAGTCGCAAAGGTGCCATATACTGTCTGATAAGTCGGGAACCGGGTGATGTAGAACGCGAAGCCTGCCTTCATTATCTCGAATCCTATCGCCGCCGCCACACCGCCTGCTATCGCATGCTGCCACGCTACCTGGCGATTCGGCACGATGAGATAGGAAGTCGAAAAGGCAATGCTCGTCAGCACGAGCGGACTCAAGCGCAAAAGCATGATGTCCCCGCCAGGAATATCGCGGGTAAATCCCATGGAGGCGGTCATCAGCCAGGACGTAAGCGACAGGCTTGCGCCGATCAATAAAGGGCCAATCGTCAGAACGGACCAATATATGAGGAGGCGATGCAGAAGTGGACGCAGACGCGATACCCGCCAGATGCTATTGAGCGCTTCGTCTATCGTGAGCATGAGTGCAAGCGCGGTTACGCCCAAGAAGGCGATGCCGATCGCGGTCAGCTTGGCCGCATTATCGGCAAATTGCTGCATGTACACCGAGATGACCTTGTTTGCCGCTTCAGGCACCATAGTGGTGAGAATGAACTCCTTGATCCGGTCTGAAAATTCGGCGAATGCGGGAAATGCCGCCACCATCGATAACCCGATCGCAAGCAGCGGTACCAGCGAAAGCAAGGTGGTGAAGGTAAGACTGCTCGCAATCTGGATGCAGTTGTGCTGGAAAAAGCGCACAAGGACATAGTGCATGAAATCGACGGGGCGTACGGATTTCATTACTTTCGCGACAGGTCGTGAGGATTGAGAGAAAAGCTCCACGCGCAGCTCTACTTTGGAGGCAGGACAGCGGTTCCGGTTTGTCCTGCCGTGTTCTTCAGGGTTTCTATACTTGGGGGTGCGCCCGCTCCAGCTTGCTGTGCAGCTTGTTGAGCGCGCTGAGATACGCCTTGGCGGAGGCGACGACAATGTCCGTATCGGCGCCGTTGCCGTTGACGATACGGCCTGACTTCTGCAGCCGGACCGTAACCTCGCCCTGGGAATCGGTACCGCTGGTGATCGCGTTGACGGAGTAGAGCTGCAACTCCACGCCGCTGTTCAGTATCTTTTCGATGGCGCGAAAAGTGGCATCCACCGGTCCGCTTCCATCCGACTCCGCACGGGATTCCCTGCCTTCTTCACCGATTACTATACTGGCATGGGGAGTTTCACCGGTTTCGCTGTGCGCCGTCAGTGACAGGAGCTTGTAATGCTCCTGCAGGGCAGTGGCGTCATCGGAAACCAGAGCATGCAGGTCTTCATCGAAGATATCATGCTTTTTGTCCGCCAGTTCCTTGAAGCGCATGAAGGTGGCATTAAGAACTTCCTCCGATTCCAGCTCGATCCCGAGTTCTGCCAGCCGGCTGCGGAAGGCGTTGCGTCCCGAATGCTTGCCCAGCAGCAATTTGTTTGCCCCCCAGCCGACATCCTCCGCTCGCATGATTTCGTATGTTTCGCGGTGTTTCAATACGCCGTCCTGATGTATCCCGGATTCGTGGGCGAATGCGTTTGCACCCACAATTGCCTTGTTCGGCTGTACCGGAAACCCGGTAATACCCGAAACCAGCTTGCTTGCGGGCACGATATGGACAGTATCGATGCGGGTGTCACAAGAAAAGAAATCCTGGCGGGTGCGCACGGCCATGACGATCTCCTCCAGGGAGGCATTGCCTGCGCGCTCGCCCAGCCCGTTTACCGTGCATTCAACCTGACGCGCTCCGTTCATCACCGCCGATAACGAGTTGGCCACTGCCAGTCCAAGATCATTGTGGCAGTGCACCGAGAATATGACTTTATCCGAATTGGGAATCCTCTCGCGGAGAGTACGGATGAGTTCCCCGAATTGCTGGGGCATGGTATAGCCGACCGTATCGGGAATATTCACAGTCCCGGCTCCAGCATCGATGACCGCTTCGAGTACACGGCAAAGAAAGGTGATGTCTGAGCGCCCGGCATCCTCCGGGGAGAATTCGACGTCATCGGTGTATTGGCGCGCCCATTTCACCGCTTTCGCCGCCTGTTCCACCACCTGATCAGGGGACATGCGCAGTTTCTTTTCCATGTGAATGGGTGAAGTGGCGATAAAGGTGTGGATGCGGGCCGAACTGGCTCCCTGCAATGCCTCGCCTGCGCGCCTGACATCGCCTTCGGTTGCGCGCGCAAGGCCGCATATGGTGCTGCCCTTGATCGCATCCGCTACGGCTTTTACCGCTTCGAAATCGCCATTCGAGGCAGCTGGAAAGCCCGCTTCAATGACATCAACCCGCATTCGTTCGAGTTGCCGGGCGATACGCACTTTTTCCTCCCTCGTCATGGAGGCGCCCGGGCTTTGCTCGCCGTCACGCAGGGTAGTATCAAAAATGATGAGATGGTCTTTCAATTGTTTCTCCGTTTTTCAGAAAGAATACTCGAACTCTGATAGGGAATCCAGGAACGGATTCCATTGATAAAAACTGGTAAAGGCTTGAGGGAGGTCGGTAATTAGCGCGCGAGGCGCAGCAGCGGTCTTGCAAGAAGCTGCAGGCGGGGCTGAAGGCAGAATGGAATCGACTGAACGAAGTTTGCGATGCGCATGTCCCAAATATAAAGGGTTTCCCAAGCCCGTGCAATAGAGAAATCGAATGCTATATTGAAACTGATCGATATTGAAACTGATCGATATTGAAACTGACGATCGACTCTCCAGAATGACTCTCAGGAATTTTCGATGCTTCTGAATGAATAAGAACTTTGGGGGGGGACGAAATTTCAGCCATCGCCGATTCGCTGCGGGTCTTGTGACGGCGGGTCTTGCGGCTGTGCTCGTCATGAGCGCGTGCGATTCGACAGAACAGGGGCATGCAAAGGAGGTAACCGGCCATTTGCCGGATTTGAGTTTTTCCCTCACCTCCGACCAGGGGCAGCCGGTAACAGCCAGAACCTATAAGGGAAAAGTATTGCTGCTGTATTTTGGATTCACGCATTGCCGGGAAGAGTGCCCGATTTCCATGGCGCGTCTTGCGCGTGTAATGCATCTCCTCGGGGAGGACGCCGAGCGGGCGCACATCCTCTTTGTAACCGTGGACCCGGAGCGGGACGTCCCTGGGGAATTGCGCCGCTATCTGATGCAATTCGATATCGGGCAGGCGACAGGGTTGACCGGCAATCCGGATGAAATCGGACAGCTTGCAAGACGGTATCGCAACGCATTCCGGCTGCATTTCCCTCCCGGGGGAGACAGCGACATCATGCATGGCGACGTGATCTATATATTTGATACCCAAGGTCGCGCCCGCTTGCTGGCAACCTCCGCCGATCCGGAAGAGATTCTGGTGCAAGACCTGCGGGATTTGCTTCCTGTCTGAAAACTTCTCCGGGTCAATAACGGACATCAATTGCAATGGAATGGTTTAACTGGCTGGTGCCGTGGGAAGAGTCCATTCTGGTGGTTGCCGCCACAGGTAGCGCAGCTCTTTTTTTTCTGAGAGGCTGTGCCGTAACTCGCCCCCCACTTCATCGCAGATTGTGCTTCTGGGGGGGATTAAGCCTGGTATATCTCGTTTCTCACACCCAGCTCGATTATTACTCCGAGCACCAGTTTTTCATTCACCGGCTTCAGCATCTTGCATTGCATCATCTCGGGCCTTTTCTGATTGTATTGAGCAGGCCATGTCCGGTCCTTCTTGCGGGCATGCCGTCAAGTATGAGACAGGCATTTCATCTGATGACGGAATGGAAGCCGGTTCAATATCTCGCCCGGGCCTTGTGCAATCCTGTCGTCGCCGTCGCACTGTTCAGCCTGCTTATCGGTTTCTGGCTGCTGCCCCCGATTCATTTTACGGCGATGATCGATTGGCGTCTCTACCGTGTGATGAACTGGAGCATGTTTCTGAGCGGATTGATTTTCTGGGGACTGGTCTTGACTCCCGGCCCGGTATTCACCGTTAGATTGTCGCCCGGCTCTCGCATTGGCATGATGCTTGCCATCATTCCGCCTCAAATTGTCATCGGCGCCCTCATTTTTTTTACTTCTCGCGAGTTGTATCCGATCTACACCATTTGCGGACGTGCTATTGGCGGTATCGACGCCCTTGCGGATCAGCAGATCGGGGGCATCATTCTGTGGATACACGGCGCGATGATGAGCGCGATCGGAATTCTGGTTGTCATCCTGAGAGAATTGATGCTTGCAGAATATCCGGAGCATGGACGGAAGGCGGCATAAACGTTTGCTTTTCTTTTTTCCCATTTCCGGGCGGGTAGAAACAAAATCCCTTGCAATTATCCGTTCAGGGCTTCGCGCATCAGGTATACCTCGCGAGTGGTCACCGGCGCAGCCTTGTTACCCCAGCTGTTGCGGATGAATGTGAGTACTTCCGCGATTTCGCGATCGGTAAATTTTTCTGCATAGCCTGGCATTTTCTCCGGTTTCGGCCCCGCCTTTGTCCACGGGCCTTTTCCTCCTTCCAGCATGAGCCGGATCAGGGAAGAAGCATTCTCCGAAAGCACGATCGAGCTTCCAGCCAGGGGAGGAAACTTTGGCGGCTTGCCCTTTCCCTCGTGCCGGTGACATTTGGCGCAGAAGCCGCTATATATTCCCGCACCTGGTTTCTCGAACCGGATCATCCCGACGGGAACGAAAGCCGGCGTTCCGCGAGGGTTATACGATGACTTTTCTCCGCGGGCAGGGAGCGATTTGAGGTAATGGGCGATTGCATCGAGGTCCTCCCGGCGGAAGTGCTGAGTGCTGTTTTCGATGACAGTGATCATGCTGCCAAATGCCACGGTATGGCCACTATGGCCTGTCTTGAGAAACGCGGCAATCTCCTCTTCCGACCATCTGCCCAGACCCGATGCGGCGTTTCCGGTCAGTTCCGGAGCAAACCAGTTATCTATCATCGCACCGGTCAAATAGTCGGACGAGATTTCCGAATAAGCCTTTTCCTGATAGGCCAGACCGCGCGGGGTATGGCAGGCGCCACAGTGACCGAGCGTCTGCACCAGGTATGCACCGTGGTTCCATTTTTCGCCCCGATCGGCACGGGGTTCGAACCGTTTGTGTTCCACAAAGGCAAAATCCCAGAACTTGAGGGTCCAGCGCTGATTGAAGGGGAATGGCAGGCGGGTCTGCGAGGGTGTGCGCCGGACTGGTTTCACCCCGTGCATGAAGTAGGCGTATAACGCGCGCACATCGTTGTCGGACATTGCCGTGAACGAGGGGTAAGGCATGGCCGGGTACAGCCATTTGCCGTCCTTCCTGACGCCGCTGCGCACGGCCCGGCTGAAATCCTCGTAGCTGTAGCGGCCGATACCGGTTTCCGGATCAGGCGTAATATTGGTCGAATAAATGGTACCGAAGGGTGAGTTGATCGCCAGTCCCCCTCCAAAAGCCGGATCGGCGGATCCTGCCGTGTGACACCCGGTGCAGTCCGCGATAGTGGCGAGATAGGCACCGCGTGTGACCAGTGCATCGAGTGTGCTCTCGTCCTCCTCTATAGCATCTGCGGCATGATCGGCAGTGGCAGTCGCAACAGAAACCGGAGTGCCCGCCACGATTGCACCCATGGCAAGCAGGGCGGCACTCAGAAGGATTCCAGTTTTTTTGTCCATCCGGATCATCCAATCGAAAACTGCCATGCGCAGTTTCATGTGCTTCAGAGCCAGGCGCTGCATGATCGGATCAAAAGCACGGCAAAAGTGTTGAACAGGATCGCAATGGTGAACACAAAGCTCGACATCATCCCCAGCATTGCCAGAAATCGCGCCTGTCCTTCATCTTCCTGAATGGAGGGCTGTCCATTCGACGTATCTTTCGAGTAGCGGCCGAGGCTCTGCCAGGAGGCGAGAGCGATATACCCGGAAAAAAGAGCGCCGCCCAGGCAGACAAGGCCTATTGCTGCCAGTATTGCCGTCAATCCAGGCCAAAGCGGGACGGGGAGCGGAAACTGATGCGGATAGCAGGCGTAGGCGGCGATCGGCGGTGTCAACGCCATTTGCATTACCCATGCTCCGGGCGCGCCGAAGAGCGCAATCCATGTCCTGACCCTTGGCGGAGAATGAAGGAGGCGATGTTCTGTGGAAACGGTCTGTCTTGCATCCATTTGAAGATCATCCGCGCTGGAGATAAGGAGACAAATACAAGGCGGAGAAAACGAACAGCCAGACGACATCGACAAAATGCCAGTAAACCCCGCCGATGGTGATTGCAACATGACGCTTGTGATCAAAATAACCCATCATGGTCCACGCGAGCAGGAGCAGAAGCACTCCCAGTCCGATAATGACATGGCACAAGTGAAAGCCGGTGATCGTAAAATAGAGTGATCCGTACAGGTCGGAGTTGATGCTGAATGTCTTGTTTTTCCACTCCAGAAGCTGAATCCCGACAAAGGCGCTACCCAGAACAATCGCGGCGATAAACCCGAAAATGCTGGAGCGTGCCCCGCCTTGCCGGAGACGCCGTTCTCCCGCCCAGAAAGCAGCGCTGCTGGCAAGCAGGATGATGGTATTGATGCCCGGAATGAGCAGGTCCGGCAAGCCCGTCGGGGGCCAGTCCTGTCCGGTTTGGGCCGCAAGGTAGAAGTAGGTGAACAGCAGGTACCCGAACAGGGACGCCTCGGTTACGATGAGTGCGATCACTCCCCACCACCCGCCGGAGAGCTTACCGGCGCTTCCTACCGGCAAAGGCTGGCTGACAATGCGGACAGTTTCACTCATGCGCTTTCTCCCTCTCTTTCGGCAGAAGCTGACCTGTGCCCCGCGGGTGTGCTGACCGAGCGCTGACCGAGTTTCCTGCGGGGCCACATCCAGATGCTCAGCGCGGCACAGCTTGAGGCCGCCATCAATGCGGTGAATGTCCATGAATGCAGCAACAGGCCGACGAATAGCAACGAGACGAACAAGCCGACAAGAAAAGGCGTATAGGAATCCTCCGGCATTTTGAGGATGACAACCGGCTTTGCATCGATGGGCGAGGTGCCGAGCGTTTCCCGGCCCCGCATCAGCAGGTAACCTTCTTCCAGGCTGGTCCGGGCATGTTCTGCTTCTCCTTCGATCCGCCCCTCCCATAATGGGTGTCGGCTGGCGATCGTAGGAATGGTCGCAAAGTTATAAGCGGGCGGCGGGGAAGATACCGCCCATTCCAGGGTCGGTGCATCCCACGGGTTGGCGCCTGCCCGCACCCCGCGTCTCAGGCTGAGGACGACATTGGCAAGGAAGATCAGCACGCCAATGGCGAATATGAAGGAGCCGACAGTCGTAACCAGGTTGACTTCATCCCACCCCATGCGGGAAGGATAGGTATAAATGCGGCGTGGCATCCCCAGCAGGCCGGCGATATGCATTGGAAAGAATCCGACGTTGAACCCGATAAACATGGTCCAGAAACTCAACTTGCCCAGTTTTTCACTCATCATGCGCCCGGTGAACTTGGGAAACCAGTAGTAGATTGCTCCTACCACCGGAAACACGTTGATCCCCAGCAGGACATAATGCAGATGCGCAACGATGAAGTAGGTCTCATTAAGCTGCCAGTCGAGCGGCACCGCGGCTGTCATCACGCCCGACATGCCCCCGATGATGAACAGTACGATGAAACCGGCAAAAAACAGAAAAGGGGTCTTGAATACGGGCTTCCCCAGCCAGATGGTCGCAATCCAGGCGAAAACGGCGACCGCGCTGGGAATGGAAATGACCATGCTGGCGGCACCGAAGATCGACAGAGCCACCGTCGGCAGACCCGTGGCGAACATATGGTGGACCCACACGCCGAAACCGAGCAGCATGGTGGCCATGGTGGCAAGCGCCACGGCCGTGTAACCCACGAGCGGACGGCGACAGAATGTGGGCAGGGCATCGGAAACGATGCCCATTGCCGGAAGCACGACGACATAGACCCAGGGGTGGCCGAAAATCCAGAACAAATGCTGCCAGAGCAGGGGCTGACCGTTGTTTGCCACATCAAAAAAATGCGCGCCTATCTGGCGGTCGAGCCATAACAGGAAGAACGCGAGGCTGACGGCGGGGATGGCGAACAGGTTCGCCACGGAAGCGGTGAGCGTTCCCCACACCAGGATGGGGACGCGGTTTATGGTCATGCCCGGGGCCCGCATCCTGAACAGCGTAACCACGAAATTAATCGATCCCACCGTTGTGGAAATCCCGAGCAGCACCATGCCAAGCGCAAAGACATCGATATTGGGCCCGGTGTTGTATACCGGGCCCGAGAAGGGCACATAATTGAACCAGCCCGCATTCGGCGCCTGCCCAAGGGGGAAGCTGATGTACATGAAGAGGCCGGCGAACAGAAAAATCCAGTAGGAAAGTGCATTGAGGCGCGGAAAGGCCATGTCCCTGGAGCCGAGCAGAAGCGGCCAGAGGTAGTTGGAGAAGCCGGACAGAACGGGCAATGCATAGAGGAAAATCATGGTCACGCCATGCATCGTGAAAAGCTGGTTGTATTGCTCCGGCGTCAGAAACGCCATATCCGGCCCGGCAAGCTGGATGCGCAGGAACAGCGCTTCGATTCCGCCGATCACGAGGAAAAGAAAGGCCGTGACGAGATACCGTATCCCGATCGTTTTATGATCCACTGTGGAGAGCGATCCGCGCCAACCCGGCGCCGTCTCCCAGATTTTCTCCAGACGCGCTTCGATGGCGGAACCCTCGGGAATATGTCCCACTTCCGGGATCCGTTCGAGGGAAACTTCGCGATGCTGGGTGGCGTCGATGGCGGCCATACTCTAGTTTAGTGTCGAAAGATAGGAGGCCAGGGCTGAGGCTTCACTGTCCGATAATGCGATGCTTGGCATGCGCGCTCCCGGCTTGTAGTGTTGTGCGCGGGTAATCCACTCCATCAGGTGATGGGGTGTATTGGTCAACAGTCCGGCAGCGATGCGACCGCGCGAGTTCAGATGCGTGAGATCAGGACCGTGCAGGCCTTCCGCTTCTGTTCCACGCACCGCGTGGCATCCCCCGCAGCGATCCATGAACAGCTTGTACCCATGCTCATCGTGTCCTGACACCGGGAGAGCAGTGCGGCGTTGCGCCTCTTGCCATTTCTCGAAATCCAGATCGCTTTCCGCAACCACTTCCAGATTCATATGAGCATGCGCCGCTCCACAGAATTGCGCGCATTGACCGACATACATGCCCGGAACGTCTGCCTGAATCCATTTCTGGTTGACCAGGCCCGGAATCATTTGAGTTTTTCCGGCGAGTACCGGTACCCAGAATGCGTGAATGACGTCTGCGCTTTTCAACTTGAGCAGTACCGGCCTGCCTACAGGGATGTGGATTTCATTGGCGGTAAAAAAACGTTTCGCCGGATCGGCATGCTCGTATTCAATGCTCCACCACCAGTCGTAACCGGTTACAGTCAGGGTGAGAGCTGGAGTTTCGGCGGGCCTGGCAACCGCATTGAGCACGGTCAGAAAATATACGGTGAGCCCGGCCAATATGAAGGTAGAAATCCCTGTACCGATATAAACCCATCTGACTCCCCCGCGCTCGGCGCCAATCATGTCGGGATCGGCAGCATCGCGCTTGCGAACCAGGGCGATTACCAGCAGCAGTATGACGATGAGGGTAATGGCCGAGAGCAAAGCCGTCATCAGCCACCCCAGATGCATTACAGGTGTGGCGGCAGGGCCGTAGCTGTACAGGAAATAGTTTAAAGGGGTGTCCAGCGTATCTGCTGCTTCCGATGGTCTTGCGGCGATCATGAATAGCGCCGGAAACGTTATCCTGAAATGCAGGTTTTCTATTGCCGACTTCGAATCGAAACCTGACTTGGAAGCTTTCATGGGCTTGACCAACTCCAGTGTACGCGGAGATGCAGCGATAAGCGCGATCCGACTGCGACGGAGTGACCACAGGCGGAGGGAACTGCAAGGGAAATATCGGTGTTCCCGCCAACCGGCCTATGCTGGCGTGCGATAAGGACGCACTTTCCAGAATGCAGAGAGCCGACGATGTCGCAGTGTTTTCAAAAATTCTACGCTGCTCATTTCGTGTTTCTGTGCGCTAGCGTACGCAGGAATTTCGAAAAAACCCCTGAACAGGTCAGCACTCCTGTTCAGGGATTGTTCTCAGCGGCTCTTTCAGCCTGCAGGCAGAGAAACAGACGCTACATTGCTGGAACCGATCGGAGACACGAACCTGAAATGCGATTCAGGCTGCTCCAGTTGCGCTTGGCCGACGCCTGATAGCAATAAAACCGATTGCCGCGAGGCCGGCCAGGAGCATGCCATGGGTTGACGGTTCGGGAACGCTCGTCGCAAGTTTGGACATGTCGGCTGTGACAGAAACGTCTGCTTCCAGGCCAGGGAGCAGCGTGCCCAGGAGATTTGGGTCGGAGTCGCCATTGAGGCTGACGAAGCCAGGCACGTCGGTAAGCACGATCCGACCGTTCAGATCCTGAACCTCGCGCGAATTGCCTTCGGGGAACAGTGACTTGAAGGCATCGATCTGACTCCCGGATAGATATAGCGGAGAAGCCAGGTCAACCCAGCTTACTCCTTCTGTAAAAGGCGGTGTCGTCAATGAGCCGGAGTAGCGGAAAGAACCGAGATAATCCGGTATCAGGCTGTTCAGGTTGAAGTGCTCGATATGGAGTGTTTCCTCGGGGGTTTGAGGCAAATCGGAGAAAATGGGAGCGAGTGCCCGATTCCTGAAGAGGCCCTGCTCGATATCCCGGCCGACCACGAGAAGATTATCCGCAGCATCGCTGAAGACGAGGTGCATCTCCATGGGGCTGGCTCGACCATTTATCAAATGCTCGGAGGGGGTGTGGAAGTGGAATTGAGCCAGATTCCATTGGTGTCCTGAAAGCATCAGCGTTCCTTCGCCAGAATTGACATTGGCCCTGATAGTACTTTCGTGATCGGGAGAGCCATTATTGATTACGGTAAGCGCGGTATTCGAACTGAGGTTGAAGTTCAGCTTAGGCAGGTTTCCGTAATAGGTGCTGTCCGAACGTATATCAATCGGACTTTGTGCTTCCATCAGCTCCAGCTTGCTCGCCAGCGTGTCCGCGTATGCAGCACTGAAGCCTGGCAGGAAAAGGACCGCGGCAAGCGCAGCCATTCTCAGGGATCGAGATGTTTCATTCATAAGACGGCCTCACGAAAAATAAATGTTCATAGGGTTTATAGGAGGAAAGTTCTAAAAGCTTGAAAAATCCCGAATGATCGGTTCCAACGCTTCTCTGATCGGAGAGCGCCGGTTGGAATAGACGGGGAAGTGAGCTGGTGCTTGGCCAGTCGCTGTTGTTATGAGTCCATCACCGAAGTCCGGGGGGCGCTCCACGCATGAAACCCGCAGGCTTGAAACCTTGCGAAGAGCGGTACCGGGCGGTGACGGATAGCCCTTTTTATGCAGTCGTGATATTAAGGACTGTACTGGGCGGATGGCCTGCTTTATCGGGCTTCGTCAGCTCTCTATTGCAGGCTCTTGTTGAAATGGGGGTTGATTCAATTCCTGACGCTGGACTCGTCCGGATCCCCTCAACGCCAGTGAAGGGGATCCGGGGGGGTGAAACTGTCAGAAGGCAATCTGATATTGCAGGACGAATTGATTCCTGTTAGAAATCTTGTAGCCAGCTGAGTTGAATATGGGCCGGTTCTGGATGTCGAAAGTCAGTTTGCTGTTATGTCCCTTGATCAGCCAGTTTACCCCTCCACTGAATACATTCATCTGATTATGCAAACGGTCAAAGTCTGCGCTGATGAAAGAGAAGTAGGGCATCAACTGGCCATTGTTTCCGCCGAGAAGATCCTTGGGCAGCAGATATCCGATCTGTCCGTACCATTGATTGCCCGTGCCAAACATGGGGAAGGCATTGCCGCCAGTACTGGCCGGGTTTACCCCGTTGCCGTTCATGCGCAGATAGTTGGGGCCATAATCGGTATTGAAGTAGCCGATATAAGCGGATATCGCAGTTTCCTTCACCTTGTCTACCGGGGCATCCAGATAGGCTGCAACCGACCATAAATTCAAATCGTGGAACTCGGCTGTGGCTTCCGTAAGGCCGGTCCAGGTCGCATTTTTCTGCGTAATATAACCTCCTTCCAGGTTCAGGACGCTTTTCTTGCCCAGATAGGTGCCCTGCATATACGGATTGGTCATCGGCTCCTTATCCCAGAAATTCCACATGAAGAACCCCTGGTATTGTTTCTTGTGGCCCACTCGCGCGAATTGGGCGTTTACCGGGGAAATGATTTCAGCAGGAAGTCCGGCAGTATTGATGGGGAAGGGATCACTTGCCGTGAAGCGATAGTTGAGGGGTCCGATCTGGCCTCTCAGGTAGACGCTCAGCCTGCGGTTGAACTGGTCGGTACGATCAGCAGTCGCCTGAGCCAGCAATGGCACATCCATGGTCATGATCGTGCTCACGCTGGGGCTGCTGAAGCGGGAGAGACCATTGGCCATGACAAGACCGCCCCCTACGATCATCTGGTGTCCCTGTGTCAGCCGCAATTCACCGAAAGCATCATGGAAGAAGGATTGAAGCTTTCTGTTATCGCCGTTCTGGCTCAGGAAATTAAAATTGTTCATCCCGTACTGGGTATAAAAATACACCCGATCGGTCAATTGCCCCTGTAATACAAAACGCGTGCGGCGCAGGCTGATGTCAGTGACGTCGTCCACCGACTCACCCAGCACCGTGGAGCCGGGATTGGTTTGTTCATATCGCGCCCATACCTGATTCAGGAAGCCGAATTTGATGTATTGGCTTCCATCCGGATTCAGGTTGAACTTGAATGGATCCTTTTCTTTCCAGTTTGCGTATCCAAATCCTCCCTGGGGTTTTTCCTGGGATTTTTCCACGGATTTCGGAACGTCACGCACAAGCACGCCTCCCTCGTCCTTTGCCTTGCTGTCAGCAACGGCCCCATCCGGGCTCGAGGTGGCAACAGGTTTTGCCGGTTTCTCCGGGACTTTTTCAAAGGAACCCATGCGGACACGCCCTTCTCCAGGCTCGGCATAGATCTGTTTTGTTTTGGTATCGACATAAAGGTCGATGACATAAGACGCTGCGGTATCGGAGTCTGAAGACGCTGGCTTTTCTTCGGCATACAGCGGAGCTGCAAGCAGGCAACCCGATAACAACACAAGCGAAGGTTTATATTTCATTTGGCGCTCCCTTTCTAATTATGCCACATGCTTACTTACCCACATTCCAAAAGTGGGAAACGCTGAGGTTGTAGAAGGAAAATAACATGGCATATGTCAGGAAAATGTCATGTAAAAGTGAAGAAATAGTGAATTTCCTACGAAAAAGCAGGAGGAAAGACAAAAATGAAATACAGTATATACACGAGGGAATCCGTATGCAAAATGCCTATGATTATGTGTTCCTGAAAGAAACTGATCCGTTTCGTTGGAAATGGAACAGCTGAAGGCTCCGGCAGGGAAGTAGAAGAGCGATCTGCCAGATTCCGTGGAGCAGTATGGGATGCGACGAGACAAAAAACCAGACGCAGGAGAACGAGGTGTGGAACGTCTCGAAAGCGAGAAAAGGGCGCTCGACGGCACCATGATAATAGCAGAAAGCAGGTTTTCGAGTCCGATTCCGGCTCTCAGCCGCCGCCCGCACCCCCTGCTGAAATGTTGGTGTCGACGTCCGGGTTCGGGCGACTGGGGGAAGGCGCCAGGAAGAAGCAGAGAATTCTGTGCAGGAGGCCTTCCCGGCGTTCCGCATCCTCCCGGCAGAGGCCGGTACTTTTTTCTCCGGTCCGTTCTTTCCGCGATGTATTCTCTTGTGTGGGCGCTGCTTCTTCGCGCAGAGAGAAATTATTTCCGGATATTGCCTCCTGGCAGTCCCCCTCCCCATCGTTTTGATGGAATGCAATCAGTGTTCGTGAATCCACCTGCCGATATGTCGACTCATTCTCCGGCGCGCCGGCAATAGCAGGAAGGGATATGACGGCTGACGAGAAAAACAGCAAACAACCTAACATGAAGGAACGGGAGGTGTTTTTCAAGATTATCTACCCTGGGTTGGCGGAGCAGGGGCTGATCTGCTGCTTAAAGCGGAATCAACCTCCTGCGCCGCCCGCGGAAATATTCTCGTCCATGTCGCGATTGGGTCCGCGGGGCGTATCAGGCCCATACAGGATGCGCACCATTTTGCAGAGAAAATCCTCCTGCTCGGGCGATGCATATTTGCACGAACCCGATCCGGACTCGGAGCCCTGCGCAGGCGCCTCCCATCCCTCGGCGGCATTCGCCTGATCTGCTTGCTGGGGCTCAACAGAAGCCTTGTCGCTTTCTCCCTTTTCAGTCCGGTTTCCCTTTTCTTTCTTGGTTCCCGGGGGAAGTTCCCAGCCCAGTCCATCCTTTTCCAGGGATTGATTCCGCTGGTCTGTATTAGCAAATATATCCTGTACCCAGCTGTTTGCGCGGTCTGACAGACCCGATTGCGCGTGCGACATTCCTGCGGCGCCGGACATGACGACGCCGGCAAATAATGCAGCTTGCATTGCCCGTATTTTCAGTATCCGTGGATGTTTCATGGTCCACCTTCGTTCAAATGAGGGATAGAGCGAATGGTGCGCGCTTGAAGGTGCGCGGTCAAGACAGATTTTGCAGACTTGTCGAAATCCTCAAAACTCTGCGGAGAATGATGCAAGCAAGATTGTCTGAGGTGGACGAGTACGGATGTACTTAAGTACTCATCCACATTGCTTCACGATTTTCAAAGATGAAGGTTAACCGGATCCAAACACGATACAGCCTGACTCATGCAACGGAACCGGCTGGTACATCACTGGTCAATGGCTTGTTTTTACGCCCGGCAACAAACGCCATGAGGCATAACCCTGCCAGCATCATCGCGTAGGTTTCAGGTTCGGGAACGGCAGCGACGAATCCAGGCACATCCGTCAGGACGATGCGTCCGTTAAGATCCTGGATTCCGCGTGCATCCCCTTCGGGAAACAGCGAACTGAACGCGTTGATTTGCTCTGAGGACATGAATAGCGGTTGCGATAGCATCACCCAGCTGACGCCTTCAGAAAACGGCGGTGTGGTGAGCGAACCAGAATAGCGGAAGGATTCCAGGCTGGCGGGAATGAGCGTATTGAGGTTGAAGTGGTCGATATGGAGTGTCTCGGAAGTGTTTTGCGGGATATGGGAGAAAATCGGATCGAGATCGTTGTTGAATGCGCCCGCCTGAACCCACCGACCGACCACGAGGAGGTCGTTATTGCTATCGCTGAAGACGAGATGCATCTCCATAGGATTCGCCTGGCCATCCCGTAAGTGCTCGGAAGGGGTATGAAAGTGAAACTGAGCAAGCTCCCAGTCATGACCGGAAAGCGTGAGGGAACCGGCACCTGGATTGACATTGGCCCTGGCGGCGGTGCTGAACTCCGTGGAACCATTGTTGATGACATCGAGCGGCGTGTCGGAACTCAGGCTGAAGTTGAGGACAGGGAGACGACCGAAATAGGTGCTATCCGGGCGAAAATCAATTGGGCTTTGCGACTCCATCACCGCCAGAGCCGATGGAGTGACTTCCGCGTGCGACGTTGACATTCCAAACACCAAAAAGGCTGAAAAGAGCGTGGCTTGCTGCGATAAGCGTAACAATGACATATTCATCAAGTCTCCAGAATTATGGTGCGCGCCGGGCGTGCCGGGTTATGAAAAATGGATAAAATGTTGTTGCCACTTCAAATTAGCACAGCAGTTGTGAATTTAATGTCCATGAATTGTCAAAATTTTGTCATGAGATCTTCGCATCAGAAGGCAGGAGGCCGTCCTGAAAATGCCGTATATACATGCTGTATTCCCATGAGGATGGGTGACAGGAAAACATCACGGGCTCCTTACTGCCCTTCGGCAGGCGCAGGGCGAACCGAAACCAGGGGCTCGGGTGAATGGGGGGAGAGGAGAGGTCTCCAGCCGAACTATTGATCCGGCGGGCAGGCAGCACAAACGTCATACCTGCGGCAACCGGTATGACGTTTAAAGCACACCATCGCTGGTTCGGGCTGGATTCCGGTTTGACTGGACTCCGGGACAGGCCCGGAATGATGGATTCATAGTACTTCTGGCCCTGGAGGAGCCTATTCCGGATTGTGCCAGCAGCCGTCCGGCTCAATCAGGGCATCGGCTGCGGGGGGACCCCAACTGCCGCGCTCGTAGGGCAGGACGGGAGGATATGTCTTGAGTACAGGATCGAGCGCCGTCCAGGATGCCTCCACCGCCTCTCTCTTGGTAAACAGTGTGTCGTCGCCAATCATTGCATCATGCAGGAGGCGTTCATAAGGTGATTCACGCCCGAAGTGCTCCTCGACCAGGCACAACTCCTCCTGATCGCCTTTGAACTCTTTTCCGGGATGCTTGACTCTCGCCGCAATTGCAACCGCTGAGACCGGAGAAAGGCGGAACCTGAGATAATTGCCGTCACACGCGGCGCTTGCCGAATCAGCAAAAAGTTTTTGTGGCGGCGGCTTCAACTGGACAAGGACCTCCGCAGCGGTCTTGGCCAGGTATTTGCCGGAACGCAGGTACCAGGGGACGCCTTCCCAGCGCCAGGAGTCGATGAAAAGCCGCAAGGCGCAGAATGTCTCGACATCGGAGTTCTCCGCCACGCCCGCTTCCTGGCGGTAACCCGCATACTGTCCACGCACCAGGTCCTCGGGTACAAGTGGACGCATGGCATGGAATATGTTGATTTTTTCGCTTTGAACCGTTCCGAGACCCTGATAGGCGGGAGGTTCCATGGCCAGCAGCGCAACGATCTGGAAAAGATGATTCTGGATCACGTCGCGCAGGCAGCCGGCCGATTCGTAAAATGCGCCCCGTTCTTCAACGCCGAACTCCTCGGCCAATGTAATCTGCACGCTGGCTACATAATTACGATTCCATATCGGCTCCAGAAATGAATTGGCGAATCTGAAATAAAGGATATTCATGATCGCCTCTTTCCCGAGAAAATGGTCGATGCGAAATATCGCTTCCTCGGGGAACACGGAGCGTGCAATACGATTCAGCTCACGCGCTGACTCAAGATCCCGTCCAAAAGGTTTTTCCACGATGACGCGCGCCCCCGTGGCCAGATCGAGCGCACCAAGACCTCTTATGACATTTTCGAAGAGAAGAGGAGGGATGGCGAGATAGTGCACGGGATGACGTGCGTCTCCCAGAGCCTTTTTGAGTATCTTGAACGTATCGAGATTGTTGTAGTCCCCGTGCACGTATCGCAGCAGGGAAAGGAGGCGATCCAGCGCCTGTTTGTCATCGATCTCCCCGGAGTCGCTGATGGACTGGGTAGCCCGTTCCTTGATTTGATCGAGGCTCAAGGGTGTCGAGGCGACGCCGACCAGCGGCACATTGAGCATGCTCTTTTTGATCATCGCATATAGCGCCGGGAAGATCTTTTTATAAGCGAGATCACCCGTTATCCCAAACAGCACCAGTGCATCGGATGGCTCGGTGTAGCCATTGGTTTCTCTCATTTTGTCACTCCTCCCTTCCTGCAGTAAAAGACGAAGTCCTGTTCCGGAGCCTGTCGATTGGGCGGCTACAGCGAGAATGGCCGGTACAAAGACGGTAGCTTGCTATACGATTGTCGGCATGGATACCCTGGTCGCCAGAAGTTCAACGGGATGATCGTTCTGCCGCCCGATCGTTCTGCCGCCCGATCGTTCTGCCGCCCAAAAGAAAAGACGGAGCCACCAAGCAAGGCTTATTCAGGGGTCGTCCTCACAACGCCGGCGAATACATCCCCGACGATCGTTTGAGCTTCCGTTACGATGCGATGCAGGTGGTCTTTTCCCAAAAAGCTTTCGGCATAAATTTTGTAGATATCTTCCGTGCCGGAAGGGCGCGCCGCAAACCATCCGTTATCGGCGATGACCTTGATACCACCGATGGAAGCATTGTTGCCGGGCGCGCGAGTGAGAATAGTACGAATTGCCTCACCTGCTATTTCAGTTTGCCTTATCTGATCCGGCGACAGCCTGCTCAAAGCTTTCTTCTGCTCGGGGGTGGCCGGGGCGTCGATCCGCTGGAACTCGGATCGTCCGTATTCACGTTCAAAACTGCTGTATATCTCGCCTGGGTCGCGCTCCATGCGCGCCAGTATTTCACCTGAGAGCAGGGCTGCCACGATGCCATCCTTGTCGGTTGTCCAGGTCTTGCCATCGATGCGCAGGAACGAGGCTCCGGCACTTTCTTCTCCGCAAAAACCAAGTGACCCATTGCCCAGGCCATCCACAAACCACTTGAAGCCGACCGGTACTTCATAGAGCTTGCGATCGAGCGCGGCAGTCACACGGTCGATCATCTGGCTGCTTACCACCGTTTTTCCGACTGCGGTATTCGAGGTCCACCCGTGGCGGGACTGGAAGAGATAGTGGACGGCAACAGAAAGATAATGATCTGCAGGAAGTAAACCACTGCTCCGGGTAACGATTCCATGCCGGTCATGATCGGTGTCGCATGCGAAGGCAATGTCGAAACGGTCTTTCATATCCAGCATGCCGCACATTGCATACGGAGAAGAGGGATCCATGCGGATTTTGCCGTCCCAATCCAGCGTCATGAAGCGGAAAGTCGGATCTATCTGGTTGTTGACCACGGTCATGTTCAGCTTGTAGCGCTCCGCAATTGCATTCCAGTAGTGAACACCCGCGCCACCGAGCGGATCAACACCCATGTGGATCTTCGAATCGGATATGGCTTTCGTATTCACGACGTTCTGCAGATCGGCAACGTAACTGTTGAGGAAGTCGTGCCGGTGGGTGGTGTCCGCGTGCAACGCTTTCTCGAAAGGCATTCTCTTTATATCCGCCAGATTCCTTTCAAGGAAGGTGTTGGATCTGGATTCGATCCAGGAGGTGACCTCGACTCCAGCCGGTCCGCCATGTGGCGGGTTATATTTGAACCCTCCGCTCTCAGGGGGGTTGTGGGAAGGTGTGATGACAATGCCGTCTGCCAGCCCATGCGCGCGGCCCTGGTTGTAAGTCAGGATGGCATGCGAAACTGCCGGAGTAGGCGTATATTCATCATTCGCGGCAAGCATGACTTCCACGCCATTGGCAGCCAGCACTTCCAGAGCGCTTGCACAGGCAGGTTCCGACAATGCATGAGTATCGATCCCGAGGAACAGTGGGCCGTTGATATCGTGTTGTTTGCGGTATTGGCAAATTGCTTGCGTAATGGCGAGAATGTGCCATTCATTGAAACTGCCATCCAGCGCGGAGCCGCGATGTCCGGAAGTTCCGAACACGACCCGCTCCGTGGGCCGGTTCGGGTCGGGGATACGGGTGTAATAGGCAGTGACAAGCCGGGGCACATTCACCAGCATCTCGGGTTGGGCGGGTTTTCCGGCGTCAGGATTTATTTTCATGTTATTTCTTTAGCAGAAGATTTCTCTCATCCCACTGGTAACTGGGCGCCGACGGAAGCGCGAGCATGCGAAGCTCAGCTGTCCTTTTCGCTCTCGCTTTTCTTACTCTTCGTATTGTGCCGTGCAACCTGCTCCTTGGCCGCTGCGACTATGTGTCCGGGTTCGAATCCGAAGCGTTGCACAACAACTTTTGCCGGCGCGGACAGGCCGAAGCCATGCATGGCGATGATGCAGCCGCCTGAGCCTGTGTAGCGTTCCCACCCGAAGCCCGACGCCTCCTCCACCGCCACGCGCGCCAATATCCCCGGCGGCAGGAGTTCATCCCGATATTCCTGGCCTTGATGTTCGAAAACTTCCCAGGATGGCATGCTGATCACGCGTGATGATATTCCTTCTTTCTTGAGTTGCTCATGTGCAGCCACACAAAGCGCAACCTCGCTTCCGGTTGCCAGCAGCAGCACTGCGGGTTTGCCATCTTCGGCATCGGCCAATATGTAAGCACCACGAGCAAGGCCACTCGCGGATGCATAACGGGTCCGGTCGAGGGTCGGCACTCCCTGCCGCGTCAGTATCAGGCAAACGGGCCGGTCAGTGAGTTGCATGATCAGTCGCCACGCTTCCACCACTTCATTCGCGTCCGCCGGCCGCAGAACAACCAGACCGGGGATGGCACGCAGGGAGGCCAGATGCTCGATGGGCTGGTGGGTAGGGCCATCCTCTCCCAGGCTGATGGAGTCATGGGTCCAGATGTAGATGATGGGAATCTCCATCATCGCGCTCAACCGGAGCGCGGGTCGCCCATAGTCGCTGAATACGAGAAAGCTCGCTATATAGGAGCGCAATTTCGATAGGCTCATTCCGCTGGCAATGGCGCACATGGCATGCTCACGCAAGCCGAAATGAAAATTGCGCCCGCGGTAGTTGCCCCTGGCGTTTTCGTACTGTTCAGGCGGCTGAAAGTTTCCGTAGAAATCTCCTTTCAGTTCTGTTTTTGTGGAAGGCGCGAGATCAGCGGCTCCGCCCAGCAACCAGGCAATTTTCCCGGCAATGGCATTCAATACCTTGCCGGATGACTCTCTGGTAGCCATACCTTTTTCGTCAGCGGGGAAGGTTGGTAGTTCACTATCCCAAGCTGCGGGCAAGCTGCGTTGCTGCATGCGGTCGATTTGCTCCGCGAGATCCGGATATTGCTTCCGATAGGCATCAAACAGTGCGCCCCAGGCGGCGTATGCAGTTCTGCCGCGCTTGCCGAACTGCGCCTGGAAATATTCGCGGACTCCGTCCGGTACATAAAATTGCCTGTCGGGGTCGCACCCGTAGAATTCCTTGGCGAGGCGGGCTTCTTTAGCACCCAGCGGTTCGCCATGCGCTTCCCGCGTGTCATGCTTGTGCGGGGCCCCATAACCGATATGGCTGTGCACGATGATCAGCGTGGGACGATCATCGGTGTGCAGGAACGCCTCGTAAGCCTCCGCCAGGAGTGGTAACCTGTTTGCATCATTCACGTGAGCGACATTCCACCTGTATGCGGAAAACCTCGCGACTACGTCTTCCGTGAAGGTAAGATCGGTCGATCCCTCGATCGTGATGCGGTTGTCATCATATATCCAGCACAGGTTTCCAAGTTTGAGATGGCCTGCCAGGGATGCTGCCTCACTGCTGATGCCTTCCATCATGTCGCCATCGCTGCATAAGGCATAAACGTTGTGGTTGAATAACTTGAAATCGGGCCGGTTATAAGTGGCTGCAAGCCATCGCCCGGCTATCGCCATGCCGACACTGGTTCCGGCGCCCTGACCCAGCGGTCCCGTAGTCGTTTCCACTCCTGAAGTCCATCCATATTCCGGATGGCCGGTACACCGGCTGCCTGCCTGGCGAAACGTCTTGAGGTCATCCATCGTCACCGCCAGGCGGTCTTCACCCTCGTAAGAGGGACTCGCTCCCTTTACGCCTGTCAGATGGAGGAGGCTGTAGAGCAGTGCTGACGCGTGACCGGCGGAAAGTATGAAACGGTCGCGATTGGGCCAGTCCGGATTATCCGGATCGTAGCGCAGAAAACGCTGCCAGAGACAAAAGGCTGTAGGGGCTGCGCCCATCGGTGTACCGGGATGACCGGAGCGGGCTTTTTCCACCTGGTCGATGGAGAGGGTGCGAAGCGTGTTGATACAGATCTGGTCCAGATCGGACTGTTCGCTCATGAGAATGCTTCCGTAAAAGCAACCTTACGCGGATTACAGAACCCCGTTACGGGATTCCGTGGAACTGTGAGAGCAGTGCGCTTTCCGTCTCCCGTCAATATATAAAGTGCGAATATACGAATATATTACGGGACTTCCCCGGTCGTTGCAGTGGAGGCCGACGCGCAGGAGAAGTTGTAGAAAACTATACTTTTCGACTCCTGACAGGAGCCAATGTTCACGCTATTTTTGTTTCAGCCTGTTGTACCGCTGTATCAGGGTGTTGGTAGAGCTATCATGTTTCAGTGGGTCGCTGCTTTCATCCTCCAGCTCTTGCTTGATGCGACGCGCGAGCACTTTACCGAGTTCGACGCCCCATTGATCGAACGAATCGATCTGCCAGATTATCCCCTGCGTAAAAACGCTCTGCTCATAGAGAGCGACGAGGGCGCCAAGGGTGTGGGGCGTGAGGCGCTCGGCAAGTATCGTATTGGTGGGATGATTGCCCTCAAAACTGCGATGCGGGCAAAGCCAGTCCGGGACACCTTCGGCTTTGACTTCATCTTCCGTTTTTCCGAAAGCAAGCGCCTCGGTCTGGGCAAACAGATTCGCCATGAGAAGTTCATGGTGATCGCCTAAGGGGTTCAGGGTCTGGCAGAAGCCGATAAAATCACAGGGAATCAATCGGGTTCCCTGATGGATGAGCTGGTAAAACGAATGTTGTCCGTTGGTACCGGGTTCCCCCCACACGATAGGCGAGGTCTGGTAGTCAACGTGCGCGCCATCCAGTGTGATGTGTTTTCCATTGCTCTCCATTGTCAGTTGCTGGAGGTAAGCCGGAAAGCGCTTCAAGTATTGCGCGTAGGGCAGCACGGCAAGTGTCTGTGCGCCAAAGAAATTGTTATACCAGAGTGACAGCAACCCCATCAGGACGGGAAGATTCCGGTCGAATGGAGCAGAATGGAAGTGCTGGTCCATTGCGTGGAAGCCGGCGAGCATCTCGCGGAAATTCTCCGGGCCGATGGCAATCATGGTCGAGAGTCCGATCGCGGAATCCATGGAATAGCGTCCACCTACCCAGTCCCAGAATTCGAACATGTTAGCAGTATCGATGCCAAACTTGGCTACTTCCTCCGCATTGGTGGAAACAGCGACGAAGTGCTTGCGCACCCCATCCATATCCTTCATCTGCCGCAGCATCCATCGCCGGGCGGTGTGGGCGTTGGTCAGCGTTTCCGTGGTCGTGAATGTCTTGGAACAGATAATGAACAAAGTTTCTTCTGGATCGAGACCTCGTGTAGCCTCCACGAAATCCGTGCCATCAACATTGGAGATAAAACGAAAGCTGAGATTGTGCAGGCTGTAATGGCGCAGCGCTTCATACGCCATGACCGGGCCCAGGTCGGATCCGCCGATACCGATATTGATGATATTGCGAATTCGCTTGCCAGTATGCCCCTGCCAGTCTCCATTGCGTACCCTGTCGGAGAAATCCGACATACGGTCGAGCACCGCATGCACCCCGGGTACGACATCATTTCCGTCAACGAGGATTTTTTCATTGCGAGGCGCGCGCAAGGCGATATGGAGTACAGCACGCTGCTCCGTTACATTGATGGCGTCGCCCCTGAACATGGCTTCAATGCGCCCGCGCAGGCCGCATTCCTCGGCAAGCTGCACCAGCAGATGAAGCGTTTCATCAGTGATGCGATTTTTCGAATAGTCCAGGTATAAACCGGCGGCCTCGATCGTAAATCGCTCGCCCCGCTTCGGGTCATCAGCGAAAAGCTGACGCAAATGCATGCCTTTGATTGCCTGGCAGTGAACTTCCAGCGCCTTCCAGGCGGGTCGTTGCATCAGGGGAGTGATCATGGGTATCCTCATGCTTGTTGTCCCTCAATCATCTTTCTTTTTCTTTTGGCCCTCCGCCGCCAAATCCACATGCCATAGCCCGACAAGGCATACAGAAAAAACAGGCAGAACAGCACGACCGGTGGATGACTCGGAATCAATGCAAAAAAGAACAGCGCCAACAACAGGGCAGTGATGAATGGCACTGACTTGCGCAGATTGATTTCCTTGCCGCTGTAATAGGGAATATCGCTCACCATGGTCAGGCCTGCGAACAGGGTAATGCACCAGGCGAGCCACCGGACATCCGTGCCCGCTATGTCAAAATCCAGCATGAGCCATATGAGGCCGGCAATGAGGGCAGCCGCTGCCGGACTGGGCAGGCCCTGAAAATAGCGCTTGTCCACCACTCCGATATTGGTATTGAAACGCGCGAGGCGCAGGGCGGCGCAGACACAATAGATAAAAGCAGCGATCCAGCCCCATTTGCCCATCCCTTTCAGAGCCCATTCGTATATTACGAGCGAGGGTGCTGCGCCAAACGAAACCATATCGGAAAGGCTGTCGTATTCCGCGCCGAACTCGCTTTGCGTGTGGGTGAGGCGGGCGACGCGCCCGTCGAGTCCATCCAGCACCATCGCGATAAAAATTGCCACGGCGGAGTGCTCGAAGCGCCCATTCATTGCCTGGACAATGGCATAGAACCCCGCAAACAGGGCACCGGTGGTGAAGAGATTAGGCAGCAGATAGATGCCTCGCCGGCGCAGCTTGGCCTGGAAGACAGGGCGCGACTGAGATTCCTGCATCTTGATGCAATCCCAAGGGGAGATAGATGTATGTTAAACGGTTATCGAGCGGCGGTAAACACCGCTGGTTGTGTGGAAAATGCGACCAGTAAAATGTCGCGGCATTGACGAGAATGCAGGATGCTGATTATGTTTGCTGTGGACGTCATGAATTTGCTTGATTGTGTACAGGATTTTACTCGAAGAAACAGAGCAGATCCTTCTTCATCCAGCGTTCCTTCCGTTAAGTGTTTAGCCCAGCAGTGTGGTGGCGTGGATAAGTTGCTTAAGCCTCTGTCTCAGATAAAACTATTTGGTAGTCAGATTTATTGCAGTGTTATTTCAGACAGCTCGGGCAGTAGGATGATTTGCATGCTACCAATGATATGTGCTCAATCTATATTGATATTCATCAATGTTAAGGGTCATGCAGAGCATGACCCTTGAGCAGCTTCGCGCAGCGCGCAACCCGGATGTGGAGATTTTGCGCGCGAAAGACGCAGCACAACAAACGCCGTAGATGGGGTTAGAGTATTACAGACTTGTAATCATTCCGACATCGTTCTGTCAGAATCCTCTCCTTATACTTTTAATTGCTATTAAAAACACTGCGCCGAATATCAATGCTTTCGGAATCGGAATGGAAATCGAAGCGTTGCCGGCCACGACTGAGTCATGAAAGTTCGCTCCGTTACCAGACACAAATGGCATAACGCTTGGTCGCTATTGAATGGCCCCGGCAACATTCGCGTTAAACAATACTCACGACACCTGTTCAGAATCAATGGTTGGCGGGTTTCTGAATTGTACCCCTGCCACTCTCTTCAAAAACTTCCTGGTCTCCGTGACGCTTGGCGGATGGGCTTGGTGATTCGATATTTATTAATTTGAATCAAGGGCACTTGTTGCTTGCTTATGAAGATACCAAAAGTCATTGCTGAAACAGGCTGTAATCATAAAGGGGATATTCAGATTGCGAGAGAAATGATAGGAGTCGCGGCACATTTGCTAATACGATGTCGTAAAGTTTCAAAAGCGTTCGAACAGGGAATTGCTTACTCCTGAGGAATATGATGCGCGTCATCCAAGTCCTCAAAAGAATTATGGCGAAAGCTATGGTGCTCATCGCGAATTTCTAGAATTCAATGTAAACCAGTACTGACAGCGACAACAGGGGTGCCAGGAGTTCAAGATCGGCTGGACTTAAATGTGAATTTCCGTTTCGCCAATATTTCCATGAAATCCAATCACCAGATCACGGTCTTATTACTGTTATGTGCTGTACTGTTCACTGGTTGCGCAACCATAGCCAGGAACGATCAGAGCAATCTGGCAGATCAGAATCCTAATTCAATTGACCCCTACGAAAACGTCAATCGCAAATTTTATAAGATTACTGATACGCTTGATCGCCACATTCTTGAGCCGGTTGCCAACGTTTATATAAAATATGTGCCTAGCCCCTTGCGACGTTCAATTGGAAATTTCTATGATAACGCTGGTTATCCAAACGTAATCCTGAATACCTTCCTTCAAGGTAAGGTGCGCCGCGGGTTCGAGGACACGCTGCGCCTTGCCGTCAATTCGACTATCGGTGTAGGCGGGCTCTTTGATATGGCAACCCCCCTGGGATTGATGCAGCATGACGAGGATTTCGGTCAAACATTGGCAGTATGGGGTTTAAATTCCGGTGCTTACCTGTTTGTCCCTTTCCACGGACCGAGCAGCAGTCGCGATATATTGAACATCCCTGTCGGGATGGTCACCAATGCCCTTTTTTACATAAGCAGTGCTGCAATTTTTGCACCCATTGGTGTACTGGCTATCATTGATAAACGCTCGCGATTTTCAGAGCCTATGATCATCCGCGATCAAATAGCCCTGGACCCTTACCTGTTCGTACGTGAAGCCTCCTTGCAGCGGCGTAAGCATCAGATCTACGATGGCGACCCGCCACCCGAAAGCTATGAAGATCCTTCCCAAGACAATCTCTTGGAGGAGATGCCGATGCAGTCAAAATCCCTGGCCAAAAATCCGGCGCGGGATCTCGTCGTACAGGTCGGGTATGGCGTTTGCCCGAGTTCGACTAGACAGGACGCAGCTCCGTCACTTACTGATTCTGGGTACGATTCCGCCAATGATTGGCTGTTGCCAAGCCTGCATCCTGAGAGCGATATAAATCAGGTTGGAAAATGGAAAGAACAGGTAATGTGGGAAGGAGTTAGCTTCAAATAGATAATCTCCCGCAATAAATATTCAGGCACCAACAAGGTTTGCCCGCAAGCGACCTCGGTCGTGATTCCTTAACCCAACTAAAAACCAGTAAAATTAAATAAAAGATTATGAGGACTTGCCGCAAGCGACATAAATGATAATAGGAGGTTCTAATCAAATTCACCTTGACCTCGACGGAGAGCTCACTGCCACCGTTTCCATGCTGCAGATTCCTTCCGTAAATTTGAGAAATTGGGGACCAAAGCTGCGTTTTTCCGCGCTTAATCATGAAGTTGAGCGCTTCCAGTCAGAGGTTGCACGCCATCTGCGCCCATTTATTCTCTTCGGTTCCGGAGATTTTCACCATCTAAGCGCTATCTGGCTGCAATGGATTCAGAAGCCTATCAGCTTGCTCTCTTTCGACAATCATCCTGATTGGGACGTGCGCCCTCCCCGTTGGGGTTGCGGCGGATGGATCAATCGCGCGCTTGAGTCCCGCTGGCTGGAATCAGTTCAGGTGTGGGGCTGCGGAAATTTCGAGCTCAATTGGCCTCATAATCTCTTTGCCCCAAAGAAGGCACTCCAGTCCGGGCGACTCCAGGTTTTTCCCTGGCGCGAGCGTTATCCGAAACTGTCAATCTGCCGGGAAGGGGCGATTTCCCGCGATACATGGCGTGACACATTCCTGCAACAACTTTCCCTGCGACGGGGGCACGCCCTGTATGTCACCATTGATCTCGATTGCCTCAATGCCGGGGAATTCCACAGCAACTGGGAGCATGGCCTCTTCACTGTGGATGATCTGGCCTGGGCGATTAGGCAAGTCCGCGAGAACACGACGCTAATCGGTGGAGATATGTGCGGCGCTTATTCCGCACCTGTATACGCTCGCCTCACCCAACGGGTCGCCTCCACGTTTGACCATCCCCAGCAGTCTCCCGGCTTTGTTTCCGAAGCTATGCAAAATAACCATAGCGCGATCCTGAAGCTATGGCCGCTACTGGCTGGCGCCGACAATCAGAAGGCCGCCAACAATCAGTAATATCCCCCCCCACAGGTGGGGCGTCATCTTTTCCTTGAGCGCGATACTGGCTCCGAATGCCATGAAGAGCGGACTTAGAGCATCGAACGGGTAAAGGTAGCTCAATTCTACCTGGGACAATAGCCAGAACCAGAGGAAGAACCAGAGCGTCATCAATCCGATGCCGCAAATGAACGGGAAGGTGCTCGCCCGCCTGTCGGTGCCTGCCTCTTCCGTTTTGTTCATCGCATGCTTGAGAAAAATCTGACCTCCCACCAGAAAGGCCTGGGAGAGAATAACGATAATGAAAAACCAGACAGTCACGCGCGCTCTTCGAGTCGGCAATAAGGCTCGGCGATTACCAGGACTCCCAAAAGGACAATGCCAATTCCGGCAGCACGTATCGGACTGATCATTTCTCCAAGGAAAAAATAGCTGGCAAGAGGAACGAAGATATGCTCGATATTGACCAGATTAAATGCGATGTTGAGAGGAAGAACCTGGAGCACCCTTAACCAGAAGACAAAACTCAGGATATAACAAAGAATACCTGCTAAAACCCACCCGGAACCAAGGGTCTGAATTTCAAGCCAGCTTGACGCGCTCATCAGATTCGGCATGCCGTCAGCCGCTTTCTTCAGGCAAACTTCCGATGCAGTAACTGACAGGGCGCAGCAGAGGACTCGTAAAATGGGCAGGCCGCCAGACGCACCTGCAGGGGATGAATCCGCATTCATCGCAAATCCTGAAAATTGCGAAACTTTGGCAAGACGGGGTCGTATCGCGTCGGCTCCAGGAGAGGAATCAGGCGCCGAAAGAAGAAATTGATCATGGGGGAGACGTGCCGCACATAAAGATCAAGGGGAGAAAGTTCAAGTTTTAAGTGCAACTTTGGGGAGTAGTTTAGGGCACTGGTGTGATATTGCTCAACCTGATTTTCTATTGCCCAGGAAATAATATCCCGGAACGAAACAAAATAAAGGTGCGCGCTCAAGGCTATTTTATAGTCCAGGCCTATGTAGCAATCGCGGAGGATTTTTCCATACAGCACGCAAATATTAAACGCAACGATTTTTCCAAAGGAATCCCGCCAGACAAAGAATCGACCGCTCCCATTCAGCCCGGTTGCAAGTCCAGCAAAATACTCCTTTGTCAGAACCTCGAATTGAAACTTTGTACGGGCTATTACTTGATTATACAGCGGGTAAATTTCATCCAGAACAGATGTAAGGTCAGACAGGACCTCCATCGAATAGTTATCCAAACGATCGGCGTCACGGAACTTCCGGCGAAGATTCTTGCGGGTCTTATAGCTCAAGGCCCGCTCCATGTAATCGTCAAAATCGCGATAAGTCAGATTGATCTGGCAAGCAGGAAAGCTGGGAATGCGCACATAATCGCCCGAAGAAAAACAGTTTAATGCCGGGCGATAACTCGACGGAAAATCCTTGAGCACGATCAAGGATGCCTTCAATTGTCGTGCTGCCTCGGGAAGGATATCGCACAAAACCCTCGAAACCTCGTTGTGGTCACATTCTCTTCCGGCAAGCGTTCCTTCTCCTGCCGAACATCCCACCATTAGTGTACGGAATTCACATAGGGACGAAAGCCAGCGAGGTATCCAGGCTCCCAATCCCTTTACCGAAACCGGTAGTCCTTCCAAAATGTTCTGTCTCACCAGAAAAACGGGCTGCACATACGCTTTTCCGTCATTTTTTTCCAGAATAAGGAAATAGTGATCAAATTGCTCCCCAAGCGTGTCCTGGAGCAACAGATAATAGGAATGTTTCAGATATTTATCTTCGTAGCTCTCCTGCCAGGAGGGGTCGAGTGAATCTGGAATGCATTGGACCATCCGCACCCTTCCCCTGGTGATCTTAATATCGTCTTCCGATAAGATATAATCCCTGCTGTAAGCCGCTGCCATTCTTTCACTGAAACCATCATACCCGCCCATTTAGTTTCCTCCGTTGGATTTGTTTTTTTGGATACATGGATTCTGAGTAGTGCTTTGAAGTGTTAACAGATACTAGGGTCTGTTAACACAAATTGCCCATGTTATTGTTTATAGAAGTTTTCTTCTGGCTCAGGCATTCCGGATAATGCTTTAATGTCAAAAAGTTACTTTGAAGTATTAACAGGGCTCTAGTTGAATTTCTCTAAACCTTCGTGCTTCGGGAGGGTATTTATCGAGCGATTTTCCTGGAATAAGAATCATACAAGAGGGTGTTCTTGAGTTCGTCATGGGTGCGTTCACTGCCGACGATGTAACGAGTGATCCATGCAAAGGTGGGAAATAGCGGCACCAGTCCCGCAAGATAATAATTCTTCATATGCGCCGCCAAGCTGGTAATTATCATCATGGCAACACCTGGCAGTGCAACAAGATCATTTCGAGATCTTCCGGTGTGTTTTCCGGCAATATTTCAAAGGTTGTCAGTGGAAAATTATAGGAAGGGAATTCTGACGTAACGATGTCGGCGATATTACAAATCTGTAATGTCCGGAAGGAGAGCGGGTGCTCCTGGTCGGTTTCGCACCTTTGAGATACGGGACCCCCTCCACTCGTACCGATCGCAATCCCAAGACGGAGAGGAATCGAAGATTAAGGCGGTAGAGGGAATTGGCGTTCAAGCCTGGCGACATAGCAGCCTGGATGTAGCGCCTGTCACACTATATTCTGGATGAAATGGCGCACATTCTTCCACGTCTATCGAAAATAAAACTGAGTCCGTAGCGAGCAACCAGAACCCTCAGGCTTTCTTGATTATGTTGTATCGCTCGACGCACCCCCTCTGTCGTGATGGCGCAGCCATGTAATATTTGTTCCATAATTCCCCGCTCTGTAGCTGGTCATATTCTATGCCGTCATACAGTGGGACCAGATATCTAGCCGAGCGCATCTATGCTCGGGTTGAGCAACGGATATTGCGTGCGCAGTTTTTTGATACAGCAAAAATTCAGTCAGATAGGGGAAAACATGGCCCAGTTCATCAACACCAAAGAAAACATCGTCACCGAAGCCGTCGATGGGCTGGTCGCGGCGTCTGGCGGCAAGCTGGCGCGGCTCGACGGCTATCCGCATATACGGGTGGTCGTACGCAATGACTGGGACAAATCTAAGGTCGCGTTGATCTCGGGAGGCGGATCGGGCCACGAACCGGCACATGTGGGTTTCGTCGGGGAAGGGATGCTGACGGCTGCGGTGTGCGGCGACATCTTCGCTTCGCCGACAGTCGACGCGGTACTGGCAGGCATCCTTGCCGTGACGGGATCGTCCGGCTGCCTGCTCATCGTTATGAATTATACCGGCGACCGATTGAATTTCGGGCTGGCGGCCGAACGCGCTCGCCAGTTCGGCTTGAATGTCGAAATAGTCGTCGTCGCCGATGATGTGGCGTTGCCCGACTTGCCTCAAGCCCGCGGCATCGCCGGCACGCTTTTCGTGCACAAGATAGCCGGCGCGCTGGCCGAAAATGGCGCCGACTTGGCGCACGTCGCCGCGGCCGCGCGCAAGGTCGTGTCAAAGACAAAAAGCATCGGCATCTCGCTAAACACCTGCACCATCCCAGGTTCGCCAAAGGAGGATCGCATCCCGCCCGGCATGGCCGAGCTTGGGCTCGGCATCCACGGTGAAGCCGGGGCTGAGCAGGTCGAGTTCAAGGACGCAAGCGAAGCTGTCGCTGCCATGGTCGAGCACCTGTCAGCTGCAATGGAAGAAAAGCCGCATGTCGCTATGATCAACAATCTCGGCGGCACATCGGTCATCGAGATGTCGATCATCCTCAACGAAATCCGGCGCTCAGCAATTGGCGAGCGGATAACCCACGTCATCGGGCCGGCGGCCATGATGACATCTCTCGACATGCATGGCTTCTCGATTTCAGCCTATCCTGCCGACGATAGCGAGATCGCCCTGCTCAAGCAGCACACGCCGCTGGCAGCATGGCCGCGGGTCTCCCTGCTAGGCCAGGTCGCGATTCAGGCGCTTCCGGACGGCCTGAAGCCTGTCGTTCCGATGCCCTCGATGCACAAGCCGACCAGGGAGTTCCTGATCAGTTGCTGCGAGGTTCTGATCGCCGCCGAGAACGACCTCAATGCGCTCGACGCGAAGTCAGGCGATGGCGACACCGGCAGCACGCTAGCCCGCGGGGCACGCGCCCTGATCAGCGCCGTGGACCGATTGCCGCTTGCCGACCATGCCCAGCTCTATCGGGCCATTGGCCTGGAGCTTTCCCAAACCATGGGAGGCTCGTTCGGTGTGCTCCTCGCGGTCTTCTTCGCCGCAGCGGGCGCCGCCGCCTCAAGCGGCTTGCCAATGCACGAAGCGTTGCAGGCCGGGTTGCGGAGAATGCAAGAGATCGGCGGGGCACGTCCGGGTGACCGCACCATGATCGATGCCCTTGCGCCAGCCCTGGATGTTCTGGAGGAGGGCCTGCCCGAGGCGGCGAAAGCCGCGCGTGCGGGTGCCGATCGCACTGCCCGCATGAGCAAGGCGAATGCGGGCCGCGCTTCCTATGTCAATGCCAAGCATTTGGTCGGTCACGCTGATCCAGGTGCTGAGGCGGTCGCGCGACTGTTTGAACACTTGGCCCAATTTAGATTGTAAGCATCTGTTGAATTGCCCTGATTTTTGAGCTGGATAATTTTTCCCGCGATCACAAAGAAAATTGCCTCTCCCCTTTTGCTATTTTTACCCATGATAACGTATTTATTATGGGTAAATGACCGGGATTTGTAGAGCACTGGCAGAGGAATTCTGCGCAACTACGCGTGCAGTAATGAGGTGGTAATGCCAACTGTAGAATCGGCGTGCTAGCGGGTGTGAGGGGGCTTGAGTAAGGGCTATTAGATCATCAGGATTGTTTGCCGATACATGACACTTCCATGAGCATCCAACGTATTTCTACTTCTGATGCGAAGTACGTCTCTTATGAAAAGGGGGTAGCGAAAACGACGCTGCTACTCCCCTCTTGATTGACTTCCTAATTTTTTGCCTGATCGACCAGTTTGTTCTTTTTGATCCACGGCATCATGTCGCGCAGTTTGGAGCCCACCTGCTCGATCTGGTGCTCGGATGCGAGACGACGGCTGGCTTTGAGCATGGGCGCGCCGGCGCGGTTTTCAAGAATGAATTCGCGGGCATATTCCCCCGTCTGAATCTGGCGCAGAATCTTTCGCATTTCAGCGCGGGTGGCATCGGTGATCACGCGAGGGCCGCGCGAAATGTCTCCATACTCCGCGTTGTTGGAAATGGAGTAGCGCATGTTGGCGATGCCGCCTTCATAGATCAGGTCGACGATCAGTTTGACTTCGTGCAGGCATTCGAAATAGGCCATCTCCGGCGCGTATCCGGCCTCCACCAGGGTTTCGAAGCCCGCCTGGATCAAGGCAGTCAAGCCGCCGCACAGCACGACCTGCTCGCCGAACAGATCGGTTTCGGTTTCCTCGCGGAAATTGGTCTCTATCACGCCGCCCCGGGTGCCGCCGTTAGCAGCCGCATAGGAAAGCGCCAGGTCGCGCGCCCTGCCGGATTTATCCTGGTGCACCGCAATGAGTGAAGGCACGCCCCCGCCCTGGAGGTAGGTCGAGCGTACCAGGTGGCCCGGCCCCTTGGGGGCGATCATGATGACGTCCAGATCTTCCCTGGGCGCCACCTGGCCATAATGAATATTGAAGCCGTGGGCAAAGGCAAGAGTGGCGCCTTTCTTGAGACTGGGTTCGATTTCGGTTGCGTAAACGGCAGCAATCTGCTCATCGGGCAGCAGGACCATCACGACGTCTGCATCCTTTACCGATTCAGCCACCTCTTTGACGGTAAGGCCGGCCTTTTCCGCTTTGCCCCAGGAACCCCCCTCCTTGCGCAGGCCAACTGTTACCGTCACGCCGGAATCGCTCAGATTATTGGCGTGAGCGTGCCCTTGCGAACCGTAGCCGACAATGGTGACCTTCTTGTCCCGAATGAGCGATAAGTCGGCGTCTTTATCGTAATAAACGTTCATGATTTCCTTTATGTTCAAAATAAAAAGCGCCGTTAGCCGCCCAGCCCGCAAGGCTCGGCTCTTCCCGGCGCAACCGTTGCTGAATCTTGCTAAACCTTCAATATCCGTTCGCCGCGACCGATGCCGGATGCGCCGGTGCGTACTGTTTCCAGAATGGTCGTGCGATTCATGGCTTCGACGAATGCATCGAGCTTGGAACCCGTGCCCGTCAATTCGATCGTGTACGACTTATCGGTAACATCGATGATGCGGCCGCGAAAAATATCAGCCATGCGCTTTATCTCCTCGCGATCATTGTCCACCGCCCGCACCTTGATCAGCATCAGTTCGCGCTCGATGTGATTGCCCTCACTCAAGTCAACCACTTTGACTACTTCGATGAGTTTGTTCAGTTGTTTCGTGATCTGCTCGATCACGTCGTCAGACCCGGTTGTGACCAGAGTCATGCGCGACAGAGTGGAATCTTCAGTGGCGGCGACGGTAAGTGATTCGATATTGTAGCCACGTGAAGAAAACAGGCCGGCGACGCGAGACAAGGCTCCCGCCTCGTTTTCCATCAAGAGTGAAATGATATGCCGCATATTTATTTTTATACCAGGATCATTTCAGAGAGACCTTTGCCGCCCGGCACCATCGGGAACACATTTTCGGTCTGGTCGGTGACGAAATCCATGAACACCAGTCTGCCCTTGAGCTTGAATGCCTCCTGCAGGGCAGCTTCGATATCGCCGGGCTGCTCGATTCGCATGCCGACATGTCCGTAACTCTCCGCCAGCTTCACGAAATCGGGTAGCGCGTCCATGTAAGACTCTGCGTAGCGGTTGCCGTGGAAGAATTCCTGCCACTGCCGTACCATTCCCATATAGCGGTTATTCAGGTTGATGATCTTGAGCGGAAGGTGATATTGCTTGCAGGTCGACAGCTCCTGGATGCACATCTGGATGCTTGCTTCGCCAGTAATGCAGGCCACATGCGCGCCTGGATTGGCCATCTGGACTCCCATGGCCGAGGGCAGGCCGAAACCCATTGTTCCAAGGCCTCCGGAATTGATCCATCGCCGCGGCTGATCGAATTTGTAAAATTGCGCTGCCCACATCTGGTGCTGGCCAACGTCCGAGGTAATGAAAGCATCGCCGTTCGTTACCTTGTAGAGTGTTTCCACTACCATCTGTGGTTTGATGATCGCGCTTGTGCGGTCATACCTGAGACAGTCGCGTTCGCGCCATGAATCGATCTGGGCCCACCAGGCGTCAAGAGTGCTCTGGTCGGGTTTTTCCTTGCGCAGTTCAAGCAGCTTGATAAGCTCATCCAGCACATCGGAGACATTGCCGACGATAGGCACATCCACCTTGACCCGCTTCGAAATGGATGAGGGATCGATATCGATGTGGATGATCTTTCGATCCGGATTGTAGAAATGCTTGGGGTTGCCGATGACGCGATCATCGAAACGGGCGCCTACCGCCACCAGCACATCGCAATGCTGCATCGCCATGTTGGCCTCGTAAGTGCCATGCATACCCAGCATGCCGACGAACTGACGGTCTGTTGCGGGATAACCGCCCAACCCCATCAAAGTGTTTGTGCAGGGAAAGCGCAGCAGACGCACGAGTTCCGTCAACCGGGCAGCGGCATTGCTGAGGATGACCCCCCCTCCGGTGTAGATCATTGGACGCCTGGCTTCCAGGATCAGTTGAACTGCTTTTTTGATCTGACCGGCATGTCCCCGGATATTCGGATTATAGGAGCGCATTGTGATACGCTCGGGATAAGCGAATTTTGTTTTCTGCTGGCTCACGTCCTTCGGGATGTCGACCAGCACCGGGCCGGGACGGCCTGTCGAAGCGATATAGAACGCTTTTTTGATGGTGGCGGCAAGCTCTGTGACATCCTTCACCAGAAAGTTGTGTTTCACGCAGGGGCGCGTGATGCCTACGGTATCGACCTCCTGGAACGCGTCCAGGCCGATAGCATGGGTGGGCACCTGGCCGCTGATGATGACGAGGGGAATCGAATCCATATAGGCGGTGGCGATGCCGGTCACGGCGTTGGTCACGCCCGGCCCGGAAGTGACCAGTGCTACCCCTATCTTGTTGCTGGAGCGGGCATAGCCATCCGCGGCATGTACCGCGGCCTGTTCATGCCGCACCAGGATGTGTCTGACCTTATCCTGCTTGAACAATTCATCATACAGGAACAGCACAGCGCCCCCTGGGTAGCCGAAAATATGTTCTACCCCTTCCTCTTGTAAGCAACGCACCGTAATTTCGGCGCCCGTCAATTCCGCGCTCATGCTTTCCTGCGTTTCAAGATGTTGAATATCGGCAATATATGTTGGGTTAAACATTAAACAGTAACGGTTAGGCGACTTTTGGTCAACAGGTTCAAATATGGAATCAACAGGTGTGCGGAGCACTCTCAAATGCGCTAAAACCGTTATCCGCCGCACAATTCGCAAGCGGCTCAGGGATGACAGATCAGGAAGCCATGAATCAGAGCAGGATGGATCTCAAGGCCCCGCTTCTGAAGAACACACGCATACAACCGCAGTATTGGGCTGTAGCGTCACGATACTTGATTCTGCGCTCCACGAAGGAATGAAAAGCTTAATTTTTACTGTCCTTTTCATCCCCTTTTCGATACGGACATGAGGGCTTGATGCAATCCGCGTAAAGTGAAAGCGAATGCTCATGTATGGCAAATCCGCGTTCGCGGGCAATCCTGATCTGACGCTTCTCGATTTCAGCGTCATAAAATTCTTCCACTCTGCCGCATTGCAGGCAGACCAGATGGTCGTGATGGGCGTCGCTGGCGAGCTCAAACACTGCCTTGCCGCCTTCAAAATGGTGGCGCTCGAGCAACCCGGCCTGTTCAAACTGGGTCAGTACCCGGTAGACCGTAGCCAGACCGATATCATCACCTTCGCTGATGAGCGTTCTGTAAACATCTTCCGCGGAGAGATGCCGAACAGGACTGCTTTCGAACAGGCTCAGTATTCTAAGGCGCGGCAGCGTAGCCTTCAAGCCCATGGTCTTAAGATTGCTCGGGTTACTCATAGCGCATCCAATCGTCAAGTTATTTGCTGTATCATATAACGTTAAGTTTGCTTTGGAAACCTACGTCGCCGCGATGCGCGCAAGAATTATCACGTTGGCTGTTCTGCTGCTCGCGGGGTGTTCATCGGTTCCTTCCTTGCTCTACAAGATAGAGATCCAGCAGGGGAATGTCATTACCCAGGAAATGGTGAACAAGCTCAAACCCGGCATGACTCGTTCGCAAGTACGCTTTGCGCTGGGCTCGCCCATGATCAGCGATGCGTTTCATGAAAATCGCTGGGACTATCTATATCGGTTTGAGCAGAGGGGAAGGCTGATCGAGCAGAGAAAACTCACGATCTTTTTTGAAGGCGATCATCTGGTGCGTATCGACGGTTCGTTCACTACTCCGGTTGCCTTTCTTCAGCCTCAGCCTCAGGCGCCGGAGGCAGGTACTTCGGCAGGTATTTCGCCTGAGCCGGCCGTGTCGCCCGGTGCGGCAGCCCCGGAAAAGGGCGACAGTTCGATCCCGGCTCAGGTGCCCCCCGGCATGCCGCTTACAGCGCCCCTTTCAGCATCTCCTCCGGCGCCTGTTTCGGGCGGCACTGAGGCAATGGGCACTGTACCGCCCTTGCCTGCCCCTCAGCCTCCTTCCCCGGCATCCCTCTCAGCCGGTTCGGCCGAAGTTTCTTCGAGTGCTGCTCCAGAAGCACCCGTGGTGGAGAAGCCGGGGCCGAGGCAGGTACCCTCGCGGGCGACGGATACCGGAATTAGGGATGCAGATCAGCTAAAGGAATAGGGCAATCTTGCAAGTCAGTTTATCAGAAGGAATGCCGACATTGAATATTGCTGTGGCTGGAAGCGCCGGGCGTATGGGGCGGGCTTTATTGGAGGCTGTTGAACGCGCGCCGGATCTGCGCTTGGGCGCCGCCCTCGAGCGGAGCGGGAGCCCTTATCTTGGAAAGGACGCGGGAGAGTTGATCGGGGTGCCCTGCGGGATTGAAATTACCGATAACGTTGATACGGCGCTTGATGGAAGCGAAGTGCTGATAGACTTTACCCGCCCGGAAGGAACGTTGCTTCACGTTGCCCGTTGCCGTGAGAAAAGCGTAAAAATGGTAATCGGCACAACCGGTTTTTTGCCCGAGCAGAAAGAAGCGCTCAGGACTGCTTCCCGAGACATTGCCATCGTACTGGCGCCTAATATGAGCGTGGGTGTGAATGTCACTTTGAAACTGCTGGAGACGGCGGCTAGGGTCCTGAATGAGGATTATGACATAGAAGTTATCGAGGCCCATCACCGCCACAAGGTGGACGCCCCTTCCGGCACTGCGCTGCTGATGGGCGAGGTAGTGGCAAAAGCTCTGGGTAAAGAGCTTTCCAAGGTCGCCGTTTACAGCCGCGAGGGCCACACGGGTGAGCGGGTGGCAGGGTCCATCGGTTTTGCCACGGTTCGCGGCGGGGATATCGTGGGGGATCATACCGTCATGTTCGCGGGAATCGGCGAACGTATCGAAATTTCGCATAAGGCCAGTAGCCGCGCAACATTTGCCGAGGGCGCGTTGAGAGCCGCCCGCTTTCTCGCGGATAAACGCAGCGGCATGTTCGACATGCAGGACGTGCTGGGGCTGAGGCGGTAAACGGCGGCTTCAGCCCCAGCATTTCGGACGCCGTACTGCCGGTTCATTGAAGCATCGTCCTTTTGGACGTATAATTTCCAGGCTTGAAGCGGCGCGAACGGAACCTGGCGCTGTTTCTGCCTTGCCCCCAATTCCCAGGAGCCTTCGTGTCACAACATTCGTATGCCGTCCTTGCGCTTGCTGACGGCACAGTTTTTCGCGGCATGTCCATCGGTGCGGAGGGTGTCAGTACAGGGGAGGTGGTCTTCAACACCTCGATGACGGGATATCAGGAAATTCTCACGGATCCATCCTACTGCCGCCAGATCGTTACCCTCACTTATCCCCATGTAGGCAACACAGGCACCAATCCGGATGACGTGGAGTCCGGCAACATCGATCGGATACATGCTGCCGGGCTGGTGATAAGAGATCTGCCGCTGGCCTCCAGCAACTGGCGCGAAACGCAGACGTTGCCGGAGTATCTCAGGCAGCAGGGAGTGGCCGCCATTGCCGATATCGATACCCGCAAGCTCACACGCATTCTGCGGGAAAAAGGCGCTCAGGCAGGTTGCATCATCGCGGGCCAACCGGACGAAACGGAGGCGCTGAAGCTGGCCAGGGGATTTCCTGGTCTTGCCGGTATGGATCTCGCCAAAGTGGTAAGCTGCCCGCAGCCTTATGAATGGAGCGAAGGCGAATGGCGGCTTGGGCAGGGTTATCCGGTGCAATCTCACCCCCGTTTTCATGTTGCAGCGATGGATTTCGGGATAAAGCGGAACATCCTGCGCAAGCTCGCGCAGCGCGGGTGCCGGGTCACCGTATTTCCCGCGCAGACAACTGCCGACGAGATTCTGGCATCGCAACCTGATGGAATATTCCTTTCGAACGGACCGGGTGATCCCGAAGCTTGCGACTACGCTATCGAGACAACCAGAAGGCTGCTGGAAAAGGAAATACCGATTTTCGGCGTATGCATGGGTCACCAATTGCTGGGACTGGCAACAGGCGCCAGAACTATAAAAATGAAATTTGGCCATCATGGCGCCAACCATCCGGTTCAGGATATCGAGACGGGAAAAGTGATCATAACCAGTCAGAATCACGGATTTGCAGTAGATACGGCTACCTTGCCAGCAAATGCAAGAGTTACGCATTTATCTTTGTTCGACGGCAGTTTGCAGGGATTTGAGCTGGCAGGAAAGCCTGTATTCTGCTTTCAGGGGCATCCCGAAGCGAGTCCGGGTCCACACGACCTGGACTATCTGTTCGATAAATTTGCAGGATTGATGGAGAAAAAACGGACGAAAGCGATATGAAGCCGGGAAGCCGTCCGTCCTTTCCCGTTTTCGTTCCTCCAGCTTATGCCTAAACGTAACGACATCAAATCTATCCTTATCATCGGCGCGGGTCCGATTATTATCGGGCAGGCGTGCGAGTTTGATTATTCCGGTGCCCAGGCGTGCAAAGCGCTGAGGGAAGAGGGTTACCGGGTCATTCTGGTGAATTCCAATCCCGCCACGATCATGACGGATCCCGAAATGGCCGATGTGACCTACATCGAGCCTATCATCTGGCCCATGATCGAAAAAATCATTGCTATTGAACGCCCGGATGCATTACTGCCCACCATGGGTGGACAGACAGCATTGAACTGCGCGCTGGATCTGGCAAAGAACGGCGTGCTGGAAAAATACGGAGTCGAATTGATCGGCGCTTCGCGCGAAGCAATCGACAAAGCCGAGGATCGCGAAAAATTCAAGCAGGCCATGACAGGCATCGGCCTGGATTCTGCCCGCTCCGCCATTGCCCATAGCCTGGAGGAAGCGCTGCAGGTCCAGGCAATGGTCGGTTATCCCGCCATTATCCGCCCATCATTCACGCTGGGGGGCACGGGCGGTGGCATTGCTTATAACCGCGAAGAGTTTCTCGATATCTGCGAACGCGGGCTGGAAGCTTCCCCGACGAAGGAGCTGCTGATCGAGGAGTCGGTTATCGGCTGGAAAGAGTTCGAGATGGAAGTCATACGCGACAGGAAAGACAATTGCATTATTGTCTGCGCCATCGAAAACGTCGATCCCATGGGTGTTCACACAGGCGACTCCATCACGGTTGCACCCGCGCAAACGCTGACTGATAAGGAATATCAGATCATGCGCGATGCCTCGATAGCGATCCTGCGTGAAATCGGGGTTGAGACCGGCGGTTCCAACGTGCAGTTTGCCATCAATCCGGAGGATGGGCGCATGTTCGTGATTGAAATGAACCCCCGGGTTTCACGCTCATCCGCACTGGCTTCAAAAGCCACCGGATTTCCCATTGCCAAGGTGGCGGCCAAGCTTGCCGTGGGTTACACCCTGGACGAGCTCAGGAACGATATCTCGGGTGGCGCAATGCCGGCCTCTTTTGAACCGTCCATAGATTACGTCGTTACCAAGATACCGCGGTTTGCCTTCGAGAAATTTCCCCAGGCCAATGATCGTCTCACCACCCAGATGAAGTCGGTAGGGGAGGTCATGGCCATCGGGCGGACGTTTCAGGAATCTCTGCAGAAAGCGCTGCGGGGGCTGGAAATCGGGGCTGATGGACTGGACGAAAAAACGACTGATATTGAAACTGTCGCGGCCGAGCTGGCCTATCCTGGTCCTGAACGAATCTGGTATGTTGCGGACGCCTTTCGCTGCGGCATGTCATTTGATGAAATACAGGCACACACCCACCTCGATCCCTGGTTTCTGACGCAGATCGAAGATTTGATACGGCAGGAACGGTCGATTGCGGGAACAGCGCTGGGTGCGCTTGATTTTTCCACGTTCCGCAAGCTGAAACGCAGCGGTTTTTCCGACCGGCGACTTGCACAGCTGATGAATGCGACACCTGAAGCGGTCCGCTCAAGGCGCCATCAACTCAATCTGCGCCCGGTGTACAAGCGCGTCGATACCTGTGCGGCCGAATTCGCGACCTATACGGCCTACATGTATTCCACCTATGAAGAAGAATGCGAAGCGCTGCCAAGCAATAATAAGAAAATCATGGTGCTAGGCGGAGGGCCTAACCGCATCGGTCAGGGTATCGAGTTCGACTACTGCTGTGTTCACGCCGCCCTGGCTTTGCGCGAGGATGGTTTCGAAACCATCATGATCAATTGCAACCCTGAAACGGTTTCGACCGATTACGATACGTCCGACCGCCTTTATTTCGAACCTTTGACGCTGGAGGATGTGCTCGAAGTAGTAGCCGTGGAGAAGCCTTTGGGTGTCATCGTGCAATTCGGGGGCCAGACTCCGCTGAAGCTTGCGCGTGATCTCGAGGCAAATGGCGTGCCGATCGTCGGCACCAGTCCGGATATGATCGATTGCGCCGAGGATAGGGAGCGTTTTCAGAAGATGCTGCACCGGCTTGGGCTGAAACAGCCGCCCAACCGTACTGCGCGCACGGCGGAGGAGGCATTTGCTGCGGCGGAAGAAATCGGTTATCCGCTGGTGGTACGCCCGAGCTATGTATTGGGCGGCCGGGCCATGGAAATCGTCCATGAGCAGGCGCATCTGGAGCGTTACATGAAAGAGGCGGTAAAGGTCTCGCACGACTCCCCGGTGCTGCTGGATCATTTTCTGAATGATGCGGCGGAAGTGGACGTGGATGCGGTTTCGGACGGAGAGAACGTCCTGATCGGGGGCATCATGGAACACATCGAACAGGCGGGGGTGCACTCCGGCGACTCAGCCTGTTCGCTGCCTCCCTACAGCCTATCTGCCGGGTTGCAGGACGAGTTGCGCCGTCAGACTGCGGCAATGGCGCGCGCACTCAACGTGGTGGGCCTGATGAACGTGCAATTCGCCATCCAGAACGATGTCGTCTACGTGCTGGAAGTCAATCCGAGAGCCTCCCGCACCGTGCCTTTCGTCTCCAAGGCTACCGGCATCCCTCTGGCAAAAATATCCGCCCGCTGCATGACAGGGTTGAGCCTGGTTCAGCAGGACGTGGTTCGTGAGGTAATTCCAGACTACTATTCGGTCAAGGAAGCTGTCTTCCCTTTTATCAAGTTCCCCGGCGTGGACACCATACTCGGACCCGAAATGAAATCGACCGGTGAAGTGATGGGAGTGGGGCAGACATTTGCAGAAGCTTTCGTCAAATCCCAACTGGCGGCGGGAGTGAAACTTCCACGGAGCGGGAAGGTCTTCATAAGCGTACGCCAGGCGGACAAGCCACGCGTGGTTGAAATCGCCCGTAATCTTGCTCAGTTAGGGTTTGCGCTCTATGCTACCAGGGGCACCGCCGCGGTTCTGAGTGCAGCAGGCCTGTCCGTGACGCCGGTAAACAAGATGGCGGAAGGACGTCCCCACATTGTAGATATGATCAAGAACGGGGAGATGGACTTGATCATCAATACAGTGGAAGACAAGCGGAGCGTTCACGACTCCTACTCGATTCGCCACGCGGTGCTGCAGGCGCGGGTGACATACTATACTACGTTAGCCGGGGCGCGGGCCGCCTGCATAGGCATGGCAAACATGCAGGAATTGCACGCCTACGGATTGCAGCAACTCCACGAATCAGGGGAGGAGGCCTTGCTGAACGCCGCTTCCTGAAGTGAGAACTTTGAATTCAAATTTTGAATTGCCCAAGGAGGCCGTGCTCCGGTATAGCAATATCGAACAACAGGCACACCCGATCCAAAACAGGTAGCAGAAGAGACTATGAGTACAATTCCCTTGACAGTGACAGGCGCGGGAAAACTGCGCGCCGAATTGCATGAGATGAAAACAGTTCATCGTCCCGCCGTGATTGCGGCCATTGCGGAAGCTCGATCCCATGGTGACCTTTCCGAAAACGCCGAATACGAAGCGGCCAAGGAACGTCAGGGTTTTATCGAAGGACGTATTGCTGAACTTGAGAGCAAGCTCTCCAATGCACAGATCATCGATCCGACGACGCTGGATGCGGATGGAGCCTGCGTATTCGGTGCAACCATCGACCTTGAGGATATCGAGTCTGCCACAACCGTTACGTATCAGATTGTCGGGGATGATGAAGCGGATATCAAGGAGGGAAAGATTTCCATCAGTTCCCCTATCTCTCGCGCTCTGATAGGCAAATATCCAGGGGATGTGGCTGAGGTGATGGCGCCGGGCGGAGTGCGGGAATACGAAATTCTCGATGTGAGATATATTTGAAGAGGCTTTCGGGCACGAAACCAGGAGCTCGCGCGCTTTACCTTGAATTTGAATATATAGGTCCTGTCCGCATGTGTTCTCTCCGGAACGCGTTTCTCCGGATGCGGATATGGGAATCCATACCAATCCACGAGCGGAGCGACCAGGTCCCTAGGTCCAGTCCAGTAGGTATTTCGGTTGATCCACTGCCAATAGACTCATTCCCGGCTTGCTTCAGTTCTTTATTTTTTCGGGTTCAGGACGGTAAATCACCAGCATCTTGCCGATGTGCTGCACCGGTGCAGCGTTGAGGCGTTCGCAAACTTTCTCCAGTAACGCGTTTCGTATTTCCCAGTCGTCACTCGCCACTTTGATTTTGATCAGTTCGTGGCTTTTAAGTCGCTGATCCAGTTCGTTCAACACGTTGTCCGATAAACCCGCTGCGCCTATCCAGACGACCGGCTTGAGGGCATGCGCGCGAGCCTTGAGGCCGCGTCGGAAATCTGGAGTAAGTGCTAACATATCTTCTTTCACGACCATCAGTTTACGCGATGAAGCGGACCAAAACCAGCAAAGCCTGGATGAAGGAGCATGTAAATGACTTTTTTGTCAAGCAGGCGAAAAAGGAGGGCTACCGCTCCCGCGCGGCCTATAAGCTGATGGAGATCGCCGACCGCGATCACTTGTTCAGGCCGGGCATGACGATAGTAGACCTGGGCGCCGCTCCCGGCGGGTGGTCGCAGGTGGCGGCCGAGAAACTCGCGGGGAAGGGCAGGCTGGTTGCCGTGGATATCCTGGAAATGGCACCCATATCCGGCGTAACCTTCATTCAGGGAGATTTCAGCGAGGCCCCTGTCCTGGCCGAATTGAAGGAACAATTGAGGGATTTGCCTGTTGACCTTGTAATTTGCGATATGTCGCCTAATATAACGGGCATAGGGATAATTGATCAAGCGCGTGGCATGCAACTGGCGGAACTGGCCCTCGAGTTTTGTACCGAGCGGTTGAACTCTGGCGGCAACTTCCTCGTCAAAGTGTTTCAAGGTTCTGGTTTTGACGAGTTTTTTCGCGCGATGCGCGCTACATTCAATCGGGTGGTAACCCGTAAACCCTTGGCATCACGGGGTCGGAGCAGCGAAATCTATTTGCTGGGACTGGGGAAACGGGATTGAACATTCCGGTCACATGTCAGATAAATATGGACATATAGGGACTGGGAGGTTGCAGATCCCCACGCGAACCTGGAGGCTGGTAGCAGGGATAACGGCTATTCTAAATCTGGAAATGGGTTTAGAATGAAACATTCGAGTATTTTGACGGCGCAAGCCAAGGAGCTACTTTGAACAATCTCATTAAAAACATGGCCATCTGGCTGGTGATCGCTCTTGTGCTGATGACGGTGTTCAATCAGTTCAGTACACGGCAGTCGGGGCAGGCACCGATGGAATATTCCCAGTTCATCGACGAGGTGAAGCAGGGCAGGATCGCCAAAGTAACTATTGAAGGCCGCACGCTGAAGGGTACGAAAACCGATGGCAGACGTTTTACGACGTATACGCCCTCGGACCCGTGGATGGTGAGCGATCTGCTTAAGGCGGGCGTCATCATAGATGCCAAGCCGGAGGAAGAACCTTCCCTCCTGATGAATATCTTCGTTTCCTGGTTTCCCATGCTTCTGCTGATCGGGGTATGGATTTTCTTCATGCGGCAGATGCAGGGCGGGGGTCGTGGCGGCGGTGCTTTTTCATTCGGGAAAAGCAAGGCGCGCATGCTCGACGAATCCACCAACCAGGTGACGTTTGCCGACGTTGCAGGCTGTGAAGAAGCCAAGGAGGAAGTTTCCGAGCTGGTGGAATTCCTGCGCGATCCCAGCAAGTTCCAGAAACTGGGGGGGCGTATCCCGCGCGGCGTATTGATGGTGGGAAATCCGGGTACGGGTAAGACGCTCCTGGCGCGTGCTATCGCGGGTGAAGCCAAGGTTCCCTTCTTCAGTATCTCAGGCTCCGATTTTGTGGAAATGTTTGTCGGGGTGGGTGCAGCCCGGGTGCGCGATATGTTCGAGCAAGCGAAGAAGCATGCTCCCTGCATTATCTTCATCGACGAGATCGATGCGGTCGGGCGTCAGCGTGGCGCGGGTCTCGGGGGTGGCAATGATGAGCGCGAACAGACGCTCAATCAGTTGCTGGTGGAAATGGATGGTTTCGAAGGAACTGCCGGCGTAATTGTCATCGCAGCTACCAACCGTCCGGATGTGCTTGACCCCGCGCTATTGCGTCCCGGCCGTTTCGACCGGCAGGTGACGGTGCCGCTTCCCGATATACGGGGCCGTGAGCAGATATTGCACGTGCATATGCGCAAAGTACCGATCGCGCCCGATGTACATGCTGAAACCCTTGCCCGCGGAACCCCGGGGATGTCCGGAGCCGATCTTGCCAATCTGGTGAATGAGGCGGCCCTGTTTGCTGCGCGCAGCAACAAGCGTCTCGTCGACATGGAGGATTTTGAGCGGGCCAAGGACAAGATTTTCATGGGTGCGGAGCGTAAATCTGTCCTGATGCCGGAGCGTGAGCGGCGCAACACTGCCTATCATGAATCCGGGCATGCGGTAGTTGCCCAGTTGTTGCCCAAGACCGACCCGGTACACAAGGTTTCCATTATTCCACGGGGACGCGCACTGGGCGTGACGATGCAACTGCCGACTGAAGACCGTTTCAGCATGGACCGTGAGGAAATCCTGCAGAATATCGCGGTTCTGTTCGGTGGTCGTATCGCCGAGGAAGTCTTCATGGGTCAGATGACGACCGGTGCATCCAATGATTTTGAGCGTGCGACAGAGATGGCAAGACGCATGGTTACCCAATGGGGCATGTCTGATTCGCTTGGCCCGATGGTTTATGGCGAGAATGAAGGAGAAGTGTTTCTGGGTCGTTCCGTCACAACCCACAAGAATGTCAGCGAAGCAACCATGCAGAAAGTGGATATAGAAATTCGACGCATCATCGATACGCAGTACACTCTGGCGCGCAAGCTGATCGAAGAAAACCGCGATAAGATCGAGGTTATGGCTAAAGCGCTGCTGGAATGGGAAACCATAGATGCGGAGCAAATCGGCGACATCATGGAAGGACGGTCACCTCGGCCTCCCAAGCCAAGCAGGGCTGCCCCAACACCGCCCAAGGATAATGTCCCTCCCGCGGCGCCTGCACCCACAGCGACACCGGCACAGGAAGCTTAGCAAGGAAATTACGTCATACTGTAAACAATGAAAAAGGCGGCTCATCCCGCCTTTTTCATCTGCCTTTTTCGTCCCATCTTTTTCACGCCGCCTTTTCCAGTTCATAGCAAAGAAAACTACTCCGCAATGGGTGAGTCCCGGTGCCACCATCTTCTATCCCGCCTGCAGAAATTTCCAGTTCCTCTCATTGCCCTCTTGTAATGGGCGTTGTCAATATAACTCCTGATTCCTTTTCGGACGGCGGTTTATTCGCCTCGACTGAGCATGCCCTCAGTCATGCTTTCCGTCTGGTCGAAGAAGGGGCAGATCTGCTGGATATCGGCGGTGAATCAACACGTCCTGGCAGCACCCCGGTTTCTGTTGAAGAGGAATTACGCCGGATCATTCCGGTGGTGGAGGCACTGGCAAACCGGAATGTGCAGGTTTCGGTCGATACTTCCAAACCCGAAGTCATGCGAGCTGTCATCGCCGCGGGGGCAGTGATGATCAACGATGTGAGGGCACTCCAGCTTCCCGGTGCGCTGGAGGCGGTCGCAGAAGGAGGCGTGACGGCTTGCCTCATGCATATGCAGGGCGAACCCGCCACTATGCAGATCAATCCCCAATATGAGGATGTAGTGCATGACGTCAAGGCTTTTCTGAAGCGGCGCCTGGAGGCTGCGCAAGCCGCAGGTATTCCGCGGGAGCGACTGATAGTCGATCCGGGCTTTGGTTTCGGTAAAAACCAGGTTCATAATATCGAACTATTGCGCCATCTCGATCAGTTTCTCGATCTTGAGGTACCGATGCTGGCAGGCCTTTCACGCAAATCGATGCTGGGAAAAATCACGAGCAGTGACATAAGTAGCCGGATTCATGCCAGCATAGCGGCAGCGCTGATAGCGGCGATGAAGGGTGCGGCTATCCTCCGGGTGCACGATGTCCGGGCGACCCGGGATGCGCTCGCCGTTTACAATGCCGTTTACGACCGAGGCGCCGTACGGGAGGATGCATCATCCGCTCACTTCACGGTGGAAACCCTCAGTTGAGTTCAATTCATTTCGATAACCAATGGATCTCCTCCAATGACAAGAAAATATTTTGGAACTGACGGCATACGCGGACGCGTAGGAGAAGCGCCTATCACGCCCGAGTTCGTGATACATCTGGGTTATTCTGCCGGTAAGGTTCTGACCTCCTCGGACTGGCATCTTTCAAAAGGAGAGCGCCCGGCAGTATTGATCGGCAAAGATACACGCATATCAGGCTATATGCTGGAATCCGCGTTACAGGCAGGGCTTTCTGCGGCGGGAGTGGATGTCCTGCTTTCAGGGCCTATGCCCACTCCCGCGGTTGCCTATCTCACCCGTGCCCTGCGTTTGCAGGCAGGCATCGTCATCTCGGCTTCCCACAATCCCTTCGAGGATAATGGCATCAAGTTTTTTTCTGCCCTCGGTACCAAATTACCCGATGCGACCGAGCAGGAGATTGAGGCGGGATTGAACGCGCCTCTCAAGGCAATGCCCTCGGCGCAGCTCGGAAAAGCGCGACGCGTCAATGATGCAAGAGGGCGTTATATCGAGTTTTGCAAAAGCACTTTTCCAAATCACCTCGATCTGCGCGGTCTGCGGATCGTGGTCGATTGCGCCCACGGCGCCACTTATCAGATTGCCGGTCCTGTATTGCACGAACTGGGCGCCGATGTGGTGGCAATTGGAATCCATCCCGATGGCCTCAATATCAATCACGAGTGTGGCGCAACGCATAGCGCGACCCTGCAGGAAGCGGTCCGGCACCATCGGGCAGATATCGGAGTGGCATTGGATGGAGATGGTGATCGCGTAATCATGACTGATGACGAGGGTGTGCTTTATGACGGCGATCAATTGATCTACCTCATCGCGAAACATCGGAAACAAAACGGGCTGCTCAAGGGAGGGGTGGCAGGTACGCTCATGACGAATCTGGCAATTGAAAACGGTTTAAAGAAACTGAATATTTCTTTTGCGCGCGCGAATGTCGGCGATCGCTATGTGCTGGAACTGCTGCAGAAAAAAAACTGGCAACTGGGGGGCGAAGGCTCAGGCCACATTATCTGCCTCGATAAACATACCACCGGTGATGGAATCATTTCGGCATTACAGGTACTCTACGCGATGCGTGATTCCGGCAAGACCTTGACCGAGCTGGCTTCGGACGTGACGCTCTATCCGCAGCAACTGATCAATGTCAGGGTGTCCAAGGGATTTGATGCGCACAATAGCCTCGCCATCAAAGCCGCTCAGTCAGAGGCCGAGCGCGATCTCGATACCACGGGCCGGGTGCTTCTGCGTGCCTCGGGTACGGAGCCGTTGATAAGGGTAATGGTAGAAGGCGAGTCCGGGCAGAAAGTCAAACACTGGGCGGAGAAAATAGCAGAGGTTGTGCGAAATGCGGCGGCAGACGGGAGATCGGTTGAAAAGGTCGTGACGAACTGAATCAAAGGACGTTTTGACTCATTACCATGATCAAGATTTTTTCTGCCGGTTCTTTTTGAGAAAATTAATTCATGGAGAAATCCACCTTATCTGTACCGTATCTGCTCCGGCCCCAGGATGTCACAAAAACGTAATACTCATGACCTAGCATGACGGTGCTGAGAAAAAGCATGGTCTGTTTAATTGAACGGGGAATGAAATGTTGAAATCATTGAGTGGTACGGGACTGACAATATCAGCGGTGTTAGGCACAGTGCTGAGCATCGCCAATATTTTTATGCCTGCCGGTGCGAATGCAGCGGGACTGGTTAAGATAGACGGCTCAAGCACCGTTTTTCCCATTACCGAAGCAGTAGCGGAAGATTTCCAGAACGCGAAGAAAGGAGCGGTAAGAGTAACCGTCGGTATCTCCGGTACCGGTGGAGGTTTCAAAAAATTCTGCCGCGGCGAAACCGACATTGTGAACGCTTCCCGTCCCATTCTGCAGAAAGAAATGGAGGAATGCAAAAAATCCGGCATCCAGTACGTTGAAATGCCGGTAGCATTCGATGCGCTAACGGTAGTGATCAATCCCAGGAATGACTGGGCAAATACGCTCACCGTGGCTGATCTGAAGAAGATCTGGGAACCCGAAGCGCAAGGCAAGATCACAAAATGGAATCAGGCGAATCCGGCATGGCCCGACGAAAAACTGAAGCTCTATGGACCGGGCGCCGATTCTGGCACTTTCGACTATTTTACTGAAGCAATCGTAGGCAAAACAAAATCCAGTCGAGGTGATTTCACTGCTTCCGAAGACGACAACGTACTGGTGCAGGGAGTCGCCAGCGACAAGAACGCGCTCGGTTTTTTCGGTTTTGCCTATTATGTTGAAAACCAGAAAAAGCTCAAAGCGGCGGCCATCGATTCGGGCAAAGGGCCTGTGCTTCCCTCCGAACAAACGGTGGAAGATGGCAGTTACCAGCCTTTATCCCGTCCGATTTTCATTTACGTGAATATCAAATCGGCCGAAAAACCGGAAGTCAGGGAACTGGTCGAGTTTTACATGAAAAATGCGCCTGAACTGGTGAAAGAAGTGAAATTTTTTCCACTGCCGCCGCAAGCGTATAGCACCAATCTTGAACATCTCAATAAAAAGAAGGTGGGAACCGTTTTCGGCGGACGAACGGAAACGGGTGTCAGGGTAGAAGAACTGCTCAAGCGCGAAGCGAGCCAATAACAACGGGTTCCTTCTCAGGATCCTGATTTCGAAGTGCCTGTTTCTACAGGAGGATGCGAGGGGTGCGCAAATGCATCTCTCGCATCCCCGTTTTCATTCATCTTGAATTCCCCTCAGAATCTCCTCCAGTCCCGGAGATAAAGCTGTTTTTCCGGACAGGTAAATCGCCCGCTACCCCCTCCACTTCACTGAATCCTGTAAAATCAGGATTTTTAAATCCGTTCTTATTTATCAAAGGGAGAGACCGTGGCTGTAGTTCGTTTGCCGGATGGTTCGAAGCGCGTGTATGAGCACCCTGTAACGGTGGGTGAAGTTGCAGCTTCAATAGGCGCGGGTTTGGCTCGTGCTGCGCTTGCAGGCAAAGTGAACGGGAAGCTGGTCGATCTTTCCACCCGTATCGAAAATGACAGCGATGTGGCCATCGTTACGGAAAAAGATGCGGAAGGGCTGGAAGTCATTCGTCATTCCAGCGCCCATTTGCTGGCACATGCGGTGAAAGAATTGTTTCCCGAAGCGCAGGTCACGATTGGACCGGTAATCGAGGATGGCTTTTATTACGATTTTTCCTACAAACGGCCATTCACCCCTGAAGATCTGGTGGCAATCGAAAAGCGTATGGCTGAAATCAGCGGGCGCAACCTGAAAGTCGAGCGCCAGGTTTGGGATCGATCCGAGGCAATCAATTTTTTCAAGAATCAGGGTGAACACTATAAGGCGCAGATCATCGAAGCCATTCCCGGCGATGAGGATGTTTCTCTCTATTCTCAGGGAAATTTTACCGATTTGTGCCGCGGTCCCCATGTCCCCACCACATCCCGCCTGAAGGTTTTCAAGCTGATGAAACTTGCGGGCGCTTATTGGCGCGGCGATTCGCATAACGAAATGCTGCAGCGGATCTATGGCACCGCATGGACCAGTAAAGACGATCAGAACGCCTACCTGCGCCGTCTTGAAGAGGCGGAAAAACGCGATCACCGCAAGCTCGGCAAGCAGCTGGGGCTGTTTCACCTGCAGGAAGAAGCGCCGGGTATGGTGTTCTGGCACCCGAAGGGATGGGTTATCTGGCAGCAGGTCGAACAGTACATGCGGGACATCTTCCGTAATAACGGCTATCTCGAAATCCGCACGCCCTCGGTACTGGACAAGGGTTTGTGGGAGCGTTCCGGGCACTGGGAAAACTTCCGCGAGAATATGTTCGTAACGCAGGCCGAAGACCGGGAATTTTCCGTCAAGCCGATGAATTGTCCGGGGCATGTGCAGGTCTTCAAGCAGGGGCTGAAAAGTTATCGCGATCTGCCGCTTCGACTCGCGGAATTCGGTTCCTGTCACCGTAACGAGCCCTCCGGCGCTCTGCATGGGATCATGCGCGTGCGTGCGTTCACTCAGGATGACGCTCACATCTTCTGCACAGAGTCCCAGGTGCAAGATGAGGCCGTCCGGTTTATCGATCTGTTGCAGGAGGTTTACAACGATTTTGGCTTTAATGACATCCTGGTGAAACTTTCCACCCGTCCCGCAAAGCGCGTAGGTTCCGAGGAGCAGTGGGACAAGGCGGAAGAGGCGTTGCGCTCCGCCCTGAATCACAAAAACCTCATCTGGGAACTGCAACCCGGTGAAGGCGCGTTCTACGGGCCTAAAATAGAGTTTTCGCTCAAGGACAGTATCGGTCGCATCTGGCAGTGCGGCACCTTGCAACTGGATTTTTCCATGCCGGAGCGTCTCGGGGCAGAGTTTGTGGCTGAGGATAACTCCCGGCAGATACCGGTAATGCTTCACCGCGCAATCCTCGGCTCACTGGAGCGTTTTATCGGCATTCTTATCGAAAATCATGCGGGTGCATTGCCGCTATGGTTGTCGCCGGATCATGCGGTCGTGCTGAATATCTCGGAAGGACAGGCCGATTACGCCCGGCAAGTGACCGAAGCACTCAGGCGGGCCGGTATTCGAGTGTATGCGGACTTGAGAAATGAAAAAATAACTTATAAAATACGGGAGCATAGTCTGCAAAAACTGCCTTATCAAATTATCGTGGGTGATAAGGAAGTGGCAGCGCAAAGGGTAGCCGTACGTACCCGCACTGGCTCTGACCTCGGTCAGATGACCTTGCAGGCGTTAGTGGACCGCCTTGAGGAAGAGATCCGCACCCGGGCCGGGGCGACTTGATTTATTAATAGACTCTGGGAGTTACTATAGTTCAGGAAAAAGCAGCGCGCATCAATTACGAGATTACTGCACCCGAGGTGCGCTTGATTGGTGTAGATGGAGAGCAGATAGGTATAATCCCTCTGGCAGCCGCCAACAGTCTGGCGGAAGAAGCGGAGGTGGATTTGGTTGAAATCGCACCTACCGCCCAACCTCCCGTATGCCGGCTGATGGATTACGGCAAGTTCCGGTATCAGGAAAGCAAGAAAAAGCACGAAGCCAAGCTCAAACAGAAACAGATCCAGATAAAGGAAGTCAAGTTTCGTCCCAATACCGACGAGGGTGATTACAATATCAAGCTGCGCAATCTGATTACCTTCCTGGACGAAGGCGATAAAGCTAAAATTACCCTCCGCTTCCGCGGTCGGGAAATGGCGCATCAGGAATTTGGGGTGCGTCTGCTGGAGCGGATAAAGGGCGACCTGGAATCGCATGCGGTAGTGGAGCAGTTTCCTAAAATGGAGGGACGCCAGATGGTGATGGTGTTGTCTCCACGAAAGAAAGAAGTAAAGAACTCCAAGGAAGTAAAAACCTCCAACCCAAAGGAAACCAAACCGGCGACTGTCACGGAAAGCCAGTCTGAACGGCGTTAAACGCAATCATTTTCCACTGGTTTGAGGTTCATCCGGTATTGGATCTGTATCTATCCTGCTGGATAGAAATCGGGGGATGCGAGGCCGGGGATATAGCGTCCAGGATGGAACAGACATGGTGATTTCCTGTCGGTCTGATACAGTTCATTTCATTGAAAACAAGTGACTCCAGGGTTTAAAGCGTTCCATTCGGGAAACACCTTGTGTCATGTTAAAGCAGGAGCAAAGTAATGCCTAAGATGAAAACAAAGAGTGGTGCGGCGAAACGTTTTACGGTAAGAGCGGGTGGTACCGTGAAGCGCTCGCAGGCATTCAAGCGTCATATTCTTACCAAGAAAACGACGAAAAGCAAGCGCCAGTTGCGGGGTTCCGTGAATGTACACTTCAGTGATGTGGCGTCTGTACGCGCCATGATGCCCTACGCATAGGAGGAGACTGATATGCCAAGAGTGAAACGTGGTGTAACAGCTCACGCCCGCCACAAGAAAATACTTGACCTGGCGAAAGGTTATCGAGGTCGCCGCAAGAACGTCTATCGCGTAGCGAAGGAAGCGGTGATGAAAGCGGGGCAATACGCCTATCGCGATCGCCGCCAGAAGAAACGCGAGTTTCGAGCCCTCTGGATCGCCCGCATCAACGCCGCTGCCAGAGAGTGCGGTTTGTCGTACAGCGTGTTCATGAACGGTCTGAAAAAGGCCGAGATCGAGGTTGATCGCAAGGTCCTGGCGGATCTGGCGGTATTCGACAAGCCGGCCTTTGCAAAAATAGCGGAACAGGCCAGAGCCAGTTTGGTCGTTTAGAGGCGTTTTTGCAAGCCCGGCGTGAACTCAGGGCTTCGTTCGCGTTTCCGGGATTAAAAGACTGGGAGGAGGCTAAAGGCAAAAACGCCTGGCCTCCTCTTTTCATATGCAGAGTCCAATTGATCAAACTGTTATTCGAATGACTCACCTGGATCATCTTCTTGCTGAAGCAATTGAGCTGTTCAATCGAACAGATGACATGGCCGAGCTGGAACAGGTCAAGGCGCGATATCTGGGCCGACATGGGCAACTGACCGAACTGCTCAAGGGATTGGGCAAGATCCCGCCAGAAGAGCGTCCCGCGGTGGGAAGTCGTATCAATCAGGCGAAGGAGGCGTTGGAGGCAGCGCTGAGCCGCCGCCGTGAGGCGATACAGGAAAAGAAGCTGGAAGAGCGGTTAATAGGGGAAAAGCTGGATGTCACTTTGCCGGGACGTGGAACGGGAATGGGTGGACTTCACCCCATCACGCTAGCGCTCGACCGGATTCAGTCGCTGTTTCATTCCATCGGATTCACGGTAGCTTCCGGCCCCGAGATCGAAACTGATTTTTATAATTTTACCGCGCTGAATATTCCGGAAAACCATCCCGCTCGCGCCATGCACGACACTTTCTATGTCGATGACGAAAACGGCGGCGCAGGCGAACACCTGTTGCGCACCCACACGTCACCCGTTCAAATACGGTACATGGAAAACAATCCCCCGCCCCTGAAGGTGATTGCGCCAGGGAGGGTTTACCGTTGCGATTCCGACCTGACACATACTCCGATGTTTCATCAGGTGGAAGGTTTATGGATTGATGAAAGCGCCAACTTCTCGGCTTTGAAAGGCATTCTGTCTGATTTCATGCAGCATTTTTTCGAGCGCGACGATCTGCCGGTGCGTTTTCGCCCTTCTTTTTTCCCTTTTACCGAGCCTTCGGCCGAAATGGATATCGGTTGTGTAATGTGCAAAACCGGCTGTCGCGTATGCAGTTACACCGGGTGGCTGGAAGTGCTGGGCTGTGGAATGGTACATCCTAATGTCTTCAGGCATGTCAACATAGACAGCCAAAAGTATGTCGGCTTTGCTTTTGGTTTGGGTGTCGAGCGTTTGGCGATGCTGAGATATGGGGTAAACGACCTGCGACTGTTCTTCGAAAATGATTTGAGGTTTCTGAAACAGTTCAACTGAAACCCGGATCAGGAATATAAAAATTCATATGTATGGTGACCTGCGGCAGGATTCAGATCACTCAAGGGTGATCTGCGGAGCGATCTTTGGGCGCAGGGTCGGTATGAGAGAGTATTCAAGGCTGGAGAAAGGTCCGGGACGACATTCATTTCTCCGCTGAACGATAAAATTTATGAAATTTTCAGAAAACTGGCTGCGTACTTTTGTAAACCCTCCCTTATCGACGCGTGATCTTGCCCATGCGCTGACGATGGCAGGACTGGAAGTCGAGAGCGTCCAGCCGGTTGCGCCGGCCTTTGACAAGGTGGTGGTAGCGGAAGTACTGTCCATCCAGAAACATCCCGGTGCGGATCATCTGCAGGTTTGCGAGGTGAGAACCGAAGCAGATAATGCAGGAAATAATGCGCCCCTGCGGATTGTCTGCGGGGCCGCCAATGTTCGTGCTGGTATAAAAGTGCCATGCGCTCTTCCAGGGGCGCAATTGCCGGGTATGTCCATAAAGCAGACCAGGATACGCGGAGTCGAATCCACGGGAATGTTGTGTTCAGCCACAGAACTGGGATTGGAGGATGCCTCGTCAGGCCTGCTGCTGCTTCCGTCCGATGCGCCGGTTGGAGCAGATTTTCGCACCTATTACGACCTCGAAGACAACCTTCTCGCTCTCAAACTCACGCCCAACCGAGGTGACTGCCTGGGGCTATCCGGCATAGCGAGAGAAGTGGCGGCAATTACTTCCCAAAATCTCCAGTCCATCGAAATCAAACCTGTACCGGCACAGGTTGCCGAAACCCTGACAATACATGTGGATGCGGCTGCCGCCTGTCCACTTTACTGTGGCCGGGTGGTACGCGACATTTCTCTGGATGTCGCTACGCCGCAATGGATGGTGCAGCGGCTGGAGCGCAGCGGTTTGCGCGCCATCAACGCGGTGGTGGATGTGACCAATTATGTCATGCTGGAGATGGGTCAACCCCTGCACGCTTTTGATCTTGCAAGAATACAGGATGGCCTTGCCGGCTCCATCCATATCAGGTTCGCCAGACCGGGGGAAAGTATCGAATTGCTGAATGGCGAGAATCTTGTGCTGCAACCCGATATGCTGGTCATCGCAGATGAGGCCAGGCCGCTGGCGCTGGCGGGTATCATGGGCGGGAATGAAAGTGGAGTCACGCCTGGGGCCGTCGACTTGTTTCTGGAGAGCGCTTTTTTCAGCTCCGACGTTATCGCCGGCAAATCCTTCTCGCTCGGGTTCAACTCGGATTCGGCCTATCGTTTCGAACGAGGCGTGGATTTTGGCGCCACGCGCGCCGCTATGGAGCGCGCAACCAGCCTGATTCTGAATATCTGCGGGGGCAGGGCCGGACCCATTACTGAACTCCGGGGGAGTTTGCCAGCGCGTGCTCCCATTCGACTGGATCTGGAGCGAGTCGGACGAGTGTTGGGTGTGGAGCTGGATGAAGGCCACGTGGCAGAGCTGTTACATCGACTGCGGTTCGGTTTTTTGAATACAGACACGGTATTTTATGTGACGCCTCCAACTTACCGATTCGATCTTGCCATAGAAGAAGACCTGATCGAGGAGTTGGCGCGTATGTACGGATACAACCGTATAGCTGCGACCATGCCGCGAGCGAAACTCGATATACTTCCTGCGCCCGAAACCCGGCGAACACGATCAAGCCTGCGACAAATTCTGGTGGCGCGGGATTACCAGGAAGTCATCAATTATGCTTTCGTCGAAACCTCATGGGAAACGGAGGTGGCGGGCAACAGGACGCCTGTTGCGTTGAAAAACCCTTTATCCAATCAATTGGCGGTGATGCGCAGCAGCCTTTTGGGAGGGCTCCTCTCTAATCTCCAGTTCAATCTCAACCGTAAACAATCCAGGATTCGCCTGTTCGAAATTGGCGGTTGTTTCCAGAAAGACGGGCGGGCCTACTCGCAACAGGAAAAGCTGGCAGGGCTCTGCTATGGGGACGTCGTGGAGGAGCAGTGGGGCCTGCCTGCCCGGCCGGTGGATTTCTATGATGCAAAAGCCGATATTGAGGCGCTGGCGTGGCCCGGAAAGCTTAGCGCCACTGCCGTGCGTCATCCAGCCCTGCATCCGGGCAAGTCCGCGGAGATTTCCATAAATGGTCGCATCGGCGGTTTTCTGGGGGAACTTCACCCCCGCTGGCAACAGAAGCTGGGTTTGGCGCGATCCGTCGTTCTATTCGAATTGAACATGGATATCCTGCTGGCGCACACGCTGCCAAAGGCTTCCGAAATTTCCAAATATCCCCCGATCCGGCGGGATATCGCTGTGCTCGTGCCGAAGGATGTCAGCGTGCAGGCGATACTGGATAGCATGCGGAGCGAGAAATTATCCATCATTTCTGAAATTGCGCTCTTTGACGTATACCAGGGAAAAGGGGTGGAAAGCGACAAAAAAAGTCTTGCATTCCGTATGTTATTACAAGATACTGAAAAAACTTTGACTGACGCACAAGCTGATCAGGCAGTCGCAAGGCTGATAAGTATTCTTGAAAACAGGTTTGGAGCAAGACTGCGCAGTTGACCGGAAGATAGAGCACAATGTTTGAGAATAATAAAGGTGAGAGGGAGACTATGACCTTAACAAAGGCCGAGCTGGCGGATTTGCTCTTTGAAAAAGTCGGTTTCAACAAACGCGAAGCCAAGGACATGGTGGAGTCTTTTTACGAAGAAGTTCGCATTGCGCTGCAAAATGGCGATGGCGTCAAGCTATCGGGGTTCGGCAATTTCCAGTTACGCGACAAACCCCAGCGTCCCGGCCGAAATCCCAAAACAGGTGAAGAAATTCCTATCACTGCCCGCAGGGTAGTTACTTTCCACGCCAGCCAGAAACTGAAGGCAATGGTTGAAAAGAACCAGCATGGCAAAGATAACGCCTGATATCCCGCTTACCCCTATTCCCGCCAAACGCTATTTCACGATTGGTGAAGTAAGCGAACTGTGCGGTGTAAAGCCGCATGTGTTGCGTTATTGGGAGCAGGAGTTCACGCAACTGAAACCCGTCAAGCGCCGAGGCAATCGGCGCTACTATCAACACCACGAAGTGCTGCTGATTCGCCGCATTCGGGAGCTGCTCTATGAGCAGGGCTTTACCATTCATGGCGCACGCGCCCGCCTGGGGCAGGGTTTCGTCAATCCCATGCCCCTTGCATCACTTTCCTCATCTATCGATCTGGCATCGATACGTAACGAGATCCAGGATGTGCTGGGATTGCTCCGCTCCTGAGTTATCTCTTTTTTCAATTTCATGGACTGCAAGATGTTGGTAAAACGCAGGCTGGCATTGATTGATATCCGTTGAGGACTATTCGCAGATTTCTAACCTTTCGGGTTTATTGTTATAATTCGCCACGTCGGGGCGTAGCGCAGCCTGGTAGCGTACTTGCATGGGGTGCAAGTGGTCGGAGGTTCAAATCCTCTCGCCCCGACCAGTCAAGCTTATCAACAAGTCCCGTCATGCGCAGCGGGGTGGAGCGCATCTATTCTCCCTTTCTATAAGCTGAAACGATCACCTGGGGCATGTTCTAATGCGCATACTGCTCAGCAATGACGACGGGTATTTTGCGCCAGGTCTCGCCTGTCTTGCGGAAGCGCTCTCCGTCATTGCGGACGTCGTAGTCGTCGCTCCGGAGCGCGACCGAAGCGGTGCCAGCAATTCGCTTACACTGGATCGGCCGCTCAGCCTTCGCAAATCCCACAACGGGTTCTATTACGTCAATGGCACACCGACAGATTGCGTGCACCTGGCGGTTACAGGCATGCTCGACACCCTGCCTGACATGGTCGTATCCGGCATCAACGATGGCGCCAATATGGGGGATGACACCATTTATTCGGGGACGGTAGCGGCGGCTACTGAAGGCTTTTTACTTGGTGTACCTTCCCTTGCCATTTCACTCGCCGGTTTTTCGGCCGGAAATTTTCCTACTGCCGCGCGTGTTGCAACTGAAATTGTGCGTCGCTTTGAAACAGATAAGCTTCATGGACCGGTGCTGCTGAACGTTAACGTACCTGATATCCCATATGATGAGTTGCAGGGCCTGGAGGTTACGCGGCTGGGGCGCCGGCATAAAGCGGAACCCGTAGTAAAATATAAAACCCCGCGCGGCGAGACAGTATATTGGGTGGGTGCGGCAGGGCCTGCGCAGGATACAGGAGAGGGAACGGATTTTCTCGCGATTCAGCACAACCGCGTATCAGTGACTCCATTGCAGATCGACCTCACGCGGTATGGGCAGCTGGATGCGGTAAAGGAATGGCTGAACAGTCACGCTCTTGCCAGCATGCGGAGTTGAAGGCCAGATTCAAGGCAGATCGGGATTGAACGTTCACCATTCCGGAATCGGCATGACTTCGCAGCGCACGCGGGCGCGCATGGTTGAGCGGCTGCGCGCGCAGGGTGTCACGGATGAAGCGGTGCTCGCGGCCATGATTACCGTTCCTCGTCACATCTTTGTGGAGGAAGTACTGGCAGATCGTGCCTACGATGACGTGGCATTGCCGATCAATTTCGAGCAGACGATTTCGAATCCGTTCACGGTGGCGAGAATGAGCCAGTTGCTGCGTGCAGGTTCCAACCCTGGCAAGGTGCTTGAGATTGGTACGGGTTCCGGCTATCAGACGGCGATACTGGCGCAGTTCTCGCAGGAAGTCTATTCAATCGAGCGGATCGGGCCTTTGCTGACGCGCACTCGCGGACGGTTAGCAGAGCTGCGCATCAACAATGTGCGACTGAGGCATGCTGACGGCCTGCTTGGCCTTTCCGAGGCGGCGCCGTTTGACGGAATCATTCTCACGGCTGCAACACCACACATACCTCCGGCACTACTTGAACAATTAGCCATTCGTGGCAGAATGGTATTTCCCAGGGGAACCAGTGAGCAAGTTTTGTGCGTTATCGAACGCAACTTGCAAGGTTATACTGAGACAATACTGGACAAAGTCAAGTTTGTCCCAATGATACCGGGAATCTGGCAGCGTTAGGAAACTGCAACGATATCGAGTGAGGGAAACGAGACAACAATGAGTGCTACACGAATCAGGTATATGAGTCTGAGCAGTAATCTTTCCGGCCTCGGAGAAGGTCTTCCTTGCACATTTTTCGCGCAGCGGTATGTTATCCCATACTGTCTGTCCCTCGCATTATGCCTGCTGATTGCCGGTTGTTCATCCACGCCTCGTCAGGGGCCAATGAGTAACAAGGGCGCGCCGGACCGGCAAAAAAATGCCGTTTCAACATACTCTCAGCCTCAACGACCTGGTGTGCATATCGTTCGCAAAGGGGATACGCTCTATAGCATTGCGACGAGCAACAATATCAATCCCCGGGATCTGGCAGCGTGGAATAACCTCCCTGATCCAGGCGCAATCCGGATTGGCCAGGAAATCTTTTTATCCCCCGAGGGACCGGTAGCGGCGCAGCCAACCCTGTTCGCCATTCAGGAGTCCGCCCCATCTTCATCCATAGTAGCGCCAGCATCGCCGGCACAAATCAGACAAGACAGTATGCCGATGCCGGAAGCAAGACAACCGGTGCCGGTGGGGAAGCTGAAAACAGAACCAAAAGCACTCAAGCTGCCTTACTCGGAACAGGCCCTCGCACAGATGAAAAGCCGGGCGGATACGGTTCTGCCAGTAACGGTGGTAAAGGCCGCGCCGGCTATCGAAAAAACTATGCCTCCTGAAATCAGCACGATTTCCATCCCTCCGGCGGAAGCTGTCAGAAATAATGCCCATGGCGAATGGGTGTGGCCCTCCAAAGGCAGGGTATCCGACCTCTTCTCGGAAAGCACCAAAGGCATCGATATCGTTGGAATGAGAGGACAAGCGGTAACCGCGTCCGCAGGAGGGAAAGTGGTTTATAGCGGTGAGGGTCTGCGCGGGTACGGCAAACTGATCATTATCAAGCACAACGAAACCTATCTCAGCGCTTACGCACATAACAGCAAACTTCTCGTGAAGGAAGGGGAGACGGTGATCAAAGGACAGAAAATTGCTGAGATGGGAAGCACGGACGCCGGTCTTGTCAAACTCCATTTCGAAATTCGGAAGAATGGCAAGCCGGTCGATCCTCTGAAATATTTACCGGGTATTTCCGGGTGAATCGAGGATTAACTCATGATGAATCAGCAAGAATACACTGAAGAGGAAGAACTCTTCGAGAAGGAGGATTCGCTGGAGCAGGACGATGAGGTTGCCGACAAGCCCTCCTGTGCAGTAACGGACACATCCAACGACTTTTTATTGACCGATGTTACTCAAATCTATTTCAACGAGATTGGCCATAACGCTCTGCTGACCGCGAAGGAAGAAGCGGAACTGACTCGCCGCGTCAGACAGAATGATTTTGCCGCACGGCAGAAGATGATCGAGTGTAATTTGCGACTGGTGGTCAATATAGCAAAACATTACACTAATCATGGCGTCGCCCTGCTCGATCTGATAGAAGAAGGCAACATGGGGATGATGCACGCGCTTGATAAATTCGATCCGGAACGAGGATTCCGTTTTTCGACCTATGCGACCTGGTGGATACGACAAAATATCGAGCGTTGCATCATGAACCAGTCGCGCACTATTCGTCTTCCGGTCCATGTCATCAAGGATTTGAACATCATATTGCAGGCTGCCCGCCACCTTGAAGCACATACAGGAAAAGAACCCAAGGCGGAGGATGTCGCCCACCTGCTGGGGCGAAGGGTCAAGGAAGTGCAAAGAATGTTGTCTTTGAACCAGAGCATGATGTCGCTGGACGCGCCGCTCGATGTTGATCCATTGCTGTCGATTGGCGATGCAATCGCGGATGACCAGAGCCCCGGCCCCGACCTTATGTGGGAGCAGTCCGAGATAAAAGGCCGCGTGCAGGATTGGTTAAACCGGTTAAATGATAAGCAACGCTATATCATCGAGCAACGCTACGGGCTCAACGGCTATGAAACCCAGACTCTGGAGCAACTGGCTGCAAGTCTCGATCTTACACGCGAACGCGTACGCCAGATTCAACTGGAAGCGCTGCAAACGTTACGTATGATACTGAGGTGCGAGGGCGTATCGAAGGATGGCGTATTTTGAGGAGCCGCTGATCAGATATTCCGCAGCGCGCGTTGCGCCATTGGAGATTCAACGATTCCTTGAGTTTTCAACCTCCTGGAGTCTTCAATCCCGGGCGCTCAGCTCTGGACTGATCACCGCGGCGACAGACTTTCATTTTACAAGTTATTTCACCCCTTTCGTTCGGTTTGGACTGTTTAAACTCTTTGGTTTAAACTTTGATTACCGAACTTATGACATTCACGCTTGTCTAAAGTGAAAGACATGCTTGAGGGCTCGGTTTCGTCGCCGAACCATTGCCGAGTAAAGTAAGTAGTAAGATAAGTAAGACTAAGCGTAAATCCCGCTTTCGAATATAAATCAGGGCCAAGTCCCGCCGTCGCCTTTTGCGATGAAATTTTCACTTTCCAGGATATATCACAATCACCGCCATGTCTGAACCACAATTTTTTGCCCCTGATCCAGGGTTGTGTACAGAAGAAGAGATTTCCTATCTAGTTCATACGTTTTATGCAACGGCCAGAAAGGATCCGCTGCTCGGCCCGATCTTCGAGGCTCATGTTACTGACTGGGACGCGCATTTCGGGCAGATGATCAATTTCTGGTCGATGAAGCTACGGGGAACAAGCAGGTTTCGCGGCGCACCCATGCCCAAGCACGTAGCCCTGCCCGGACTGAAGCCGGAATTATTCGAACGATGGCTTCAACTTTTTCACCAGACCACGAGCGAAATGGAAAATGCCGATTTACAGCTCAATGCGGATATGCTGGCCCGGCATATCGGCAGCAGGCTTTGGCTAAGATATCAAATAGAGCGCTATCCCAACAGGCAGCTGGTGGAGCTCTGCGGAGCGTAGTCCCTACTCTGGGAGCCGCTAACGAATGGTGCGGTCGTCCTGGCGAAATCAGAAATGGTGATTGAGTTGAAGGGAAATGATGTGTGCGTTCGTGTTGAATGAGCCGCGTACTACCTGAAGCGATGGGTTCGGAAAGGTGGGTCGCTCGATCTCCGCTCCCTTGAAGAACACATGTGAATACCCTACATCAATCGACGTTCGTTCGCCAAGTTTCTGGTTGAGGCCCACCGCTAACCAGAATCGATCGGAGTCTGGCAGGCGTACGGATCGATCCCTGGCGTTACGCACGGGGGCCTGGTCATAGGCGAAACCGGCGTGGAGTCGAAGGCGGTCCGTGTACTGATATTGCGTACCAAGACCCACGCGGAAACTGTCTTCGAATCCCAGTCGTTCATTTGCGAGAATGGCGCCGGAAGCACGATTCATGGCGATAATTGCCGGCACATGGCCCCAGCCTGTCCAGGTCAGATCGGCAAGCAATCGCAATCGATCGCTCATCATGTGGGAGATTGCCAGCGACGCAATGTTTGGAAGCTCGAGAGCGACCGAGGCAGGAATGACAGTGCCAGGCGCGCTCAGGCTGCCATCAACTTTCAAATCCACGGTCGATCTGTAAGTCAGCCCCATGCGCGTGGACGGTGAAAACCGGAACATGACACCGAGATTATAGCCAAAGCCTACATCATCCCCTTTCATCTTTGTTTCAACATCTACCGGAAGGGGCAGCAAGGATGTTACGGGCGCCATGCTGCGCAGATCCGCGTCAAACCTCACGATATTCAAGCCTGCGCCAATCGAGACATCCTCGCTCAACTGCCAGGCAAAGCTCGGATTGAAATTAATCGCCAATATTTCAGAGAATCTTCCCTGATAACGGCCGATAAAAGTCTTGTTCCATTCCGTGGAGTTGCCAAAGGTAGGGGATACTCCCAATCCGAGGCGGAAGGCAGGGCCCAGCGACATGCTCCAGTAAACAGCGGGAACTACTGAAAGGCCCCCGGCCTGGCCCCCATTACCGCCCAATGGGTAGCTGAGGAAAGGACTGCTGCCCGTATCCTTGAATCTCAAGGAGCGGACGAGCAGGTTGCCTGCTCCTGAAACATGATGCCCGGGAGCAAGGTAGGTCATGCCGGCGGGATTGAAATAAATCGTGGATGCATCCTGCGCGACAGCCGCCGCGCCGGCATAGGCGTAGCCGTTTCCGGCTCCATTCTGGTTTTGCAGAGCGAATCCTGCCGCGACAGCGCCATCGGCGACGAACAGAGTTCCTGTCAACAGCAAAGGCGTCAATAGTAATCTGGAGGGTTGCATGACTTAGACCTGCTGATTGGAGAAATTCTGTTGTTACTACCGGTTATCGATGCTTGCATCCGTAATCAAGCATAGTCGATATTTCGGTTCTTGCTAAAAATTCTGCCAATTCTGCCCTGAGCCAGCGCTGGGTAGGTATTCCTTTTTTCGGATATACTTGCTCTCATAGATATAATTTTCCTTGCAAGTGCATTGCGAAATAGAACTGAAGACTCTGTCTCTGTTTTTATCCGTATCATCGGCTCCACTTTGCGGGAGATGACCCGGATGTCAGGTATCAGGATGCGCTGATCTCTGGTCAAAGTTTCAGGGGAAAGCGCGGCACCGATCAAATTTTTATGCCACCACATGGGAGTGAAAACAATGAGCAATCAAAATAGCGGTAGCGCCCCGTATGTTCTGCCACCTTTACCCTATGCGGATAACGCACTGGACCCCGTCATTTCGGCAAATACGCTTGGCTTTCACTACGGGAAACATCACAAGACATATGTCGACAATCTCAACAAGCTGGTTGCAGGTACAGATCTGGCGGATCTGTCTCTGGAGGAGATCATCACTTCCACGGCGGGCAAGGCAGACAAGGCAGGGATCTTCAATAACGCTGCCCAGGTGTGGAACCATACCTTTTACTGGAACAGTTTGTCGCCCAAGGGCGGTGGCGAGCCACCCGCGTCGCTGAAGCAAAAAATCGAGACTGCTTTCGGCAGCGTGGAGGTGTGCAAAAAGGAACTGGCGACGGCAGCCACAACCCAGTTCGGCAGCGGATGGGCATGGCTGGTAAACGATGGCGACAGGCTGCAGGTGATAAAGACGGGTAATGCAGATTTGCCGCTCACAAAAGGAATGAAGCCGCTCTTAACGATCGATGTCTGGGAACATGCCTATTACCTTGATTACCAGAACCGGCGTGCGGATTATGTCAATGCCGTGCTCGACAAGCTGATCAACTGGGGCTTTGCCGCTGACAACGATAAATAATATCGCGATCTGCTGATGTGACGATACCCATTTCAGAACAAGTCGAAATCATCAAGCGTGGTTGCAGCGAGCTTTTGCTGGAAGACGAGCTGGAGCAGAAGCTTGCCCTGAATCGTCCCCTTAGAATCAAGGCTGGATTCGATCCCACCGCGCCGGACTTGCATCTGGGTCATACCGTTCTGCTGAATAAAATGCGCCATTTACAGGATTTAGGGCATCACGCCCTATTCCTGATTGGCGACTTCACAGGCATGATCGGCGATCCCAGCGGCAAGAATACGACGCGTCCCCCACTTTCCCGCGAGCAGGTAGCCGAGAATGCTAAATCCTACCAGGACCAGGTGTTTCGCATCCTTAAACGGGAGCAGACCGAGGTGGTGTTCAATTCTGCATGGATGGATAAGCTGAATGCCGTCGATCTGATCAAACTGGCCGCAACCCATACGGTTGCGCGTATGCTGGAGCGGGACGATTTTGGCAAACGTTACCAGGGCAACAAGCCCATTGCCATCCATGAATTTCTATACCCGCTGATTCAAGGCTATGATTCGGTCGCGCTCCACGCGGACATCGAACTGGGAGGCACCGACCAGAAATTCAATTTGCTGATGGGACGAGAGTTGCAGAAGCACTTCGGGCAAGCGCCGCAATGCGTCATCACGATGCCGCTTCTCGAAGGACTGGACGGCGTCAATAAAATGTCCAAGTCCGCCGGCAACTACATCGGAATCACCGAGAGTCCGGAGAACATGTTCGGCAAGTTGATGTCTGTTTCCGACGAACTGATGTGGCGGTATATCGAGTTGTTGTCATTCGAGCCGCTGAGCGTCGTTCGTCAGTGGCAGCAGGATGTAAGGAACGGACGCAATCCTCGCGACATCAAGGTAGCGTTTGCGCAGGAGATCGTTGCCCGCTTTCATAGCAGCCACGATGCCGAAGCCGCTCTCGCCGATTTTGAATCGCGCTTCCGGCGGGGAGGGATTCCGGATGATCTGCCGGAAAAGATACTGCAGGCCGGGAAAGAGGGGCTACCGATAGCGCAGTTGCTCAAACAGGCAGGCCTCACTGCCAGCACCACGGAAGCGCTGCGCATGATCGAGCAAGGTGGTGTAAAATTGAATGGCGAGAAGGTAAGCGACAAAACTTTCAGGCTGCCTTGCGGTCAAAAAACAGTAGTGCAGGTGGGCAAGCGGAAGTTTGCCAGAGTAACAATCTCCGAAGAAAAATAAAAAATTTAGCAAAAGTCCTTGACCGGGTGTCTGGCGTCTGTATAATGCCGCCTTTCGCTACTGACATCGGTTACAAAGTTTGTCAGTCAGCATCGCTCTTTAAAAATTTACAGCCGATAGGTGTGGGCACTTGAACGGGACACATGGCTGTTTCGTGTTTTTAGCGAAACAGCCAGTTCCAAGAGTCGAAGTGCTCGCACAACGTACCAAGATTCTGATGATCCCGATTACTCGGGAGAAACAGAATCGAAATAACGTCAAGCGAGAGTTTTACCAGTATTGAACTGAAGAGTTTGATCCTGGCTCAGATTGAACGCTGGCGGCATGCTTTACACATGCAAGTCGAACGGCAGCACGGGGGCAACCCTGGTGGCGAGTGGCGAACGGGTGAGTAATACATCGGAACGTATCCTTAAGTGGGGGATAACGCACCGAAAGGTGTGCTAATACCGCATAATCTCCGAGGAGAAAAGCAGGGGATCGCAAGACCTTGCGCTTTTGGAGCGGCCGATGTCTGATTAGCTAGTTGGTGAGGTAAAGGCTTACCAAGGCGTCGATCAGTAGCTGGTCTGAGAGGACGACCAGCCACACTGGGACTGAGACACGGCCCAGACTCCTACGGGAGGCAGCAGTGGGGAATTTTGGACAATGGGGGAAACCCTGATCCAGCCATGCCGCGTGAGTGAAGAAGGCCTTCGGGTTGTAAAGCTCTTTCAGCCGGAACGAAACGGTCACGGTTAATACCTGTGACTACTGACGGTACCGGAAGAAGAAGCACCGGCTAACTACGTGCCAGCAGCCGCGGTAATACGTAGGGTGCGAGCGTTAATCGGAATTACTGGGCGTAAAGCGTGCGCAGGCGGTTTTGTAAGTCAGATGTGAAATCCCCGGGCTTAACCTGGGAACTGCGTTTGAAACTACAAGGCTAGAGTGTGGCAGAGGGGGGTGGAATTCCACGTGTAGCAGTGAAATGCGTAGAGATGTGGAGGAACACCGATGGCGAAGGCAGCCCCCTGGGTTAACACTGACGCTCAGGCACGAAAGCGTGGGGAGCAAACAGGATTAGATACCCTGGTAGTCCACGCCCTAAACGATGTCAACTAGTTGTCGGGTCTTAACGGACTTGGTAACGCAGCTAACGCGTGAAGTTGACCGCCTGGGGAGTACGGTCGCAAGATTAAAACTCAAAGGAATTGACGGGGACCCGCACAAGCGGTGGATTATGTGGATTAATTCGATGCAACGCGAAAAACCTTACCTACCCTTGACATGTGCCGAAGCCCGCTGAGAGGTGGGTGTGCCCGAAAGGGAACGGCAACACAGGTGCTGCATGGCTGTCGTCAGCTCGTGTCGTGAGATGTTGGGTTAAGTCCCGCAACGAGCGCAACCCTTGTCATTAATTGCCATCATTCAGTTGGGCACTTTAATGAAACTGCCGGTGACAAACCGGAGGAAGGTGGGGATGACGTCAAGTCCTCATGGCCCTTATGGGTAGGGCTTCACACGTAATACAATGGCGCGTACAGAGGGTTGCCAACCCGCGAGGGGGAGCTAATCTCAGAAAGCGCGTCGTAGTCCGGATCGGAGTCTGCAACTCGACTCCGTGAAGTCGGAATCGCTAGTAATCGCGGATCAGCATGTCGCGGTGAATACGTTCCCGGGTCTTGTACACACCGCCCGTCACACCATGGGAGTGGGTTCCACCAGAAGCAGGTAGTCTAACCGCAAGGAGGGCGCCTGCCACGGTGAGATTCATGACTGGGGTGAAGTCGTAACAAGGTAGCCGTAGGGGAACCTGCGGCTGGATCACCTCCTTTCTAGAGAAATTCCCGTTTGAGTGCCCACAACCTATCGGTTGTTTAGAAAAGCAAGGCTAGGGGGCTAAGGAAATAGGCTTGAGAACCACGAAAGGCCCATCTCTTTGTTTCCAGGCTCTGTTCAGGGTCTGTAGCTCAGTTGGTTAGAGCACACGCTTGATAAGCGTGGGGTCGGTGGTTCAAGTCCACCCAGACCCACCAACTAAAAGGGGGTGTAGCTCAGATGGGAGAGCACCTGCTTTGCAAGCAGGGGGTCATCGGTTCGATCCCGTTCACCTCCACCAATCAGAAAAGTAATTACCTAATTAGAAACCAGAAGTAAACGGAAGGGTTTACTTCTGGTTTTTAACCAGCGGCTGTATTTCGGGAGCACCAGGTTTTCGAGGGTGTTATTCAACCTTGGATTTCCTTGTATTCAGTTCCCGACGTTCTTTAACAATCTGGAAGAAGTAAATATTCCGCATCGAAGGATACGCTGCCCTTGAGGTTGCGTTTTCCCGAGATATGGAATAATGGGTTAGATTGTATCGACGTATCGCATTTTTAGTCGGATGCGATACGAAGCAAGCACCTGTAACCACCGGTTTGGAAGATGAAGGAGAGTCGATTTTTGAATGACATCCGATTAACTTCTAAAGCCCTTAAGGTTATAGGATCAAGCGAATAAGTGCATGTGGTGGATGCCTTGGCGATTACAGGCGATGAAGGACGTGGAAGCCTGCGAAAAGCTTCGGGGAGCTGGCAAACAAGCTTTGATCCGGAGATGTCCGAATGGGGAAACCCGGCCCGCAAGGGTCAACCTTGGCTGAATATATAGGCCAAGCGTGGCGAACCTGGTGAACTGAAACATCTAAGTAGCCAGAGGAAAAGAAATCAACCGAGATTCCCAAAGTAGTGGCGAGCGAAATGGGAGCAGCCTCCAATTTTTAGCACTCGAACTAGTCGAACCGTCTGGAAAGTCGGGCCATAGTGGGTGATAGCCCCGTAGGCGAAAGTTTGAGTGTGGAACTAGGATTGGAACAAGTAGGGCGGGACACGTGAAATCCTGTCTGAACATGGGGGGACCATCCTCCAAGGCTAAATACTCGTAATCGACCGATAGTGAACCAGTACCGTGAGGGAAAGGCGAAAAGAACCCCGGGAGGGGAGTGAAATAGATCCTGAAACCGCATGCATACAAACAGTGGGAGCGGACTTGTTCCGTGACTGCGTACCTTTTGTATAATGGGTCAGCGACTTACATTCAGTAGCGAGCTTAACCGTATAGGGGAGGCATAGCGAAAGCGAGTCTTAATAGGGCGATCAGTTGCTGGGTGTAGACCCGAAACCAGATGATCTACTCATGGCCAGGATGAAGCGGGGGTAACACCTCGTGGAGGTCCGAACCCACTAATGTTGAAAAATTAGGGGATGAGCTGTGGGTAGGGGTGAAAGGCTAAACAAATCTGGAAATAGCTGGTTCTCTCCGAAAACTATTTAGGTAGTGCCTCACGTATCACCTTCGGGGGTAGAGCACTGTTATGGCTAGGGGGCCGTTTAGGCCTACCAAACCATGGCAAACTCCGAATACCGAAGAGTGCGAGCGTGGGAGACAGACATCGGGTGCTAACGTCCGGTGTCGAGAGGGAAACAACCCAGACCCTCAGCTAAGGTCCCAAAGACACAGTTAAGTGGCAAACGAAGTGGGAAGGCTAAAACAGTCAGGAGGTTGGCTTAGAAGCAGCCATCCTTTAAAGAAAGCGTAATAGCTCACTGATCGAGTCGTCCTGCGCGGAAGATGTAACGGGGCTCAAACTGTGCACCGAAGCTAGGGATCTACACGCAAGTGTAGATGGTAGGAGAGCGTTCCGTAGGCCTGCGAAGGTGGCTTGAGAAGGCTGCTGGAGGTATCGGAAGTGCGAATGCTGACATGAGTAGCGATAAAGGGAGTGAAAGGCTCCCTCGCCGTAAGCCCAAGGTTTCCTGCGCAACGTTCATCGGCGCAGGGTGAGTCGGCCCCTAAGGTGAGGCAGAAATGCGTAGCTGATGGGAAACTGGTTAATATTCCAGTACCTTTGTTCAATGCGATGTGGGGACGGAGAAGGTTAACTCGGCCGGGTGTTGGATGTCCCGGTTGAAGCGTGTAGACGTGCTGCTTAGGCAAATCCGGGCGGCTTAGTTGAGGCGTGATAACGAAACACCCTTCGGGGTGCCAAGTGAGTGATACCCTGCTTCCAGGAAAAGCCACTAAGCTTCAGTTGAACGAAGACCGTACCGCAAACCGACACAGGTGGGCGGGATGAAAATTCCAAGGCGCTTGAGAGAACTCAGGAGAAGGAACTCGGCAAATTGACACCGTAACTTCGGGATAAGGTGTGCCCTCAGTACGTGTAGCGCCTCGCGCGTGAAGCGGAAGGGGGTTGCAAAAAAATGGTGGCTGCGACTGTTTAATAAAAACACAGCACTCTGCAAACACGAAAGTGGACGTATAGAGTGTGACGCCTGCCCGGTGCCGGAAGGTTAAGTGATGGGGTGCAAGCTCTTGATCGAAGCCCCGGTAAACGGCGGCCGTAACTA
>JAFKJB010000011.1 GCA_017306155.1 Nitrosospira multiformis
CATTGAGCCTGCGATCGGACACATGAAAAACGACGGGCGGCTGCGCAGAAACTGGTTGAAAGGCGCACAAGGCGACGCCTTCCATGCCTTGCTCTGTGGTTGCGGACACAACCTGCGCATGATTCTGAGGAAGCTGCGGCTTCTTCTCGTCCTGATTCTCGTTCGGCTGCAGGCGCAAACAGCGAATGATGACAGAGATGGGCACCAGCTTATAGCAGCCTGTTCCTGAAAATCAAATTATTCAGGGATGACTATTTATGGCCTGGCTGCCCGTGAAGAACATCTGGCAACGGACATTCTAGGGGCTGACTTGAGCGGCGCCGGGTGGGACACTTGCCAGTAAAAAACAGCAATAAAATGCAATCAGCCAAGATAAAGAAAGGAGATTAATATACTGATTCTTTTGTTTTAATGTGTTGTAGCTTGCCATGATGTATTGATTGACCCGGGATCATAATCCGTTGGTCCCCAGTTCGAATCCGGGATTCGTTACCTCTCTGAATGGGCTGGCATTCTCGTTAATCCATTTTTCTGGCTCTTCCCCATGGCTTTTTCCCATTAACGGGATAGGTCTGAGCTTGGCCGTATTTTTTTGATGGAAAATATTTAGATGTGTGTGTTTATGGATTCCAAAAGGCAGACTGGACTATTCGCATCCCCTCCACAGGTCACAGGCTAATTGGATCGACTCATTTCCCTTGAATCGACCTGCTATTCGCGAATCAATGTTGGCAGCATCATCGGGCATGCCTGCTATATTGAATTTATGTCCTGTTTTTTCACCGGAAACGGGATGCCATTTTTTCAACGCAGGTTCAGGAGAAGCGCCATGCCATACCATACATTGAAAGACCTTCCGGACAATGTTACCAATGTTCTGCCAAAGCACGCCCAGGAAATATACAGGGCCGCTTTCAATAATGCCTGGGATGAGTACAAGGACCCGGGTGAGCGCAGGGGCCATGCCTCGCGCGAAGAAACAGCACACAAGGTAGCCTGGGCGGCCGTAAAAAAGGAATATGAGAAAGAGGGCGACGAATGGCGCAAGAAAAAGTCCTGATCTTTTGAGGGGAAATTTTTGAGGGAAATGTCATGGATTTGCCAATCCCAGGGGATCTCCGGGCAGGGACGAAGTCGCATTCGCCCCTGTCAGGAAAACGCCTTTTCTGCGATTACCGCGATTATTTCAAATCACTGTTTTACACAGATACCGCTGCAATCCGCTCCGCCACGCGCCGGATCGCAACTGTCTGAAGGATCATCCACACACTTCTTGCCCGCAGGGCAGGGGAAGCCGGCTATGCCACCGCACATCTGCTTCGGTTCCTTCTCCCCATACGCCGAGCTTCCTTTCGGCGGATAATCGACACGCTTGCCTTCTCCCGGCTTTGCCGATTCCGCTGCGCCTATCCTGACCGTCTCGCGAACCTGGCGGGGGGCGATCGCTTCCACATCGATGGATTCGACATCTCCATCAGTATGCCGGGCGGTATAAATGCCGACAACATCCAGGGGCACCGGGCTTTTCACAACCAGGAATCCTTCAAGAAAGGCGAAATCCACGCACACGCCATTGATCGGACAAAAATAATTGGCGATATCAAAGCAATTCACCCCTACCGCCCCATCCGGCTGAATGACCGCCTCCTTGAAAGGCGTTACATCGAATGGCCCTGGCTCGGAGCCAAATTGAGCGGCAAGTGCCACCTGGGCGGCAATGCTGATTTTTTTGCTACCCGGATTATGAATGTTGACCGTGGTGCGGTAAGTGCCCCGCGCCAGTGTTCCATCCTGATGGGGGAGCAGCAATGAGCATGCAACCTTGGCCGCATACTGATACTCTGTCTTGATTGTCCTGGAAGGCTTCATCGGCTCCGCCTCTGAGGCGGGAATAACAAGCAGACCGCACAGTCCCATCAATGCGGACAGAAATCCCCTCATTCGCAACTGTTTCATGATCCCCTCCTTATTGTCGGGATTTGCATAAAAACCGCATGCCTTCAAATATCGGGGTCATGAACAGGCATGAAGCATATTAAACCGTCATTACTCCAGTGACAGGAGGGCATTCGGGTTTCCATATTTATTCATAGCAGTATTTGCTTTACAGTCAAGCTTGCTCCCGGGATTCTCAAAACGATGCTTTTTGTCGGGGATGAGGCTGGCTGATCAGTCCTTGGGCAGGGACGGAGGCTATCATGGCGTGAATCCTGCCAAGGCGGATGGAGATGGAAAATCGAAGGAACTTTGCTCGCGGAAAGATCGCAGAACGTAAGGCATGGAAGTATGACGAAAAGTCATTTTTCCTTTCTTGCAGTAGCAGTCAAGCTTCCTTCAAAAATCGGGCAGAAGCCTTCTCTTTCAGATCAATGCGGGCTTTTTCCGTTCGACGCGCCGGCCAATTTTTTGAGGAGCGTCTTACAGGATTTGTGTACTGACTCAAGCATGGTGTAGAGATCGAGGAGATTGATGACGATATATTTGCCGCAATCCGGACAGGAAAGCCTCGGTTCATACTTGAGCCGCAGGATCGTCTCTTCATGCTGGCTCGAGCAGTGGGGACAGAGGACTGTTATTGACTCGGAATCCAGATTGAGTGACATTGCAATCCTTTATGACCGGGTTGAGACTCGTTTCGGATGACTGGAATATCAGAAATTTCCCGCAGGAACTGCAGGCACAATTCGAGCTTCTGAATATCCGACTTGATGACCGTACGATCCTTTCGACGATGTTTGCAATAATATAGATATAGGGCAGGCTATGTGATCGACCGACTTATCCTTGATGGTGTCGATTTATTCGATCTACAGCAGATCGACTGGATGATCGAGATCAATACAAGGGGTATTGTGTGGTAACGACCTGGAGAAGCGCAAGGAATTTTCTCGGTACATAGCCATGATACGTTCACGGTTCTTTGGTAACCAAGAGGGTAGCGCGCGCGACCTGCTGGAGTAGTACCTCGCATTGCCACAACTCGGCATGGAAACGCGCTGCGGGTGTTTTCGTGCACATTCTCAGCAAGCCCCCCGTTATTTTATTGGAGGAAATCACCATAGTGCTTCGCTCATCGCCTGTTTTCTGTAGCGCGGGAATATCTGCCACCGTTCGTCCTATCCACCGATAATGCGGCTGCTTTCTTTAATCCGGCATCAGTGATTCGGCGGATGCTGAAACACGGACTCGTGGCACCATCAAACAGCCGAAAATCAAAAATATGCTGCGTTCCTGGAAGAACAGTCATCGTCGAAGTTCCTTCTCAAATGGCCGGACGAAAGAACGCATGAATGGAGAAAGGGCGATCGGAGAAAGCATGATCGTCGAAAAGAGCCCAGTTCCAACTAATGGATAAGCAAAGAATATTGAAATGCCAGCCGAAACCTCAAACCATCCGCCGAGTAGCAAAACAGCCCTGCTTCAGTTATTGCAGAAGCACAAGCTCGTATCTGAAATGCTACACAAGCAGGATATGCGGCGCCATGATCTGGTCGAGTCGCTGGTCCACAAACAGAATCTGGTGCAGCTAAGCCAAACGTTGGAAAGAACCGATCCTGTCGAGATTGCACAAACCCTGGAAGGCCTGCCACCCGAGGATCAATTGATTGTCTGGAATCAGGTCAGTAATGAACGAAAAATATCCGTGCTCCGTGAATTGCCTTTTTCTTTTCAGCAGATATTAGGAAACAGCGAGTTCAAGGATGAACATCCGGGCATTAAAGCATTTCAACTGAACGAAGGGCATTTGCGTGAAGTTCGCATCAATATTCGAGAGGGCCTGGTCGAAGCCAAACCCATCTGGGTTGATTTGGTCGATCCCTCCGTTAAAGAACGAGCCTGGGTAGCCGATTTTTTCGGTATTGACCTACCAGATCCAAATCGTCTGGGTGACCTGGAATCGAGTGCCCGCTTTTATGTAGAAGAAAATGGTGAAATTCACCTGCGCTCGGTTTTTCTGCTTAACAGGGATGTCTCACGCAACGTCGAGGTGGCATTTATCCTGCACAAGGAAATCCTGTTCTCGGTTCGTATGGAAGAGCTTCCGGTATTCCGGATACAGCGTTTGCGCGCTCGTTCGCAATCCAATTACGTCGTGGATGCATGGGATATGCTTTTGGATTTATACGCGGCAAATGTCGAATACTCCGCCGAGGCGCTGGAAGATGTATATCGCGGCCTTGAAATGGTGGGCAAGCAGGTACTCAGCAAGGAGATGAGCGATGATGACGCCGCTACGATGCTAACAGCAATTGCCCATGAGGAGGATTTGAATGGCCTGATTCGCCGGAATGTGCTGGATACCCGCCGCGCAGTCTCCTTTATCTTGCGGAGCCATTTTCTTGCCAGACAGCCTGCTGACGATGCACAACAAATACTGCGCGATATCGAGTCTCTCGATGGACACACCACCTTCCTGTTCGGCAAGATCAATTTTTTGATGGACGCCACCGTTGGCTTCATCAATATCAACCAGAATAAGGTGATCAAGCAACTGACGGTGATCAGCGTAGTCTTTATGCCGCTTAACATAATTGCCGGGATTGGCGGCATGTCGGAGTTCTCCATGATGACTGAGGGAATTCCCTGGCCCGCTTCTTATGGGGGTTTTATTATTGGGCTGGGCATCGTTGCCTGGATTACCTTTTTATTGTTGCGCCTTCCTGGAAACCTTAAGCTGTTCAAGTTGCGTAAACGGTCAGCAGGGACAAGATAAGGAACCGAATCCGCATCTCAAACCGAACCATGGCTCTGCTGAAGAAAAGACAAACCGGAATCCTGCCCTTGATCTGACTGATTTGGTGGAAAGGCAGGGAATCACAAAAAAAAGGAGGCTATGTCAATAGCCTCCTTAATAAAGGAGACTTATTTACAGTTGCTGAAGAGAGATCGTTGCTTGTTGGCTATTTTGAACGCTATCAGCATTGATCCAGACGAACTGGGTGCCATTTCCAAATATCGAGCTGGAGATTTTCTGAGGTTGACCAGTGGTTGGCTGAATAAATTTGTAGTTTACGGGATTAGCTGGATCTGCCTGATAAACGTTGGCAGCCGCTGAAGGACCGGGGTTTACGCAATAGATGGTGATATCAGATGAGCTTGGGCCAAACTGCGCCGTATAGAACTGCGTTATGTTGCTTTGCAAATTCATTTGGTACCATGTGGAAGCGGGTACTGCATAGAATCTGGTAAAGGCGGCAAATTTCTGCGTGCTTCCATTTATTGGAAGGCTGGAGTTGTTGATACCGGCGGTATTTATCGGAAATGCAAGACTTCCTATAAATGCACTTATCTTAGAGTCTGCAGGCTGGTCGCTGGTTAAACTGACAGTGACTGTATTTGTCACATTTCCATTTACCAATACGATTGAGGCCAGTCCCTGGTTTCCTGTCGTGCCGGGGACAACGACCTTGACTGGAGCTACCGAGTTGGTAGTTACAATTGTTACCGTTGTATCATGATCGGTTCCCGCTGAATTATAAAGGAAGATACCGTTCGCGCCATTTTGGATGTTTGTACAAACATACTGATTGTTATTCCGATCTAAAGTGACTAGGCGTCCATCATCCCAATTCCCTGTTGTTGCAAAAAGCAGATTCATAGTATTTCTCCTAGGTTCGTATTTTTGCTGACTGAAAAGAGAAAATCAGAGGTAGCTATCAAATGACTTGCGATAGCTCAGCAATACTTTAAAGCCTCGAAAGATGAGCTTAGCGAAGAAAAGAAGCAGTTTTATATGCCTTCTTTTTATTTGCCGCGCTGCAAAAATATGCTGCTTTAGCTGGAGCTTTAGTCTCTGCACCAGGAACTGAAGACGATTTAAACGAAAGCTTCAAAAATCAAGCCGCCTGACTGCGTAAAGTGAGGCGGTTTTTTCATTGAGGAGACGGAAATGCTTGATGACGCAAGGATAAAAACTGAAGAGATGAGTGATCGCCCGATAAGAAATGGATGACAAAATCGATCAGATTCAAAAATGAATGGACGATTTTCGGTCTGCAACATTGGAGTAAGGCCGTTTGCGCAAAGCCTTACTAGGGTCTGTTAACACAAGCCCATGTTATTGTTTATAAAAGTTTTCTTCTGGCTCAAGCATTCCGGATAATGCTTTAATGAATGTCAAAAGGTTGCTTTGAAGTGTTAACAGGCTCTAGATAAGCTTCCAAATCTATCGACTGATCAATGGGTCGAGATTGGGGCAATAATGGAGCCGAAGTATGGCGGAACCGAGGCAAACTGTATGATGCTTAAGTTATTAAATATTAAAAAACAATAACTTAAACGGTTTTGAGAGGGCTCTGAGGGGATTGAAAATACTGCCGTGGTGCCGGGAGGGGGAATCGAACCCCCATGACCTCGCGGTCGCGGGATTTTGAGTCCCGTGCGTCTACCAATTCCGCCATCCCGGCAAAGCTTTTCCTGTTCTTTTTCAGGAGGGGCATTATCACTGAAAACCCCATTTGCGGCAACCCGTAGCGCGATTCCTGCAGCCGGTATAATACGCGCGATGAAAATTCAGGATTTCGACTTCGACCTTCCCCCTGAACTGATTGCGCAGTTTCCGGCCGAGAAGCGGGGCAATAGCCGCATGCTGCACCTCGACGCTGCAAGCGGCGCATTGCAGGACAGGATGTTTGCCGATCTCCCGTCGTATTTGCGCCCCGGCGATGTGATCGTTTTTAACGATACCCGCGTCATCAAGGCGCGCCTGTACGGGATACGAGATACCGGCGGCAGGGTGGAGGTATTGGTGGAGCGCGTGCTCGACAGGCAGCGCGTATTGGCTGCTATCCGTGCCAGTCATTCACCGAAACCGGGATCGAAGCTTTTCCTTGCCGACGCGATCGAGGTCATCGTCCTGTCGCGGGAGCACGATTTTTATACCCTGCAATTCGAGCACGAGGGTGCGGTCATCGAGTTGCTGGAACGTTACGGCAAACTGCCGCTGCCTCCTTACATATCGCGCCCCGTGGAAAAATCTGACGAGCAGCGCTATCAGACCGTTTATGCGACCCGGCTTGGCGCAGTGGCGGCTCCGACTGCGGGCCTGCATTTCGATGAGCCCATGCTGCAGTTGCTACGGAAAATGGGGGTGGTGATGGCGCATGTGACGCTGCACGTGGGATCCGGCACTTTCCAGCCGGTGCGGGTGGAAAATATTGCCGATCACAGAATGCACAGCGAATTTTTTGAGGTGTCCACGGAAACCGTGGAATACATCCGGAGTGCGAAAGCCGAAGGTGGGCGGGTACTGGCAGTGGGCACCACATCGCTCAGGGCGCTGGAAGCCGCGGCAGCTACGGAGGAGCGAGCGGAGCCGGATGATAAGAGAGAAGAGGGTGCCCGGATAAAATGCGGAGGGGGCGAAACCGATATTTTCATTACTCCCGGTTATCAATTCCGGGTGGTGGATTGCCTGCTGACCAACTTTCATTTACCCCGCTCGACCTTGTTGATGCTTGTGTCCGCGTTCGGCGGGGTCGAAAATATCCGGCGGGCGTATCGACATGCGATCAAAGAACGCTATCGCTTCTTCAGCTTTGGCGACGCGATGCTGATCGGGAAGACGGAGGATATGGATTAAAGCCCCGGAATGACGAATTCTACGGACAGAATCGTTTGCCGTCAGTCATAGCGATATCCTCTAAAAAACCCTTTGGTCTTCTATAAAACTGCTTTCAGTAGCCTGATCCATGAAATTTCAATTGCATCGAACTGACGGCCTGACCCGTCGCGGCACCTTGTCGCTCGCACACGGCGTTGTGGAAACGCCCGCTTTCATGCCGGTGGGTACCTATGGTGCAGTAAAAACAATGGCGCCTTCGGATTTGCAGGCAATCAACGCCCACATCGTGCTTGGCAACACCTTCCACTTGTGGCTGCGCCCGGGCCTCGAAGTCATCGAAGCGCATGGGGGATTGCACCGGTTCATGGGGTGGGATGGGCCCATACTGACCGATTCCGGCGGATTTCAGGTATTCAGTCTCGGCGTCCTGAGAAAAATCACTGAGGAGGGCGTGAAGTTCAAGTCGCCCGTGAACGGTGACACGTGCTTTCTTACGCCCGAGGAATCGATGCGTATCCAGCATGTGCTCAACTCCGACATCGTCATGATATTCGATGAATGCACGCCTTATCCGGCGGACGAGCGGGCGGCAGGCGCATCCATGGAACTGAGCATGCGCTGGGCAAGGCGCTCAAGGCAGGCGCATGATGAAGGCGGAAATCGCAACGCGCTGTTCGGCATCGTGCAGGGGGGGATGTACGAAAATCTGCGCGATGAATCCCTGGCCGGGTTGCTGGACATCGGCTTCGATGGCTATGCAATCGGGGGACTTTCAGTGGGAGAGCCCAAGGCCGAGATGCGGCGCATTCTCAGCCATACCGCGCCCCGGCTGCCGGCGGAGAAGCCCCGGTACCTCATGGGTGTAGGCACTCCCGCTGATATCGTGGAGGCGGTGGCGCAAGGTATAGACATGTTCGATTGCGTGCTGCCGACCCGCAACGCACGCAATGGATGGCTGTATACGCGAGCCGGGGTCATCAAGCTGCGCAACAGCCAGTATCGCCTCGATACCCGTCCGGCGGACGAACAATGCACCTGCTATACTTGCCGGCATTTCAGCCGCGCTTATCTGCACCATTTGCAGCGGACCGGCGAAATTCTGGGTGCGCGCCTCAACACGCTGCATAACCTGTATTATTACCAGCAGTTGATGGGCGAAATCCGCACTGCAATCGAAAATGGGCAGTTCCAGGAATATGCGCGAGCATTTCAAGCACAAACGGCATCGTGATAAAATCATGTTCTTTTTATCCCATTACCGGAGAATGCCATGTTGATTAATGCAGCCTACGCTCAGGCTACCGCACCCGCCGTGCCGCCCGGAGCCGATTTTATGAGTCTGCTCCCGCTGATCGCCATATTCGTCGTGTTTTACCTGCTGCTGATTCGTCCGCAGGCGAAGCGCGCCAAGGAACAGAAGCTGATGATCGAGGCGTTGCAAAAGGGCGATGAAGTGGCAACTGCGTCGGGCGTGCTGGGCCGGGTGACCCGGATCAGCGGAAATTACATCGTCCTGCAGGTAACCGAAAATGTGCAGGTTGTCATACTGAAGTCATCTGTTCAAACCCTGCTCCCCAAGGGAACATTGAACACCATCGAAAAAGAATAATTGAAACTATTGTAAACACTGTACGACGCGGGCGTTTCGCCCCTTCTCCTCCTCTGTCTACTCCGAAAACATGAACCGCTATCCTGCCTGGAAATACCTCCTTATCGCGGTTTCGATACTGCTTGGCCTGCTCTATACCCTGCCGAATTTCTATGGAGAGTCGCCGGCAGTGCAGATTTCGCCGCTAAGGACTACGGCCAAGGCTGATGCCGGGTTGCTGAATCGCGTTGAAGAAGCGCTCAAGGAAGCCAGCCTGCCAACCAGCGGCACGTTTCTGGAAGGGGGCAGCATCAAGGTGCGCCTTGCCGATACCGATACGCAGATCAAGGCCAGGGACACGCTCCAGTCGCTGCTGGGCAACGGCTACATGGTGGCGCTGAATCTCCTGCCCAATTCTCCCCAGTGGCTGGCCAGCATCGGCGCGCTGCCGATGTATCTTGGACTCGATCTCCGCGGGGGCGTCCATTTCCTGCTGGAAGTGGACATGAAAGGCGCCCTCTCCAAAGCCCTTGACCGCTTCGGTTCCGATATCCGCGGCAGTCTGCGGGAGAAAAAAATTCCCTATGCGGGCCTCGACAAGCGCGGCTCGCTGATCGTCGTCAAATTCCGCAATGCGGAATCGCGCGCGCAGGCAGGGGCGGAAATCAAAAAGAACTATCCCGATCTGGATCTGCGGGAAGAGAATGTCGGCACCGAGTTCCATCTGGCGGCCACATTGAGGCCGGAGGCGCAGAAGCGCATCCAGGACGCTGCTGTTCAGCAGAATATCACCACCTTGCGCAATCGCGTCAATGAGCTTGGCGTGGCCGAGCCTATCATCCAGCAGGCAGGGGCGGACAGAGTGGTGGTGCAACTGCCCGGTGTGCAGGATACGGCCAAAGCCAAGGATATTCTGGGGCGCACGGCCACGCTCGAAGTCCGCATGGTTGACGAGGAACACGACTTGAGCGCCGCATTGCGGGGACAGATTCCCTTTGGTTCGGAACTGTACAATGAACGCGGGGGCGGCCCGCTGCTGGTGAAAAAACAGGTAGTGCTGACAGGTGACCGGATCAACGATGCGCAGCCTGGCTTCGACAATAATAACCAGCCGGCAGTCCACCTCAACCTGGACAATAGCGGAGCCCGCATTTTCCAGCAGCTTACACGCGATAACGTCGGCAAGCGCATGGCCATTCTGCTCATCGAGAAAAATCAGGCTGAAGTGGTCACCGCCCCGGTGATCCGGGAAGAAATCGGCGGTGGAAGAGTGCAGATCAGTGGCCGCATGACTTCCGAGGAAGCGAGGGACGTGGCGTTGCTGCTGCGCGCAGGGGCGCTGGCTGCTCCCATGGATATCGTCGAGGAGCGGACCGTGGGCCCGAGCCTGGGTGCGGAAAACATCGAGAGCGGATTTAACTCCACGCTCTATGGCTTTGCCGCCATCGCTGTCTTCATGACCATCTATTATTCGGTGTTCGGGTTCATCTCGGTGCTGGCGCTCGGTGTCAACCTGCTGCTGCTGGTCGGTCTTCTTTCGATTCTGCAGGCAACGCTCACGCTGCCCGGCATGGCTGCCATTGCGCTTACCCTGGGAATGGCCATCGACGCCAATGTGCTGATCAACGAACGCATACGCGATGAACTGAGAGAGGGTATGGCGCCGCAGGCTGCGATAAACGCCGGTTACGAACGTGCCTGGGCGACCATTCTCGATTCCAACATCACTACCTTGATTGCAGGCATCGCTTTGTTTGCATTCGGATCGGGGCCGATAAAGGGATTTGCGGTAGTGCTGTGCCTGGGCATCATGACTTCCATGTACAGTGCCGTGATGGTTTCACGTGGCTTCGTCAATCTGGTATATGGCAGCCGCCGCAAACTGGAGCGGGTTTCCATCGGACAGGTGTGGAAACCTGTGACCAGCAAGCGTTGACAGCGGAAAAAGCGTACTTTTCGAGAGAATAAGGGACATCAATGGAATTTTTCAGATTCAAGCACGATATCCCTTTCATGAGCTGGGGGAAATACACGACGGTCATTTCCCTGGTTACGTTTATCGTGTCCGTGTTTTTTCTCGTTACCAAGGGGTTGAATCTGGGGGTTGATTTTACCGGCGGAACGGTCATGGAAGTCAGTTACACCCAACCGGCAGATCTCAACCGCATCCGGGGTACCTTGATCAAACTCGGGATGGCTGACGCCAGCGTGCAGAATTTCGGCACCTCGCGGGATGTGCTGATACGCCTGCCCGCCAAAGCCGACATGTCGAGCGCAAAGCTTTCCGAGACAGTGATCGCCGCGTTGCGCACCGAGGATGAGGCGACGGAGTTGCGCCGGGTAGAGTTCGTGGGTCCCCAGGTAGGCAAGGAGCTGGTGGAAAATGGCGCACTGGCCCTGCTGATTGTGTCATTGGGGATTGTTGCTTATCTGGCGATCCGGTTCGAGTGGAAATTCGGTGTTTCCGGCATCATCGCCAACCTGCATGACGTCGTGATTATCCTGGGATTTTTCGCATTCTTCCAATGGGAATTTTCACTCACGGTTCTTGCCGCTATCCTGGCGATTCTGGGGTATTCGGTAAACGAATCGGTGGTGGTATTCGACCGGATACGGGAGAATTTCCGCAAAATGCGCAGGGCATCGGTGTCGCAAGTCATCGATAATGCCATAACCCGCACCATGTCGCGCACCATCATCACGCATGGCAGCACCCAGATGGTCGTGGTATCGATGCTGCTTTTCGGCGGCGAATCGCTGCATTACTTCGCCTTGGCGCTTACCATCGGTATTCTGTTCGGTATTTATTCCTCTGTGCTGGTCGCAAGCCCCCTTCTCATGCTGTTGGGTGTTTCGCGCAAGGATATTGTCAAGCCCGAAAAGAAACCTGAACCGGAAGCAGTGCCTTGAACCGCAATCCATAAATCAAAACCCGCGGCTTTTCCCTTCCCGTGAGCCTTCCATACCTATTGAGTCCATATTTTGGAAATTATTGCCACCTTTATCGACATCATCCTTCATCTGGATAAACATCTGATCTGGCTGGTGGAGAATTATGGCAGCTGGGTTTATCTCATACTGTTCCTGATAATTTTTTGTGAAACGGGTCTGGTGGTGACTCCGTTCCTGCCAGGGGATTCATTGCTGTTTGTCGCGGGCGCCATCGCAGCTACAGGCGCGATGGAAGTAACCGGGCTGGCAGCGCTGCTCATGCTGGCCGCCTTCTGCGGAGATAATACGAATTATTGGATCGGGCGTTATTTCGGCCCGAGGATATTCAAGGGGACTGACTCGCGCCTGTTGAATCGCGCCCATCTGGAAAAGACCGAGACCTTTTATGCCAGACACGGTGGAAAGACCATCATTTTTGCGCGTTTTTTGCCTATCATCCGTACTTTTGCGCCGTTTGTCGCAGGTATCGGACGAATGGTTTATCCCCGTTTCATGGCTTACAGCGCCTTCGGCAGCATTTTCTGGATCGGTTTCTTCGTGTTCGGTGGATTCTTCTTTGGCAATGTGCCAATAGTAAAGAATAACCTGACTTTCTTCATTTTCGGCATCATTATCATCTCCGTTCTTCCCGGAGTGATCCAGTTCATGCGGAGTTGGCTCGGAAACCGCGCGGCAACCCGTGCGCGATAGAATGATCGCAAGCGGACAAACCGGATATCTCGATAATCGGAACCCGACTATGCGGATGCTGCAGAAAGGTAGAAAGGATGGAAAGGGTCGGTCACATTAATCGACACTTTTCTCAGTCGCGGATGTCTCCCCTTGCGATAAAGCGGTAACCTCCTCATCCTTGCCGGAGTCTTTCTTATCCGCAAAGCCAGAGCCCGTCCATCCCTGCAGATTGGCAAGGGTAATGTCGCCCAGCGCGTGTATCCAGTCATCGCGTTCATTCAGGCAGGGAATGTAATGAAATTCATGACCGCCGGCCTGGATAAAAATGGTCTTCCCCTCCATGGCGATTTCTTCGAGTGTTTCAAGACAGTCAGAGACGAAACCCGGGCAGGCGACATCGATACGCCGTATCCCCTGCCTGCCTAGCTGCTCCAGGGTGTCAGCCGTGTAGGGCCTCAGCCATTCCGCCCTGCCAAAACGGGACTGAAAGCATATCTGATACTGGCTTGCATCCAGTTCCAGCGCTTCTGCCAGTAAGAGGCCCGTTTTCCGGCATTCATCCTGGTAGGGATCCCCTTTGTCCACGGACGAATGGGGTATTCCATGAAAGCTCATCACGAACTTATCCGGCCTGCCTGCTTTTGCCCAGTGGTCGCGCACGTTGTTTGCGAGCGCGGCGATATATCCTGGATGATCGTGATAGTGTTTTACCGTGCGCACGGCAGGGATATTGCGCAGCTTTGCCAGTTGCGCGAATACCTCATCGAATGCTGAAGCAGTGCTGCTGGCAGCGTATTGGGGATAGAGCGGCAGTACGAGCAGTTGGTCACAACCCTGCTCCCGGAAGCGTTCCAGCATTTCCGCTACCGACGGGCTGCCTATGCTCATTGCGTATTGGACCACAGGCGCGGCGGCAGGGTGGAGGCGTTTTGCCAGAAAGTCCTGGAGCAGCTGGGTCTGGCGGGCAGTGTGAACCTTGAGCGGCGAGCCTTCAGGCATCCACACCTGCGCATACTTTTCCGCCGATTTTTTCGGTCTGGTATTGAGTATGATGCCGTTGAGGATGGGCCACCACAGCCACCGCGGCAATTCTATAACACGGGAATTGCTGAGGAACTGCTTGAGATAAGGGCGCAGCGCCTCTGGAGTGGGCGCCTCCGGCGTGCCCAGATTGATCAGCAGAACTCCTGTCTGGCTGGACGCGCCCTGAGGGGGAGCAGGCTCGGGGGAGATCAAGGCGGGATGATTCCGGAGATTCCTAATGCAGGGACAATGCGCTCGACAGCAGCCTTGCCGTCATATCCACGACAGGAATGACACGTTCGTAAGCCATCCGGGTGGGGCCGATGACGGCAACCGTACCGACCATTTTTCCATCCACCCTGTAAGGCGCTGTAACAACGCTGAATTCATCCATTGTGACGACTCCGCACTCTTCTCCGATAAAAATTTGCACACCTTCCGCCTTGCGGCTGAATTCCAGCAACTGCAGCAACGCCGTCTTGCGTTCGAACAGATCGAACAGCTTTTTCAGGCTTGCCATATTGCTGGATAAATCCTGAACATCCAGAAGCTTGCGCTCACCGGCCACTATTACGGCCTCGCTGTTTTCCCTGATTGCCGCGTCGCCTGCATCGATGGCGGCGGTCATCAGCGAGGTCATGTCCTGGCGCAACTGCATCAGCTCGCTTTGCAGACGGGTGCGGATCTCGTCGATGGCGCAACCGGCATAATTGCGGTTAATGAAATTCGCCGCTTCCGTCAGTTCAGACTGGCTGTAATTCCTGTCGGTGAAAAGCACGCGATTCTGAACGTCTCCTTCCGGAGTGACAATGATGAGCAGAACACGTTTTTCCGACAGCGACATGAATTCTATGTAGCGGAATATTGCGCTGCTACGCTTGGGGCTGACTACCACCCCGGCAAAGCGGGTAAGTTCTGCCAGCAATTGCGAGGCGGAACTGATCAACCGTGAAGGATTGTCCGGGTGGAGTTGATCCTCCAGCTGATGAACCTCGATAACATCCAGAGGCTTGACCACCAGCAGCGTATCCACGAAAAAACGGTAACCCTGATGAGTCGGTATGCGGCCGGCAGAGGCGTGCGGGCTGGCAACCAGACCCATTTCCTCCAGATCCGCCATGACGTTTCGAATCGTGGCCGCGCTGAGGTCCAGCCCGGAAAATTTTGAGAGCGAGCGCGATCCCACCGGCTGGCCCTCGCTTATATAGCGTTCCACCAGGGTCTTAAGCAAAATCTGTGCGCGTTTATTCAGCATTCGGATATTCTACACCAGGATTTCATTTTCAGCCTTTCTGTTCCTGCGAAAAGGAATCGTACCTCATCTTTTGATCTTCAATCGGGTGAAAAGATTCCATAGGGATTTTCGGCGTGAGCCGGGCAGAGTCAGGTGGGAAGGATAAGCCTCCCATGGGGAACCCTTTGTCACCTTCCGGCCGATATGGTTTAATCTCGAACAGGAGAAGAGCCATTTCGCGGCTCGAAGGTGGCAGAAGTAGCTAAGTGTATTAGGGTATTTATTCAATAGAATGAGTTCTTCCTTCCAGACAGTAGCGCTGATAGGCAAGCACAAGAATCCCGGCGTCGTAGCACCGTTGTCGAGTCTGGCGCGCTATCTGCAAAGCCGGAACCTGACTGTGCTGCTCGACGACCTTACTGCCGCAGGCATGGGCGAGGACAGCTATCCGGTTGTCGCCATGGAAGAGATCGGCGGGCGTGTCGACCTCGCAATCGTCCTGGGCGGAGACGGTACCATGCTCAATATCGCGCGCAAGCTTGCGCCCTTCAATGTGCCGCTGGTCGGCATCAATCAGGGACGCCTCGGTTTTCTGACAGATCTGTCCATTGATACCATGCAGCAAGTGCTTGGCGCCATACTCGAAGGTCAATATATTACCGAGCAGCGCATGCTGCTCTATGCGGAGGTGGCGCGCAGCAATGTCACCACCTTTGACGGGCTGGCGCTGAATGATGTGGCTGTCAACCGGGGAATCGGCGGCAACATGATCGAATTCGAAGTGCGCATCAACAACGAATATGTTTGTTTGCTGCGTTCCGACGGCCTGATTGTTGCCACGCCAACTGGTTCGACGGCGTATGCATTGTCAGCGGGAGGGCCTATATTGCATCCCAGCCTCGATCTGGTTGCGCTGGTGCCGGTCAGTCCGCATACTCTGAGCAATCGTCCGATCGTTGTCGGACCGGATGCGGTGGTTGAAATCCTGATGCAGCGTACAGCGGTTGCACGTGTCCATTTCGACAGTCATTCCCATTTCGACCTGGAGGAAAACGACAAGGTGATGGTTCGGCGCTCGCCCCATAGGGTAACGTTGCTGCACCCCTCCGATCACAGCTACTACCGCATGTTGCGGGAGAAACTGGGTTGGAGCGGTCTCCCCAGAAACCCGGCCTGAACGTTGTGGAGTTTCTATGTTGAAGTTTCTTGCCATTCGCGATTTCGTCATCGTTGATCGGATCGACCTGGAATTTGCTCCCGGTTTCACAGTCCTTACCGGGGAAACCGGTGCTGGCAAGTCCATTCTGATCGATGCACTCTCACTCGTGCTGGGGGAACGGAGTGATGCGAGTGCGGTCCGTAATGGCAGCGAGCGGGCGGAAATCAGCGCGGAATTCGAGGTGGCGGATCTGCCCGACGTGATTGCCTGGCTGCATGAAAACGGATTCGAAAACCAGGAAGAAGAGGGGGTCTGCCTGTTGCGCAGATTGGTGGACGCAGGTGGCCGCTCGCGCAGTTTCATCAATGGAAACTCCGCTACTTTACAGCAATTGCGGGCGATCGGAGAAAACCTGGTAGACATTCAGGGGCAGCACGTTCATCAGTCCATGTTGCGTAGTGAAGTGCAGCGCGAACTGCTCGATTCTTATGCCGGAAGCAAGCCGCTGGCCAGGCAAGTGGCGGAAGCTTACCGCCGGTGGCAGGCAGCGCGGCAGCAGCGCGAGGCATGGGAGCAGAATGCAGCCGCTTTCGCCCGCGAACGGGAAGAACTGGAGTGGCAGGTAAGCGAGCTTTCTGCCTTGAATTTCTCGAATGATGAATGGGAAAGCCTGCAGGCTGAACACAGCCGCCTGTCCAATGCCGCCAGTCTGCTGGAGACGGCTCAGGCAGGGCTTGAAGCGCTGTCCGAGGGTGAGTTCGCAGTCCTCTCGCAGATCAACTCGGTAATTTCACGGCTGCATCAGATGGTGGACTACGATCAGAGCCTGAAAGCGGTTCTCGATTTACTCGAACCGGGTCAGATCCAGTTGCAGGAAGCCGTGTATGAGCTCGGCCGCTACCAGCAGCGGCTGGAACTGGATCCGCAGCGCTTGTCGCAAGTAGAGGAGCGGTTGGCGGAGATTCATGCCGCAGCGAGGAAGTATCGAGCGGCGCCGGAAGAGTTGCCTCACCTGTTGAAAGGCTTTACCGAACGGCTGCAAGCATTGGGGAACAAGGGAGATGTGGAATCCCTGGCAAGGGAGGAAGCCGTTGCAAGCAGTGAATATAGTGAACTTGCAAAAAAGTTGACTATCGAGAGGTCAACCGCCGCCAGCACCTTAAGTCAACAGGTTACTGCCGCGATGCAAACGCTGGCGATGGCGGGCGGTCAATTTTCGGCGGCATTGCTGCCTCTTGAGCAGGGAACGGCACACGGCGCGGAACAGATCGAGTTTCAGGTTGCGGCCCACAAGACCCTGCCATTGCGTCCGCTTGCAAAGGTAGCGTCGGGAGGTGAACTGTCGCGCATCGGTCTGGCGATCAGCGTGATTACTGCCAAGCTCGGTACGGTTCCCACCTTGATTTTTGACGAGGTGGACGTGGGGATCGGTGGGCGGGTGGCAGAAATCGTGGGTACCCTGCTGAAAAGGCTGGGCAGGGAGCGGCAGGTGTTGTGCATTACCCATCTGGCGCAAGTCGCATCGGCCGGAGATCAACAATGGCGGGTGAGCAAATCAGCGGATTCTGCGAGTGGAGGAAAAGTGACCAGCCGCATCGCTACGCTTGACAGGCAGGAGCGGGTCGAGGAAATTGCGCGCATGCTCGGCGGGACGAAAATTACAGATACGACCCGCAGTCATGCTGCGGAAATGCTGCTTTCCGCCGGGGAAGCAGACGGCGCTGATCAATCACCGATCCATCCAATCCTATAACAGAATATCATTTTTTCAATTGGTCTCGTGCCTGAATAATGTGAGGGTTTGCGATAGCGAGGTGTGTGGGGGGAATGGTACTGGGGCAGGATACCGGCCTCATCTTGCCACTGCTGTTTTCAGGTTTTGCAGTATGAGGGAATCCAACTGCGTTGAATTATATGCGCAGGCAAATGATTGAAATCAAAGGCAAGACCGTCCTTGATCATCCGATTGACATCAAGCAGCTGTCTGGTTTCAGGAATATCCTTAAAAAACAGCCTATAAAACGGGTCAAGCAATCCTTTCGATATTTTCATGCCTATCGGCCCGATAAAGTTTCTGCGCTGCCCTACATGCGCTACCTCATCAATGGTAATTTCGTCCAGCAGTTCTTTTAGCCGCTGACAGACTTCGGGTTCCTCGGCCAATACCTCGTCGAACAGGCGGTATAAATGGCAATAAAAAGTTACTCCCATCAATTCAGTCACAAAAGCGGGAGGAGCCATCAAAAGTTCCGGAAATTTTGGAAACTGCTCGTAAATCTTTTCCTTGACCGGATCCAAAGGCACCCATTCCACCTGATCGAGACCGCAGGTACGCAACATTTCGTCAAAAAGCCGTATGTGGCAGAACTCTTCCGCTAAATGCATCCGGCTGATTTTATCTTCCACCGTGTATGAAAGTGCCATGGCGGGAACGGCATCCCAGGCCGCCTTTATTCCTACCCATTCGTGTCTTGCGAATTTGTAGATACATGTCAGCATCAACGTCATGCGATCCAGCGATGAAGGATCATCCTGCATCTCGACATAATTGCGATAAAAGGCCCCGGGATTGGCAAGCGGTCGGCGCAAGTTGACCGGATGGTCCTGAAAATGCTTGAGTCTGGCGCGCTTTTTTTCCAGATCTTTGTCATCCTCGAAAAATTGTCCCCCATGTTGCTGGGTAAATTCCCAATAATTATCAAAATTTTCCCGTCTTTGCTGCTTCGTTGCGGGAGAAAAAATAGAGAGGTATTTTGCTGATGCCATAGGCTTCGGGGCTCCGGTTAGTAGGCATGAGGATCATGCAGATTGCTTATAACAAAATAAAATGAATGGAATGTGACTGGCACCAGAATGCCCGACAAGGCATTGGAGGAAGTGCTTCCGGGGAGTCCCAGTATGTCAATCATCATCTGGGAACGGAGTGTTTTTTTGGGGGGGGGAAGTTGTTTCAGCGGTTCCTTAGGTTACTCGTGCGGCTCGGCCAATGCCATAAACTCGGCACGCTGCGCCGCATTCGTTTTCAGGTCGCCCAGCATGGCCGACGTTACCGTTTCTTCCCCGGCAACGGCAATCCCCCTCGACTCCATGCACATGTGGCGGCAGCGGAGAATGACGCCGACCGCCTTCGGTTGCAGGTGCTCCAGCAGGGATTGCGCAACCTGCTGAGTCAGACGTTCCTGAACCTGCAGGCGAGCGGCAAAGCAATTGACCAGTCGTGTCAATTTGGACAACCCGACGATATGGCCGCTCGGTAGATACCCGATGGTTGCATGGCCAAAAAAGGGGGCCAGGTGGTGTTCGCAGTGCGAGTAAACAGGTATCTGTCTCACCACGATCAATTCATCGTAGCTTTCACCGCCATCTGCGAACGTCTTGAGGATTGTCGCCGGATCCTGCTTGTATCCGCGCGTCCAGTGAGCCCACGCGCGTGTCACGCGCCCCGGCGTTTCGCGCAGACCCTGGCGACTGGGGTCTTCGCCGAGAGCGCGAAGCAGCCGCTGCCAGTCGTCGATCCCGAATTCTGAATCACTTGAATCCATGTTCACCCTGCCTTTATTCTATCCAGAGGGGATCTGCATAAGCCAGATATCGGTCCCGTATCACTGTCAGCAAGTCCAGCTGAAGTACCCTGCAAGTGCCGGAAGACCGGACACGGGGTCCGGGTTCATGTCAGAAATCGATACCGAAACGTTTAACCCGTGTTGCAACACGTTTTCATGATAGCACAAGGCGAATTGATAACTGTTCAGTATTTTGAATAATGGATATACTTCAGCCCACACAGCGCCAGATCAAAGAACATGAAGATAGCTACCTGGAACGTAAATTCTCTTAAAGTTCGCCTTCCGCAGGTCTTGGAATGGCTGGCATTGAATCAGCCGGACGTGCTGTGCCTCCAGGAAACCAAGCTGCAGGATGAGCATTTCCCCGTAAGCGAGATTGCCGCTGCGGGCTATCAAACAATCTATTCCGGGCAGAAAACATACAATGGCGTCGCGCTGCTCAGCAGGCAGCCAATGAGCGAAGTCATTACCGGCATGCCCGGCTTTGAGGATTCCCAAAAGCGTCTTCTCGGGGGCGTTCATGATGACGTTTGCATTGTTTGCATTTATGTTCCCAATGGGGAGCACGTTACTTCCGAGAAGTATCAATACAAGTTGAGATGGCTGGCAGCGCTGCGGGAATGGCTGCGCGAGATGTTGAGCAGGCACCGGAAGCTGGTGGTACTGGGAGACTTCAATATCGCTCCGGAAGACTGCGATGTACATGACAGCACATTATGGGAAGGAAAAGTCCTGTTCAGCGAACTGGAGCGCGCGGCCTTCCGGGAAGTGCTCGATCTCGGCTTTATTGACAGCTTCCGCCTGTTCGAGCAGCCTGAGAAATCGTTTACCTGGTGGGATTATCGAATGATGGCTTTCCGCCGCAACATGGGCTTGCGGATAGACCATATTCTGCTGAGCCGCGAGCTTGCGGGCATGTGCACGGCTTGTGCCATAGATAAGGCTACGCGCAGACTGGAGCGGCCATCCGATCATGCGCCCGTGATGGTGGAGCTGGGTGGGATCGTGCAGGAAAAGGAAAGAAAGCCGGGGTCAGAAACTCTTATCCGTGTCTCGGCAAGCGAGACATGACAAGCGCCCATGACAAGCGCCCGTTACAGCTTTTCACGGATCATCTTCGATGAGAAGGGGAAGGCTGACCGGTCAGGCAGCAATGCACACTAGCGAATTGTACGGGGCTCGATCAGGCCCATGGAAAGCGCACGCGATATGGCTTGCTGACGATTGACAACCCCCAGTTTATGAACGACATTCTGCAGGTGAAAAGTCACTGTCCGCTCCGAGATCTTGACGATGTTGGCGATTTCCCATCCGGTTTTACCCTCTGCGGCCCATAACAGACATTCCTGTTCCCTTTTGGTCAGGTTGGCCTTCTTTACGGGTAGCGGACCTTTACTGAGGACAATGCGCTGCACCGCCTCATGCAGATAGCAGGTTAACAGTTGTGCTTTACCCATTGTGGAGATAATGTCGCTTTGTGCCTCACGCGACTCTCTTGAGGTAGCCAGGCTCAACATGGCGGCTTCGCCGCATCCGCCATGAACCGAAAAACTGGCTCCGCTGACCAGCCCGCAATCCTTGGCCTCGTTTCTTACGCGCGCCTCTCTTTGCCCCTTGAAAACTTCCTTCTTCCATACGACCGGAATAGACGTTCTGGCGCAATGCGAAACCGTAGGATCGAAATTGGCATAGCCCTCCTTGTCATAATGTTTACGCCACTCCTCCGGATAACAACTGAGGATGAAGCGATAAGGGCGGGTAAGAGAAGTGTTCACCTGAACACCATACAGAAAATGCTCGAATCCCATTGCGCGGATAATGGTTGTGGTAGCGCTGTGCAATTCGTCCACCGAATCGCAATTCATCAATGATTCGAATAAGGTCAAATTATCCATGATTTCCCTCTCATGATACTTCTCGTTACGAGCTGAGATATTGCATGCGAAGCTTTACCAAACATTCCTGCTCATCCTGCCGATGGGGGTTTGCCAACGTTTCCATTCGCGCTTATCCCGGCTCTTAATGGCAAATGGGATCGGGCCGGAGAAAATGCTTCCCTATAGCGTGAATCATCTTAACGTACCCTGATTCGACAATCATAGTATACGGCGACACTCGTTTCCAAACTATGACAGTCATCTATGTTGAACGCTTGTCGCATCGAGCCTTCGCTGTCGGAGCGAGGCTCTTTCAGGAACCGTCAGGAATATTGTGGCAGAAAATCGGTGCCTTATTTGCGGCAGATTAAGACATTATGCGTGATATCAGCTTTTTCGAAAGGAGGAAAAAAAGGTAAAAAGCGGCCTATTTCAGCTATTCTCTGTCACTTTCCATAAGCCAGGATGGGTCTCGGCCTGCGCCAGAATTTGCGCGAATCGCTGCGCGTCGCGGTGAAGCTTTTGCCGCTGCTCTCATCAGGCGCTGTGAGCGTTATCTCATCGAATTGTCCGCGCCTGAACATCCTCCATAGCGGATCAAACCACTGCCTCTCCATCTCTTTGATGTTTTCGCGCCAGCCGTACGCATCCCGATATCGGGCTCTTCCCTGCAATTCATCCAGCACCACCAGATGCCTGCCTGTCCTGGCAGAGGTCTCCCACGCCGCCGCGTCGACAGGAAGCGGAGCGTGATCGATATTACACGCCGAGGCCAGCGAAACTGCAAGAATTTCGTTACTCCAGACATGTGTATACGGCGAAACAAGCGATTCAGGCAGCGTCCCTCCTCCCCAGAACCAGACACTGTTGACCGCAAGTTCTCCACGCGCCTCGCGAGCCTGATTCAGAGGGTGCTCGTGCAGCAACATCTGAATCTCATTGGCCAGGCTGTGCCAGAAGGTATTGTTCGCACCGAAGGGCAGTCTGTTCCGGATATCCCGATTTACAGCTTCACTGAGTAAATGGGTATGGGGCAAGGTCGGTTCCAGCAGGCGAAGATACCAGCGGTCCGGTTTTAGCGGGAAGAGGCTTATCCCCTGATTTGCGGCGAAATGGCGGTTCAACAGGTCGGTGAACTGCTGGGCTTCTTCCAGTGAAATGCGAAAAACATGGCTGTCGGCCAGCAGAATATGGTCTCGCTCGAGCCGCAAGTGCACCGGGTCCGCACGGATCCAGTGACTTTTTTCCGTTTTTACCGCTTCTCCGTCGTCTCCGCTATCGGTTTGCAGGGTAATGGGTGCAACCGGCCAATCCTGCTGTTTTGCGGCACCGAAAGCGCGGCAAAGCCACCCCTCTATCCCCTCCGGTTTATCTTCCGTGACGGAACATTTTGCCAGCAGGTTCTCCAGGCCGGGCAGGGGCAGGTCGCGGTAGATTTCAGGAAGTGGCGGGTCCGGCCAGAAGAGCGCCGGTACCAGCAAATGCAGGTTCATTATTCAGGCAATTCAGGACGACTCGGGCGGATAATATAATATCAAGGCAAGGGAGGAGAGGCCAGATCAGGAAACCGCACGTTCAACCTGAACGCCTAGCCGCCAGCAACCGTCATCCGATCTATGAGCAATGAGCCGCATTGCTTGGAACCGCGCACGATTACGTCGTTCCCTACTGCGGAGATGCCAGGCAGCATGTCTTTCAGATTTCCTGCAATCGTTATTTCCTCAACCGGGTAGCGGATTTCTCCGTCTTCGACCCAGTATCCCGCCGCCCCTCTGGAGTAATCCCCGGTAACATTGTTTACACCGTGGCCGAGCAACTCGGTCACAAGCACGCCTTTATCCATTTTTCTGAGCAGTTCGGCAAAAGTCATCCCGGCGCCATTGTCCAGGATCAGGTTATGACTGCCCCCGGCATTTCCGGTTGTGACAAGTCCCAGTTTGCGGGCGGAGTAACTGCCGAGAAAGTAGCCTTGTACCACCCCATTTTCCACGATGTTACGATCACGGGTCGCTACCCCTTCATTATCGAAAGATCCGCTGCCCAGGCCTTTTTTCAGATGCGGCCGTTCGCGTATCTGGATATCCGGCGCAAATACCTGCCTGCCGATACTGTCGAGGAGGAATGAGGATTTGCGGTAAAGACTGCCCCCGCTCACTGCCCCGACGAAATGTCCGATCAGGCTGGGTGCAATCGGGGCCTCGAACAGGACGGGAACTTCGCAGGTAGCGATTTTCTTCGCGCCCAGGCGCCCGGCACTACGTGTTCCGGCTTTCTTCCCGACCGCATCGGCATGCTCCAGGTCGGAAGCATCACGTGCTACACTGTACCAATAGTCCCGCTGCATGCTGTCATCGTGGCTCGCAATCATCGCGCAACTGATACTGTGGCGGGAAGAAGGATAGCCGCCCATGAATCCCAGGCTGTTTGCGTAGATAAACTGCGATTCGCCCAGCGAGATGCTGGCTCCTTCAGAATTGGTAATGCGCTTATCGACTGCAAATGCGGCCGCTTCGCAGGTTTGCGCCAGTTCTATTGCCTGCTCGACCGGCAAGTTCCAGGGAAAATACAATTCGAGATCGGGAAATTCGCGCGCCAGCAAATCGGGATCGGCCAGGCCGGCACAATCGTCGGTGGCTGTATGGCGGGCAATCGAGAGTGCCGCGGTGACCGTATCGCTTATCGCCTGCGGCGAAAAATCCGAGGTGCTGGCATGCCCGCGCTTCTGCCCGACGTAAACAGTTACTGACAGTCCCTTGTCGCGGTTGTACTCTATCGTTTCCACCTGCCCCCGCCGTACCGTGACATTCTGGCCAAAACCATCTGAAACATCGGTTTCGCACGCGCTGGCGCCCCCTTTGCGCGCATGGTGCAGGACGTCCTGCGCGATTTGCTGAAGCACTGAAAACGAATAGGAAAAACGTTGTGAAGGCAGGGCATTATCATTCATAGGCGGCGACCCGGGGAATTCAGGGAGTTCAGGGGTTATAGGGATTATATTGAGTAGCTATCCTGTACCGCAACTTTCCCAGGAACCGGGAGGGCAGCCCAGGAGGAGTCAGATGATGTGCCAGTGGCGTATGATAGCAGTTTATTAATTTGGGAAGCGCCTTGGAAGAGAATCCGGCAGATAATTCAGAACGGGAAGCGCGGCCGAGCAAGACCAAACGCAAGAAGGAAATGCACGCGCTCCAGGATATAGGTGAGTCGCTCGTTCAACTCGATTCAAGGCGTCTGATCGAACTCGGTCTGTCGGACGGTTTGATGGAGGCGGTACTGGAAGCGAAACGCATGCGCAAGCATGGTGCCCTCCGCCGGCAGATGCAGCTTATTGGCAAACTGATGCGCGATGTCGATGCAGAACCCATTCGGAAGAAGCTCGATCTATGGGGAAATTTAAGCGCCGAAAATACGGCGCGCCTGCATCAACTGGAACGCTGGCGCGAGCGCCTGATGGCGGACGAGCAGATGCAGGCCCTCGATGAACTGGGGCAGAAGTATCCCACCGCAGATTTGCAGCAGTTGCGCACACTTGCGCGCAACGCTGTGAAGGAGAAGCTCGCAAACAAGCCTCCTAAAAGCTTTCGCGCATTATTCCAGGAATTGCAGAAGATCATTCCTGCTACAGACGAAAGACGTAGTGAAGGAATCGACTGATCACAGGCGCAGCTTTCCGGGGAACGGCGTGACCGATATTTTCAGAGCTAGAATTTGATCCCCGTACCCACCAGGCGGGATGAGGTGATCTTGTAAGCAAATTCAGCCGGTTCGAGGCTATCCCGCTCGTGCCCCGCTACTTCGGCCTGCGGGTACATGAAAAATGGCAGTTCACCCAGGACGCTGTCTTGCGCCAGCCTGATATCCCGGTTGTGGTTGAACGCCACCCAGTTCATTTCCCATGAGCCGAAGAGTTTTTCGCGTAATTCGACCACTCGCGGATGTTCAATGGAGAGTCCTTCATCCAGCGCAAGTTGACGCACATCCGCGGGATCCACAGGTACCCAGCCAAGGCCGGCCAGATAGAATTCAGGGCGGCAATGCTGGGCTGTAGTGATATCTTCTGCCTGGCCAAGCGTTTTGTGCGCCACTGATTCGTCAATGCGGATGCCATAGTTATCTCTCGCGGGGATGCCTGCCGCGCGCGCCAGTCCTACAAACAATGCGTTCAGATCGGCGCACTTGCCGCCAAGATGACCGCTTTCCAGCATGGCTTTGATGTTACCCCGGCCGCAGCCGCGCGTGGCCGGGTCGCTGTAGGAATTTTCGACCACCCAGTCATATATCGCGCGCGCTTTCTGCAACTGCGATTGGGCTTTGGCCTCCTTGGTAATGGATAGCGCAGTTTTGCGGACGATGCCGTCCAGCGGAATAAATTTGGTGGACCGCAGATAATGCCTCACGTCCGCGGGAAATGCGCTCGATTTACCTTCCCTATAGCGCTCCAGGTTGACAGCGCGGTCCGATGTTTTGATCACGCTGCTCACCGTTACGCTGCGGGGACCGCCACGGTTCCATTCAGCGTAAAACATGGGCGAGGTTGTTCCCGGAACATTCTCGAATCTGGCCGTGCTTGCGGTCCCGCTCCAGACACTTCCCTGGGAGAACTGGTGGGGAGAATCCTCCGTATCCGGCAGTGGCAGCCACAAGCGTGCTTTTTTTCCATCCTCCGGAAGATCAATTTTATAAGTCACACGATAAGTGTAGCGTCGCGGTGGAATAACCGGTTGGCCAGCTTGCTGGCCGAATACTGATGGCGCGACGGGAAATAATACGGCGCTCACCCCGGCCAGTTTGATAAAATCCCTGCGTTTCATAATCCTCTCCCTGCCATGGCCTTGTATATCAGAAATATCAGAATCGAAAAGTACGAATCTAATCCCCTGTCCCACCCAAGTCAACGGGTCGATCTTCATTTTCTTTCATGATTTCCGGTTCCAGCGATCTGCTTCCTTTCATCGAGCTGGAAACAGCCGCTCATCCTGCCCGTGCGATTATCTGGATGCATGGCCTGGGTGCCGATGGCAGTGATTTTGCACCCATTGTGGATGAGCTTGCGCTGTCTTCCATTCCAGCCGTCCGTTTCGTGTTTCCCCATGCACCCATGAGACCCGTCAGCATCAACCGGGGAATGGTCATGCGCGCATGGTATGACTATGATATTGCCGATGGAAGCGCGGCGCTTCAGGAGAATATGGCAAGCCTGCGGGAGTCGCAGCGGGCCGTCGAAGCCCTGGTGAACCACGAAATGCAGCGAGGGCTCAAGCCAGAGAATATCGTTCTGGCGGGCTTCTCTCAGGGGGGTGCCCTTGCGCTGTTCGCCGGTTTGCGCTATCCGGAAAAACTGGCGGGAATCATGGCGCTTTCATGTTATCTGCCAGCGCCGCAGACCCTTGCGGAAGAGGCGCACCCTGCCAATTTCGCCGTGCCAATCTTGATGGCGCATGGTGTGGCGGACACTGTCATTCCGATAACCCTGGCGGCTGCATCGCGCGAGCAATTGCGGGAATCGGGTTATCCGGTGGAATGGCGCGAGTATGGAATGGCGCATACTGTGTGCAGGGAAGAGATACAGGATATTCGTAACTGGCTGCAACGCGTGCTGGCCTGAGCAGGATTACTTTCCGTAATCCATCCAGGTACAGCAAGTGCAATTGCAGGCGGCATCTCCCGCCTTATCCTCTCGATCCTCTTGGTTCTCCGGTGGCAAGGTTACCCTTCTTCACAAAATTTCAACACATACCTGAAACATTCTTCACATAGGCTTACTCTATACTGAGTAGTGTAGGGTATCTGCAAGTATTTTAATTGTGATTGGAGGAAGTGCCATGCATGCGTCTATCCAACAACAGGACGCCGACAAACTCCCGGGCCAGGTACCGGGATCGGCATCAGCTCAAGGAAGCACAGTGGCGCAACGAATCGCGCATATCGATGATGACCCGGATATTCGGGATACGGTCAGGCGTATTCTGGAAGCAAACGAATATGCGGTCGAAAGTTATCAGACCATGAATGATTTCATGGTATCGCTATGGAATTCAGCCAATCCCCCCGATCTGGCAATTCTCGACGTGATGGTTGAAACAATGGATGCAGGTCTGGAAGCCTATGTGGAAATACACAAACGTTTCCCCGGGCTTCACCTGATATTCATGACTTCGCTCGGCGAGGAAATTCGCCCTTATTTCACTGGCCTCTCTGATGAGTGGATTCTGATCATGGAAAAACCGGTCGAGCCGACCAGTTTCTTATCGATCATTCATAGCCGGCTGGAGAATAGCGAATCCTGAAGCAGAATTTTCCTGGAGACTTTAACCATGGCGGTTGTCAAGTTTTCCTGGAACCCGTCCGACAAGAATCGCTTCGCGCTTCCCGGAGTAGGGACAAACGCTGCGAAGCTCAGCGATGAAGTATTAATCAATAATGCCCGATGGTTTATTATCTTCCGGTGGGGCGTTATCGGAGTTCTTCTGCTTTTTCAGGTGCTCGCGCTCATTGCCTCGGACGAGCTTACGAAAATCGGCATTACCCACCAGCAAGGGTGGCCGCTTGCGGTAACGCTGGTATTATTCATTGCAAATGTCATTTACATTCAAGCTCTGGATTTTCAGCGGCACACAAAATATAACTCGCCCGCTATAAATATCTGGGCCCAGATCATTGTCGATCTTCTGTGCCTGTCGGTAGTCGTGCATTTTATCGGCAGCATCGCAACTCCGGCCCCCTTCTTTTACGTGCTGCATATAGCGCTAGCGTGCATCTTTTTCTCGACCCTGGAAAGCCTGGTGGTGACCGGCCTGGTATGCGTCATGTATGCCACCGTTTTGCTGGATGAACATCCGCTTATTTTTATGGCGCCCCAAGCGCTGGCCATTGATCCTGGCATATCCGTTCTGAGTCCGCTCAAGATCAATATTTTCCTGTGGATGTTTACGCTCGATGTGCTCTTTATCACTGTCTGGTATGTCGTCTCAAGGCTGGCGATTGTAGTGCGCATTCATGAGCACAATCTTGTCGATGCCTACGAAGAAATCAGGCGTGCGCAAGTGGAGAAAGACCGTTATGCAGTGCTGATGACACATCAGCTCAAGGCCCCGCTCGATGCCATCCGCAGCAAGATAAGCCTTGTAAAAGGAGGATATTGCGGCGAGGTATCGCCTGAAATAAGAGAAGTGGTATTGAAGATCGATCATCGCGCTTCCGGCATGGCCGCCCTCATTCTGGATGTTCTCAAGCTGGAACGGTTGAAAGCCGCGGCGCGTGACAACAATGCAAGAGAGCAGGTCAGCATTGAAACAGTGATCCGCAAATGCATCGATAAATTAGGGCCGATCGCCAGTTCCCGTCATATCGACGTAAAGGTATCGCTCCAGGACTTTGCCGTTGAGGGCATTCCCAATCAGCTTGAAATACTGCTTGAAAATGTCATTTCAAACGCGCTTGCTTATTCATATGACAACACAACGGTAGAAATTGTAGCTGCCGTTGAAGGCGCAGGCTCATACGGTATCGTAACCGTTACCGATCATGGGATAGGAATCGGCGAAAAAGACCTGCCGCATATTTTCGATGAATATTTTTACACTCCGCGAGCGGCACTGCATAACAGGACTTCGAGCGGAATAGGCTTGTCGATCGTCAAGACCGTGGCCGAAAACAACAAACTACAGATCAGGATTTCCAGCGAACAGAATGTCGGGACAGCTTTTTCCGTTATTTTTCCCAAGATAATAGCGGTAGCCTTTCCCGAAACGGAAGTGTCTCCGGAGGGGAGCATCACGACATCGGCTCCGACACCCATTTCTTTCTCAGGATCTTGATCTGGCCTTTGTGGGTCTTGCTATCCAGCCGCTTTTTCTGGGAGTTTGGCGTCGGTCGGGTCGGCTTGCGTTTTTGCGGCAACTCAGCGATGCTGTCGACAAGTTCGTGCAGGCGTCTCAAGGCTTCCTCGCGGTTTTTCTCCCGGCTGCGGTACTGCTGAGCCTTGATAATGATGACGCCTTCCCGGGTGATGCGCTGATCGTGGAGTTTCAGCAGGCGCTCCTTATGAATGTCGGATAACGACGAAGCGACAATGTCGAAGCGCAGATGAACGGCGCTCGATACCTTGTTCACATTCTGCCCGCCTGCGCCTTGCGCGCGAATCGCCTTTATTTCGATTTCGTGATCGGGAATATCTATTTTTCCGAAGGTTGCCATTACTTTTCCTGCCCGCTGCCCCATTCAGGTGAGAACGCTCTTGGTGCGAAACCGAAATCGTCGATCGCTTGCCTATGGTCAAAACAGAGGTCGACATTCATTCGTGTTGCCATTTCGGTTGTGATTTCTTGCTTGCCGGGGAGCAGCATGGCTGAACGTATCGCCAGCCGGTAGAGCCACAGGGGAGCAATCAGGAAATGTGCAGGCTTGCCGAGTGAACTGAAAATTTTTTCCACCATCTGGCGATAGCTTAAAGTCTCGCCGCCGCTCAGGTTGTAGGCTTTATTGAAAGTCAAGGGTTGGGAGAGTGCTGTCATACACGCTTGCGCGAGATCGGCCGCGTGCACCGGTTGCCGCAAGCCGGCAGCCTGCCCGATCAGCGGAAAAAAGCCATAGCGCCGGATAAAGCCTCCAATTCTCGTAATATTCTTGTCGCGAACACAATCATAAACCAGGGTTGGACGAAATATTGTCCAGTCCATTCCGGAGGCGCTGCAAAAGCGACAAACAGCCTCTTCCGCTTCCGCCAGCCGGGTTGCCACCTTTCTTTCTGCCGAATTGGCGGAGTGCGCTTTACTGAACACGCTGGTGGAACCAAAGCCGACCACGCGTTTCAGTTGAAGCGTGTTCAGTATCGGCAGCAGCGGTGGAAGGAGCCAGAGCGGGGCGAGATGAATGAGAATTTGCGTGTTTACGTCAGGTATCTGTCCCGGCTCGCTCATGTCCGCCTGATGCCAGATCAATTTTCCATTGGAAGGCACTGCTTCCGCCGCCCGGCGGCTGATCGCATGGACCTCATAGCCGGCATCCAACAGGTCTGGCAGCAGGAATTTTCCGATGATGCTGGTAGCGCCTGTCACCATGATTTTATGGTTGGAGCCCGGATCAGCCATTTGATTTGTCAGCGAGGGGAACAGTGCCGTGGATTTCGCAGGATTGGAAGCGGGATCGGAGCCGGGGTTCAGAAAAGGTCCTGGAAACAGGCTGTTGATTTCACCTCGATTGCGCCAGTCTCCCCATATGCTGCATGCAATGAACTGCGGCTATCGCCCCGAAACGCAACCATATTCCCGCTGCTACCAGCCACATCAGGGCGCCGGGATATTCCTGCCGGAAGAACTTGCGATAGAAGCGCATCATTCCCCTGTGCTTGTGCCATTCCACGAATATCGGCCGGGATCTGCTGCATGTTCCCTTATGGTGTACCACCAGTGCATCAGGCACGAAAAGTATTTTCCAGCCTTTTTCCCGGAAACGCATGCACCAGTCGAGATCCTCGCAGTGAAGAAAATAACCCTCATCCCATAGGCCAACGTCCCGGATTGCCTCCTGCCGCACCAGCATGAGCGCCCCGGAAATAGCTTCCACTTCGATTGGTCCGGCGGGTAAAGGCTGCTTATGCAGGTGAAAATCAAAAAACAGCCGGGGCCAGTAACGCTCGAAGCGATACAAACCAAAAGCGCGCACGAGAGAACGCCACGGTGTCGGCACCGCACGGCGCCCTCCAGCTTGCTCGGTCCCATCCTGATTGATTAAAAGCCCGCCGGCCATGCCGGCCTGGGGGGTCGTTTCCAATACATGGAGCAGGCGTGGCAACGCATTCCTGCTCAGGAGGCAATCGGGGTTGAGAAACAGAACATGAGATTCTGAAGCAGCTTTGGCCCCGATATTGCAGGCCGCGGCAAAACCGAGATTGGCTGCATTGCGCATGATCTTAAGCTTTGCTTCGCCGGGAAAGCGCTCGGCGCAGAATTCCAGGCTTCGATCCGAGGAGGCGTTGTCCACTACCAGCACCTCAACCACCTGTGGCAGTGCCGATTCAACACAATCCACCAGAGTTTGTCCGGTATTGTAGTTGACGATTACGACCGAGATACAAAGGGGATTCGAATTATCTTCCATCTCGCCTGGCAGTTCTTCCGCGTAAAATCCCTTCTTCTTTCAAAATAGTAGACGTACATCCTTTATCTGTTTTACTATTGACCCGGCCAGAAAATACCGTGAATCTCCTTGCGACGAGGTGATTATGCCCTTGAAGTTCGGCTTTTGAATCAAGCTTCAAATGGGTTGATCACATCCACCCCTGCCGGAGCAAAGTGGCGCGCATTCCTGGTAGCAACCTTCAGACCATGAGTCAGCGCTGTTGCAGCAATCAATAAATCAGCACTGTCATTTCCCAGCTGGGCTGAAAGATTCCCCCAGCGCCGGGCTATAGTGGATGTAACCGGTAATACGCGGTCGCCGTAGAGGCGCAATAAATCTTCAATCCACCGCGTGAGTAATGCAGCAAACGCGGGGTTGGTGGTTCGTTGCCTTTCGATACCGCGTTCGAGCTCGCCAATACTTACCGCACTTAGAAACAAATCAGTGTCCTGATAACCCGTGAGCCAGCGAATGACCTGAGGAGATGTGTCACGTTTGCGGAGTTCTGAAAGAACAACCGTGTCCAGGAGAATCATGAGAAATCCACGTCACGCAGAACCAGAGAAGCATGGTTAACATCGGCTTCGTCTTCTTCTCCTTCCTTCTGTTTGGGTATCGCCAGCAGGTGAGCGACAAAGCCGGGAGCCGCCACATGGGCGCTGCGCTGCAGGGATTCGAATGCCTCTTCGGAGAGAACAACCACTGCCGGCTTGCCGCTACGGGTAATGTGCTGCGGTTCACCTCGCAAAGCTGCATCCACTAACCGGCTGAATTGGGTTTTTGCATCCTGAAGCCGCCATTGGCTTGAGCGCATTGATTCCTCGAATTGGTCAGATTATCTGGTCTGATTATGACGGGCTAAGGGGAGAATAGTCAAGGACAGTGCGGAGTGATCTGGTCGTATTCGCTCCAGATCCATCCAGCAAGTGCGGTTTGTTTTTGCGTCTAAAACTCCTGGCTCCCGTGTTGGCGCGTGGTATTGGCGTCATCTGGGGAGGTTCTGGCTCTCGTGCGCGAGTTTGAGACGCCGGCAATTTTCTTGCAGGTGAGAATCTTTTCCTTCAATAACTGATTACTGGCTTTAATGAGATCAGTGTAATGGGTATTTTCAACGCCCCAGATGGTGGATTGCTCGGATTCTTTGTGCCCGACCAGAAATGGGTCGACCGTGAGCACGTTGAGCGCACCTTGTCTTTCAAGATAACGATCTATTGTATTCGTTGTCACATCGTGGTTATTTTCATCCCAGCGCGCAATCGTATCGTATACACGCTCGCTATAAACATTGAAAACCATGCTCATCAACTTATTGATGACTGCGAACTGCTGATTCCGGAATTTGTATAGACCCAACACATCAACGTCCTTATCCAGATCGGCTATCAAGCCTGCGAATATATCCCAGGTAATGTCAGAATCATTCAGGCATTCCTGGATATCTTGCCACCGCACTTCAAAATCGGGTGGAAACTCGACGTCATCTTCACAGATCGTTATCTGCCGCAAACCTTGCTGGCGCGCGAGCATAATGAGAAATTTGTAGCTCATCGCGCAGCCAATCCAGCTGTGCGTATGGCGCAGGCCGGGGAAAGCGGAAAAACCGAACCTGTTATCCCTGACGAATCCTTGTGCACGCTCGACATATTCGGGGAGACTAAGGCAGACGGCGTTGCTCGGCAGTTCGGCTTCGTGCCCCGCCAGATGCCAGAATTCCTCGAATGAAATATTATCCGTTGCCAGAAGGAACCGGTAGAAGAAGTAATCAAACTGATCAGGTAGCCTTTCCTGCGCATTGTCACATGGTACTTCCATATCTGCATTCGAAACCTGACTGATACCGTTGCTATTGCCGGGACGACTGCCCAGGGGAAGGTAAAAAATCCGGCGCAGATCAAGACCCTTTTGCTTGAGAAAGGCAATGCTCGCGGTAGAGCAATCGAGAATGACAGACGCACTTTGCAGGATTTGCAGATAGGCTTCAGTAAACGGGTCCGCCTTGCTTGAATCCTCTACCTGAACGGCAGTATAAAAAGCGGGAAGGTGCGTAAACGCTGGAGCGTTGATGACAAAATGGGTGCGTTCGTCGTGCCCCTCCCGTGGCAGTTCGTGGACGATTCGCGACTCGATTCCTGCGCGGGATAATGTGACTGCAATAATATTTGCCAAGCCAAGATCGGAAGGCGTAGCCAGAATGATGACGGGATCATTGCAGCTGGATCGTAGCCGCATTAGCGGCTTGATCCCAACCTGTGGTGCAAGTATACGCCGGGCTCCCCCTCGTCTGAGGCTCCTGCCAAGGCGCGATAAGGCGTTTAACAGTCCCCGTTTTCGTATAAATGAGAAATATCCTTTGAGAATTTCGGGATGCTGTCGGAAGTATTCTGTCGTCGCAGCGATACGAGCGCAGCTATCCGCTAATTTTCGAATTTTCCTGCCCAGCATGCGCAAAATTTTGCTTGCTCTATGGATACAGTGACACTGAAAGTATTTTCAGAAATTGTAAAGGAATGTCCCGTACGTTCCCTGCGCGTCTCGATGCCTCCCGCGCTATTCATCACGCAAGCTTCTCTTTTTCACAGTTCCTTTCAGCTTGCATGCCTTGAAGGCTGCCCAGTATCCCCGATAGGCGAGAGAGCGGGTTTCCTCATCGAGATCGAAGCCCGATGCCAGTTTCAGAGTGGCAATCGAATCCAGATGACGGGCTGATCCGACAATTGCGTCATAGTGCCCGTTTATCATCGCCCAGTTTTTATCCAGATCGACAATTTCTGCCCATCGCTGAATTTCCGGTTCAGGGTGAAGCCTGCTCATGACGTAATTGGAGGACCCTTGACGTTCCAGCCGATGGCAGAAAGCATCGAAACTTATCTTCCTGACCATGATGGACACAGCGTTCTTGTTGTAAATTACCCGCAATCCGTGTTTCGAGAGCCGATAGCCTAGTTCGAGATCCTCTGCGCCAAAGCGGAAAACGGGATTGAATACGCCATGCTTCAGCAAGAAGGAGCGCTTGCAGGAGGAACGCCCACCCCAGAAATAAGAGTAATCGAGAATATCTCCATGCTTCAGAGACGGGTACGAGAATAAAAAACAACCTACTTCGGTGACGAAATACATGAGCGGATTCTGGCTGATCTCCGGGTCGAGAGCGGTGTAACCCAATACTGCGTAATGTTGAGCCGGAAATTTCAGGTGCGTTTTGACATGCTCTTCCAGGAGGGTTTCGGAGGCAATGTCGTCGTCATCCATAAAAAAAACGAGATCACTCTGGCTGGCAAAAAGGCCATGATTCTTTGCGCTGGCCAATCCCGCATTGCGTTGATAGAAGTAGCGCAGTGGGAGTTTTTTAGCGTAGCTATCCGCTACGGTCTCCGTGCCGTCGGCTGATCCGTCATTTATTATTACGACTTCAAAACGCTCTGTAGACAGCGTTTGTTCGCACAGGCTCTCCAGCACTTGAGCCAGCAGTGGTGCGCGGTTGTAGGTACAGATTACTATGCTCAGCAACGGTTTTGCCGCACCATGTTCTGTGGAAAGGGAGCGGTCAAGCATAGGATTCGAGTATGAAGAACGCATCTTTCTTGGGGAGATGCGGTCTCCTTGAAAGGTAATCGTTCATGGTCCTTGCAGCCGATGCATGATCGTAATACGCCACCGGTTTGCGCAAGCTGTGGGCAACCGGCACGGCATCGACGATTCCCATTTTAAGACCGTGTTTCTCAGCCAAAACCGGCCATACAAAATCATTGCCCCAGCCCATGGGACTTGCCTCATCAAAAGGCAGGATGTAGTCAAAGGCGCTGCGATGCAAGGAGAATAAAGGCCCGATTTCGACAAAACGAGTCAGGCGGGCGTCGAGTCCATCGAGTTGCTCCACAAATGGATGATCGATATAGCTGTCATGAGTTCTTGCGGGTTGTGCAATCGCGAAATTATAGTGCGACACCCGCGCAAGATAGGAATCGAGGAAACCCGGCGGCAGAACGATGTCGTCATCACTGATAATGATGTATTCGAAATCGTAAAGATTGACTGTCTTCAATAGCTGATTCAGCAACAGGAATTTGGGGACAGGCCTCTCGAATCTTTGTACGGTGAGAGATGCCATTGCCGGTTCTGGCAGGTTTTTTCCCAATGAAGCCCATTGCTGCCTGACTGCCCAGTCCTTGCTGCCAGCAAATTCCCGGCTGATGTCAACAGCAACGTTCTCCTTGTCGGCAAGATATATTCCGGCTATGAGTATCTGTAACATCTGCCGGGTCGTCTTTCCGGAACTGTTCATATTGCATTTCCAGAAATGTCGGAATTGTGCTCTCCATCTCCCCGAAAAGCTGGGGGCTTGCCTTCGTTGTTTCCAAGACTCCAATCAAAGAGTGGGGTGCGGGGTGCTGAAAAGATATTGGCCCATTGCTTTCTGGTTCTGTCATCAGAGTGAAGAGTTGGGAAACCTGGCACCAAGGCGATTTTGGTTTCAGGTTGTACCGTAAAAAGATTATTTTTTTCCTTATCATCGGCTACGAGTACGAGGTCCGCGCAAGTGGTGTTGAAAAGTTCGAATCGATGAAGTTCGGTACTGTCATCGGGAAAAGCGGGACCGGCAGGACGAACAGTGGGCTGCGAATCGGCCATCCAATAGATGACCTTTGAATAGGGAGCGTATGCCCGCACGTAGGGTAAGTGCCGGAAGGCTGTTACAGATCCATATAACAGCACATGATGATATTTTCCCCCTTCAGCTCTCAGATGGAAAGGGACCGCATCGAGTCCGTGGATAAGGCGAATGCCTTGTTTTTCAGATGCTTCCTTGCGAAGCCAGTCGTCTGAATCCGGAACAAAGGTGATATGGAACCCCATTTCCTGCAGGAGGTGAAGGATCGCCAACATGGGATGAGCGTCGTTATCCTCATCTGCCGAAAGCACTGGCCAACCCACTATCAATATCCATTGTTGCGCAGGATCATACCGGCACGCGCTTGCGACTACAGAGGGCAGGGCATCAGGATTACGGTCAAATTGAGAAATATTCCTGGTAGAGACCTTCCATGCACCGGGCCGACCCAGGTATATATCCTTGAGCAGATGCCTGAAATACCAGGGTAGCGGTAGATTTCTGTATATCTGGCGCAACAGCCTGTTGAACCAGATGGAATAGATGAGCCTGACAGATTTCCAGTCATTCATTAATAATGGGAGGAAATCAGGCCTTAAATTTTCTTGCTCTCGAAAACGAGCCCGTTATTACCGAATATCCCGTAGCGGATGTCATAGAGTTTATGCATTGTAGTGCGGAATCCGAGCTGAGCTAGCTTCAGCAGCATTTCCAGGGAAAAAATATTGTATACGAGTATGCCATCAGGATTTAACGGATCCAGGTGATAAATGGGTTCCATATGATGAATAACTTCACCATCCATTATTTCTGCCCTTTTCTCATCGAAATAGCCGGTTTGATAAAAGGGGACGGTAAAAATGTGGACTCCTCCAGGCTTTAATATCCTGTAAATCTCTTTAAATGCCTTATAGGGATCTGGAATATGTTCGAAAACGTCACTTGTCATTACGACATCAAAAGCATTTCCCTCAAAGTGAGAATGCGCGAGGTCTACGTTTAGTATCCCATTGACAATATCTCCAGACTTATATTTCCTGCCAAAATACTCACATGAGACATAGTTGACATTGTGTTTAAGGCAATGATGCAACCCACCTGACGCCTCGGCATTCAAAATCTGCTTGTCGGATGTTATTTTCCCGAAATCTCCGAAGTTAAGAAGCTTTCGCAGTACAAAACCTAACTGCCTCTTTCTATTGCTTGCTTTACATAATATGCAGTAACCCAATTCCCTATGATTGTCTCGAAATTTACCAAAATAGCTCGGAAGACCACAAACTGAGCATATTCCAACGAAACCATATCTGGAAGTGAAGCTCTCTAAACGGTTAAGATTTCTATCGGCAATCGGGTAAATTCTCATTCTCGTCTGTTTAATGCTTACGGTTTTCACGTCTTCCCAGTAACCAGATTAAGTACTGATTTCCAATAGCGGGTCCCGTTTTTCAACTTCTGCCGCATTTCCTTCAGAGTCAGAAGTTCCTTTGAACACCTCAAGGTAAACCTTTTCATAGCGCCTTAACATAATTGCCGGGTCGAACTTACGTGCTGCTTCTGGAACGCACTGGAGGTGATTAAGGTAGAAATCGGTTTTCTCCGCATACGCAGCAATTATTTCAGCAACGCCGGCGATCGGGATATTCTGATCTTCGAGATTGAATACTGCACCAGCGGTCCCCTTCCCGGTGGTCAGCATGTTTTTAATTTCCCCAACATTACTTGCGAGCATAGGACGGTTGGAGTGGAGGCATTCGATTAGTACGAGGGGAAAACTTTCCCCGGTAAAGCGTGAGGGAAGAAAACCGAGATCAGATGTTGCAAAATAATCCCGTGTATTCGGACGAAACCCCAGGAAATGAATGAAGCTGTCTTTGACAACTGGCCTTAGTCGATCATATTCCGGTCCTGCACCGATCAGGAGTAAATGAATGTCCTTTCCGCCAATTTTCCTCGCTAATTTCACAGCTTCGATGCCCTCTTGCCAACCCTTCTCCGGAATTGCTCTGCTCACCACACAAATCAAAAAGGCATCTTCCGGAACGCCCAGTTCCGATCGGGGTACAGGCATTATGGGGCTAATGTCCACGGCATTATCGATGCGGACAAAACCGTCTGTATCAAAACCATGGGAAATGAATGGTGCAAGGTTTTTATTCGAAAGGTAGACAAATTTACTGACTCTCTTTTTCAAGAGAGGTAAAACTTGTGCCAATTCGACTGGAGGGACAGTTTCATACATGCCGTGCGTAGTGACAATCAGTTTGGCATTGGAATCGGGCTTCAGGAAATGGCAGATATTCGCATCTACCCAGCCGTGATGCGAGTGGATAATTTCGATACCCATGTCCTCAAATACTGTTCCAAGCTTCTCGAGACTGTCCACTTCCAAAAGGGGGATATCTTTGCGTAACATGCTGCGCATACCTGCTTCAGTCGGAGCTCTTTCGCAGTTAAGAAAGGTTACCCCATACCCTGTTGCTTTCAGCATATTGGCTAGCTTGATTGGGAAGGCCTCTCCACCTCCTGCTGTCAGTGCAAATGAGGCCATGAGCACATTTGGCTTCCGCGATGCAGCCAGAGGTCGGATGCGCTCAAAGCTATAGCAGTTTCCAAACGAGACTTCTGAATAATCCGTACGAAAGGTACGCCATTGGGACTGCAAAACCTGCTGTTGGTGCTCAAATGCATTTTGATCGACGCGGTACAAACTTAGAAGCTCTTTTGCGACCAGCTCATGCTCATGATAATAGATGTCGCTGCTATACGTATTTCGTGAAGTATTGTTTTCATGGAGGCGGTAGTAATTAGTGGCTTTCGGTGTGTAGGCCACCAGACCACCTCGTACAAGATGCAAGTAAAATATCCAGTCCCCGCATATCCTCATCTGCTTCCAAACGCCGTTGTCCAGTAATTCGAGTTTTCCTGGATGGCGAAAAACGGCACTGCTGACGTTCGGCACAATATTCTTTATCGCCCACGCCCTGTTGACCAAATGGTGGGCCGACCTTACAAAGGGCTTATGCCATAAATGAGCGTCGATTTCTGTTAAATACTCCTCAAGGCTCCATACCTGTTTGGCAGATGTCCTTTCCACGAATATGCTTCGGCAATATGCAAGCATTACTGCCTGGTTCGTGAAGCATTTGATCAGCTCCTCCAGAAAATTTTCAGAGCAGTAATCATCACTCTCGGCTACCCATACAAGGTCGCCTGTCGCCATCTCAAATCCTCGCTGCCACTGCTTAAACGCGCTACCAGAATTTTTCTCATTGAAGGTGTACTTTGTTATTTGCGGATAATGTGATCGATACTCTTCGAGAATCTCTCGGCTTTCATCGGTGGAAGCATCATCCAAAAGAATGACTTCTATATTTGAATATCTTTGCTGATAAATGGAACTCAGCCGCTGCCGGAGGAAGTCAGCATGGTTATAGCTGGGTACAATGACAGATACTTTGGGTTGGAAATCTTCAGCAGACTTATGATTGTTTTGATAAAGTTCCTTCGAATCGGAACTGGACAAATCGGAACTGAATAAAAGAGACTGTAAAAGTTTCTTTTTTAAAAATGGCGCCAGTTTAACGAAGATCAGTTCGTGCAGCTTCGGCGATATGGGATATACAATTTTGATTGATATACTCCGAGCAAAAAGGTAGATATTACGGATTTGCCGGCGAATCGAATCATGGAATATATAGTTTTTCACTAATCTTTGTGCCGCATATCTATATTGAAGAGGGGTAATATGCCGTACGTGTGTAATCGGGTAATAAGTCGTCGTGTGCTGCGAAGAGGTGCGGTAATCCTCCACGAAGTTGAGCGGTATAATGCCTCGAGTTCTTCACGCATCATGTCGATTTCCGCGCGTGCCGCATCGATTTCGTCACGCAAGACCTCGGTTTCGCTGCTTTGGTCGTGAAGGGGCTCTTCTTCAATGGCAGGTGTACTTACGTGTGGAAAAGCAACATACCTTCGTAAGCCTGCTTTAGCGTTCCTTGTGGCTTGCAGAAACCGATGACTGAACCAGCGGTCCGGCTCGAGATGGCAGCCCTCTGCCCACTCGTTCCAGGCATTTATAAATACCAGATGTTCGCTTTTACGGTCTTCCCCGATTGCGTCAATGGTCGATGCGAGCCAGTGTTCGTAATTTTCGGGGGTTCCATTGAGTATTATGAGTGCCCGTTCTTTCGTTCGCGCCGTATTATCCCATGAGGGAAAGACAGTTTTGAAGATGCGCGGCTCATTATAGCTGCGGGCAAGATATGATTCCGCAACCGTCGCATATTGGGCGATGGTCCCGTGGAAGGCGTGGTAGGTTCGTACAAGATGATTGACGGTTTCCGAGCGGAAGTTGTGTGGGGGAAACTCTACGCCGCTGTCAAACGCAAATTGAGAATAACTTTCATTGCCATGTGTTAGTGCAGCGCAAAGATGGATTTCGCCTATACCAATTTGCCGGCAGTAGTTACGCCAGATCGATGCGGTCTTCGCCGGATCTTGTAGATGCTGGGGGCGATAGACGATAAGAAACGGCTTGTCATCTACACGGAGATATCGTTTATCTTCAAAGAAGGGCTGTAGAGACTTTATGAAATTGATGTCGTCATCCGGCAAATATTCCTGCGCAATCAGGATCTCTTTGTTCCCCGCGTCCCAACGCCGGGTCCAGTTTTCATTAGCCCAACAGAGACAAAACGGCATATCGCTTTCCCGATCGGCGAGCATGTCGTCAATCGGGAAGTTCAATAACCTCTTGCCCGAGAACCAGTAATAGTGATAGCAGAAAGCGTCTATTCCATATTCCTTTGCCATCCTGATCTGATCACGTCTGGTCTCCCGGAGACGTAGATCATAAAACCCCGAATCAGTCGGGAGATGAGGCTGGAGGTGTCCTTCGAATAGAGGTTCAGCCTTGGTAACGTTGGTCCATTCCGTAAATCCCCTCCCCCACCACTGATCATTTTCGGGGATTGGATGGAACTGGGGCAGGAAAAAGGCAATCAGCCTCGGGTTCAAATGATTGGTGGATAATTGCCCTGTCGCGGGTTCCATATGCGATTTCTGGATCGCATGTTCTGTTTGCGCTGTTTCCTTTCCGACGGCCTCATTCATTTCTTTCGGAACATCGCTTTGCCTTGAAAGGCCCCGCTTGAATTTGTGCTGGGGGGCAGTCAGGGAAACCGGCTCCCCTTCATGATTCGCGAGTACTGCCTTGACCACAACCTGATAGACCTGGGCATGAGGGTTATTCATGATAAGGTCCTGGACTGGACCAGAAAGTCTGGACCAATCGGATGCGAACTCGGTCTCCTCGGGAGGTTTGATGACGTAACACGCTTCAATGATCTTCAAGCCGGCCTGCGCAAACAACTCTTCAATGTTCCTGAGCCCGAAGAACCGGATGTGCGTGCGATCCAGCAGCCCCCACTCCCGGTACTCAAAGTCATCGTTGAGCAAGCAAGACATTATTGCTCCATGGCCGATGTGAGGCAGTGAGACGACGGCGTAGCCATCCGGACTCAAAAACTGAACAATGTTTTGTAGTGCTGACCAGGGGTCATACAGATGCTCGAGCACGTCAGCCGCAACTACTACATCGAACCGCCCGATATCTACCAACAGCTTTTGCCAATCAATGGAGTTGAGATCCACTTGTATGATCCGGTCACAATATGGGATGAGCTTTTCGATAGCTTCGCCATCGAGCTCTATCCCGGTTATGTGGCAAGCATTGACTGACTGAAGCACTTTTGTGATGGAGCCGGGCCCGGGCCCGATTTCGAGAACCTGCTTCTCCCTGCCCACCATTGCTGCAACATACGCAGCCGCGGTATTTGAAGTAACATCTACCTCATACTCGTATTTATGAACCTTGTTCGTGCTCATATCCTGACACTACCAGTGACCTCTTTCTACAATTAACGGAAGGGCATTTTTGATACAGTGGCTGCCAAAGCGTTACACCCCTTGGAGGAGATGGCGTCAATTCGCCCAAATTCGGTTTCTTCCATCGGCTTGACGACATCTTTTGATTTGAGCAGTTTGAGTCAGGACCAAGCGAAGAAAGTTACTAATAATCCTGCCCAGAGAAAAGGGTTGCATACGATTAAGCGGAGGGGTGGACGTGTGACTGAATGATCAACAGGAGCTGTTTTTTTAGAAGAATCATTGATTGGCAAATAGAAGGTTTTTGCATAATTCCGGCTTGTGCTACCTTGAGCGATCGCTATCTGCGGGATTCCTACTGGGATGATCAAGCTTGGAGGTGTCAAAAATATCCTGCAATATGCGCATTGGTTTGGTTATCCGCCAGCTGGCCGACGACAGAAGCACTTCCATCTTCTCGTTGAGATCGACATTGGCGTGATTAATGCGCGCCATCTGTGTGTCCCTTTCTGATACGGATTCATTAAGTCGCGCGATCTGTGCATCCCGCTCCGCGAGGGACTGGTTGAGCCTGGAAATGACGCTTAGGCTTAATTCGATCACGGCCCAATTGAGGCGCGCAGTCTGAACATCCCGGGAATCCATTAGACCGTTCGCCCGCATGATCTCCGCAGGGCCCTCCACTGGCTCCCGTTCACGAGGCTTTCGCCAGTAAACGCCTACGCCATCGATTTCCCTGATCTCCGGTTGTAAGCCGTTTGCCGCACAGTAGTCGTTTACTGCGGCTTTACAGGCGGGAACGACATGGTAGTCGTCAATAATGGCATATCCGTTGGGGGACAGCTTCGGATACAGATTCGTAAGCGCGTCCATGGTTGACTCGTACATATCGCCATCCAGTCGTAGCAGCGCCAGTTGCCCAATGGGCACATTCGGCAGGGTATCTTTGAACCAGCCTTTGATGAATTTCACCTGCTCGTCCAGCAAACCATAAGCTCGAAAATTCTCCTGGACTTGCTCGATGGATACCACGAGTTCCTCGTATTTATGAAAACTGGAACCCGCGTCCGCCGGGTACCGTGATTCGTCGGCAGGAGGAAGCCCTTCAAAGGAATCGGCAACCCAGACACATCGATCCGATATGTTATGCGCCCAAAGAACGGCTCGCATCAGGATACAGGCGCCGCCTCGCCATACACCTGTTTCTATGAGGTCGCCCGGAACGTTGTCGGTAATCACGGACTCAGTCAGTGTCCGCAAGTTGGCCAAGCGTTTTATACCAATCATCGTTTGTGCATGCGAGGGCCAGTCCCGGCCATGCTCACGCAGATCGGGATCAAATGTTTTTGGCCCGAATGGCGCTCGTGGTGCATCCCGGTAAATATTGCCGGTCAACGACGATATCATCAGTTCGAGATAGATATGCTGTATGCGCTGCAACTCGTCCACAGTTTGCCCCGAGCTGCCTGATTGCTCGCGCGGAAGCACGTCATTTACTGGCTGAGGAATATAAAACCGGTCAGTCATGACCCTATCGCCTTGAGTTCTGAATTTCGTTGGGATGCCACACTCTGGTAAAGAATCTGGTCAAGATAGGTCAGTTGCTCCAGTAGTTCTAATGTTGGTTGCGGCAAGTCTTTCGATGTGGGACGTGGCGTGGCATTTGAAATAATTTTTTCCTCAGGCAGAGCGATTCCCAGATCGGTAAGTATCCTGTCGCGATCTTGCTCAAAGGTTTCTGTCAAACCGACATAAGAAAAATTTTCAAGATGCTTGATTGCAAGATCGAGAAGCTCTGCGGACTCGAATGACGACAGGTTTCGATTTTCGAGATTGCCAAAACCGCAAGCAAGTTGCCAGACCTGATTGTTCCATATAAAAAATCCGATTTCTGGCTGCTCTAGGCCCATTTTAAGGAATTCATCGAGCGAGAACTGCTGGCATAGCCTGTATGTTTCAAATTCATTCGGATCCCGGGTTTTGCAGAAATAATAAAAGGACAGGACTCTTTCGATCGGATCCCGCAAGAACGTGAATGTGTATCTTCCATCCATGAAAAGCTTGGCGAAATCATAACCAAAATGGCCGGATAAAAACGGTGTGCGGTGAAAACTGCCCATAACCTGTTCGTCGATCCAGAAATCCTTTTTGAAAGGAGAATGATAGACCCCTTTGAGATAGTCGCCATGACTAATGATATTTTGCTGATAATGTTGCTTGGCTACATCAACCATCGAGGTTCCGGCTGTTTTCTGGATATGAATAAAAATAGCCGGTTTTTTAGTACGTATCTCTAATAATTCAGTGTTCATAAATTTGTTTATGACTATTTGTTGCGCAGTTCAACGGAATCAAAGATTAATCCAATTAATCCATTTACACTGCTGGAGGCGTGCGATTCTAAGCTGAAGGCGTCATGAAGCCATTGTAGCTGGACAACGTCCGGCGGTGTGCCGTCGGCAATTGCTACGTCTACCGTATACGATCCACGGGGCAATATCGGCATACGAAATGTGAATGCCGCCTCCACTGTTTCCCGGGGCCCGGCTTTTACCGGATTCAGGGAGTAGTCTAAATAAGTATTTTGTCCAAACAAGACTTGACCGAGCTTATCCTTGACATTCATCCCAATAATAATGTTGTCACAATTTACCAGTACCTCTGCTTCAACCACAAAGCGAATCTGTTCTCCGCCAACTATCCATGAAAGTTGTCTTCCGTCTAAATCTAGCAGTCTAGCGCTCGTGATTTTGGCGCCGCCATTGCCGAAACCCCGAGTATCGGGCGAGAAATCGAGGATCTGGATATCATTTCTCAAGTTTGAATGATTGATGAATTGCATCCGCATGTCGCGTTTTGACTTAAGCTCCTCAATCAGAATTTCTTTGTTTCCAGACTTCACCGGGCTTCGTTCATTCTTTTGCGTTGTTGAAGTCCACGAGGTAGCTTCATAACGTTTGGCAAGATATTTTTCACAAACGATCTTTGCAGAGCCGATTGCCTGAATCTCGCCACGGTCTAGCCAAACCGTATCATCACATAGATTTACAACAGCCCCTGAATCATGTGTCACAAAGATAAGAGTGCCGTTAACTTTGAAATCCTGCAGAAATCGCATGCATTTTTGATTGAAAAAAACATCGCCGACCGCCAGAGCCTCATCAATTACAAGAACATTCGCATTTACATTGGCGATGATAGCGAATGCGAGACGAACATACATACCTGATGAATATTGCTTGACCGGTTGGTCGATAAATTCACCGATGTCTGCAAACGCCAGGATGTCATCATATTTTGCATCAATTTCGGCTTCGGAAAGGCCGAGAATTGAAGCGTTCATATATACGTTTTCACGTCCCGTAAACTCCGGGTTGAAGCCGGAACCCAGTTCCAGCAGGGCTGCAATGCGCCCCACTGTTTCCACGGTTCCCCCCGTTGGGGTCAGTGTGCCGCAAATGATCTGGAGCAACGTAGATTTGCCTGAGCCGTTGCGGCCAATGATCCCTACCGTCTGTCCCTTTTTTATTTCGAGGGAAACATCCTTCAGTGCCCAGAATTCTCGGAAATAGTGTTTGGGAGTTTTACCCAGTAGCCGTTGCAGGCGGGGGGCGACAAACTGCTTGAGTCGATCGCGCGGCGTATCGTAAATCTGGTAGCACTTCGATACGTTCCGGACCCGGATGGCGAAGTCACTGGAAACCGGTATTGCGCTGTCACCCTTGCCGCTTTCCACCTTGACTCTACCTTCTGTTTCCGAAAGCAGGGGAAGAGCAGCGGTATTTATGGGATTTTTCGCTTCAGAGAACATCGGCGAATCCCTTGCGGGTTTTCTGAAACCAGGCGAATCCTGCCCACGCCACCAGCAAGGAGGCAACCATCATGATGCTCCAGTGCCCGAGGTCTGGCAGCTGTCCGAAGACGAGCACTTTTCTTCCTTCCTCGATGATGAACGCGAGCGGGTTAAGCTGTAATAAGCCCTGGTATTCTTCAGGAAGGATGCTCAAGGGATAAAACACGGGGGAAAGAAACAGTAATACAGTGGTAAACATCCCGGTGAGTTGCCCGATATCGCGCACGAATACGCCAAATGCTGCCAGAAACCAGGCAAAGCCCATCGAAATAAAAATGAGCGGAAGCAGGACCAGGGGGAAAAGGATCACGGTCCACGGCAGTTGATGGCTGATGAGGAGCTGCGCAAGCAGCAGCACGCCCACGCTGATAACCGTGTGAAACAGCGCAGAGCCGAAGGCTACCCAGGGGAGTATCTCCAGCGGAAAAATGACTTTTTTCACGTAATTGACGTTCGACAGGATCAAGGCGGGCGCGCGGTTGACGCATTCGGCGAACAGGCCGTGCACGATCATGCCGACGAAAAGAATAATGGCGAAATCCGTTTTGCTTTCTTCTCCGCCCACCCCCCAGCGCGCCTTGAACACCACTGAAAATACGAACGTATAAATCACGAGCATGAGCAGGGGGTTGAAGAAGGACCATGCCATGCCCATGACAGAGCCGCGGTAGCGGCCGATGACTTCACGTTTGGTAAGCGCGGTAATCAGGTCTCTGTTGCGCCAGAGGCTTGCGGCCATTTCATGTGGAAGAACGGAAAATTTTTGCATTTAGCGCACAGGATAGCTTTGCGCGGGGTGTTCGCTATGGCGAAGGAGGGGTGAATTGATCAGGTAAAAAGGTGTTCTGCGCCTTAAGTTGTGCAGCAAATGCCAGATTGTCTTTCTTTCCTAAAGGATATTTTGCCGATTTGTATTATTGATCCCAGATAGGAGTTCGCGTCAATCTATGCGGCGACAATGAACTTCCCTTCGTCGTGCGCAAGCTCTGTTGATCTGTCCGGAACTGCTTCCCTCATCTGGCAGGGTTCATCATAGCACAATGATGTTCTTCGTTGTCTCCGGGGCGATCCTCTCGAAACATATGGGCGAAACATATGGGCATTATTTTATTTGAAAAAGACCCAGCTTGAGGAAGCTTAAACGGATGCTGAGCATCTCTAGGCAATTCACGAGCGGCCATCGAAATAATTTTGAAATAATTTTTTATTTACTTCTTGTATTTCACCCAAAGTCGCCTATAATACGAATCATTCTCATTAATAACTGCGGAAACGGCGCCATGGATAAGTTACTCACAGTTCCGGAAACCAACGCGGATAAACAGAAGTTCGCCATGCTGGATCGGACGCGACGCATCTACAGCGATGCGCTGTTTTCCCACGGTGACGAGGTGTTTATTCAGCATCAGGGCGAGCAATACCGCTTGCGGCGTACCCGTAACGGTAAGCTCATTTTGACCAAATAGCAGAAATACTGGATTAATAGCAGGGAATAGTAGACTTAGGGCGCTCATCATGTATATTTGTGTCTGCAAAGGTGTAACCGATACCGCAATTCGCGAAGCCGTCATTCATCGAGGGGCCGACCGGATGCGGGATTTAAAGACTTGCCTGGGTGTGAGCGAGCAGTGCGGGATTTGCGCCTGCCACGCGAAGGAAGTCCTGGAAAAAGCGCTGATGCAGAAAAACATGGTTCAACACCATTCCACATAAACCCACTCGTTCATTCGAGATCTCGCCTGAGGAGGCATACATGAAGAGCAACGCAGACATCATCCAGTGGCTTAACCGCCAATTGCAGCATGAATTGACGGCCATCAATCAGTATTTCCTTCATGCCCGCATGTACGAAAACTGGGGCTTCGACAAGCTTGGCAAGCTGGAATACGAAGAATCCATAGAAGAGATGAAGCATGCCGATATGCTCATCAAGCGTATCCTGTTTCTGGAAGGATTGCCCAACCTGCAGGAGCTGGGCAAGCTTCTGATTGGTGAGAAAGCGGAGGAATGCGTTGACTGCGACCTCAGGCTTGAAATGATTTCACGCGAGACGCTGCTTGCCGGCATCGCCGCGTGTGAGGCGGCGAAGGATTATGTTTCGCGGGAGCTTCTGAAAGAAATCCTGGAAGATACTGAAGGCCATATCGACTGGCTGGAAACGCAACTGGATGTGATGCAGAAAGTGGGTATCCAGAACTGGCTGCAGAGCCAGATGTAGATTCGTTCATGATGCCGCTGGGTTTCTTTTTCCAGCGGCGGCCCTTGTTCGAGTTTGTTCAATCTTTTTACTTTCTTCACTTTTAGCCAGCCAGCCCGTACAGGGCAAGCCCGCTTTCTGACCTGTCCGGAGTATGGGCTGTGCAACAGCTTAAGGCAACATCGCTGGCTAATCTCTGTGTTCCCGTTTCTGTCCTGATTGAACCGGGGCGTCGCGGTCCTGCTGCCGCCAGACAGGATAATTCCTGTCTTCTCCCGAATTTTTTCATTCGCCGCAGCCAGGCACTGCGGATATTGCAAGCGCTACCCGGAAAAAATCTGGTCGAAGTTATCAGACGACTCTTCCGGGGACAGGGCAGCAATCCTTTTTTTACCCCTGCAAGGTTGACCCGGATAGCGCGACTGGGCCGGTCATCGGCTTTGATCGAGGGATCGAAACCAGTGTCTGCGGGCCGGCTGCCGCCAGATAGCAAGCCTGTTCATTTACTCCCACCCGGTCGAGTCGATCCCGAAAACCATGTTGAGCGGGAAATCGCCGAAATGGATGGGTTTCCCCTGATCAGGGAATCCGTTCCGCCTGCGTCGTTTTCTTTTGAGCATTCCCCTTCTGCCGTTTCCAGTGAAAAAGGAGACGGCGCGGGCGAGGGATCCGGTATCGGGGGGCGCTGCGTTCTGTGTGTAGGAGGCCGCGCCGCTCTGTACCCGGAATATCGCCGCGCAGTGGAGGCTTCGGGCGGTAAGCTGTTGATCTACAGGAACATGCCTCAGGGTCCGGGGCATCACTTGCCCGTATTGCTGGACCATGCTGACATGGTTGTCTGCCCCGTGGATTGCGTAAACCATACCGCTTTTTTCACCGTCAAACGCTATTGCCGGCATTCCGGCAAGCTCTGCGTCTTGCTGGATCGCTCAAACCTTTCCACTTTTCGTAAAGGTATCGCAACTCTGGCGGCATTGAGTGCCTCATCCGCACCGGGTAGACCCGATCAATCGAAGAAGCGCTGGCCAGCTTCTCCCGAAGAGAGGCCGGTGCTTGAGGATTTTAAGGATCCAGGACATTCAGATCTGACGAGGTAGAAATCGGTAGGGGTCGGGTCGTGATTTTTGTGATATCTTGCAGTGATTATCATTCGTATTATAAAAACATGAATATTTGCAACGCAGGCCGGGTTATGGCGCTGCTTGGGTTTCTTGCGCTTTTCGGCATAGAGCAGGCAGTGGCGGCGGAAAGGGAGTATTGGGTTGCGGCGGAAAAAGTCACCTGGAACTACGCGCCATCCGGAAAGAATCTGATCAAGCCGGATGACGGATTGGGAGAATGGGGTAAAACGCTGACATATCCCAAGTACCGCTATTTTGGCTACAAGGATGGGCACTACAAGGAGCGGCTGGTGCAGCCGGAGTGGGCGGGAATTCTCGGCCCCCAGCTTCGGGCAGAGGTGGGCGACACCCTCAAGGTTCACTTCCTGAACAAAACCGACCGGCCGCTTTCCATGCACCCGCACGGCGTATTCTATGACAAGAAAAGCGAGGGGGCCGATGCTGCCGGCAAGGGAGCAGGTATCGGAGCTGCGGTGCCGCCGGGAAAATCCTTTACTTATACCTGGGTTGTGGATGAGGCTTCCGGTCCCGGGCCAACCGATCCTTCCTCGATCGTGTGGCTATATCACTCGCATGTAATGGAAGAGGAAGAGGCGAATCTCGGCCTGATCGGTACCCTCATCGTGACCCGGCAAGGCATGGCAAGATCGACGCGCGATCCATCGCCAAATGATGTGGATCAGGAATTCACTACCTTGTTCATGATCTTTAATGAGGAGAACGGGGAAGAGAGCGGGATGAAGCACACCATCAACGGCCGTATTTTCGGCAACCTCAAGGGTTACGATACAAGTACTGGAAAGCGTGTCCGCTGGTACGTCGTGGCACTCGGCAACGAGACGGATAACCACACCGTGCACTGGCATGCCCAGACAGTACTCGATCATGGGCGCCGCACCGATGTGGTGGAAGTGCTGCCGGCAAGCATGACCTCGGTCGATATGATTCCGCGTTCACCCGGTAACTGGTTATTGCACTGCCACGTCGATGATCACATGATGGCCGGCATGTCTACCCGGTGGAACGTGGCGCCGGCAAAATGATGCAAGACAAATACTTATAACAACTCAATCATTTTCAATTCCTGATAAATAATAGAAAAGGAAAAGCCTGATGAAACTTACGCAATTTATCCATGCTACAGGTATAGGTATTATCGGCTGCGTGCTCAGCCTGGATGTCGCAGCGCATGCGTTGTGGCTTGAGAAAGAAGCCGGAGCAATCCGGCTTTATTTCGGTGAATACGCGGAAAACCTGCGCGAGTCCTCGCCGGGCAGGCTCGATAGCATTATCGAACCGAAGGTGACGGTGGTAAACGCGAAAGGCATTGAAAAGCCTGTGGAAGTCAGGCGCGAGAATAATTATTTTGCGATACCGGCAGATAAGGAGGTCGAGGGCGGTGCCGTGCTGGTGCAGGCGCTCAAGCAATCCATACGCGAGCCGCAAGGGCAAATCCCGTCTCCTACCTACAGAAGATTTCTCTACACGCGTCTCGGTAGCGGGGGCAGCCTGCCGCTCGATATCCAGGAGTCCGGCAACACGTTGCGCCTGACCTACTTGGGAAAGCCCGTTCCCAAGGTCGAAATCGTGGTCATCGCACCCAATGGCTGGGAGAAACACCTGCAGACGGATGAGAAAGGGGAGGCGGCCTACGCGTTGCTCGAGCCCGGCCTGTACGTGATCGAAGCGAAATACGAGATGCACAAACCCGGCGAGTTCGAAGGCAAGGCATACGCGGTCGAGAGCCACAAGATCACGCGCAGCCTGTACAAATGAGCACTGTTCAATCCGGGGCGCAGGCAGCCCCAAAATCTTCCGCAACTTCGGCCGCTGCGCAGAGCATGGGGCAATCCCAAGTTGCAGGCCAGGGAGCGCGTCCCATGGTGACGGAACCGCGCGGCTACCTCTTTTTATCACAGGGAATGAAGCGTGGCCGCTTTCTGGTCTGGCTGCGCCGTACCCATGCCTGGATGGGACTCTGGGGCGCGGCGCTTGGCTTGCTGTTCGGGGTATCCGGAGTTCTGCTGAATCATCGCAGCGAAATGAAGATTCCCCTCGCGGCGCAACATGAAACCCGCGAAATACTCACTCTGCCTGCCAGCAGCGCTGAGTCGCCGGAAGCGCTGGAATCCTGGCTGCGTGAAAAATTCAAAATGCCCGATGCAAAATCGCGCACGCAGAAAAAACCGGCGGGGCCGGTGCCCTGGGGAGGGGGCCAGGTCATGCAGCCGGAAAACTGGCGTATTACGCTCCTTGCGCCCAATCAGAGCGTGACCGCGGAATACTGGAGGGGGGATGCCGAGACGCATGTCGAGCGGAAAGAGGCCAATGCCTGGGCCACTCTGGCAAACTTCCACAAGGGAAGCGGAATGTCCAATGTCTGGATATTGCTCACTGATACGCTGGCAGGCGGCCTGCTGGTGCTGGCAATCACAGGCACGCTGTTGTGGAGTCGCCTGCACGGTCCCCGCCTGATGGCAGCCGGGTTGATGGGTACGACCCTGACGACTGCTGCGATCCTCATGCTGACGACGCTATCGCTGACATAATCGTTATTTTTTCGAACGAGGCCCCGAGCTGCGATAAAAGAATGTCCGATTGATTATAATTTCCCGCCCGGTTTCGCCGGGAAAAAGAACCCGCAGCCAGCCAACGCCTTCGTGCTTGTAGCCAGCCAGCAGTAAAAAAATTAAAAGAGGCTATAAGTGAAACAGTTATCCAGATTCAAGCCCGCACCCCGTTTTTTGGTCCCCATAACCATGTTTTATTCATGGTCATTGATGCCATTGCCCGCAGCGGCTCAAGATGCAGTGACACCTCAAGGTGCAGTGACACCTCAAGGTGCAGCGGCGTCTCCAGAAGCAGCGACATCTCCAGACGCAGACACGGCTCAAGATGCAGGAAAAGAAAAGGAAAAAAGTGCGACCCTGCCGGAGATCAAGGTGACTACCGGGCGGGTTCGTCCGGGAACGATCGAGGACGTCGCCCGCACCGGCAGCAAGACAGATACGCCCTTGCGTGACATCCCCGCGACGGTCGATGTCGTGCCGGCGACGGTCCTTAAGGAGCAGGGCTACATCAACATGAACGATGCCATGCGTAACGCGAGCGGCGTGCAGCCGCTCATGGGAGGCGGCTACGGTTTCTCGAATAACTTCACCTCCCGTGGGCTGACGGTAAGCTTTTTTCGTGATGCGATGCCCGACGGGACGTCTCCCATGAACGGGTATTACCGAACGATGTACGACGTGGAGCGTATCGAAGTCCTGAAAGGACCCGGCTCGGCCTTGTTCGGGGCAGCAGGCCCCGGCGGGAGCATCAACATGATCAGCAGACAGCCCAGAAGCGCTTTCTCAGCCTCCACGGGAACGATGTTCGGCAGTTTTGGCACGCTGAATGGCTATCTCGATGTGACGGGGCCGATGGGAAAGAGCTTCGCAGGACGCTTCATCACTGATCTGGAGCATGCGGACGGGTTTCGCGGACTTAAACGCGATATATTCGACATCTCTCCCAGCATGATGTGGCGCCTGGCGGATGACAAAACACTGACGGTCGACTTCGACCATCGCGAAATAAAAATCAGGCCAGACAACTATGGAACGCTTTTCGATTTCAATTCGCAGCTGGTGACTTCCCGGGAAAACCGTTATTACAGCCCGTTCAATTATACGAGCAATACCATCAACCGCGTAACCCTCGTCCACAACTGGACGATCTCCGCGGATATCAGCATGAGAACGGCATTTGCTTATGACGGGCGCAGGCTCGACATGTTGAGAAATGGAGGAGGCAACCAGGCTAACGCCGCCGGATTCATTACGGGTCGCGATGCGCGCCACCAGACCGATCACCAGGGGTTCGCGACCTTTCAGAACGAGGCGATCTGGAAAACGGCCACGGGTCCGGTCAAGCACACGCTCCTGGGCGGATTCGAATACAAGAATGTCGACATCACGACGGTCCGGGGGGATTTTACGTTGTCTAACGCAGTGAGCCTGTTCAATCCAAACAACCTGGAAACCTCCCTGAACGGCATTAACCGCAGGCCCACTTTCGATCGCAAGATCAACAGCGACCAGACGTCGTTCTACGCGCAGGATCAGATCGAGCTGACCGATCAATTGAAACTCCGGTTGGGGATACGCAACGATCTCGTGCAGTGGAGCGACAAGGGTTTTCAGTCTGCTTCAGGAAGCTATAGTTACCGGGAAATCGTGCGCACACGTTCCCTGACAACCTATTCCACAGGCGGGGTTTATCAGCCTACCCAAAATCTGGCCTTTTATGCGGGCTACAGCACCGGCGCGTTCATCAATCTGTCGACCGAGCCTACGTCGGTCGCGACCGCGCCGGAAACTTCCAATCAGATCGAGGTTGGCGCCAAGACGACCTTCCTGGACGGCAAGGCGGATTTGAACGTCGCACTGTTTCAGAGTTCGCGGAATAACTATTTCATCAACCTCAATCCGGCCGCCACCAATCTCCTTACCCAGGACGGAAAAGACCGCTCCCGCGGCGTCGAGGTGTCCCTCGCCTTTCGTCCGATCGCGGGGCTCAGCATCATCGGCAACGGGGTGTGGATGGATCCGGAAACATTATCGAAGGCACGTGCACGGAACAATGTTCTCTTTGCTCCCGGAGAATTCAGAAGCATTGCTGGAAACCGCCCCGTGGGCGTCGCGACCAACATGGGCAGCCTGTGGACCACGTATCAGATACAAAGCGGACTTGCACGGGGCGTGATGCTGGGATTCGGCGTAACCTACAAGGGCGACAGTTTTGCCGATGCGCTCAATCTGCTGAGAGTGCCGTCCTATGTCGTCTATGATGCCATGGCCTCGTATCGCGTAAAGAACCTGGAGGTCGCGGTCAACGTCAGAAACCTGACGGACAAGACCTACTATACCAATCCGACATTCGCGGGAGCGCTTCCCGGCGATCCGCTCAGCGCTTACGGCTCAGTGCGGCTTTACTTCAACTGACATTCGAGGGACCCGGTTTGAGCCGATAAAAGGCGGATCCTGCCGGGAATCCCAAATCAGCCCTCTACGCGCCGTCATCACGCACCGTCATCACGCACCGTCATATTGGCGAAGGCGGAAATCCATCGCTCTGAACCTTGCCGCTACATTGCAGATCCGGATATCCGCCTTCGCGGGTATGGCGCATACGACAAGTTCAGCCAGCATTCCGTGTACGCATCTCTTCCATAAGGAGAGACGGCATTGATGAGATTCAGGGTCTAAGCCGGCGTTACTTCCTGCCTATCCGGCGGTAGGTCTTGCGACGCCAACATTGTATGACGGCTACGCCGTCTGCCTTATCTTTTTCCGACCAAATTCGACAGCTTCGCCTAGAGATTGCTTCGCAACCAAAGCACTTGGACGAAGTTTGCCGCGCATTCTGATCAGATCGGAAGGGCTTTGCCCGAAGGATTTTCCCGCTTTTTTATTCACATTACGGTCATAAGAAGCATGTCCAACGCGTAGCCGCCGGAACTCTTTAAACCCAATACAGGTAATGGTTTCCGCCAGTTTTGCGCGCTGTCTCCTGTAAGATTTTACAGCTATTCGGGGGTCCGGTTCCGTTGTTTCATAGCGTCGTTATCAACCAACGACGGGTGAAAAAATGGGACAGATCATGCTTGCACAACATGGCAATGGTTCTCTTGATAAACGGGCCGCAATGGGAATGTATCGGCTGAGACACGAGGTTTTTCACGACCGGCTCGGCTGGGAAGTAACCACGGATAACGGCATGGAGCATGACGAGTTCGATCTTGCAGATCCCGTCTATGTTCTGGCGAAAGGAAGCGAGGGGAGCGAAGGAGGCGAGGGGGATGAAGACGAGGTGCTCGGTTGCTGGCGATTGCTTCCCACCCAGGGACCCTACATGTTGAAGGATACTTTTCCGCAACTCCTGCACGGGCAGACCGCCCCACAGCAACCGGATGTCTGGGAATTGAGCCGCTTTGCCGTCATGGTCCCCAAATATGAGAGCGCCGGCTTCGGTTTTAGTGAAATTCCGGTAAAAATGATGCGAACCCTGTTTCTCTTCGCCCGTCATAACAAGATAAAGCGTTATGTAACCGTTACCACCGTTGCAGTGGAAAGACTGATACGCAAGCTTGGCGTGAACGTTTCGAGATTGGGCGCACCGATCAAAATCGGGCGGGTTTTGACAGTCGCATGCTATATCGAAATCGATGAAATCACTGAGTTCGCTCTTTTTGGCACGCTCCCGGAAAATGCACAAAGGAAGGCAGCATGAATATTTTACTGGTTGGAGAGAGGCAGGATACCCGGCAGATCCTGCAGCTGTTGCTTGAAAAATCCAAGCACAGGCTGGAGCGAAAAACGCTGGACAGCTTCCCGGAGCCGGATCTGGAAGCCTATGACATGGTTCTGGTCGACGGCGCAGTAGACGATTGCACCCAGCAGGTGAACCTGGTGCAATGGGTGCGGGAAGCGAGGCGGCGTTATCCTCATTTGCCGGTGGCGGTCATGAATAACGTCGGACCAAATGAGGCTTCCGAGAATGAACCGGCTTGCGGCACGATGCACACTTGCGGTGTATTCGAGTCGGGTAATGGCGTTCTGAACATGCGGTGCAGGCTGCGTGAAATCGCACTGGGAGAAACTGCCGCATTGATGCGCGACGATTGCCAGCGGCCCCTGTTGGAACCGGTTACTTTTGAATATTCGGGAAGGGGATGAAATGCAGGTGGGCTGCCAATAGAACGGGGAAAGGAGGTAAAGGCTTTCGAAGTTAAGGGTTCATAAAACTTTCATCGTACTGCCATCTATCGCAGGTAGTCTGTACAAGCTGGCAAAGGTTTCAAATGATATTGGCTGGATTGTTCAAAAGGAGACAAATCATGAAATCCCGGCTACCTGCATTTATGAAATCAATCTTACCGTCAACCAGGGGGAGTGTATGAGTCTGGCTGATGTAATGTTGCAACCATCCCTTTCCCTGGCATCCGTCGATGTGGCGGAGCATGATCCGCTTTCTTCATTGACCGAGTTCTACCAATTCGATCAAGGCGAGCAGGACCCGGATGAGGACGAAAGCGAAATCGACCTGATGATTCAACTAAGTGGAATGGTTTACAGCCCCAGGACAGTCGAAGAGTAAGGCGACGGCATTGCTTTTAACGTAACCAGTAGGCGGCACCTTACGCGCCTAACTTTTGGGCGTTTCGTACACGCCTGTCTTTCCCGTTCTCCGCAACATCTTGTTGACTGCGTCCGCATGCATTTCCTCTTCGACGACAAGGCCGCGCGCATAATCCTCCAGCAGCACTGACTTGCCCTGCGTCAGCTCCAGCAGCTCATAGTAGGCGATGAGCGACTGGTTCTCATGCTCCAGCGATTCCCGCAGAATATCGCCGATGTCATGTACGTGCGTTTCCAGCAGGGAGCCGATCCCAAGCGAGGGATAGCCTCCCAGCAATGTGACGAGTTCGCCGGCTTTGTGGGCGTGGAGCAGCCCCTCTTCAGCCTGTTTCTTGAGCCATTCCACCACGGGAATCCGGTTGTAGCCAAAGACCATCAATGAATAATGCGTGTATCGCACCACTCCGGCAAGCTCGAGTTCCATGATTCTGTTCAGCAACGCGATTGCCCTGTCTTTATCGAAATCCATGTGTTTCACCTTTATGGTTACAGGAGTTCAAGGAGATGGCTACAGGCTTGCTGCATCAGAGCGCTTCGCCATGGCTTTCCAGATATTCCGCCACCCCCTCGGGACTGGCTTTCATCCCCGGCTCTCCTGCTTTCCATCCAGCCGGACACACCTCTCCATGGCTTTCGTGGAATTGCAAGGCATCGACCATGCGCAGCATTTCGTCCACATCGCGCCCCAGGGGCAGGTCATTAACGACTTCATGGCGCACGATGCCGTTTTTATCTATCAGGAAAGAAGCGCGCAAGGCTACGTGGTCCGGGTGAGCAATGCCATAAGCGTGCATGATGTCTCCCCCTACATCGGATACCAGCGTGATTCCCACCGGGCCGATGCCGCCTTTGTCGACCGGGGTGTTGCGCCAGGCGTAGTGGGTGAACTGGGAATCCACCGAGACTCCGATCACTTCCACATTGCGCTTGTGAAACTCCTCCGCGCGATGCGAGTGCGCCAGGATTTCGGAAGGGCAGACAAAGGTGAAATCCAGGGGATAAAAGAACAATACGGCATATTTGCCAGCAATTTGCGCATGAAAGTTGAAGGTGTCATTGAAGGTGCCATCCGCCAGAACAGCAGGTTTGGTGAAGTCGGGCGCAGGGTGTGTAACAAGCACTGCCATCTTGATTCTCCTTATTCATCATGAATCCCCCTTATCGATCGGGATTAATGCAACCTTTATAGCTTTGTTTCAATTTTCTTTCTGTGCGGCAGCCCGCATACATGCCAAATTATCCATGACTGTAAAGAAGAAAAAGTCGCACGCTCATCGGTGGTGAAAACAAGTCACACTGATCTGATATATCAACTTGATCGCCGATTGTGGCTGCGCGAGACCGGGAGTTGAGGAGATGCTGAGGAGACGAGCAGGAGCCCGCCGCACAGGGCTACGTGCGAAAACGTACAGAGCGGGGCCAGCAAATAGGGAGGGTGATACTACAGAAGTGGCAGTATCTTTCCGGGTGACCGATTGCCTTGACGTAATTCCGGCTTCCGCGTGTCCTTTAGCGCCTGGTCGAATTCCTTCTTTATTGCTTCATAGCATTCACACGCCCCTGTTTCCAGGCCGGTCCGGTCAAGTACCGTAATATGGCCCCGATGGTAGCGAATGATTCCCTTTCGTTGTAATTTTCCCGCAACTCCCGCAACACTTTCCCGGCTTACCCCAAGGGCATTGGCAATCAATTCCTGCGTCATGCCCAGTTCGCTGGAGTCAAGGCGATCTAGCGTTAACAGGAACCATCGGCATAGCTGCTGCTCGATGGTATGGTAGCGGTTACACACTCCGATCTGGGCGATCTGTGTAATAAGCGCCTGACTGTAACGCAACAATATCCATTGCAGCAGTCCTCCCCTGTTGAGCTCCTGTAGCAGAAATGGGGCTTTCAGGCGATAGGCAAAGCCTGGGATTTGAACTGTTGCCCGGCTGCTGGTAGTTTTGCCTCCCATGAACAACGAGACGCCAAGCATGCCTTCCCTTCCTATGTTTGCGATTTCCGACGAGGCGCCATTTTCCAGAATGTAATGGAGAGAAATAATGGCAGAAACGGGAAAGTAGGCATAAGGAAGCTGATCTCGTGCTTCCCAGAGGATATTTCCAGACGGCATATGGATCAGCTCCAGATGCGGCATCAGCTTGTCAAGCTCCGCTACCGGCAAAGCGGCGAGGAGATGGTTCTGGCTGGGATGGTGCAGGGGGGAATTGAGCATGGGGCATATTATTTCTTTTTCCCCAATTTTCTCCATTGGACTGAAGTACACCCCCAAGCTCTCGGCCCGGCGGAGGGCGGAGGCGATTCCTGTTACTCAAGCTCATTGACTGTGCAAGTGTCCGAAAGTTCAGGAAAAAGCCGGGAGGTAGCAGGAGGTGAAGAGCAAGAAGCCCAGGGCGCGTTAGCGCCTAATGTTTCAGAAAGTCTTCAATGGGAAGAGGTTTTCCAAACAGATAACCCTGATAAGTGTAACATCCGTTTCGCGCGAGAATATCTCGCTGGTCTTCTGTTTCCACCCCCTCGGCAATGACTTTCATCCCAAGGGTGTTGCTCATCACGATAATGGTGCGAACAATTACTTCATCGCTCAGATCGCGGGAGATGTCGCGCACGAAACTCCGGTCGATCTTGATTTGCTCCACCGGTAAACGCTTGAGGTAAGCCAGGGAAGAATATCCCGTACCGAAATCATCCAACGCAAAACGTATACCGGCTCCGCATAATACGTCCATTTTCTGGATGCTATCGTCAATATCTTTCAGAACCAGGCTTTCCGTGAGTTCCAGCTTTAGCCTGTGCGGATCAGCACCCGATTTTTGCAAAACCTCAAGCACCTCGTCGACAAAATTCAACTGATGAAACTGGCGTGCGCTGATGTTGACGGCAAGCTGAAGATTGCGGGTATCCGGCTTCTGCTCCCATTGCTTAAGCTGTTCACAGGCTATTTGCAGCACCCATTTTCCAAGTGACACGATGAGGCCGGTTTCCTCCGCTATTGGAATGAATGTCATCGGCGAAATCATTCCCTGATGTGGATGCAGCCAACGCAAGAGAACTTCAGCTCCCACTATAGTGCCTTCCGCATTGACCTGCTTCTGATAGTGAAGCCTGAGTTGCTGGCGGACTATGGCCTGGCGCAACTCGATCGCCATGGTGATCCGTCTCTCCAGGGCAATTTGCATGGACGGGTCAAAAAAGCACAGGGCATTACGGCCAGCCGCCTTGGCTTGATACATCGCGGTATCCGCCTGCTTGAGCAGGTCATCTACACGGGTTTCATCCGCATGGAACAGACGAATGCCAATACTGGAGGAGCCATGGTATTCGAATTCCTGAAGCTTGAAAGGTTGAGTAATCGATGCCAGAAGTTTTTCGCCAATATCTTTTGCCTGGGAGGCTGCTGATACAGTATCTTCGCTTAGTCCTTCAATGATTACGACAAACTCGTCGCCACCTAACCGGGAGACGGTATCGCTATTGCGCACGTTACTCTGGAGGCGCCTCGCAATCTCGATCAAAAGCAAGTCACCGACATCATGGCCTCGGGTATCGTTAAGTGCTTTGAAATTGTCGAGATCGATGAACAGGATGGCGCAATGAGTCTTCTGGCGCGCACTATGAATCTGGGCCTGCTGTAGACGATCAAGGAACAGACGCCGGTTAGGCAGCCTGGTGAGTGAATCATAAAACGCAAGCTCATGTACTTGCTCCTCCGCTTGCTTGTGCCGGGTAATATCCTGTATCACCAGGATGAGATGATCTGGTTTCGCGCCCCATATGCACATGGGTGAAACCGTTAGCTTGATCCAGATATCTCTGCCGTCTTTATGAAAGAGACGTTTTTCCATCTCGAATTCACGGATTTCCCCTGTTCCGAGACGCTCCATGTTGACCAGGGCGATTTTAAGATCGGCGGGGTGGGCAAGAGATTGAAAATCCAGCGCAAGTATTTCCGCAGCCGTATAGCCGGTAATATCCGCGAACTTTTGATTGACGCGCACGAACCGGCCCTCCGTGAGAGCGATCTGCGCTACGCCTACCGCCATTTGCTCGAACAGAATCCGAAAACGCCCCTCACTTTCTCTCAACTCACTTGTGCGTTCGACGACAATCTGCTCGAGATTCTGGTTCAATTCCTGCAGACGCCTTTGGCCCTCTTGCAATGCCTCTTCTACTTGCTTGTATGCAGTGATATCCTGCACTGTACCGGTCATTCTGATCTGCCCCGAATCGTCGACAATTATTTCACCCCGGCCCTGGATATGATGTTCGCTTCCATTGGGCCAGCGTACCCGATGCGTACAATTATAAATACCGCCCCCTCGCAACGCCTGCTGTAGAGCTTCTTCCACATTGATTATATCCTCGGGATGTATCGCCTCCCGGAACAACGTGTAACTGGGAGTCAGGACGTGGGGTTTCAAGCCCCATAGGCGGAAATGCTCGTCGGACCACGTCAGTTCCCCGGAGGCTGGATTCCAGTCAAAACTGCCCAGAAGGGCAGTCTGCTGTGCCTGATTCAGGCGCTCCTCGCTACGTTTCAACATCTGCTCACGGGCTACCGCATCGATACGCAACTTTATATTTTCTTGCAGGGTGCGTCCCATTCGTAATGCGTTTTGCGAAATAACAATCAGAAAGAACGCGCCCATCACGCCCATGGATAGGGAAATCTCGTTTCCTTCTACAAGGAAGCGTGCAATCAAGGGAATCAGAACAAGTGATAAAAAGCTTAATACTGATACTCTATCCGCTGCCAGAGCCGTAATCCCTCCAGCCGCTAATCCTGCTACTACAAAGCTGAGAAGTACCTGGTGAAACATGCTGCCTGCAGGGAATAAAACTATGCTGCCGATACCCCAGGTCAATCCGGTAGCAAAAACTCCCACGCGAAAATAGTGCTTCCAAGACAATATATTGTTCGCCTTGTTGTGATGCCGGAAGGTTAACAAGGCCGCTCTGTAAAACATGACCAGAAATATTGATATAAGCCAGCCGACCAGTATGGCCAGCTCTATTACCGAACGTTGTATATAGACAAGTATTGATGCGAGGAGCAGATTAATGACAATCGAGAGAGGTAGATGCTCATAAAGAAGTCGTGTCTGCTCGATCTCCAGTGTGTCAGATTGCGAACTGGCATTTGAATTGGATTGGATCGGGGGCTTTGACATGGAGTTGCATGCTCTCAGGTTATTGATATTAGAGTAGCAAGATCGCCCTCTCTTTTCTGGGGAAGCTCGACTTTGACGCATGGTACGGCTTGACCCCCGTATACTGTTTCTTCAGCGACAAAATGTCTTTTGAGACCCTCCTCCGGATACCGGCATCCATTCCAGTTCCGCCCGCTTCTATCAACCTGTTGAGAATGACATTTAAGCCTTCATCTCTTCTACTTTGACCTGCTTTAACCTCCTTTAACCTGCCTATGTGAGAAAACGAACAGAATAGAGCCGGAGAATGCGTAATAAATCATACAGGCGGCTCAGTTTCCATTTGCTGAGAGAATTTCCCAAGGATAAAACCAGGGGATAAAACCAGGAAAACTGTCATGAAGGTAACCAGCAAGCCAATTCTCCTGGTCGAAGATGACCGGGTGGATATGATGTCCGTTATCCGCGCTCTCAAGCAGATTCACGTCAGCAACAAGGTCGTGCATCGGGAAAACGGCGAGGATGGATTGAACTACCTCGAGGACGAAACCAATGATAAGCCTTGCATCATTCTGCTGGACTTGAACATGCCCATTATGAATGGCGTCGAATTCCTGGAAGCGGTAAAGAGCGACGACAGGTTCAGGCGTATTCCGGTAGTGGTTCTGACGACATCAGATGAACAGCAGGACAAGGTGAACAGTTTCAATTTCGGGGTGGCTGGATATATGTCGAAGCCAGTCGACTATTGGCAATTCGTCGAGGTCATCAGGTCAATCGACGCGTACTGGACTCTCAGCGAAATGCCGTAACGCATTCGGACCAGGTATGCGCCTGAGACTGCGGCGAGTAGCAATGACAACTGATGCGCTTAGCTGTTTAGCCTTCTTCCCGGTGCGGCGTCGGGGCAGAAGTAACGGCAATCCATTGGTTCAACAGGACGCGGGCGGCATTGGGAATCTCGGATGCGGTCATTCCAACGCAGCCGTCGTGCTGCTTCTGCAGCAGGTCGGCAGCCGCACCATGCAGATATACGGCAGCGAGCAGCGCGTTTTCCGGCTCCAGCCCCTGTGCCAGAAAGGCCCCAATCATCCCGGAGAGGATGTCGCCCGTCCCGGCACTGCTCAAGCCGGGATTTCCACTTGTATTGATGAAGCGCCTGCCATCCGGCATCGCGCACACGCTGCCTGCGCCTTTCAGCACTACCCAGCAGTTATAACGCTGCACCAACTCCGCAGCGGCTGCCATACGATTCTGCTGCACGGAAGCCGTGCTGCTTTGCAAGAGGCGCGCGGCCTCCGCCGGATGCGGAGTGAGAATGGAAGGCGCATTGCGCTCGTGCAACCGTTTCCGCAACAATTCCGCTATTTCGGAATGCGAAGCAGCAAGATTCAAGGCATCTGCATCGAGAACCAGTGGCAGGCTCGATTCCAGTGCGCACTTGAGCCAGAAGCAGGCGGCGGTTTCCGTTCCCAGACCCGGGCCGACCACCAGACCGTTCAGTTGCTCCAGCTTGAACAGATCCTGCATGGGACGCAGCATCAGCTCCGGCTGGACGGTATCGACCCCTGGCGCGTCCATCGCCATCAACCCCAGGTAAACGCGTCCCGTGCCCAGTTTCAGCGCTGCGGTACCCGCCAGAAGCGCGGCTCCGACCATGCCGGCTGATCCTCCGATTATCCCGATACTGCCGAACATGCCCTTGTGACTATTGGCGCGCCGGGGAGGTGGCAGGAGCCCTCGGGCGTGAACCTGATCCATCAGCCATGAATCGGGTTTCTTCAGGGATGAGACGGCGAGACCGAGGTCGTGCAAGGAAACTTCCCCGCAATAATCGGGGCCATCGTTCGTGAAGAGACCGGGCTTGAGGCCGATGAATGTTGCCGTCATGGTCGCGATGACAGCCGCGCCGCATACGGCCCCGGTATCGCTGCCCAGACCACTGGGAATGTCGATGGACAGTACCGGCAGCTTCATGGCATTGATGGTATTCACCATGGCCAGATATTTGCCGTCCAGTTCCCGGCCCCCTTGCTGGTCCAGGCCGATGCCAAACAGGCCATCGATTACGGCATCCCAGGTTGCATCTTCCGGAATTTCAGGGAGTATTTCAGCGCCGGTGGCAACCCAGGCCTCCAGCGCCCGCCGTGCGTCCTCCGATAATTTTGCCTGCTCTCCGGTAAATACCAGCGTCACTTTGAACTGCCACTCCTGCAGGTGGCGCGCCGCGACAAAGGCATCGCCGCCGTTGTTGCCGGGGCCCGCCAATACCAGCACGCGGACTTTATGGGTGGAGAGCAGCCGGTCGCGGACGGTTTCAGCAGTGGCCAGGCCGGCCGCTTCCATCAATTGAGGCCGATCAGGCAGGGCAGCTGCCAGTTGCTCGATTTCCCTGATCCCGGCCGTGGAGTAAATAGCAGCGGAGGGATTGTGCTTGAACGCGCTCATGCGATCTGCCTATACCGTCTTGCCGGACTGGGGGCAGCCGGTCTTCTCGTGTAAAATCACGTTCTTTCCTATCATCATTTTTTATTTTCCGGATGCTCAGACTTCGTGGCGGCAGTGCGCTTCCTTCTTTCCGGCAGAAAAAACTGGCCGCCGCTCTTAAGGTTTCAGTTCCCCCAGTTTCCCATATTTATGCCGAGTATTGGTATTTTTGCTCGGTCGCGCGCCCGTTGCAGGAAAACGAAGTCTCCATTCTGGCCAGGCTGCTCAAGGCAGTACCCGAAGATATTTCATTGAACGGTACAGGTATCGGTTCGAGCCGGATACATCTGCCGTCATCGCAGGGCAGGTTGTTTCTGGTCGTGCCGCGACCCGGCACCATCTCTCCATGGTCCACGAAGGCAACCGATATCGCCCACAACTGCGGATTGGACGCCGTGGCCCGGCTGGAGCGAGGGGTGGCTTATTACGTCGAAGCCGGCGCAAAGGCTTCCGGCGAATTTTCCGGCCCTGCCAGGCAATCATTGCTTGCGCTGATACACGACCGTATGACCGAAGTGGTATTCAATTCATTCGACGATGCAGAGCGGTTGTTCAGGCATTTCGAACCCCTGCCCTTCGATGCAGTGGATGTGCTGGCGGGGGGGCGGGATGCGTTGCTGAAAGCCAACAGCGAAATGGGGCTTGCACTGTCAGCGGAGGAAATCGACTATTTTGCCGACTATTTCCTGGGGACCGGGCGTAATCCGACGGATGCCGAACTGATGATGTTTGCGCAGGCAAATTCGGAGCATTGCCGCCACAAGATTTTCAACGCGGACTGGATCATCGATGGCATGCCGCGGGAAGCCTCCCTGTTTTCGATGATACGTAATACCCACCGCGAGCATCCGGACGGAACCGTGGTCGCTTACGCCGATAATTCCGCCATCATCGAGGGCGCTGAAATTGCCCGCTTCTATCCCGGTAACGACAATCTGTACGATTACGCGCAGGAGCAGACCCATATCCTGATGAAAGTGGAGACCCATAATCATCCGACTGCGATCTCACCCTATCCGGGTGCTGCGACCGGCGTGGGAGGCGAAATTCGGGATGAGGGCGCTACTGGGCGGGGCGCCAAGCCGAGAGCAGGCCTTTGCGGTTTTTCCGTTTCCAATCTGAATATCCCCGATTTTATTCAACCCTGGGAGTTGCAAGGGCCCGCCCCGGAGGAACAAACCTACGGCAAACCGGGACGCATCGCATCCGCCCTGCAGATCATGCTGGAAGGCCCGATCGGGAGCGCCGCCTTCAACAACGAATTCGGGCGTCCCAACCTGGCCGGCTATTTCCGCACCTTTGAAGAACGTGTGGCGGGCGAAATGCGCGGCTACCACAAGCCCATCATGCTCGCAGGCGGGATAGGTCATATCAGCGGCAGGCATGCGTTCAAGCAGGAATTTGCCGCAGGCGCCCTGCTGATTCAACTGGGTGGGCCAGGGATGCTGATCGGGCTTGGAGGAGGCGCCGCCTCCAGCATGGATACGGGAATAAACGCGGAGGCGCTCGATTTCGATTCCGTCCAGCGCGGCAACCCGGAAATGGAGCGGCGCGCGCAGGAGGTCATTGATTGTTGCTGGCAGATGGAAAGGCGTGGCCAACCCAACCCGATTCTGTCGATTCATGATGTCGGCGCGGGTGGCCTGTCGAACGCCCTGCCTGAGCTGTTGCATGGTTCCGGCCGCGGTGGGCGTGTCGATCTGCGGTCTATTCCGTCCGAAGAGCCGGGCATGTCGCCCATGCAGATCTGGAGCAATGAGGCGCAGGAGCGCTATGTTCTTGCAATCAGGCCGGACTCGCTGGAATTGTTCCGCGCCATTTGCGAGCGTGAGCGCTGTCCCTTTGCCGTAGTCGGCACGGCCACAGCGGAAGAACAGCTTGTTATCGCCGATCCGTTATTCGGCAATCAGCCGGTCGATATGGATCTTTCGGTACTGCTGGGCAAGCCGCCGAAGATGACGCGCGATGTTACGCATATCAGGAAAGCGCTGCCGTCATTCGACGCGGCGGAACTGAATCTTCGGGAAGCGGCATACCGCGTGCTGCGGCTGCCCGCGGTAGCGGACAAGACTTTTTTGATTAGCATCGGAGATCGCACCGTTGGTGGCATGACGGCGCGCGACCAGATGGTGGGACCCTGGCAGGTGCCGGTAGCGGATGTGGCAGTTACCCTGATGGGGTACAACACCTGTCTGGGCGAGGCTTTCGCAGTGGGCGAACGCACCCCCTTGGCATTGATCGACTCCGCCGCGTCGGCACGCATGGCGGTGGGCGAAGCCATTACCAACATTGCCGCGGCGCAGATCGGACATCTCGGAGAAATCAAGCTTTCCGCCAACTGGATGGCGGCAGCAGGACATCCTGGCGAGGATGCTGCCCTGTTTGACGCAGTGCAGGCCGTCGGAATGGAATTCTGCCCTCAACTGGGAATCAGCATCCCCGTGGGGAAGGATTCGATGTCGATGAAGACTGTCTGGACTGTCTCGGAAGGCGAGGCCGGGCTTGGCCAACCGGTGCGAAAAGAGGTGATTGCGCCCCTGTCCTTGATTGTCTCCGCGTTTGCGAGAGTAACGGATGCGCGCAGGACTCTGACGCCTCAATTACGCACAGACTGCGGCGAGACGGAACTCATCCTGATCGATCTGGGAGAGGGACGCAATCGTCTGGGCGGTTCTGCCCTTGCCCAAGTTTACAAGCAGGTGGGGGATGCCGCGCCCGATATAGCAGGCGCTGAGGGCGCGGAGCGGCTCAAAGGTTTCTTTGCCGCCATACAGCGCCTGAACCGTGAGGAGAGGATCATTGCCTACCACGATCGCTCTGACGGAGGGATGTTTGCCACTCTGTGCGAAATGGCCTTTGCCAGCCGTGCCGGCATGACCATCAATCTGGACCAGTTGTGCTTTGATTCGATCGCTACCGATATCGATGGCAGCGAGATGCACCCTGAAAGGCTGGGTGGAAGATTCACGGCCAGCCTCATGTCGGTCCTGTTCAATGAAGAGCTCGGCGCTGTCATTCAGATAAGAACAGAACACCGCCGGGAAGTGCTGAATGTTTTGGCGGAAGCGGGCCTGGGCGAGGCGAGCTTTGTCATCGGCAGCAGTGTCAATGACGGGGATGAGCTCCGGTTTCTGCGCAACAATAAGCCGGTATTCGCGGAGAAGCGCATTGACCTGCATCGCGCCTGGTCGGAGACCACCTATCAGATGCAGAAGCTGCGCGACAATCCGGAATGCGCGCAGCAGGAGTATGACCGCATTCTCGATCTGCACGACCCCGGCCTGCATGCGGAACTTACCTTCGATGTGGATGAGGACATCTGTGCGCCTTATATCCGGGCAGGGGTGAAGCCAAAAATAGCGGTGCTGCGCGAACAGGGCGTAAACGGTCATGTGGAAATGGCGGCCGCTTTCGATCGCGCAGGATTTGCCGTGGCTGACGTGCATATGAGCGATATCATCGAGGGGCGTGCCACCCTCAGGGATTACAAAGGCTTTGCCGCGTGCGGAGGGTTTTCTTATGGCGATGTGCTGGGAGCAGGAGAAGGCTGGGCCAATTCGATCCTGTTCAATGCGCGCGCCCGCGATGAGTTCGAGGCTTTTTTTGCGCGTGCTGATACTTTTGCCTTGGGCGTATGCAATGGCTGCCAGATGATGAGCAACCTGCATCAGATTATTCCGGGCGCCGGGCATTGGCCCAGATTTGCAAGAAACAGATCGGAGCAATTCGAGGCACGGTTTGTCATGGTCGAAGCTCAGCACAGTCCCTCTCTGTTTTTCGATGGAATGGCGGGCAGCCGCATGCCCATCGCTGTTGCACATGGAGAGGGCTATGCAGAATTTGCAGATGAGAATGCTGCCTCAGCAGTTTCATCCCTGGTTGCATTGCGTTACGTGGATCATCGGGGCAAGCCGACCGGACTCTATCCCCTGAACCCCAATGGTTCTCCACAAGGTATTGCCGGCATGACAACCGCCGATGGAAGATTCAGCGTTCTCATGCCGCATCCGGAGCGCGGGTTCCGGGCAGTACAGCAGTCATGGCATCCCGACTGGCGCGAGGATGCGCCGTGGATGAGGATGTTCCGCAATGCGCGCAAATGGGTGGGTTAGCCGACAGGATTCCCGGTTTCCTGATCCGGGGTTTCCTTTGCCTGGATGGGTAGCGCCTGCGGCGCAGTCATGGCGGCAGCCGGCGTGCTGCGGGATCGGTATATCTGATAAGGAGTATCTGTTGAAAATTTTAAAGACTGCACCGGTTTCATTCACTTTCGTATTTCTCGTTTCCACGTTGTTCATGGGAGTTTTCCCGGATACTGCCTATGGGCAGGCCAAACCCGTTGCAGAAAAGCCCAGGGAGGATGGGGAGGCCAGCAAGGAGACAAACAAGGAAGCAAAGGGCGGCGAGTGCGCGCCTGTGGCAGTATGGACTGTTCCCGGTTCTGCTCCCGGTTCAGGGAAAATATCCGTTACCGATGTTATCGGCCGCGCCGCCCGGCGGGAGGTGGTGTTGCTGGGAGAGGCGCATGATAACCCTGAGCACCACCGCTGGCAGTTGCAGGCGCTGGCCGCGTTGCACGCGGAACGGCCGGATATGGTGATCGGCTTCGAGATGTTTCCACGTCGGGTGCAGAAGGCGCTCGACCAGTGGGTTGCAGGCGAGCTGACCGAAACCCAGTTTCTCGCTGCTTCCGAGTGGAATACGGTCTGGAGCACCGATGCAGCCATGTATATGCCCCTGTTCCACTTTGCGCGCATGAATCGCGTGCCGATGGTGGCACTGAACATCGATACGCGCCTGAGGCGATCGGTTGCGACGAAGGGATTCGCGGGAGTGCCGGAGAATGAACGAGAAGGCGTGACGGCGCCTGCTGAACCGAGCAATGCATACCTCGACTATCTGCTCCCGATCTATGGCGAGCATGATCGCGCAGGCAGAAAAAAGGCGGGCGCCACCAGTGCAGGTAGGAATGATCTGGATTTTCGCCGCTTCGTGGAAGGCCAGCAACTGTGGGATCGGGCGATGGCGCAAGGCATCCATTCCGCATTGGAGCGGTCCCAGCGTCCCCTGGTTGTGGGGATCATGGGTTCGGGGCATATCAAATATGGCTACGGTGTTCCCCACCAGTTGAAGCATCTGGGGGTGGCAGAGGTGGGAATGCTGCTTCCCTGGAACAGCGGCACTTCGTGCGAGCTGCTTACAGCAGATATAGCGGATGCCATATTCGGAACGGCACTGGCCCCACTGGCGGCGGATGAGCGTCCCCGGCAGCGCCTGGGAATCCGCTTCGAAATGGCGCAGGATGGGAGCGGGGCGCGCGTGCTGCAAGTGGAGAAGGGCAGTATCGCGGAGAAAGCGGATATACGTGAAAGTGATTTGATCATCGAGGCCGCGGGCATGTCTATCAAGCAGCTCAACGATATTGTGGAAATCGTCAAGCGGCAGGCGCCGGGAACATGGCTTCCGCTGAAACTCAAGCGCGGCAGCGATGCGATGGAGGCTGTCGCCAAGTTTTCTTCGCTGTCCAAACGATGAATATGATGCAAATAATACTCTCTGCAACGAGGCCGATGATGAGAGGGATGCGAGACAGTTGTATTCCAGATTCCGGAAAGGCTGGCAGGACCGTTTCATATGTGTCGTTCCTGTCTATGCCGCCCCTGTCTATGCCGCTCCTGATTGTTTGCATGGCAGCAATTTTGTTCTTCCCTGCTGCACAGGCGGCGGAATCGGGTCCCGGTCAGGAGCCTTCTCATGTCGATTCCCCGGTTGTCGATTCGTCGGTTCGCTATGACATCAGCGTTCACATCGATCCGGTGGAGCGCACTCTCAGGGGACGCAGCGTGATCACCGCGAATACCCGGGAGGAGCTGACACTCGTGATAGGCCGTCGTTTCGAAGTGCTGAAGGCGCTGGTGGATGATGAGCAGATCGGCTCGTCTGCGACCTTCGGAGCGATGCGAGGTTGGCGTATTCGGGGGGAAGAGAAGCTTCCCCGTCGCATAGAAATAGAGTGGCAGGGGGAGCTGTCTCCGCTGGATACCTCACTCGATCACCGCCAGACGCTGGGGCAGAACCAGCCTGTCAGCGGGGAATCAGGGACGTTCCTGCCTGATTCGAGCGGCTGGTACCCCTATCTTGCAGGTAAGCTCGCCAGCTATGATTTGAGCATGGAACTCCCGTCCGGCCAGCGGGGCCTGGTTGCGGGAGGCCTCATGGAGGAATCGGAATCGCCACAGGGGTATCGCGCACGTTTTGAATTTCCCGCTCCGACCGGCGGGATCGATCTCATGGCCGGTCCCTACATTATCGAAACACGGACGATCCGCAGCGCGGGGGGCAAACCCATCGTATTGCGAACCTATTTCCATCGGGAGGTCGCAGACCTTGCAGGAGAGTACCTCGATTCGGTCAAGGGGTATATCGATCTTTATGAATCCTGGATCGGCGCCTATCCATTCACGGAATTCAGCATCGTCTCAAGCCCGACACCAACGGGTTTTGGCATGCCCACCCTCACCTATCTCGGTCTGGAGGTACTGCGGCTGCCTTTCATTCGCGCAACTTCCCTGGGTCACGAGGTGTTGCACAACTGGTGGGGAAACGGCGTGTATCCCGATTACGCAAAAGGCAACTGGTCGGAAGGGTTAACCACCTTTATGGCCGATTATGCATATAAAGAGCGGGAGAGCGATGCAGCAGCGCGGGAAATGCGGCAGGGCTGGCTGCGTGATTTTGCCGCATTATCGCCCAGCCAGTATGCGCCGCTGATGAGTTTTACCTCCCGCACACACGGGGCTTCGCAAATTGTCGGCTACAACAAGGCCGCCATGGTGTTTCTGATGCTGCGCGACCTGCTCGGGCGGGAAACTTTCGATCGGGCACTCCAGACATTCTGGCGCGAGCAGCGCTTTCGCGTAGCGTCGTGGGAAGATCTGCAGCGCGCCTTTGAGACTGCTTCCGGCCGGAACCTGCGCGTATTCTTCGATCAATGGCTCACCCGCCCCGGTGCGCCGTCCGTGCGATTGACAGAAGCGGTGCGGGTGAAGGCAGAGGGGGAAAGCCATCATGTTTCCGTCACGCTCGAGCAGCCGGAGCCCGCGTATCGATTGAGCGTGCCGATTGCCATCCGTACCCGGCAAGGCGAGAAAATTCACACCGTCGATCTCGAGAACACGCGCCAGGTATTTTCCATCGAGACCGGCGCCCCCCCGCTGGAAGTGATACTCGATCCCGATCTCCGCCTGTTCCGGCATTTGATGCCACAGGAGGCGACCCCGATCCTGCGTCAGGTGATGGTGAACAAGACAACGGTAACCGTTTTACTGCCGGAAAGCGGACCTGCCCGCAATGCCGCGGAGGTCCTGTCGACCAGGCTTCAACATCGCGCGCCGAAACTGACTCCGGGTACGGACAACATGCCGGCCACGCCAACTCTGGTGATAGGCCTCCAGGATCAGGTGGATGCGTGGCTTGCGCGGCACGAGTTGCGCAGGCCGGAGGATATAAAGGGTAAAGGTTCGGCCCAGGCCTGGACCATGCGCCTTTCCGACGGTACCACGCTTGCAGTCATTTCCGCACGCGACATCGAATCACTGACGGCGTTGACCCGGCCACTGCCGCATTATGGTCGTCAGAGTTATGTCGTGTTCGAGGGAGCGAAGGCGGTCAGCCGGGGTACATGGCCTACCCGCCCACAGGCGGTGAAACTCGATTGAGGAAACGGCTTTCTCCTTCCTCTTTGGCAGGCTTTTTTCGTTTTTATCTTGGCATTCCCAAATGAACCAGGATTGCATTCTCCACCGCCAGCATATCGGTCTTTGACAAGACGCCAAGCGGATTTTTCAGGCGTGCCTTATCGGAAGCCATGATTTGGCCGGTCATTACCTTTCCCGGCCTTCCATTAATCGTCGTTATTAATGGTAATGGTGAAAACAGTAACTCAAGAGTCATTTGTCGCGAACAGGGAATCATCAACGCGGGAACATCCGTCGCTGGAACCATTTTTGGTTTTCATTCGATCCTGCTGTCCAGTCCATTCTCCGCAATCTCCGCCGCGCGCAACAGGGCCCTGGCTTTGTTTTGCGTCTCCACCCATTCGCTTTGAGGAACGGAATCGGCAACGATGCCGGCTCCCGCCTGGACATGCAACTTGCCGTCCTTGATCACCCCGGTGCGGATGGCGATGGCCAGGTCCATATCCCCGTTGAACCCAAGATACCCGACTGCACCGGCATAGATTCCGCGCTTCGAGACTTCCAGTTCATCGATGATTTCCATTGCCCGCACCTTTGGCGCGCCGCTCACGGTCCCCGCCGGGAAGGTGGCGCGCAGCACATCCATTGCATTGAGGCCGGGCTTGAGCCGGCCTTCGACATTGGAAACAATGTGCATGACGTGCGAGTAGTGCTCGATGCGCATGTTCTCTGTCACCTTTACCGTTCCGATCTGCGCCACGCGTCCTGCATCGTTGCGCCCCAGGTCCATCAGCATTACATGCTCCGCCCGCTCTTTCGGGTCAGCGAGCAGATCCGCCGCCAGCGCCACGTCTTCTGTCATAGTCTTGCCACGCGGACGGGTTCCCGCGATCGGACGTACCGTAACTGTGCCACCTTCGAGCCGCACCAGGATTTCAGGCGAGGCTCCCACCACGTAAAAGCTGCCAAGGTGGTAATAGAACATGTAGGGAGAAGGATTGAGGCTGCGCAATGCGCGGTACAGGGCGAGCGGCGAGGCGCCGTACGGTTTGCTGGTGCGCTGCGACAGCACCACCTGCATGATATCGCCATCAAAAATGTAGCGCTTGGCCCGCTCCACCGCCGAGATGAAATCCGACTGCGCGAACTCCGACCTGGGCTCGCCCGATGCGCATGGCGCCTCCGATGGAATCCGCAATGGTTCCCGCAGATATCCCAGGAGTTCTTTCAACCGTTTCCGGGCGCTGGCATACGCGCCCTCCCGAGCGGTTTCCCCGTATACGATGAGATAGAGCTTGCCGGAAAGATTATCCACCACTGCCAGTTCCTCCGAAACCAGCAGCAGGATGTCCGGCGTATCGAGCATATCGGGCATTCTGTGCGCGCGCGCGCTCGCGAGCCTGCGCTCGATATAACGCACCGTATCGTACGCAAAGTAGCCCGCGAGACCACCGCAAAAGCGCGGCAAACCCGGATAAGGCGCTGCCTTGAAGCGCGCCAGATAGGATTGAACGAAAGCAAGGGGATCTTCCGGCTGGAATACCTGCCTGCTGCTGGCATCGATTACGCTGACATCGCTGCCGCGCACCTCGATTCGACTGCGGGCGGGTAAGCCGATTACTGAATAACGACCAAAACGCTCACCGCCCTGAACGGATTCCAGCAGATAGGAATAAGGCTTATTCGCCAGCTTCAGATAAACTGAAAGCGGAGTGTCAAGATCAGCAAAAGTTTCGAGGACGACAGGAATGTGCGTGTAGCCCTTTGCCGCCAGAGCATGGAATTCTGCTTCCGTCATGATTCAGGCTCCAAAAAAACAGAAAATGAAAAAATACCGCGAACCGGATCAATGTTTATCGAACCGCCAACGCCAACCCCTGCAGTGCCAGTAGCACCATCCCTGGGTTGCATATCTTTTCTTTTCCGTTTTTCGGTCGCTCATGACGATTTCTGGATCAGCTTTGTTGCCTCATATAGCGATGGGACGATTGCATCGCAATCGAGTTCGTACACGTCGCGCCCCTCGTTGTATCCATAGGGAACACAAAAGACGTGACAACCTGCCGCGCGCGCAGCCTGGGCATCGTTCAGCGAGTCTCCGACCAACAGCATCTCATGGGACTCGATTTCGAAGCGTTCACAAGCGTGCAGCAAAGGCAGTGGATCCGGCTTTTTTTTTGGCAGGCTATCGCCCGAAACCACGATATCGAAGTAGTCGAGCAACCCTGCCGCGCGAAGCAGCGGCAAGGTAAAAACCTCCGCCTTGTTGGTCACGCAAGCGAGCCGGAAGCCGCCTGCGCGCAGAGCGTTCAATCCCTCGCGCACACCGGGATACGTACGCGTATCCACATACAGCGTTTTTTCGTAGCTCTGCTCATACAGTGGCATTGCGCGCTGCAAAAGCTCTGCATCGGGCTCGCCATCGAGGTCGCCGGTGAGCGAACGTTTCACCAGCTTTTCTATCCCTTTGCCAATGTAGGATTGGATGGTTTCCAGCGGAAGCTCGTCTTTCCCCAGTTCCTTCAGCATCATATTGGCGGCGGTGGCAAGATCAGGCGCCGTATCGAGCAAAGTGCCGTCGAGATCGATCATGACTGCCTTGATCGGCAGAGGAAAGTGCGTATCAGGGGCAGAAGCCCGTGCAAGCGGAGAGAGGCCTTCGTTCACGTCGTGTTATCCGTATCCGTTAAAAAAATGGCGCGCATAAAGGTACTGCAAGCATAAGAGCGCTGCAAAGGTACCGCGCTAAACCCTGAAGGTTTACCCCGGTCACGCTCAAACCTTCTTCAGTTCCGCTCGCAGAGCCGAGACGATGCTGTCATAACGATGGGGATCGCTGTCCTTCCCCGCGCTGTAAATTGCTGAACCGGCAACGAAAGTATCCGCCCCCGCACGCGCAATTTCCGCGATGTTATCCACCTTCACGCCGCCGTCGATTTCCAGCAGTATATTCCTGCCGCTCTCATCGATACGTCTTCGCACTTCCCGCAGCTTTGGCAACGCTTCCGGAATGAATTTCTGTCCCCCGAAGCCGGGATTGACCGACATGATCAGCACCAGGTCCAGCTTGTCGAGAACATGGTCAAGATAATTCAACGGCGTGGCGGGGTTGAAAACGAGCCCTGCCATGCATCCCTGTTCCTTGATGAGCCCAATGGTGCGATCGATATGCCGCGTGGCCTCTGGGTGAAAGGAAATGATATTGGCTCCCGCTTTCGCGAAATCCGGAACGATACGGTCAACCGGTTCGACCATCAGGTGCACGTCGATGATGGCGTCGGTTACCGGTCGAATGGCTTCGCACACGAGAGGTCCGATAGTCAGGTTGGGTACATAATGATTATCCATTACATCGAAATGGATAAAGTCCGCGCCGGAATCGATGACTGCGGAAACTTCCTCGCCCAGCTTGGCAAAGTTTGCAGATAAAATGCTTGGAGCAATGCGGTAATTGGCCATGGAGGGCGTCCTTGTGATGATCAAAAAAAGCTCAATTTTAACCGTAAATTGCCTTGCGCGTTAGTGGCATCGGCCTTGAAGGCTGCTGTTCCCGGTCACCATCCCTTGCAGTCCTGAAAAATCCTTCCAATGATTTTGCGGTGCGCTGCCCTTGCTCTGAACCGGAAAATAGTGTGCAATGCCAGCATGGCTGAAGGAAAGAGATACGAGATCGCGGTAAAGGTTCATACCACCTATCTTCCGGAACAATCGGACGAGGCGCTGGACCGCTATGTATTCGCCTATACGATCGTTCTTTCCAATACCGGTACAGTCACCGCCCAGCTCATCAGCCGGCACTGGGTCATCGCCGATGGCACCGGCGGCGTGCAGGAGGTAAGAGGGCTGGGAGTGGTGGGGGAGCAACCCTTGCTGAAGCCGGGAGACAGCTATGAATACACGAGCGGCACGGCCATCTCGACACCGGTAGGCTCCATGAAAGGCAGCTACCAGATGGTAGCCGAGGATGGTTCGCGCTTCGACGCGTCCATTCCGGAGTTCATCCTGAGCGTGCCACGGATACTGCATTGAGAAATCTTCCGCCCCTCCATTACCCATACTTTTTCCGCCCATGGCGTCGGCGACGATGGGCCCGTTTTGCCTCGGCTTCGCTGAGCGGGGCGGGACTCTTTTCCGCGTAGGGATTGCGGCCTGTTCTGAATTCTATCCGCAACGGCGTTCCCTTCAACTCGAAGGCATCGCGAAATGTATTTTCCAGATAACGCTGATAGGTTTGCGGCACGGCATTGAGCGCATTGCCGTGGATGATGATCAATGGCGGATTCGAGCCACCCTGATGGGCATAGCGCAGCTTTGGGCGCGACATGCCGGTGCGCGGGGGCGGCTGCTTCTCCACCGCGGCCAATAGCGTACGGGTAAGCCTGGGAGTGGGCAGATGAGCCATCGCCGCCGCATAGGCGGCATCGACGGAAGGCAACAGCCCTTTCGTGCCAGTGCCATGTAACGCCGAGATGTAGTGAAACCGGGCGAAATTCTGCAGAAACGGCAATTTGCGGCTGATATCACGCTTGATTATGTCGCGCTGGTACTCATCCAGGCTGTCCCACTTGTTCACGGCCAGCACCAATGCCCGTCCCGCTTCCAGGATGAATCCGGCGATGTGCGCATCCTGATCCGAAATCTCGCTGCGTCCATCCAGCACCAGTATCACCACGTTGGCGTCTTCTATCGCCTGCAGGGTTTTCACCACGGAAAACTTTTCCACGGTCTCATGCACCTTGCCGCGGCGGCGCAAACCGGCTGTATCGATCAGGGTATAGGTGCGCCCGTTCCGCTCGAAATCGATATGAATGCTGTCGCGCGTGGTCCCCGGCTGATCAAACGCGATGACACGCTCCTCTCCCAACAAGGTGTTCACGAGCGTGGATTTCCCCACGTTCGGACGACCCACGATGGCGATTTTCGGATGCTCGTCTTTTCTTTCCTGCTCCGGTTCTCCAGGAAGACCCTGAAGCGCCAGCGCCACTAGTTCATTCACATTGTCGCCATGTGCAGCGGATATTGCACAAGGCTCGCCCAGTGCCAGTTCGTGAAACTCCGCGATAACGACAGAAGCAGCCATGCCTTCGGTCTTGTTCACCGCCAGCAGGATTCGGCGCCCCGATTTGCGAAGTTGCTCGGCGACAATTTTGTCCTGGGCCGTCAAGCCGCTTCGGCCGTCCACGATAAAGAGCACGATGTCAGCCTCGTCGATTGCCTGCAGCGTCTGCTTCGCCATCTCGTGCAGGATGCCTTCCGTCGCCATGGGCTCGAAGCCTCCGGTATCGACTACGAGATAGGGCCTGTCGCCCAGCTTGCCGTGTCCGTAATGACGGTCGCGCGTCAGTCCCGGCATGTCGGCCACGAGTGCGTCGCGACTGCGCGTCAGACGGTTAAAGAGCGTGGACTTGCCGACGTTGGATCGCCCTACCAGTACGAGGGTGGGTTTCATATGTGAATAGGCAAGGTTCTGTAAAGTGGGAATCCCCTCTTTTAGGGAGGGGAGGAGGTCAAGATTACAGCTTTCTTCAAAAAAAGCGGGCGGGCTGCGACATACGCACGGAATTGAAGCCTGAGGCAGCGAGATTACCCGAAGTGTCCCCCGGAAGGCGAATTTTCAAACGGGTGCGCCCAGGCGACCGATCAGGCATGCAACCAGGCGCTGACCAGGCACAACAACTAGGCACCGAAGGCGAAAACCCCGCCTTTCCGGGTCTGCACCGCGACACCATTGGGCAAGGATATGGGACGGGCGGTAATAGCACTTTCGTCGGTTGCGGACCGCGCAATAATGGCGCCATTGTCCTTCCTGATGAAATTTACGTAACCTTGAGAATCTCCCACCACAATACGAGCATCATGCGCCAGCGGAGCGGATAACCTGAGTCCGTTGAGCAGATCCTGCGCCCATACGCTGGTGCCATCCCTTTTGTCGTAGGCCACTATTCCGCCCCTGTTCTCGCTCACATAAACATAATGGTCATCCATTGCCAGACCGGCATTGCTGGATACATCCCGGGCCCAGATCTGGTTACCGGCTGTAAGCTCGAAGCAGGCGATACGCCCCTGGTAGGCAACGGCGCATACCTGCTGCTCATCCAGAACGGGCAAACTGGTAACATCCGAAATTCGCTCGAGTTCGGTGGCCCCTCTGGGCCGTGACACCATTGCCTCCCAGACCAGGCTGCCGTTCGAAAGATTCAGCGCCACGAGCCTGCCTCCGGCAAAACCGGCATATACCCTGTCATCGGCAATCAATGCGCCCGCGAAACTCCGCACTGTCAGTGATGGAGTAGCGCCCTGATAAACCCACTTGCGCTTGCCGCTCTCGCTATCCAGGCCATATATACGGCCATCTCCCGTGCGAACGACTACCACGCCCATTCCGGCATGCGGAGGGCTCAGCACTTCGGTTGACAGATTCGCAGTCCACTTCGGTTTGCCGCTTTTTTCGTCAAAAGCCAGCACTTCCCCCTTGAAAGTGCCGACCAGCAGCATACCCTCTCCCGCGCCGATTCCACCCGCGAGGGAATGCTTGGTGTCGATGACCCCTGAAGCCTTGCCTGAAACTGCGTCGAAACGCACAAGACGGCCATCCGGCCCTCCCGCATAGACAGCGCCCTCGCCGAAAACCGGCAGAAATACAGTCGCCGGACTTTCCTCGACGCCCGCCTCCCAGCCGGGGCGCGTGCTGGGTATCACTTCCAGTTGCGCGATTTGTTCCGGGCTCATTTGAATCTCGCCTGGTCCGAAAAGATCCGTAAAACCGGATACATCGATATCCGCGAGGCTGCGGCTCACATCGCGCACCATATCTACCATGCCTGCACATCCCGAAAGCGTGAAGGACGATACGAGCAATAGAACATAGCGCCGGAATGCGCTATCCACCAGGTGAAACAGACGCGAGCCTCCCGGGAGTGATATTTCCCTGTAGCCCCCACTGGCGCCGGTCGTAGTGCTTTCTGGCCCGTCCGCAGGCATGGGAAGCACATTCAGCAACTCATCGGCTGACGCTTTGCTTGCGCGCATTTTCCTGTTTATGAGAAGGAGTGGTTGCGAAAAAATCAACGAGCCGGTCAAGGCACATCAGGACATATCAGGTTAAGGGGCGACTTCCAGAATGAACCGGCCGCAGCAGGCTGCGAGGGCTGGCGAACTCGCGCCGGCTTATCCGGTTTATATCGAAACTGTAATTATTTGGCGCCTGGCAGCGCATCCAGCTTCATCTGCACGATATCATGGTAAGTACCGCCGGCGCTTATCCTGGCAAGCGCCGTTTGATAAGCTGTCCGGGCTTCCCCGACTTTCCCGGTGGCCGCCAGAACGTCACCCCGGCGATCGGCATAGAGTCCGTCGAAGGATTCCCCATGACTGCTTTCAAGCAGACGCAGCGCCTCGTCATATTTTTTCTCATCTAGCAATACGCCCGTCAAACGTAATCGGGCCATGTCCTTCAGCTCTTCTTCCCCGGAGTTGTCGAGCACCCATTGCAGGCGGCTTTTGGTGTTCTGCAAATCTCCGGCGTTGAAACTGGCCTGGGCCGATATCAATGCCGCGCGCGACGCGTAACCGCTACCCGGAAAGCTTTCCATCACCAGACCGGCAGCGTCGCTGATTTTTTTTGCATCGCCACTCCCCTGAACCTGCAGCACGGAATCATATGATTCCAGGGCCTGCTCGGTTTTCTGCTTCTTGTAGTAGTTCCATGCCTGCCCACCGCCGATACCTGCGATGAAAACTGCGGCAATCACAATCACCAGCGTGCCGTACGTGTTCCACCAGGACTTCAGCTCGTCTATGTTTTCCTGTTCTTCCGGATTATATGCTGCCATTTACCTTCCCGAGTTGAATTGAATGCTTCTGATTCAGGCCCTTTTCAACAGGCCGGCAGCTTCCGCAAGCCCCACCCGGACCTGCTCGGCCGCTTCCCGCAACGGCTTGATGCTTATTTCGCCGGCTTGTGCTTCATCATCTCCGATAATGATCGCAAAACGCGCCCCGCTGACATCGGCCTTTCTCATCTGCGCCTTGAAGCTGCCCTCTCCACAGTGCAGAATTGCCTGGAACCCATGGTCCCGCAGGTGTCTTGCCGTTTTCCAGGCAAAGCCTGTCGCAGCGTCGCCCTTGTGAATCACGTAGACATCAGGAAGGGCCTGGGGGATAGCGCTGTCCATCACCAGTGCCAGCACCCGTTCCACTCCCAGGGCGAATCCGCATGCAGGGGTAGGCTTGCCGCCCACCTGTTCTACCAGTCCGTCATAACGTCCACCTGCGCAGACGGTTCCCTGCGCCCCCAGCTTGTCGGTGACCCACTCGAATACGGTGCGATTATAATAATCCAGCCCCCGCACCAGGCGCGGGTTGATCTCGAAGTCGATCCCCTGCCCGCGCAGGATTTGCTGCAAACCTTCAAAATGAATGAGAGAGTTCTCGTCCAGGTCATCCAGTAACCGCGGAGCGCCCTCGATAATCTCTCTCATCCCGGCATTCTTGCTGTCGAGTATGCGCAGGGGATTGCTGTGCAGGCGCCTGGATGCATCCTCATCCAGCTTGCCTAGATGCTGCTGCAGGTAGGCGATCAGGCGAGTGCGATGCGCGGAGCGCGACTCCGCGCTGCCAAGCGTCCCGATTTCGAGCCGCACCCCGGAAACGCCGAGCCGCTTCCACAAATCGGCGCACATGACGATAAGCTCGGCATCGATATCGGGGCCGGCATATCCCAAGGCCTCGGCGCCGACCTGGTGGAATTGCCGGTAACGTCCTTTTTGCGGACGCTCGTGGCGGAACATCGCGCCCGAATAATACAGCCGTTGCGGACCGGAGTAGAGCAGGTTATGCTCAAGAACCGCCCGCACGCAGGACGCGGTTCCTTCCGGCCGCAGGGTCAGGCTCTCGCCGTTGAGATGATCCACGAAGGTATACATCTCTTTCTCGACGATATCTGTAACCGCTCCGATGGAACGCACGAACAGATCGGTCTGCTCCACTATCGGCATGCGGATATTGCGGTAGCCATAAGCCGCCATCCAGTCGCGGACACTCTGCTCGAAGAACTCCCACCGGTAAATCTGATCAGGCAGGATGTCGTTCATCCCGCGTACAGCCTGAATCCCCCTAGTGGGCATCGACTGCTTTCTTCGGGTATTTCATCTGCACATATTCATCGACTATCTGGCGAAACTCCCCTGCGATATTGTCGCCTTTCAGCGTTACAGCCTTCTGGCCGTCCACAAATACCGGCGCCACCGGCCGCTCCCCCGAGCCTGGCAGGCTGATGCCGATATTGGCATGCTTGCTTTCGCCGGGCCCGTTGACCACGCAGCCCATCACCGCGAGCGTCATATTTTCCACCCCTTCGTATTCCTCGCGCCATACCAGCATCTGGTCGCGCACGTAACCCTGGATGCTTTCCGCCAGTTCCTGAAAATAGGTGCTGGTGGTACGGCCGCAGCCGGGACAGGCGGCAACCAGGGGCACAAAAGCGCGCAAACCGGTGGTTTGCAGTATCTCCTGGGCCACGATCACTTCGCGCGAGCGGTCTCCCCCTGGTTCAGGCGTCAACGATATGCGTATCGTATCGCCGATACCTTCGAGAAGCAGTACCGACAGCGCCGCCGTGGAAGCCACGATCCCCTTCGAACCCATGCCCGCCTCGGTGAGCCCAAGGTGCAGCGCATAGTCGCAGCGGGATGCAAGGGCACGATAAACGGTGATGAGGTCTCTCACCCCGCTCATCTTGCATGACAATATGATTCTGTCACGACCCAGCCCGATCTCCTCCGCGCGCTCGGCGCTTTGAAGCGCAGAAGTAATCAAGGCTTCGTACATTACCGCGGAGGCCTCTTTCGGGTCCCCGGAGCGAGCATTCTCGTCCATCATGCGCGCCAGCAACTCGGGATCGAGGCTTCCCCAATTAACCCCGATGCGCACCGGTTTTTCATACTTGCAGGCTGCTTCGATCAGAATGGAAAACTGTTCGTCGCGTTTCTTTCCATGCCCGACATTGCCGGGATTGATACGGTATTTCGCCAGCGCCTGCGCACAGCCGGGATACTCCGTCACCAGTTTATGGCCGTTGAAGTGGAAATCGCCGATCAGGGGAACGTGGCAACCCATAGCGTCGAGGCGTGCCCTGATGCCCGGCACCGCTTGGGCGGCTTCGGCTGTATTGACGGTAATACGCACGAGTTCGGATCCGGCACGCGCAAGCTGGGCCACTTGCACGGTGGTGGCGATCTCATCTTCCGTATCGGTATTGGTCATGGATTGCACCACGACGGGCGCGCCTCCACCGATCCGGATCGAACCTACCTGAACGCCCACGCTGTTCCGGCGTGGGGGAAAAGCACTTTGAGCCATAGACATGATGAATATGAGATGCCGGGTTGAAATTGAAATCTATTCGAGCACGAGATGTGCCATTCCACCGGGGAGTTTGGCGAAAATCGAGAGATCGACCGGGCTGTTATTGTAGACAAGCTTGACCTGACCCGGGTTTCCGATCATGAGAGAATAGGGCGGCTTACCCCGCAGCACCTGCTCACTGCCAGGAGGATTGATTTTTGAGAGAAGCAGTTTACCGCTGCCATCCTTGACTTGTACCCAGGATTCCCCGGCAAACGTCAGATGAATCCCAGCTGCTGCAGGACCCGGCTTCGGAGCGGCTGCAACCTGAGGCGGCTTCGGAGCAGTTGCGGCCTGGGGTGGCTTGGGAGCAACCGCGTCAGGAGATGGCTTCGGAGCGGCTGCGTCCTGAGGCGGCTTTGGGGCAACTGCGACTTTGGGGGGTTCCCCACCTGGGGCTGCCGATGCAACGGGAGGTGTTGGCGGCGCCAGTGGCGCAGAAGGTAACGTGAGAGGCTCCCCTGCCGAAGCTTCGGTACCGCTCCCGGCAGTTTCGTCCTTATGAGCGGACGCCGCGGCGTCCTGCTCTCCGTCCGTATCCGCAGAGGGTGCCGTCTCCTGAAGGGCCGCAATATCCGACTCTGGCTGGGAAGCCATATCGGGAGCAAACGCGGAAGATGCGGGAGCCTGGGATTCCGGCACTTCTGAGATGGGTGCCTGCGGTGCAAACGGGAATGAAACAGCCGGCTGCCCGGTGTCTTTCTCCGATTCCATTGCCATATCGGGCTGCCTGGCAACCGGAACCTCGTCACCGCTATAGATCGCGTAACCCAGCAGGGTGATCGCCAGGATAACTCCTCCACCGACAAGCACGTTGCGTTTCAGATACTCCACTCCGGAGGGGAAAGGGATCTCCTCGCTTAGAGGCCGCCCCACATACGCAGTCGGAGGAGGAACCGCCTGTTCAAGCAATTTCAATAACGGCGCCTCATCCAGTTGCAGCAATTTGGCATAATTGCGCACGAATCCGCGCAGAAAAGGGCCGCCGGCAAGCTTATCGTATTCATCCTCTTCGAGCGCCGTCACCTGCCGCGGCGCAAAGCGTAACTGCCGCGCAACGTCCTCGACATCCAGGCCGCGTTCCAGCCGGGCGGCACGCAGCACCTGACCGACCCGCTCTCCGGCCTGTTTCGGTTCCTCATGCTGCTCGGTGTCGCTACTTTCAGGAGCTTCCATTCCCTCACCCCATCCTCATGTTACCTGCCGCTTCATATCCGCAAATCGCTTTTACGCCTTCATGTCTCCAGCTGCAGCTGTCGATCGGAAAAATACGCCCGAACCTGCCTCATCCAGCCGCTTCCGCGATGCTGCGATGAATCCGCCGTGTCTTGTCGAGGACTTTTCCCGCGAGCTGGCCGCAGGCTGCGGCAATATCATCCCCGCGCGTCTTGCGTACCGTAGTCACCAGTCCTGCCTCCATCAACACATCGCGAAAGCGGGATACGGCGTTCGCGGAAGAACGCCTGAAACCTGAATCAGGAAAAGGATTGAACGGAATCAGGTTGAACTTGCAGGGAATGTCCCTTACCAGCTGCACCAATTCACGCGCCTGCGCCACGCTGTCGTTGACGCCATCCAGCATGACATACTCAAAAGTGATGAAATCCCGGGGCGCGGATTGAAGATAGCGCTCGCATGCGGCCAGCAGTTCCCTGATCGGGTATTTCCGGTTGATCGGCACCAATTGATCGCGCAAGGTATCGTTGGGAGCGTGCAGGGATACCGCCAGTGCTACCGGGCAACGTTCGCGGAGACGGTCCATGGCCGGAACTATTCCCGACGTGCTCACGGTCACCCGGCGCCGTGACAAGCCATAGGCGTTGTCGTCCAGCATCAGGTCGAGCGCGGTCACCACATTCTCAAAATTTGTCAGCGGTTCCCCCATCCCCATCATGACTATATTGGTGACGGGACGCTCGCGTCCGGCTTCACTCTTGAACGTTTCCGCCAGCGCTTTGTTCGCCCACCATAATTGGCCGATGATTTCAGCCACCGTCAGATTCCGGTTGAATCCCTGCCTCCCGGTGGAGCAAAATGCGCACGCAAGTGCGCACCCTACCTGACTGGAAACACACAGCGTCCCCCGGCTCGTTTCCGGTATATAAACTGTCTCGATTCCATTGCCCGCGCCAACCGACAGCAGCCATTTGCGAGTGCCATCGGAAGCGGTATGATCGCTGATGACTTTCGGAGGTTCTATCACCGCGGCAGCAGACAGCTTTTCCCGCAATCCTTTCGCGAGGTCGCTCATTGCATCGAAATCGGCTTCACCGGCCTGGTGTATCCAGCGCAGCAACTGGCGGGCGCGAAACGGCTTCTCACCGATTTCCGCACAGAAGCCGGTAAGCCCTTTCGCATCGAAATCCAGAAGATTGATGCTCATACCTGAGCCGTGATTCTCCTTATCGCGAATAAACGTTGAGTTCCGGAAAAAAATAGGCGATCTCGACTGCCGCAGTTTCGGGCGCATCCGAACCATGCACCGCGTTCGCATCGATACTCTCGGCAAAATCTGCGCGAATCGTCCCCTTTTCGGCCTTCCTCGGATCGGTCGCTCCCATCAGATCCCGGTTTTTTCTGATGGCGTCCTCACCTTCCAGCACCTGCACCACGACGGGACCGGAAATCATGAATCTGACCAGATCATTGAAGAATGGCCGCTCCCGGTGGACCGCATAAAAACCTTCGGCATCGGCCTGGGATAAGCGCAGCATGCGTGATGCGACTATTTTCAGTCCGTTCCGTTCAAAACGGGAGTAAATTTCTCCTATTATATTTTTTGCCACTGCATCCGGCTTGATGATAGACAGGGTTCGCTCGACAGCCATCAAATACTCCAGGTAATTATGTAAATCTTTATTATTCTAACAAGAACCAGCTTTAAAGTCCCTAATTGGATATCCGGACAGGGTTTTTTGCAAAACAGCGCGCGCCCGGAAATAAAGGCGCGAATGACGCATATTCTGTGCTATTGATCCGGCCAAGTGAAGCTTGAAGTTTTCACGCTGCATATTTGACGTAAGGGTCCTGAAAATATTTCTTCACACGCTCAGGGGACTGCTCCAGTATCAGCATATGTTTTATGGCAACTTCCTTGCGTCTGGCTTTGGTATGCACCGGTACTTTTGAGCAGATGGCGTGCTTCAAATCGGCATTGAGCTGTTCTCCCGGATTTAATTCCGGGCTGTAACCGGACAGGTAGAACAGCGCAATTTTTTCCTTGTGTTCGTCAGCCCATTTTTTACCGGCTTGCTGTGATGCGCCCGCAGATTGTCCGGAGGTCATTATCCGCAATGATGCGGCAAACCGTAACCTGGCGCGGGTTGCGGTAGCTCCTTTTACCAGCAGGACGGAACGCCGATATCCAGGTGAGACATTATAATTCATCTTCACGCTTTGCCCTGTCGCTTGCCTGGCTTGTCAGAAAAAGCAGGCAAGCAGTTAACCATTGAAACCATCCGATCCCAGGAATGCCGCAACTACTTCGCCAACTCCGGATATGCGTCCAACTAAAGGAGAAATGATCCAGGCTAAATGACTGCCTCTAGCTCGAATTATGTGTATAATTACACACTATGAAGAGCGCTGACATCATCAAACGATTGGAGAGTGAGGGATGGGTGCTCGCGCGGGTCAAGGGTTCGCATCATCAGTTCAAACTGCCGGGGAATGGATTGGTAACGGTGAAGCATCCTGCCTCGGATATACCAACTGGAACGCTGCGCAATATTTATCGTCAAGCAGGATGGAAATGGAGATAGCATGAAATTCGCACTGGCTTTACATACAGATGACGGAGTGAAATACGGAGTCACCGTTCCTGATCTTCCGGGGTGCTTTTCTGCAGGAGATACGCTTGATGAGGCAATCGAGATGGCCCGCGAGGCAATCGACCTGCATTGCGAGGGACTTTACGAGGACGAGGCGGGTATCCCAGCACCGCGCCTTTTATCCGAGCATAAAGCTAATCCCGACTTGGCCGATGCCGTATGGGTGATAGTGGAAGCGGATGTGGAGAAATATTTTTCCAAGCCGGTTCGGTTGAATATCTCATTGCCGGAAGGCCTGGTTCGTAGTATTGATGAGTATGCGCGTACCCATCACATGACCCGGTCCGGTTTCTTGGCAAAGGCGGCTCAGGACGCGATGAAGAGCAGGCAGATCACTGGCGGCTGACGCAAAAACAAAGTTATTCAGTAAGGGAGGATGCTGCATTCCTCTGATACATCGGGACACGAAGGTATCCGTCTGCTCCGGGCTGTGTCTCCACAGCGGGATTATGACGATGTCTTGGCGCTGCCGCCCTGTGGGAGAGCGGTGTCATAGCCACGCTCCCGGCGGTCACTGGAAAACCATGATTTTCGTTGTAGGCCTCTATCTTGACGGCCTGTAGCAAAACCGGCTGGAGCGGGTTCCTTATAAAATCAAATGGAAGGCAAGTGGTGGAGAGCATCAGGGCGCAAGCTGATATTCAACCTTATTCTCCCTGACTGTGATCTGCCCGCTCGATTGCAGTTCGTCGAGGAGTGAAACGATTTCTTCCGCAGTCAGTTTCTTTTGAAAAACGGCATCGATTGTGTTGCGCAGTGCGTTAACCGTTCGGGGAAGGGCGGGACGGCGATTCTTGAGGTCTGCCGATATCCGGGAAAGTCTTTCAAATCGCAGATTATTGCTGCCAGTGCTGCAAGATGCTTCCTTACTGCTGGAATGCCCAGGGCACTTAAATTGCCCTCTCTGATTCAGTACGATGCGTAATTTTTCCTTCAGGGGCTTGTTCGCGAGCAGTGCATTCAGCGATTTGCAGCAGGCAACACAGTTATCCTCGCTGTTGGGGCCCCCGTTTGCTCGCGCTATCAGGTGCTCCACGCTTGCCTCCGTCGCAGGAATGCGCTGCTCGCAAAAGAAGCACCGGCCCCCCTGTACAAACATGAGTTTTTCGAGTTGCTTCGCCATATGACATAGATTGCGCCACAGTGATCTGCTCCTGCTGGACCACTCAAACGGCTATGAAAGATGCTGTCAATAACGGCTGTCAGGAGGAAATGCTTTAATCTTGCGGTCTCATTGTAGCCGTGGCCTATCAGCCCGGAATTATCTTCATCAAGTTCATCGGTACTCACGCAGAATACGACAAAATCGACGCTGCTACCGTTGAAATGGAGTAAATCGGTGAATAGAACACTTAGACCAGTCAGGACCAAACAACAGTACGAGGCCGCCTTGCGCGAGATCGAGCTGTTTTTTGACAAGGAGTTGGAACTGGACACTCGAAGCCTATTACTTCGAAATTCTTGCTCACAAGCGCGCCCTGACGCTGCCGATGATCCGGCGCCTGCATCAGGAGTTGCATATTCCGGCGCGAGTCTGATAGGCGAAACGGTACGCCAATAGGAATAAACCGGTTTTCACGATAAGCGGTTATCGCCCCTCGTAGACCCAGTCGAGCAGTGCATCCATTGCAGCTTGCCCGCTCCCCGCGCGCGGGTGATTGATGAAAAAAACCACCACCGAGCGCCTGCCCGACCTGTCGCGCACATACCCCGCCATGGTTTTTACCCCTTCCAGCAGGCCGGTCTTGATATGGGCCTGACCGGCGGCGCCGCTGCGGTTCAGCCTTTTCTTCATGGTGCCGTCCACTGCGGCGATGGGCAGGGAGGAGACAAACTCGGGCATGACAGGGCTCTGGAATGCGGCGAGCAGCAATCTGCCCATGTTGCCGGCGCTGATGCGCTCATTCCGCGACAAGCCAGACCCGTTTTCCAGGATCAGCTCGGGAAAGGCCAGCTGGCGGGAAGCGAGCCATTGCCGCATGGCCGTTTCCGATCGGGCAAGGGTGGCGCGCGCCTGGCCGGGATTTTCCCCGCTTTCATCCAGGGAAGGTATTGTTCCATTTTCGGCGGCCCGGCCATTCCCGTAGGGGATGCTGAAGGAAGCCGGCATGACTTGCGGTTGCCTGAATGGTTCGCTGCCCAGCCCCAGGGTGAGATAGAGCTGCCGCGCGGCAGTGTTGTTGCTGAACTTGTTGATGTCGCGCACGATATCCGCCAGGGGAGGAGACTGGTGGGTTTCCAGCGGAACAGTACCTCCCGGAGCGGCACTCCTGCGCACGTTTCCGCGCAGAACGCCCCCTTGCTGCTCCCACAGTTGCCTGAACAGGTCGAAGGTATAGCGGGCAGTGTCGTGAACGCTGAGGAACAGGGTTTTTTCGCCGCACCCGAAGGCATAGCTGCCCTTGAGCGTCACGGACACGCGGCCGTCGAGGCCGGGGCCGGACTGGATATCCGTGTCAAGGGCATCCTTCCAGTCATTGCATGCGCCGTTGGTGAGCGTCAGGCTGTTTTTGAGGTCGAGAGAGGGCAGCAGGGGGTCCACCATCACGCGCACGCTCCTGCTTTCCGGCTGCGGCAGCAGCCGCAGCGCGAGCGTCCGGTAATTCACCATCAGCGCCTCGGGGAGGACGTTGTATGCGCGATAGGGCTTGCCGTCGAAGGCGGCGGGATCGCTGCCGGGGAGATCGAAATGGCTGCTGTCGAGCACCAGGTCGCCGGCGATCTCGCGCAATCCCGTCTGGCGCAGCCGCCGGGTGAGCAGCCAGAAGTTCTCCAGATTCAGTCTCGGATCGCCGTAGCCCTTGATGACCAGGTTACCGTGCAGGGTATCGCCCCGTACAATGCCATCCGCGTACAGTTCCGTCTTCCAGGCGTACGCGGGCCCCAGCAGTTCCAGTCCGGCGAATGTGGTCAGAAGCTTCATCACCGAGGCCGGGTTCATGCCGGTGCCGGCATTGACAGCCAGCAGCGGTTGTCCTGCGCTGGTTTCCTGCACGTAAATGCCGATGGCGGAGCGGGGAATGCCCGCCTGCGCGAGCGCATGTTTTACCGCGGGAGGCAGGTCGAGCGCCAGACCCGGCAGCGGCAGGAAGACAAGCAGGCTGCATAATGCCCACTTTGCTGCCCGTGACAGCGGTGCGCGAGGCGGGTTTCCGGATGAGGTTCGGAACGAGTTTCCGGCCAGGTTTTTCTGCAGGTTTTGCAGCGGGTTTTGCGGCGAGTTTTCCAAGAGTGTGAGCAGGGGCATGCTAGATCTCAACGGTTGCGGATTGGACAGGAATACTTGCATTCCAGTTCAGTTTCTGCCGGATGGCGCCAGCCAGAATGGCGCAAGTCGAAGGTTCCCCATGCACGAGGAAAGTCTGATCGGGAGGAGCGCCGAAGTGGCCCAGCCAGGCGAGCAGATCGGCCTGGTCCGCATGCGCCGACAGGCCGCCGATGGTGTAGATCTCCGCCCGCACGGGCACGTTTTCATTGAAAATCTTCACTGATCTGACCCCGTCCACCAATCTGCGCCCGAGCGTGCCGACCGCCTGGAAGCCGGTAATCAGTATGGTGCATTCCGGCCTGCCCAGATTGTACTTCAGATGATACTTGATCCTGCCCGCGTCGCACATGCCGCTGGCCGAGATGATAACGGCACCTTCCCGTATATTATTGAGGCGCATCGATTCCTCGACGCTCTGAACGAAATGGATGCGCGGCTTGCCGCTGCTGCGGCGCAGCCACTTCATTGCGTCCGCCATTTCCTCATCGAGCAGCCGGGTATGCTTGAGGGTGATTTCCGTGGCGGCCAGCGCCATGGGAGAATCGACATAGATATCCATCTCGCCGATTTTCCCCTTGCGGTAAAGGTCGATCAGAAGAAAGAGCAGGTCCTGCGTTCGTCCCACCGTGAAGGCCGGCACGATGATATTGCCGCCTTTGCGCAGGAGCGTGTCATTGATGGCGTGAGCGAGCTCATCCAGCGTATCGGCCATGCTGCGGTGCAACCGGTTGCCGTAGGTCGATTCCAGCAGCAGCACATCAGCCTGATGCACAGGGGCAGGATCCTTTATGACGGGATGGCCCGGCTGGCCGAGATCGCCGGAGAATACCAGTTTCCTGTGCCTCTTGCCGGAAGCCAGCCACAGTTCGATGATGGCCGAGCCGAGAATGTGGCCCGCATCGCGAAAAATACAGCGCACCGAAGGATACGGCAGGATTTCCTGATCATAATCCACGCTTCTGATCTGGCGCAGGCAAGCCTCTGCCTGGGTAACGGTATAAAGCGGCGCCGCATCGGGGCGCCTCCTGCGATGATTGCGATGATGGGTTCTGGTCTGCCACTCGGCTTCCTTTTCCTGGATATGGGCGCTGTCCTTGAGCATCACGGCGAGCAGGTCGGCCGTGGCCGCCGTGGTGTAGACCGGCCCGCGGAATCCCAACACCGCAAGGCGCGGCAATAATCCGGAATGATCGATATGCGCGTGGGTCAGCAGGACAAAATCGATCGTCTCGGGGTCGCAATCGAAAGCCTCCCGATTCTTGCGGTCCGCTTCCCGGCCGCCCTGGAACATCCCGCAGTCCACCAGAAACCGTACCTGGGGCGTTTCGACCAGAAAGCAGGAGCCCGTGACTTCGCCTGCCGCGCCGAGAAAAGTCAGTCGCATCGGAGTTTGCCCGGCGTGCATTTTCACCATGAATCCAGGGCCGCCAGCGTGCCCGCCACCAGCAGGTCCATTTCCTGCTCATCGATGACGTACGGCGGCATGAAGTAGACGGTGTTTCCCAGCGGCCGCAGGGACAGTTCCTGCCTGAGCGCAGCCTGGAAAAATTTTCCGGAAAACGCCGGGTCGGAAGTCTCGACTTCGAACGCCCAGATCATTCCGCAATTGCGGAAGTTCCGCACCTGCGGATGCCTGGCGAGGGGCGCGGACGCCTGGTTGAGGTAGCGCGCCCTGGCGCGGTTGGCTTCGATGACCCCATCCTGCTCGAAAATATCGAGTGTTGCCAGCGCTGCGCGGCAGGCCAGCGCATTGCCGGAATGGGTATGGGAATGCAGGAAGGCGCGCGCCGTGCTGTCGCCGTAGAAGGCGGCGTAGATGTCCTCCGTGGTCATCACGACCGAGAGAGGAAGATAGCCTGCCGTCAAACCCTTACCGATGCAGAGGAAATCCGGCAGGATACCGGCCTGCTCGCAGGCGAGCAGCGTGCCCGTCCTGCCGAACCCGACCGCGATTTCATCCGCGATGAGATGCACCCGGTACCGGTCGCAGAGCGCGCGCGCGTGCCGAAGATAATCCGGGTGGTACATGCCCATGCCGGCTGCCCCCTGCACCAGCGGCTCCAGAATGAGCGCGGCGGTTTGCGCATGATGCGCCGCAAGGTGCGCCTCCAGCGCCGCCGCAGCGCGCAGGGCGTGTTCCTGCGGCGATTCACCCTCCGCGGCATGGCGCCAGTCCGGGGTGGGAACATGGTTGCCTGGCCGCAGGAGCGGGGCATAGGTTTCCCTGAAGAGCGCCACATCGGTGACTGAAAGCGCGCCCAGCGTTTCGCCGTGATAGTCGTTCTGCAGGCTGACGAAACGGTTCTTTTCCGGGCGGCCGAGGTTGTGCCAGTAGTGAAAGCTCATTTTCAGCGCAATCTCCGTGGCGGAGGCGCCGTCGCTCGCATAGAAGCAATGCCCGAGCCGGTTCGATACCAATCTGCCCAGGCGCTCGGACAATTCCACCACCGGTTCATGCGTGAACCCGGCCAGCATGACATGCTCCAGGCGGTCGAGCTGCTCGCGGATGGCGGCGTTGATGCGCGGGTTGGCATGGCCGAACAGATTGACCCACCAGGAACCGATGGCATCGAGATACCGTTTGCCGTCGCCGCCGTACAGCCATACGCCTTTTCCGTGTGAAATCGTGATGAGCGGCAGCGATTCATGCTGCTTCATCTGCGTGCAGGGATGCCAGACCGACTTCAGGCTGCGTTGATACAAAGATTCATTGGGACTCATTGGGATTCATTGGGACTCATTGGCACTCATCGTTCATCTGCGGATGGGCATCAAGGGGAAAACGATCGGGAAACTGGCAGTGGGAAGCAAGGGGATGGAAAGCAGCGGAACCAAGGGGGCACAAGGGAACACGAAGGCGACATCATACCGTGCATCCCCCGAGAGGTGAACATGCGGATGAACAGGCAGTACAAACACATCATGTTGTCTGCTGCCAATGGTCAACGCCACGACAGAGTATTTCACCTCCTGTGATCCGCCGTGTTGTTCGCTGCTGCGTTCCAGCAATCTGAGCCGTTCATCAAATTTTGAGATGACAGGTTTTCCCCTTCCTGTTTCCCGCAATGCGCGCAGGTTACCGCCCCCATAATTTCACCAACACCGATGTACAGGCACTTCACGGCAGGCAGGTTGGGCGGAGGGGTAGGGGCGGCAGAGACCCACGGCAGGAAAAGCGGAAGAAGAGCGTCATCAATGGACTCTGGTCGCGGCTCCCCTCCATGGTAGCGTCATAATGACGCCGGCTGCCAGGCAACCGTCAGGCAACCTGTACCTTGGTACAAGGTGTACTTCAGTACGATGGACTCGGTACCTGCGGACTTGCAGAATGGCACCCGCAGTACGAAGAAAGAAGCGCCGCCATCCGGCGGATTTTATCGATGATATTAACAAGAGGAAACATTATGAACAAAATCGCTCAAGGTGTGCAGCAGTTCCTGAATGACGAAGACGGCGTGACCGCCATTGAATATGGCTTGATCGCTGCCCTGATCGCGGTTGCGATTATCGGTGGGACGCAGTTAGTGGGTGGTAATTTAAACACCCTCTTTACGTCTATTGCTGGGCTACTTGTGTTTACGCCCGGTGGCGGCGGCTAAAGAGAATCCTTCAGGTTATCGGCTGCTGTTTCCTGGCACTCGGCAGTTCTAACTGGAGTTCCATGCACTGCCCGGCTTCGCCGGGCGGTGAGCAGTTGAAAGCGGTTAAATGAAAACATGACTCATCACATGCATTCATTGAGTATCGGATTTTTGCTGCTGCTGCTGCTGGCAGCAGCCTGGAGCGACATCCGCAGCCGCCGCATTCCGAACGTCCTGGTTTTCCCCGGGGCGATGATGGGCATGCTGCTGCATGCCCTGCTGCCGCAGGAAGCAGGCGGGCTGGGCGTCCTCGGCTCCCTGGCAGGATGGGGCACGGGCCTCGCGCTGCTGCTGCCGCTCTACCTGCTGCGCATCATGGGCGCGGGTGATGTGAAGCTCATGGCCATGACCGGCGCCTTCCTTGGCGCGCAGGCAACTGTCGGCGCGCTGTTGTGCGTGCTGCTGGCAGGCGGCATGCTGGCGCTGGGGGCCGCATTGTGGCAGGGCAAACTGGGCGTGCTGTGGCGCAACCTCAACGTCATGCTGCTCGGAGCACTCGCCGGCGGGGTAATGACGGGCCTGCCCGTGGGCGGAAAACCCGGTGAAAGTGCCGGGGGAGATGCCGGGGAATTCGCCGCGGAATCTGTCGGTTCGCTGCCCTACGGTGTTGCGATCGCCGCCGGCACGATGGCGTATCTGGCCATGACGCGTTGGGCCTGACCGCTGGCACTGACCGCCGGGACTGACAGAAAGAAAGCATGCCAGACGGGCATGCGGGAATGCAGGTACAAAGTGCCAAGCAAGTACCAAGGCGAAAGTACAAAGAACAAAATACAAGAGCGAAAGTATGAAAGCGCTCCGGGCGGTTCGCGGGTTATCCGGTCGCCGGTGTCCGCAGATTGCAGGATCAACGAATCAAGCGGCTGGATCACGGAAAGGCAGCCAGAGGTGATCCGGAAACAATTGTCAGAAGTCAGGATGCCAGTGAAGAGGAATGCTGAATGAAGAACGTGAGGGCGATATGGATGATCGTGATCTCGCTGCTGCTGGGACTGGCCGCGGTAGTGGTCGCCGGCAAGTGGATCATCGACCGTGCCAGCATGGATGCGGCCACCGTGGTCGTCGCTTCGCGTGATATCGATGTCGGCACCCGGCTGACGCCGGATATGCTGCAGTCGTCGGACTGGCCGCGCGCGACAGTGCCGGAGGGATCCTTCCAGGACGTAAATCTGCTCGATACACGCGTGGTCAGGGTCAACCTGGTGCGCGGGGAGCCGCTGCTGGAAGCCAAGCTGGCGCCGCAGGGGGCTGCGGGAGGACTGTCGGGCGTGATTACCGAGGGCAAGCGCGCCATCACGGTGAAGGTCAACGAGATCGTCGGCCTCGCCGGATTCGCGCTGCCCGGCAACAACGTGGATATCCTGGTCAACGCCAAGGACGAAAACGACAAGCCCATTTCCAAGATCGTGCTGGAGCGCATTCTCGTGCTGGCAGTGGGGCAGGACCTGGGCCGGGATGAAACCAAGCCGAAGGCGGTCACCGCCGTGACGCTGGAAGTGACGCCGCAGGAAGCGGAAAAACTCGATCTCGCGCGCAGCATCGGCACACTGTCGCTGGTGCTGCGCAACCAGATCGACAAGACTCCCGGCACCACTGCCGGGGTGCGCACGCGCGATCTGCTGACGCTGCATTCCGAGTCTCCTCCAGCCCCTGTCCGGCGTGCTGCGGCCGCCATACCTCGGCCGGGCGTCGAAATCATCCGGGGCATGGAAAGAACTGAAGCAAAACTGGCAGAAAAGGAAACCCGATGAAGTTGCAGTGCTCTCCGAACAGATTTTCTGTTATTCCGATGCCCATGATTACTTCAGCAGGTGATACCGGTTTTCGTCGAATTTCCGGTTCCGCGCTTCCGCCGTTCCGGGTAGCGCTGATCACGACGCTGCTGGGGATAACGCTGGGACTGAGCGGTGCGCTTTTCGCCGCAGGCCAGGCCAGCGGCCCGATCATGGATCGGACGGTGGTTGCGTCAGCGAAGCCGGCGGGGCCAGCGGGCGTCCTGCTGGCAGCTTCCGATATGGATGTGACCTACGGCAAGTCAGCTCTGCTCAGGCTGCCGGCCGCCGTCACGCGGATATCGGTAGGCAACCCGGACGTGGCCGACGTCACGCTGATCAGCCCCAGCGAAATCTACGTGCTGGGCAAGTCGATCGGGACGACCAATGTCATTCTGTGGACCCGCGGCGGACAAGCGGGCAGCGGCCAGACGGCCGTCATCAATGTCACTGTCATCCTGGATGCGGCGGCGCTGCAAGCCAAGCTGCGGGAACTCATGCCCGGCGAAACCGACATCAAGGTGACCGCAGCCGGGGATTCGCTGGTCCTCTCCGGCACGGTATCCGATACGCTGAAGGCGGACCGGGCGGTGGCGCTGGCGGATGCCTATGTGCGCGCCGCGGCAGGGGGCCAAGGCCAGCGCGGCGGCAGGCAGGGCGGCGATGCCGGCGGAGGCCAGGGTGGCGGGCAGGGCGGCGGAGGAGACGAATCCAAGGGCGCCGGCCAGGGGCTGGGCAGCATCCAGGTGGTGAATCTGCTGCAGGTGGGCAGCAACCAGCAGGTGATGCTCGAAGTGAAGGTAGCGGAAATCAACCGCAAGGTCGCGGAAAAGCTCGGCTTCGATTTCCAGAGAGCGGCCCGAAAAGCCGGGAGCGCCTGGACGCAGATCATGACCGGCATCATCGGCGGCGCGCCGGGCATGCTGTTCCAGTCCAGGGGTACGCCCGATATCGGCGACGCTTTCCTGATCGATGCCGAGAAAAGGGATGAGCTCTTCCACATTCTGGCCGAACCCAATATCGTGGCAATCAGCGGCCAGGAAGCAAGCTTCCTGGTGGGCGGAGAGGTCATGATTCCCATTCCGCAGTTTGCCGGCGTGATCACCCTCCAGTCCCGGCAGTTCGGCGTGGGCCTGCGGTTCACGCCCACCGTGCTGGAGGAGGGCCGCATCAACCTGGTGGTATCGCCGGAAGTGACGGAACTGGTCAAATTTGACACCGTCGCCACTACCGGTCTGGGAGGGGTGCTGGCCGTGCCGACCTTCACCACGCGGCGCGTATCCACCACCGTGCAGCTGCGCGACGGCCAGTCGCTCGCCATCGGCGGGTTGCTGCAGGACAACATCAAGGAAACGATCAAGCGCTTCCCGGTGCTGGGAGAACTTCCGATACTCGGCGCCCTGTTCCGCAGCAGCGATTTCCAGAAAGACAAGACCGAGCTCATGGTGGTGGTGACGCCGCGCCTGATCAAACCGCTGCAACCCGATTACGCGCTGCCGACCGACGCTTTCGTCCAGCCCGACCGGCCGGGGTTCCTGTTCGACGGCAGGATGGAAGGCTCCCCGGAGGGCCTGCTGCCCAAGGGCATGCCGGCATCGGAATATCCCCCGCAGTATCCCCCTTCGGGGCAACTGCCGGGCCAGCCGCAGGGGCAATCGCAAGGTCAACTACAGGGCCAATCGCAGGGACAATTACAGGGCCAACCCCAGGCCGGGCGTGACGATGCCGGCTTCGAGATGAAGTGAGGATGAAATGAGAGATGATGAGGACGCACTCAACATGCACACAAACCTGATAGCCGTCACTCCAGCCAGGTTGCACCCAGGCAGGGTGGCCGTTCTGGCAGCAGTCGCGATCGCCACTCTCACTCTGGCGGGATGTATATCTGCCACGCCGCGGCTGGATGCGCAGTCCGGCATTGCCGTGAATATCGCCCGGACCCAGCAGATCGCCAATCCCAATGCCTCGCGTGACAACGCTCCGGTGGAGGGAATCGACGGGCAGGCGGGCGACGCCGCCGTCGACAGCTACCGTGAATCGTTCGTGAATCCGCGCCCGGCCTTGTCAGGCGGCGTGGTGAACGTTGGCAGCGGCAGGGCCGGAAGCGGCGGCGGGGGCGGCGGAATGTTTGGCAGGTAATGTCATCCGCCAGGGCGAGCACGTTTGAAGTCAGGAAGTGTGACAGCAGGCAATGGACAAGGCCATGAAACAGGTTTCAGGCAGGCTGCGGCAAAACCGGCGAAGCCGGAACCATCCGGGCGGGCGGCAGGAAAAGGGCGTGGTCGCCATCATCGTGGCGCTGTCGCTGGTTGTCCTGGTGGGTTTTGCCGGTCTGGCGCTGGATCTGGGCAAGCTCTATGTCGCCAAGTCGGAATTGCAGAACAGCGCCGATGCCTGCGCGCTGGCGGCAGCGCGGGAACTGACCGGCGCCAATACCAATCAGCTCCTCCTGGCCGAAGCCGCGGGCATGACCGCGGGCATGCGCCATGATGTCCTTTTCCAGGATGAAATGATTGCCCTGATGGTTGACGACAGCGTGACATTCAGCCAGACGCTCAACGGCGTCTACCAGGCCAAGGCGGCTATCGGTCCGACGGAAGCCGTGCTCATGCAGTATGCGCGCTGCACGGTGGGACGCAGCGGAATTGCCAACTGGTTCATCCAGGTGCTCAATCTTCTGCCGGGAGTGACGATCGGCGACCAGGCAGTCGGAGCTGCCGCAGTGGCTACCCGCACACCCTCGCAGGTGACCTCCTGCGCCATCCCGGTAGGCATCTGCAGCAGCGCGATCACGCCATCGACGCCGGTCGGCACGTGGCTGCAGAGCGTGATCGGCCCCGCCCCCGGAGGGGGTGGAAGCGGTAATCTGACGGGTAATTTCATGTGGGTGGATTACACGCCGCCCGGCGGCGGGGCCTCCGAACTGGGAGGCATCCTGACGGGTCCGGGCGTGTGCAATCTCCCCGCCACAGGCACGGAGGTGGGCGAAGCCGGCGTCATGTCTTCGCTCGCGGCCCACTGGAACAGCCGTTTCGGCATCTATCAGGGCAGCGTCAAGCAGGGGGAGTCGATACCGGACTATACCGGTCGCGCCTATACCGACGCCGCGGGCAGCTGGCCCTCGAAATTCAATGCGTTCGCCGATTTCAGGAGCAAACGGGCCGTGTATGCGCCTTACCAGGGGGACAGCACTACCGGGTTGCGCACGAATGGAACGATCATCGGCTCCGCCGCTCTCCAGGCAGGCGGCGGGGACCGCCGGCTGGCGACCGCCGCCGTGGTGGATTGCAGCGGCTTCACCAGCGGCTCGACGGTTGCGCCGGTGCAATCATGGGCCTGCATACTGATGCTGCACCCGATCAATACCAACATGGGGGGCACCGGCACCGGGGCGACCCGCATGTATCTCGAATACCTCGGACGGTCGGACGACGAGGGCAGCCCCTGCGCGACCTCCGGCATACCCGGCGGATCTGCCAGCGGCGGTCCGCTCGTCCCGGTGCTGGTGCGATGAGGATTACCGTGATGACTATTCTGGATAAGCAGGCATACGACAGAGGGATATGCGGCACGCGGACATCTCCGCGCGCCGGCCGGGGAACGAAGCAAGGAATGAAACAGGGAGCGAAACCCAAAGCGATGCGCGGCGCGGTCGCCGTGGAATTCGCCCTGCTGCTGATCCCGCTGATGCTGCTGGCGTTCGGCATCGCCGAATACGGCCGCGCGCTGTACCAGTACAACACGCTCGTCAAGACGGTGCGCGATTCGGCGCGCCTGCTGTCGCACCATAATCCCGAAGATCCGGCTTCCTACGGGCCGGTGCTGGAGGAAGCCCGCTGTCTGGCGGTATATGGCAATACCAGTTGCAGCGGACCGGTGCTGGCGCCGGGTTTGACGACCGGGATGGTGACGATTGCGTCCAGCGCCACGACCACCGCCGCAGGTACGACCGTTACATTGGTCGAGGTCAGGATCACGGGGTATGTCTTCAATTTTGTCTTCAATCCGGCCCGGTTGCTGGGAGCCGCCGCAGACACCATTCCGTTCAGCGATATCCACGCCACGATGAGGCAGCTGTGATGAATGCGTGCCGCCCTTGCCGCCTGTCGCCGCACGCGAACCGGTCCCGGCAACGGGGTGCCGCCGCGGTCGAGTTCGCGCTCATCGCCTCGCTTCTGTTCATCCTGCTGTTCGGCATCATCGAAATGGGGCGGGTGCTGTTCTACTGGAACACCGCGACCGAGGCCACGCGGCTGGGGGCGAGGCTGGCGGTGGTGTGCGGCAAGGACGCCGCGATCATCAAGACCCGCATGGGCAACATGCTCAGTATCCTGACACCGGGCACCATCGATATTGCCTATACCCCATCCGGCTGCGACGTCAATTCATGCCGGTCGGTCACGGTCAGCATCATCGGACTGAATGTTTCAACATTCATCCCGTTTGTGCCGTTGAATCTGAACATGCCTCCATTCGCCACGACCCTCCCGCGTGAAAGCATGGGCATGAATGCAGGGGGCGAGGCCAATCCGGATTGCAGCTGATCCGGGGAATGGTGAAAACTCAGCCAGGAAAGATAGCCACGAAACTCAACCAGGAAAGAATAAGGCAAAAAATTGAAGATCGCCGTCGTCGCGCAAGATTCGCAATATCCCAGCACGATCCAGAGATTTCTGGCCGAAGCCGACAAGCCCTATCCGCTGATCAGCCTGATCGGCGGCGTGCAGCAGGTCGCGGCCATGGCGGAGCAGGAACAGCCTGATTTGCTGATGCTGGAGGGGCAGTACTTCAGTTCCATGGATCTGGAGGTGCTCAATCGCGTCACCTCCCGTTTTCCGGACGTGGGGATGGTGATGCTGTGCCCGGCCCAGCCTCCCGAACTGCTCATCGAAGTCATGCGTGCCGGCATTCGCGAAGTGCTGCCGACGCCGTTGACCCGCCATGTGGTGATCGACGCGGTCGAACGCTTTCAGCAGAGGCTCGCGCTGGCGCGGATGCCCCTGCATGAGTGCAAGGTGCTGGCGTTCATTCCCTGCAAAGGCGGCAGCGGAGCCACGTTTCTCGCGACCAACATCGCCTATGCCCTGGCTGCGCAGGAAAACAAGCGGGTCGCCTTGTTCGATTTCAATCTGCAGTTCGGCGACGCCGCGCTGTTCGTGCAGGATGACCCGCCCACCACTTCGATTGCCGATGTGGCGCGCCAGATCCAGCGGCTCGACGGATCGTTCCTCCACTCGAGCATGATCCAGGTATTGCCGAATTTCGGCATGCTGGCTGCGCCCGAAAGTCCGGAAAAGGCCGCGGAGATAAGACCGGAGCACATCAATCCGCTCTTCCAGGTCGCGATGAAGCATTATGACTTCGTGATCCTGGATATCGGACGCGAACTGGATGGGATTTCGATCCAGGCGCTGGATCGCGCCGATCTGATTTTCCCGGTACTGCAGCAGACCCTGCCCTCCATCCGGGACGCCAGACGCATGTCGGCAGCGTTTACCGCATTGAACTATCCGGACGAAAAGATTCGGCTGATCTTGAACCGCTACAAGAAAAATGCCGATATCACGCTCGACGATATCGAGAGTACCCTGAACCTGAAGATATTCAAGGTAGTGCCGAACGATTATGCCGTCGTCACCAGTTCGGTCAATCAGGGCATCCCCGCGACCAAGCTCGCTCCCCGCAGTCCGGTGGCGAAGTCGCTGCAGGAGATTGCGCATGAATTATGCCGCGGCGCGGGTCAGGGCAGCCTGCTCAGGAAGCTGTTTGCATTCTAGATAACTCTGATTTTATGGACTGACAGTCATGTCGATACGAGAACGTCTCCAGAGCGTGAAGGAAACCGGGCTGACCGAGCATCATCCTGCGCCTGCCACGGTTCTGCACGATATCCCGGCCTATGAGGAATTGAAGGCGCGTGTCCATCAGAAGCTGCTCGACCGGGTGGATCTGGCAGCCATGGAAAGCCTGCCGGCCGAACGCCTGCTGATGGAGATCAAGACCCTGGTGGAGCGGCTGCTGATCGAGGAATCCGTCCCGATCAACGAGGCGGAGCGCCAGGGCGTCATCCGCGACATCCAGAACGAAGTGCTCGGCCTGGGTCCGCTCGAGCCCTTGCTGGCCGACCCGACCATTTCCGATATCCTGGTGAATACCCATCACCAGGTCTATGTCGAGCGTCGCGGACGCCTGGAACTGACCAATACTCACTTTGCCAACGAAAAGCACTTGAGAAAAATCATTGACCGGATCGTGTCGCGTGTCGGGCGGCGCGTGGATGAGTCCAGTCCCATGGTCGATGCACGCCTGCCCGACGGTTCCCGCGTCAATGCCATCATCCCGCCCCTGGCGATCGATGGCTCAATGCTTTCGATCCGGCGTTTTTCCGTCAAGCCGCTCAAGATGAACGATCTCATGGCGTACAAGTCGCTGACGCCGGAAATGGGGGAGATTATCAGCGGACTGGTCAAGGGCAAGTGCAGCATCCTCATTTCCGGCGGCACCGGCAGCGGCAAGACAACGCTGCTCAATATCATGTCCGGCTTCATTCCGTCTTCCGAACGGATCGTGACCATCGAGGACGCGGCCGAGCTGCAGTTGCAGCAGCCGCACGTGGTGCGGCTGGAGACGCGTCCCCCCAACGTCGAGGGCAAGGGCGAAATCTCGCAGCGGGCGCTGGTGAGGAACAGCCTGCGGATGCGTCCCGACCGGGTCATCATCGGTGAAGTACGCGGCGCCGAGGCGCTGGACATGCTGCAGGCCATGAACACCGGCCACGAAGGTTCCATGGCCACCATCCATGCGAATACGCCGAGGGATGCCCTGGGCAGGGTCGAAAACATGGTGAACATGGCCGGGTTGAACCTGCCCATCAAGGCGATCCGCCACCAGATCAGTTCGGCCATCTGGGTGGTGATCCAGGTTTTGCGCCTGACCGACGGCAAACGCAAGGTGACGAGCATACAGGAGATCACCGGCATGGAGGGTGACATCATCACCATGCAGGAAATCTATGCTTTCGAGCAGACCGACATCGCGGCGGACGGGTCAGTGCAGGGACACTTCCGCGCCACCGGTATCCGCCCCAAGTTCGCCGAGCGCCTGCGCGTGCACGGGATACCGCTGCGCGAGGAACTGTTCGATCCCTCGCGCCGGTATACGTAGCGGGCGAGGAGACGGAATGGACATTCTTTATTATCTGTTTCTCATATTCTGCTTCCTGGCGGTCGTGCTGCTGCTGGAAGGGGGCTACCTGGCCTGGCACGCGCACCGCGGGCCGGAAGCAAAGCGCATCCAGGAACGTTTACAGGCCGTTTCCGCGGGATGGGGAGATGCCGAGACGGGACTGATGAAGCAGCGGCTGCTGAGCAGTTCGCCGGCGCTGGAGCGCTTCCTGCTGCAGATTCCGCGCATCCACAGCCTCGACCGGCTGTTGCAGCAATCCGGCATGTCCCTGATGGTGACCCATTTCCTGGGCTACACGGCCATGGCCGCCCTCGGGGGAATGGCGAGCGCCGCGCTGCTGGGCCTGCCGTTTACGGTCACGCTGCTGTCCGGGGTGGCGGGCAGTGCGCTGCCCCTGTTCTTCACGCTCAGCGCCAAGCGCAAGCGCCTGGAGAAAATCGAGCGGCAACTGCCGGAAGTAATTGACCTGATGGGGCGCGCGCTGAAGGCGGGGCACGCCTTTTCAGGCGCGCTGCAGATGGCCTCCACCGACGGACCCCAGCCGGCTGCCGACGAGTTCCGCCTGACATTCGACGAGATCAATTTCGGCGTCTCGGTGCAGGATGCGCTCATGAATCTCGCCACGCGGGTTCCCATCACCGACCTGCGCTATTTTGTCATCGCCGTGCTGATTCAGCGCGAAAGCGGCGGCAACCTGGCGGAGTTGCTCGACAAGATCAGCGGATTGATCCGTGCGCGTTTGACGCTGCTGGGGAGAATCCGCGTGCTTTCCGCCGAAGGACGCCTGTCGGCCTGGATTCTTTCCTGCCTGCCGTTTGCCACGGCCCTGATGATCAATCTCGTCAACCCCGGGTTTCTGACCGTATTGTGGACCGACCCCATAGGATTGATGATGGTGGGAACGGCGCTGGGAATGATGGTAACCGGTATCTTCGTCATGTCGCGCATCATCAAGATCCGGGTATGAAGCAGTTTCACTGACAATGCCAACAATGAGGATAGCCGAGACATGACACCTGTGCAGATTGCCTACCTGGCGGTGATTTTCATCACCGTGGCCGGAGCCGCCTTCGGGGTGATGCGGGCGCTGGCGCCGCGTCCCACCAAGACCCGCCTCGATCAGGTCGCCGCGGGAAATTCCGCCCCGCAGCAGAAGGCCGGGGACGGCTGGGAACGGACCATGGTCAGCCTGGCGGGGCCGCTGGCCAAGCTGGCCCTGCCGAGCGAGGGCTGGGAAACCTCCGTGCTGCGCACGCGCTTCATGCACGCAGGCTATCATGCACGCTCGGTACCGATGGTGTACTTCGCGGCCAAGGCGGGACTGGCGCTGGTTTTACCGGCGATTTTCCTGCTTTACGTGGGCATTGGCCGCCTGGAACTGAGTACCAATGCCGTCCTGTTCGTCCTGTTGAGCCTGGCGGCATTCGGCTATTACCTGCCCAACATGGTGCTGGCGCGCCTGGTTTCGCAGCGCAAGCGGGAGCTGTTCGAGAGTTTTCCGGATGCCATCGACCTCATGACGGTGTGCGTCGAGGCCGGATTGGGACTGGATGCCGCCATGGTGCGGGTGGCGGAAGAAATGCGCCTGCGGAGCAAGGCGCTGGCGGGCGAGCTTCACCTGGTCAGCCTGGAACTGCGTGCCGGCAGGACTCGCGAGCAGGCGCTGCGCAACCTTGCCATGCGCACCGGCGTGGAAGAAATCGAAGCCCTGGTTTCCATGCTGGTCCAGGCCGATCGCTTCGGCACCAGCGTGGCCGCCTCCCTGCGCGTGCATTCCGATACGCTGCGCACCACCCGCCGGCTGCGGGCGGAAGAAGCCGCGGCAAAAATCGCGCTCAAGCTGCTCTTCCCATTGATTTTCTTTATCTTCCCGTCACTCCTGCTGGTGCTGATGGGACCGGCTTTCATCAACATCTATCGTGTGCTGCTCCCCACTCTCGGGGGCCAGTAACGCGCGGAGAACAGGTCATGTTCAGAATCAGGCAACTTGCATGGGCGATGGGCTGCATATCGCTCATGAGCGGGTGCACGTTGTATCCGTGGTATCAGAACAAGGCCGGGCAGGCTGTCAGCATCAAGCCGGTGATGGAAGTCAACCATGGGGTTCGCAGTGCGGACGCGATGTATCAGCTTGGACGATATTACCAGGCCAGGGTCAATTATGCGGAAGCCATCGCCGCCTACGAGAAGGTGCTGGAGGCAGACCCTGGCCATGTCGAGGCGCACAACGGCCTGGGTGTGGCCCATTGCCTTCAGGATCGGCATGAACTGGCGCTGCGGTATTTCCGGAAAGCAATCGGGATAGCTCCCCTGGCAGCCCATTTGCACAATAATCTCGGCTATGCGCACCTGGTAAAGGGACAGGAAGCTGAAGCCGTGTCAGCATTCGAACGGGCACTGCGGCTCGAGCCGCAAAACCTGCGGGCGCGCCGCAACCTCGCCGCCGTCTACATGAAGGCGGGACTGCGCGACAAGGCCGCCGCGCTGACCAGGGCGGGCTCTGAATCCGCCGCGGCACCCATGGCAGCGCCTGCTTCCCGCACGCCCGCCGGCGCTTCTGCTGGTCCTCCTGCCGGTACTGCCGCTGGTACCGTTTCTGCGGCCATATCAGCCGTATCGTCTCCCGTGGCAGTCGCGATAGGAGAGAAACAGAAGCTGTCGTGCAGTGGCGGGGCGCGGCTGGTGCAGGTTACACCCGGTGTGTTCGAGTTCCGGGTGAGCGAGACGGAGGCGATGGCAGCCATACCGTCGGGTAAAATCATCGCCAGGACTGCTGCTTCGCAGGATTCCGGCAGGTTTTCCGGTCACGACATCCGCATCGAGGTTTCGAATGGCAATGGCCTGCCCGGCATGGCCCGGCAGATGTCCGATTTTCTGCGGCAGAACGGGTTTGCCACGGCACGGCTCACCGACCGGCAACCGTATCAGCAGGTTCTGACGGAAATACACTATCGGCCAGGTCATTCCGGCGTGGCGGAGGAGATCAGCCGCCTGATGCCGGCAGGAGTCCCCATGATGGAGAGCTACACCCTCCGCAAGGATATTCACGTGCGGGTGATGCTGGGCAGGGATGCCGTGCGTCAGGTGGGCCAGGTGGCTTACCTGGAGAATTCGGATAGAGTGCAGGTCGCGCAATGAATTGTTGCGCAAGGAATTGTTGCCCAAGGAATTGTTGCCCAAGGAATTGTTGCTGAAGGAACTGTCGAGTAGCAGCGAATCAGGAGCGCCGCTCATCCGGGAGCCTGAGCCAGGCGCAGATGCGGCGACTGCCCCTGGCGCGCCGGTGCTCCGCCATGGGCGCTTCGTCACATCTCCAACGCTTCGTCACATCTCTACGAAATAGCTGGCTGCCGCGAGGTCCACAGTCTCGGGTGTCAGTTTCGGAAACTGCCGCAGGAAGCGCGCGCGATCCACGATATGTTCCACCAGGTCCCGCGGATGACTGCCCGTCAGCGGCCGCCCCGCCTTGCGGTAATGATTATCCAGCAGGTATTCCGCCACTTCCGCATCGTAAGCGATTTCCTGGCCCTCGCACACGCGCCGCAGGATTTCCCTGAATTCGTCTTCGGTCTGGTATTGCACCTGTATCTTGTGGCGAATACGGCGCAGGAACGCCTCGTCGACCAGGTCCCCGGGGCGCAGATTGGTGCAGAAAACCGTGATCTGGTCGAAGGGAATCTCGAATTTCAGGCCGGTATGCAGCGTGGGGAAATCGGTGCCGCGCTCCAGAGGTATGATCCAGCGATTGAGCAACTGGCGCGGCTCCACCTGCTGGCGGCCAAAGTCGTCAAGGATGAATACGCCGTTGCCGGCTTTCATCTGGATCGGCGCTTCGTAGAATTTGCTGCTGGCGTCATAACGCAGGTCGAGCATGTCCAGGGTCAGTTCCCCGCCTACCATCACCACCGGACGCCTGCACTTTTTCCAGCGGGGGTCATGCTTCACGCTCCGGCTCAGGTCAAGTCCGGCATCTTCCGAAAATTCATCTTCCACGCTGAAATGAATCGCGGGGTCGAACAGGCGGATCACCTGGCCGCTGACCTCTATCGCCTGCGGGATGTAGATGTGCCCCGGCAGCGCGCGGCCCAGTATTTCGGTAATGCTCGTTTTTCCCGTTCCCGGTGGCCCATAGAAGAAGATGGAACGCCCCGAAGCAAATGCCGGGCCCAGCTGGTTGAGCATTTTCTCGCCGATGACCATGTGCTTGAGAGAGTGCCGTATCCATTCATCGTCCACTTCCACCTGACGGACGCATTGCCGTGCCACGGCGCGGCTGTAGTCCCGCAAAGGGACCGGTGCCGCGCCCACATAACGGCTGGTGTCGAGGGCGGCTTCTGCTCTTTCCCGCCCGCGCTGGGTCAGTTCGAGAACATGAGAGGCCCGGTTGTAACCGGTGGCTGAACGGATGGCAACCAGTTGATCCGCCTTCATCAGCTCCGTCAGTTCATCGACCACGCTGAACGGGAGTGAGAGCGTGCCGGAAATCTGCTGCAAAGAGAATGTGCCGGCCTCGAGATAGGCGGCCTTGAGCAGCAGGTCGGTGAGGAAAGCTTCGCTCAGGCCGGTGTCCGCCGCTTTCAGCGGGACCTGGGGGACAGGCTGGAAGAACTGATGAAACTGATCTGCCGTGAGGAAGCCAAGGGAGACGAGGATGTCTCCCAGGCGGCCATTGTTCTCCCTCTGGCGGGCAAGGGCCTGCGTCAGCTGGGCGGATGAGATCAGGCTTTCGCGAACCAGCAATTCACCGATGGGGTTTGCCATATGGAGCCTATAAAACTTGGTAATCGTGATAATTCTGGTTCGCTAAAGCACGAACGGCACGAGCCGGTAAGGTACCCGGAGCATGTAAGTGCGGTAGGCCGGGTCCAGGGCAAGATGTCTTTCCTCGCGCTGGATCCGCACCCAGAGCAACCCCATGGTCGCCACAAAGATGAGCATGTTCGCCGGTGTCGTATGCACCAGCGCGTAGCCGCCAAACACGAGGAAGTAACAGGCATAGAGCGGATGGCGCACGATACCGTACATCCAGGCCGTCTTGATTTCACGTTTGGCCGCGACGAGCGCAAAACTGCGATTGAGGGACAGCAGGCTGACGATCTGCAGCAGGGTGCCGAGCGCAATGATGCTGCTTGCTGCAGGAAACACGCCCCAGGCTGCGGGACGAAGCAACAGCGGCGCGAAGGTGCCGGCAATCGCGACCAGCCAGTCGGACGGTACGACGGAAACCGTCTGCGGGGAACTGCGGAAGATAAAGAATCCCGTGGTCAGGGTTTCGGAAAGGATGACCAGCAGCAGCGTCCATTCCCCTGTTTCCAGGTACTTGTTGAAGTGCGCCCAGGCAAAGAATCCGAATAATCCTGCCAGCAGCAGGCCGCTGTAAACGTGGAACCGTTGGGAGTGCAGTATTTTTGACAATACGCTCATGCCTGCGTTACCCCGGTGGCGAGCGTCGATTCGAGCTGACATGGCAAATCCTTGTGTTTGATGAGTTGGATGTGTTGATGTATTCGGTGTATTCAGGGGAGGAAGAGCCATGGCAGAGGCCGTATGCCCCGTCCGCAAGCGGCGCCCGGCAAACGGTACCGGGCAGACGGCCCCCGGCAAATGCCAGGTGGCCCAGGAACCATCGCATTCCTCCTGAATATGCGCTCTCATTCTAGGAATGTCCCCGGAACCCTGTCCATCGTACCGAAGTACAGGGACTGGTCAGCGAAGGGACGCTGCAAGGCTCCGCAAGGTTGAGTAATCGCCTTGTCAAGCAGATGGAGTTCTTCTTTTATCTTGCTTATCCACTTGATATTCCGGGTAACAGGCCCTATTATTAGCACTCGTTAGCGCCGAGTGCTAACAGTTTGGATAAGGCTCGGGAAACCGCATTCGCGGAAATCCCGGAGGATTTCATTCGTTTTAATTTTTTAAAACACAGGAGAAGAAAACATGCAGATTCGTCCCTTACACGACCGCGTCATCGTCAAGCGGCTGGAAGAAGAACGCAAGACCGCATCCGGTATTGTCATTCCTGACAGCGCCGCGGAGAAACCGGATCAGGGCGAAATTGTCGCCGTGGGCAAAGGCAAGGTCGGCGATGACGGCAACGTCCGCCCGCTGGAAGTGAAAGTCGGCGATAAGGTATTGTTCGGCAAGTATTCCGGGCAGACCGTGAAGATAGCGGGAGAAGAACTTCTGGTGATGCGCGAAGAAGACATCATGGGCGTTGTTGAAGGTTAATTTTCGCAAGGCGTCTTGCACAATATTTTCTGGAAATTAGGAGAAAAAGATTATGGCAGCGAAAGAGGTTAAATTCGGCGATTCAGCTCGCCACAAGATGGTGAACGGAGTCAATGTCCTGGCCGATGCGGTAAAAGTCACTCTGGGACCCAAGGGGCGCAATGTCGTACTGGAGCGTTCCTACGGCTCGCCCACCATCACGAAGGATGGTGTTTCCGTGGCGAAGGAAATCGAACTGAAAGACAAGTTCGAGAACATGGGCGCGCAGATGGTAAAGGAAGTCGCCAGCAAGACTTCCGACGTTGCCGGCGACGGAACGACCACGGCTACCGTTCTGGCGCAGTCCATCGTCAAGGAAGGCATGAAGTACGTCGCCGCAGGAATGAACCCGATGGATCTCAAGCGGGGGATCGACAAGGCGGTCGTCGCTACGGTCGAAGAGCTGAAGAAACTTTCCAAGCCCTGTACGACGAGCAAGGAAATCGCGCAGGTGGGCAGCATTTCCGCCAATTCCGACCCCGAAATCGGCAAGATCATTGCCGATGCAATGGAAAAAGTCGGCAAGGAAGGTGTCATCACGGTGGAGGATGGTTCCGGACTGCAGAACGAACTGGATGTGGTCGAAGGCATGCAGTTCGATCGCGGCTATCTCTCGCCCTACTTCATCAACAACGCGGACAGGCAGATCGCGCTGCTGGAAAGCCCGTTCATCCTGTTGCATGACAAGAAAATCTCCAATATCCGGGACTTGCTGCCGGTGTTGGAGCAGGTGGCGAAGGCTGGCAAGCCGTTATTGATCATTTGCGAAGATGTCGACGGCGAGGCGCTCGCCACGCTGGTGGTCAACAACATCCGCGGCATTCTCAAGACCTGCGCAGTGAAAGCGCCAGGCTTCGGCGACCGCCGCAAAGCGATGCTCGAGGATATCGCCATTCTCACCGGCGGCACGGTGATTGCCGAAGAAGTGGGTCTCTCGCTGGAAAAGGCAACCCTCGCGGAACTGGGGCAGGCCAAGCGGGTGGAAGTCGGCAAGGAGGAAACCACTCTCATCGATGGCGCCGGGGATACCCAGAACATCGAAGGCCGCGTGAAGCAGATCCGCGCTCAGATCGAAGAAGCGACCAGCGACTACGATAAGGAGAAACTGCAGGAGCGCGTGGCGAAGCTGGCCGGCGGAGTGGCGTTGATCAAGGTCGGCGCAGCCACCGAAGTCGAGATGAAAGAGAAAAAAGCGCGGGTGGAAGATGCATTGCATGCTACCCGGGCTGCGGTGGAAGAAGGTATCGTTCCTGGCGGCGGTGTCGCGCTCCTGCGCACCCGTAGCGCGGTGTCGAACCTGAAAGGCGACAACCATGACCAGGATGCCGGCATCAAGATCGTTCTGCGTGCCTTGGAAGAGCCGCTGCGCCAGATCGTCGCAAATTGCGGCGACGAGCCTTCCGTGGTCATCAACAAGGTCCTGGAAGGGGCAGGGAACTTCGGTTATAACGCATCCAGCAGCGAATATGGCGACATGGTTCAGATGGGCGTGCTCGACCCCACCAAAGTGACGCGTTATGCCTTGCAGCATGCCGCTTCCATCGCGGGCCTGATGCTCACCACCGATGCGCTGGTAGCGGAAACTCCCAAGGAAGAGGGCGCCGGCGGCGGCATGGGCGGCGGCATGGGGGGCATGGGCGGAATGGGCGGCATGGGCGGCATGGACATGTAAGTTTGCCCGCACCGGCTGCACCGATTGTGCGATAAGCTGTGCAATAAAAAACCCCGCGGCTGCGGGGTTTTTTATGAGCGGAAACCGTGCGTCCGGCAGTATTCATCCATGGATATTCCCGCTGCGGAAATCCATCCGGGCAATCCACAATCCATATCGGCGGGTTATTACCGTTGATTAAACAGGTTTTGTCCGGAGGAACGCAGCGACAAGTGCGATTGATGAGATAATGCCCTTTTTTGCTTCAACGCTGATTCGGCGATGACAAATTATCGCCTTTTTAATGACTTATCATGACTCCAGACCAGTATTGCCAGGAAAAAGCTGTTCAAAGCGGTTCGAGCTTCTACTACAGCTTTCTCTATCTGCCTCCCGAGAGGCGTCGTGCCATTACTGCCCTCTACGCTTTTTGCCGGGAGGTGGATGATGTCGTGGATGAGTGTACGGATGCGTCAGTAGCGCGAGCAAAGCTTGCATGGTGGCGGCAGGAAGTTGCCGCGATCTTCGCTGCGGACGGCAAGCCCAGCCATCCTGTGGCCCTGGCACTGGCCAGCGTGGCGAGCACGTTCAATCTGACCGCAGGCCGCCTGAACGAGATCATAGACGGCATGGAAATGGATCTTGACTATAACCGCTACGCGGATTTCGATACGCTTCGGCACTACTGTTACCACGTGGCAAGCGTGGTGGGATTATGCTCCGCCGGGATATTCGGCTATCGCAATCCGAAAACGCTCGAATATGCCCAGGATCTCGGGCTTGCGTTCCAGCTCACCAATATCATACGCGACGTGGGCGAGGATGCCCGGCGCGACCGTATTTATCTGCCCCAGGACGAACTCGCGCGCTTCGGGGTGAGCAATGAGGATATACTCCAGTCGCGCGAAACGGACAATTTCAGGCGTTTGATCGAATTTCAGATCGAGCGGGCGGAAAGTTATTATGCGAGCGCTTTTGCGGCACTGCCGGGGGAGGATCGCAAAAGCCAGCGCTCCGGGATCATCATGGCTGCGATCTATCAGGCCCTGCTGAAGGAGATCAGGGCCGACGGATGTCAGGTGATGCGGCAGCGAATAAGCCTGACGCCGCTGCGCAAGCTCTGGATGGCGTGGAAAACCTGGATGAAAGGGTGAAGCACATTGCTCCCGCGCTACCCAAAGGCTGCTGCCCAAAGATTGCTACAAAGGCACTTCCCCGGAGCCTGCGTTGCTGTAAACCGGCAGCAATCACTTAACGGAAACTCGTTTCCAGCCGTAAATATCATTCATGAACGATTTGAAAAACTACATTGCACCGGGCGACCTGCTGAAGGATCGCGTGATCCTGGTTACCGGGGCCGGCCAGGGTATCGGTCGAGCGGCCGCGCTGACATATGCCGCCCATGGCGCCACGGTTATCCTGCACGGGCGAAACGTGAAGAAACTGGAAAGCGTCTATGACGAAATCGAGGCGGAAGGCGGGGCTCAGCCGTCGATTTTTCCGCTGGATCTGGAAAAAGCGGGGGACAAGGATTTTGCCGCTATCGCCCATGCCATTAAATTGCAGTTGGGCAGGCTGGATGGGATTCTGCACAATGCGGCGTTATTATTCAACCTGACGCCGCTGGAGACCCAGACGCTGGAAGAATGGCTCGCCCTGCTGCGTGTCAACCTCATTGCGCCGTTTGCCCTGACCCGTGCCTGCCTCCCGCTGCTGAAAGCTTCTCCTGATGCAAGTGTCATTATGACATCCGATACGCACGGGCATGTTCCCGCCGCCTACTGGGGTGGTTTTGCGGTAGCCAAGGCCGGAGTGGAGGCGCTGGTCAAGATCCAGGCGCAGGAATGGGAGATCCTTCCCGCTCTGCGTATCAATGCCTTGATTCCGGGACCTGTACACACACCGCAGCGAACCAGGACGCATCCGGGTGAAGTCAAGCAGAGTTTGCGCCAGCCGCAGGAACTGATGTCCTGCTATTTGTATCTCATCGGTCCTGACAGCAAAGCGGTCAGTGGCAAAACGATATTCTGCTAGTTCGTCACTGCACATCGCAGCGCTGTTCTTCGCCGCGGCCGAATTTGCCGCAGGCGCATGGCTGCTGTCTCTGGGAGAAACGAGTATAATCGTGGCCAAGTCCGGAATGAAAAGCCTGCGAAAGTGGCGGAATTGGTAGACGCACCAGATTTAGGTTCTGGCGCCGAAAGGTGTGGGGGTTCGAGTCCCCCCTTTCGCACCAGGGATGGTAAACAGGTCTGAGCGATGCGTTTTGATCGCTATCGGTTTCCCTGGCCCTTCATGGTAAATAATGTTGTCAATCTTCAGGAAATTTAATGCAGACAAATGTTGAAAACATTGGTGCGCTCGAGCGCCGCCTTAACGTTTCAGTTCCTCAGGAGAAAATCGAAACGGAAGTCGAAAACCGCTTGAAGCGACTGGCGCGAACAGCGAAATTTCACGGGTTCAGACCGGGCAAGGTGCCCTTGAAGATTGTGGCACAGCAATATGGTCCGCAGGTTCGGCAGGAGGTCATGGAAGATGTGCTGAAAAAGAATTTCAGCGAGGCCGTGCGCGAAAATAACCTGCGGGTGGCGGGCTATCCGCGCTTCGAATCCAGGCAGGCAGAAAGCGATACCGCTCAGGTTGAATTCAGTGCCACATTTGAGGTCTATCCAGATATCACGCTCGGCGATCCTGGCGGTGCGCATATTGAACGTCCGGTAGTGGAGGTTACTCCTGCCGATGTGGATAAGACACTGGAGGTATTGCGCAAGCAACGCATCGAGTTTGAACCTGCGGACCGGCCGGCCCGGACGGGCGATCGAATCAACATCGACTATCGTGGCTTGATCGACGGCGCCGAGTTTGCGGGTGGCAAGGCTGAAGATTTCAGCCTGGTGCTGGGCGAGGGGAGACTTCTCAAGGACTTCGAAGAACCGTTGCCCGGCATGAGCCCGGGCCAGAGCAAAACATTTGAAGTTGCCTTTCCATCAGACTATCATGGAAAGGAGGTCGCAGGGAAAACGGCTGTATTCGAAGTGAAGCTCAATGGAGTGGAATCTTCGAAACTGCCGGAAGTGAATGCCGATTTCGCCGCTTCGCTCGGGATTGCCGGGGGCGATGTTGAAAAGATGCGCAGTGAAATCCAGGCGAATCTCGAGCGCGAGGCAGCCAAACGCGTAAACGCGAGGCTCAAGGAGCAGGTAATGCAGGTACTTCTCGATACGACCAGTAACGCTGAACCTCCCAAAGCGCTGGTGGAAATGGAACTGGAGCGCCTGATGGAGGATGCCCGCAATGATTTCGCTTCACGCGGCATGGATACAAAAAACTTCTCCCTGCCGCACGATATGCTCCAGGAGCGGGCGCAGCATCGGGTAAAGCTGGGCCTGATTCTGGGGGAACTGGTAAAAACGCACAACCTGCACCCCAAACCGGAGCAGGTGCGCGCGGTAGTGGAAGATCTCGCGCAAGCCTACGAAAATCCGGCCGAAGTGGTCAGCTGGCATTATGCCGCGCCGGAACGGCTGAGGGAAGCTGAATCGGCGGCGCTGGAGGATAACGTGGTGAGATGGGTGCTGGAGAAGGCGGTCGTGACCGGCAAACCGATGCCGCTGGATGAATTGATGGGAAGATCATAAACATGCAACGATTCGAGTGGATGCAGCATAATCCTGAGCCCCAGGGTCTGGGCCTGATCCCGATGGTGATCGAAACCAGCGGACGGGGAGAGCGCGCCTACGATATTTATTCCCGGCTGCTGCGGGAGCGGGTCATATTTCTTGTGGGGCCCGTTACCGAAGCATCTGCCAACCTGATTGTCGCGCAACTCCTGTTTCTCGAATCGGAAAATGCCGACAAGGACATTCACTTTTACATAAATTCGCCCGGTGGACTGGTTTCCGCGGGAATGGCGGTTTACGATACCATGCAGTTTATCAAGCCCGACGTCAGCACGCTTTGCATAGGACAGGCGGCCAGCATGGGATCGCTGCTTCTGGCAGCCGGAGCGAAAGGGAAACGGTTTTGCCTGCCCAACTCGCGCGTGATGATTCACCAGCCGCTGGGAGGATTCCAGGGGCAGGCCTCCGATATCGAGATCCATGCCCGGGAGATCCTGTATCTGAAGAACCGATTGAATGAGCTACTGTCAAAACACACCGGTCAGAGTATGGAAACCATTGAAAGAGATACCGACCGGGATAACTTTCTGGGTGCGGAGGACTCGGTGAAATATGGCCTGGTGGATGCTGTGCTGACTTCGAGGGGAGAGGGTGCCGGTTGAAGTTTGACTCGGGAGAGCTTGTAATCAGTCACGAGCCATTTGGCTCGGATAATGCGGGATAAAACTATGTCAGAGAAAACTGGCGGAGAAAAACTGCTTTATTGTTCTTTTTGTGGCAAGAGTCAGCATGAGGTAAAGAAGCTGATCGCCGGTCCTTCGGTGTTCATATGCGACGAATGTATCGAGTTGTGCAACGATATCATTCGCGAGGAAATACAGGGCGTGGAGGCGGCCAAGCTCGCAAAGTCGGACCTGCCTGTTCCCCATGAAATTCGACAGATCCTGGATCAATACGTGATCGGCCAGGAGCAGGCGAAGAAAATTCTGTCGGTAGCGGTTTATAATCACTACAAGCGCCTGAGAACCCTCGCGAAATCCGCTGATCCGGATGAGATCGAGCTCGCGAAGAGCAACATTCTGCTGATCGGCCCCACGGGCTCCGGCAAGACGCTGCTTGCCCAGACGCTGGCGCGTCTGCTGGATGTCCCTTTTGTCATGGCGGACGCGACCACGCTGACCGAGGCGGGTTATGTCGGCGAGGATGTTGAAAACATCATCCAGAAACTGCTTCAGAAATGTAACTATGACGCGGAAAAGGCACAGCAAGGCATTGTCTACATAGACGAAATCGACAAGATTTCGCGTAAATCGGATAACCCGTCCATCACGCGCGATGTCTCGGGCGAGGGTGTGCAGCAGGCACTGCTCAAGCTGATCGAGGGCACGGTCGCGTCCGTGCCGCCGCAGGGAGGGAGAAAGCATCCCAACCAGGAGTTCGTGCAGGTAGATACCACCAATATTCTTTTCATTTGCGGAGGCGCTTTTGATGGCCTGGAGAAGATCATACGCGCGCGCTCGGAGAAGGGCGGGATAGGTTTCAGCGCCAGTGTAAGAAGCCAGGATAACCGCAAGGATTTTGGCGCCGTGCTGCGCGGCGTCGAGCCCGAGGATCTGGTCAAATATGGCCTGATTCCGGAATTCGTCGGCCGGTTGCCTGTCGTTGCAACCCTTGAAGAACTCGATGAGACCGCGTTGATTCAAATTCTGACCGAGCCCAAGAATGCGCTCATCAAGCAGTATCAGAAAATGTTTCACATGGAAGGGGGCATCGATCTCGAGTTCCGGGAGCAGGCTCTCAAAGCGATTGCCCGCAAGGCGCTGGTGCGAAAGACCGGTGCGCGAGGTTTGCGCTCCATTCTTGAGGCTGCGCTGCTGGATACGATGTTTGATCTGCCGTCACTGGAGAATGTTGCCAAAGTGGTGATCGACCATGGCTCCGTCAATGGGGATATCAAACCCATTCTGATCTATTCGGACAAACCGAAAGTGGCGAAGAGTTGCTAGTCCGGGTTTCGTGTTTCGACATTGCCGTCGTTGCCTTGAATTTCTTTACGGCGTCCCCATAACTATCGTTTGTTTCTTATAGGTGAGCCGATATGTCCTCTCCCATGAACGATCAAAACCAGATTTCATTACCTTTGTTGCCATTGCGCGATGTGGTGGTTTTTCCGCACATGGTGATTCCCCTGTTTGTCGGCCGGCCCAAGTCCATCAAGGCGCTGGAAATCGCGATGGAATCCGGCAAGAGCATTTTGCTTGTGGCGCAGAAATTCGCAGCCAAGGACGAGCCCGCGCCCGAAGATCTCTACGGGGTATGCAGCGTCGCAAACCTGCTGCAAATGCTCAAGCTGCCGGATGGTACCGTGAAAGTACTGGTGGAAGGCGGGCGCCGCGCACGTATCATGAAAGTGGTTGACGACGGTACGTACTTCGCCGGTGAGGCGGCATTGCTGCCGCCCGATGCCGTGGATAACCATGAGGTCGAGGCGATGCGCCGCGCCATGCTGGCCCAGTTCGATCAGTACGTGAAGCTGAACAAGAAGATTCCTCCGGAGATCCTGACTTCGCTCAGCGGCATAGACGAAGCAGGCCGCCTGGCTGATACCATCGCCGCGCACCTGCCTTTGAAGCTTGAGCAGAAGCAGGAAGTACTGGAAATTTTCGATGTGCCGAAGCGCCTGGAGCATCTGCTCGGTCTGCTGGAAACCGAGCTTGACATACTTCAGGTGGAAAAGCGTATTCGGGGCCGTGTAAAGCGGCAGATGGAAAAAAGCCAGCGGGACTACTATCTCAACGAGCAGGTGAAGGCCATCCAGAAGGAACTGGGTGAAGGCGAGGAAGGCGCTGATCTGGAAGAGATGGACAAGAAGATCAAAAGTGCCCAGATGTCGAAGGAGGCGCGCGCCAAGGCGGAATCGGAGTTGAAAAAACTGCGGCTGATGTCGCCCATGTCGGCTGAAGCCACTGTGGTGCGTAATTATATCGATGCGCTGGTGGCCCTGCCATGGAAGAAAAAAAGCAAGATAAGCAAAGACCTCAGCGTTGCGGAAGCCGTGCTCGAACAGGATCATTACGGCCTGGAAAAGGTCAAGGAACGGATTGTCGAATATCTGGCGGTACAGCAGCGGGTGGATAAGTTGAAAGCGCCCATCCTCTGCCTGGTGGGGCCGCCCGGAGTAGGGAAGACTTCATTGGGGCAATCGATCGCCCGGGCCACCAACCGGAAATTCGTCCGCATGTCGCTCGGCGGTGTGCGCGACGAAGCGGAGGTACGTGGTCATCGCCGCACCTATATCGGTTCCATGCCCGGCAAGATTCTGCAGAACATGGCGAAGGTGGGCGTGAAGAACCCCTTGTTCCTGCTCGACGAAGTGGACAAGATGGGCATGGATTTTCGCGGCGACCCCTCATCCGCACTCCTGGAAGTGCTGGATCCCGAGCAAAATAACTCGTTCGTCGATCACTACGTCGAGGTTGAGTATGATCTCTCGGACGTGATGTTCGTCGCGACCGCGAATACGTTGAACATCCCTGCGCCGCTGCTGGACCGCATGGAAGTAATCCGGCTGTCGGGCTACACGGAGGATGAAAAACTCAACATCGCGACACGTTATCTGTTGCCAAAACAGATGAAAAATCACGGCTTGAAGGAAAACGAGCTGACTGTTTCGGAGTCGGCCCTGCGGGATATCACGCGCTATTACACCCGCGAGGCGGGCGTGCGGGCGATGGAGCGCGAGATTTCCAAAATATGCCGTAAAGTGGTGAAGACGCTGCTGCTGAAGGGTGACCAGAAACGGATTACCGTCACCGGAAGGAATCTCGACAAATATCTTGGCGTAAGGCGTTACACCTATGGCGTCGCGGAGGAAAAGAACCAGATCGGGCAGGTGACAGGCCTTGCCTGGACCGAGGTCGGGGGGGAGTTGCTGACGATCGAGGCCGTCGTATTGCCGGGCAAGGGCAAATCCATCACGACCGGGAAACTGGGCGAGGTCATGCAGGAATCGGTCCAGGCTGCCCTGTCGGTGGTTCGCAGCCGGTCGAGGGCTCTGGGCATTGCGGATGATTTTTACCAGAAGAACGATATCCATATCCATCTGCCGGAAGGTGCGACACCGAAAGATGGTCCCAGTGCTGGTATAGGTATCTGCGTGGCGATGGTGTCGGCGTTGACGGGAATTCCGGCGCGCGCAACTGTCGCGATGACGGGTGAGATCACGCTTCGCGGCGAGGTGCTGGCAATTGGCGGACTCAAGGAAAAACTGCTGGCAGCGCACCGCGGCGGCATAAAGACCGTGCTGATTCCCGAGGATAACGTCAAAGATCTGAACGAAATCCCGGAGAACATCAAAAACAGGCTGGATATCCATCCGGTCAAATGGATAGATCAGGTGCTGGATCTGGCTCTGGAATCCAAACCAGAACCGCTTCCGGCTGCTCCTTCATCCGTTTCCGCTCCTGTTGCGGTGGAAGGCGATGCAACGCCGGCGGTCATCAAGCACTAGGTTTGTAAAGAGTCCGTATGCAGGAGTGACAGGGGGCTAATGACCTGCAAAGGTCTTATAAAGCGAAGCGGAAATATTTTTACAATGGCTTGACCACGCACAAGCCGCTTGATATAAAACGTTTGCAGGGTTTTTACTCTCTTAACAATAATGAAAGGGGAATTACGTGAATAAAGCTGAACTCATCGATGCCATCGCGAAATCATCGGACATTTCCAAAGCTTCGGCGGGAAATGCACTGGATGGTGCGCTGGAAGCGATTAAAGCCGCTCTTAAGAAAGGCCAGACTGTGACACTGGTAGGATTCGGGACATTCAAGGTAGGCACGCGTGCTGCCCGCACCGGCCGCAATCCCCGTACAGGCGATGCTATCACGATCGAAGCCACCAAGGTTCCTAAATTCATTGCTGGCAAGGCGCTCAAGGATGCAGTAAACTAGCGGCTTATCGGCGGGGGTGCTTAGCTCAGTTGGTAGAGCGTCGCCCTTACAAGGCGAATGTCGGCGGTTCGACCCCGTCAGCACCCACCAGAGTCAGATTTACTGGAGTGGTAGTTCAGTTGGTTAGAATACCGGCCTGTCACGCCGGGGGTCGCGGGTTCGAGTCCCGTCCACTCCGCCATATCTGGCTATATCAGGGCGAACGCGAGTTCGCCTTTTTTATTCGTTTTCCGTCATTCAATGTTTGATTTCGTCAACAAGAAAAAACGCATCGTTCAGATCATCCTGGGACTTGCCACATTACCGTTCGTTTTCTGGGGCGTGGAATCCTACCGCAGTGACGGCGGGGGTGATCACGTTGCGCTTGCCGCGGGAGAAAAAATTTCACGCCAGGAATTTGAGCAGGCGCTGCGCAATCAGCAGGAGAATATGCGCGCCACCATGGGAGAGAATTTCAGCCCGGCGCTGCTGGAGAGACCCGAAGTGAGAGCAGCCATCCTGGAAGGATTGATCCAGCAGCGCTTGCTGCGACAGGAAGCATTTCGCGTTGGCCTGGGAGTATCTGACGTGCAGCTGGTCGAGATGATCCAGAACATCGATTTATTTCAGGAAGACGGAAATTTTTCGAAGCAGCGCTATGAAGAATGGCTGCGAAGCCAGGGAATGAACGCGCGCGCTTTTGAAGCGCGCCTGCGTCAGGACCTGATGCGACAGCAGCTGATTGATCCTTTCTCCAAAAATGCGTTTATTTCCCATTCGGTGGCGGAAAGAATCCTGCGCCTGGGTGACGAAAAGCGTGAGGTGAGTGTCGTTCAAATTCAGGCGGAACAGTTTCTGGCTAACGTCAAACCGGGTGATGACGCCATCAAAGCCTACTATGGGGCGCACAAGGCCGAATTCCAGTTGCCGGAGCAGGCGCAGGTCGAATATGCGGTGTTATCGATGGATGCACTGGCCGAGAAGGCGCAGGTAACCGCCGATGAAGCGCTGGCATATTACGAGGAGCACAAGCATGAATTCGGTCAACCCGAAGAACGCCGCGCGAGTCATATCCTCATAAGCGCACCTGCCTCGGCCTCCGCTTCCGATCGGGCGGCAGCGCGCGCCAAAGCCGAGGAACTGCTGGCCGAAGTCAGAAAATCTCCGCAGCGTTTTGCGGAACTTGCGAAACAGCACTCCCAGGATCCGGGTTCGGCACAGACGGGTGGAGACCTCGGTTTTTTCGCACGCAACATGATGACGAAATCATTCGAGGACGTGGTTTTCCGGATGAAACCGGGTGAAATCAGCGATATCGTCGAAACCGAGCATGGATTTCATATCATCCTGCTGGCGGATACAAGAGGCGGCAAGCAGGCGAGTTTCGAGGAAGTGAAGAAGCAGGTTGAGCAGGACGTCAAGAAACAGAAAGCTGCAAGGATGTTTGGTGAAATGGCGGACAGCTTCAGCAACATGGTGTATGAGCAGAGCGATAGCCTGAAACCGGCTGCGGAAAGTCTTGGCCTGAGCATACGGCAGAGCGGGTGGGTTCGCATAAACTCGGATGAGCCGCCTTATTTCAACAATGAAAGGCTGCTTCAGGCAATATTTTCGGAAGACGCGATCAAGGATAAACGCAACACGGAGGCGATCGAGGTTTCTCCCAACACGCTTGTTTCAGCCAGAGTGCTGGACTACAGGCCGGCCGCTACCCCTTCTGTAGATGAGTTGAGGGATAAGATCGCGGCGTTGATCGCCCGGGAAGAGGCTTCCAAAGCAGCGGTAAATGAAGGAAAGGAGCAGCTTGCGCAGTTGCAGCAGGGAAAGACTGCCGCAATCAAATGGACTCCCAGCCAGCAGGTTTCCAGAAGAGACCGCCAGGGTTTTGACAATGAGACGATACAGGCAATTTTCAGGGCTGAAGCAGATCACCTTCCGGCCTATTCAGGCCTGCCGAATGCTCGGGGTGGTTTCACCCTGATTCGCGTTGACCGTGTCATCGAGCCACCGGCGCCCAGTGCAGAGGAGCGAAAAAGTTTTGCAGGCCAGCTGAGCCAGTTGTTTGCCCAGGAAGAATTCTCATCCTATCTGAATGGGATCAAGAAAAGGTATGATGTATCGGTCAGTGAGACCTTCGGGAAGTAGGTATGCTCCGGGATTAGAGGGTGTCGAAGGCAATCGTGTTGAATCCGGCATCGACATGGGTAATTTCACCTGTTATGCCGCCTGCCAGATCACTGCATAGAAAGGCGGCGACGTTGCCTACATCCATGATCGATACATTGCGCCGCAGCGGGGCAACCTTTTCCGTATAGCTCAGCAGCTTTCCGAAATTGCCGATTCCTGCCGCAGCCAGCGTTTTGATCGGCCCTGCCGAAATCGCATTGACGCGTATTCCTTTGGGACCCAGGCTGGACGCCATGAAGCGGACGTTGGCTTCGAGACTTGCCTTGGCCAGCCCCATAATATTGTAGTTCGGCATCACCCTGGTTGCACCCAGATAGGAGAGTGTCAGAAGCGCGCCATTCCGGCCCTCCATCAGCGGAAGTGCGGCTTTTGCCAGCGCAGCGAAACTGTAGGAACTGACATCATGGGCAATACGAAAAGCTTCACGGTTTACGGTTTCAAGGTAATCTCCGCTGAGCGCCTCGCGTGGAGCAAAGGCAATAGAGTGAACAATGCCATCGAGACCATCCCAGCGCTTTGCGAGATCATCGAAACACCGGTCGATTTCCTCATCCTTTGAAACATCGCAGGGAAACAGCAGATCGCTGTCAAATTCCTTAATGACTTTTTCAACCCGTTCACGCACACCTTCCCCTTGATAAGTAAAGGCAAGCTGGGCGCCCTCGCGATGCATCGCCTTCGCGATGCCATATGCAATCGAACGGTTGGTCAGAAGGCCCGTGATGAGAATGCGCTTGCTGGCGAGAAATGTCATGTCATATCCTTGCGGCGTTGGAGTAATGATGTGAAACATGGAAATACGGCGTCCTGTTCATCCGGATATTCCGAAGTCGCGCGGACGGCTTGAGCTCCTGAAGAAACTGCGGGTCAAGGTACACGGGCAAATAACGTGACGTATAGCATCGAACTGAAAGACTGAAATATAGCTGAACCTGACCAACTCCGCATTATAGCTTCAACTGCTGCATGCTTGTAGAATCACACGATTTGCCTAAAATCTGCTCATGAGGAATCAAGAATTGCCGCTGTACCATCAAGCCTGCTTACCCGATCTCTGAATAAGACCGCAACCTTGCCAGCGACGCATTTCCTTCCCGCATTCCTTGCTGTTCTGGTGTGCGCCTGCAGCGGCAACCCCTGGAACAGTCCATATCCTGCCGCGGATGCGGGAAAAAATATACTTTATGCTGCTTTTGCCGAACGTCCCAAGCACCTGGACCCGGTGCAGTCCTACAGTTCCAATGAGATTCTTTTTACGGCGCAAATATATGAACCGCCGCTGCAATACCATTACCTGAAACGTCCCTACGAATTGATTCCCGCTAGCGCGGCGAAAATGCCGGAGGTGCATTATTTTGACGAAAAAGGCGCGCGCCTGGGCGACAATGTGGATGCCGGTCAGATCGCCTTTACCGTTTATGAAATTTCCATCAAGTCCGGTATACGTTATCAACCTCATCCGGCCTTTGCCAGGGACCCGCAGGGCGAGTTCCTTTATCACAGGCTTGGCGAGGAGGATGTACGTGGCATATACAGGTTGAGCGATTTTCCGCAAACCGGCTCCCGGGAACTCACTGCCGCGGATTACGTTTTCCAGGTCAAGCGCCTGGCTCATCCGCGGCTGCATTCCCCCATTTTCGGCCTGATGTCCGACTACATCGTGGGCCTCAAGGAATATGCGACAACGCTCGAGATGGCGGCCAAAGAACGCTCCGGGGAGCGGAAGGAGCAGGGGGAGCAGAGCAGCCGCGAGCAGGATGGCGAGGATTACCTGGATCTTGCACGTTATCCCCTGGAGGGAGCCGAGGTGGTGGACCGGTATACCTATCGCATCAAGATCAGGGGCAAATACCCGCAGTTCAGGTACTGGCTGGCAATGCCTTTTTTCGCACCTATTCCCTGGGAGGCAGAGCGCTTCTACAGCCAGAAAGGCCTGTCGGAAAAAAATATCAGCCTCGACTGGTATCCCGTCGGGACCGGCCCTTACATGCTGTCGGAAAACAACCCAAACCGAATAATGGTACTGGAAAAGAACCCCAATTTTCATGGCGAAGCCTACCCTTCCGAGGGAATGCCGGGGGATGCGGAAGGAGGTCTGCTGGAAGATGCCGGCAAACCGCTGCCTTTCATAGAAAAGGTCATATACAGCCGGGAGAGGGAAAGCATTCCACGCTGGAACAAGTTTCTGCAGGGTTACTATGATGCATCCAATATCGGTTCCGACAGTTTCGACCAGGCCGTGCAATTGACAGGACAGGGAGAGGCTACCGTAACCGAGGCAATGAAGGAACAGGGTATTCGGCTGGAAACGGCTGTTGCAACTTCCACGAATTATGTCGGCTTCAATATGTTCGACCCGGTAGTCGGCGGTGTAGGGAAACGTGGCCGCGAAGCGGCCAGGAAGTTGCGCCAGGCGATTTCCATTGCAGTGGATTACGAGGAGTATGTCTCCATATTTGCCAACGGACGCGGTATTCCGGCGCAAAGTCCGATTGCTCCCGGCATCGCCGGTCATCGCGAGGGCAAGGAAGGTATCAACCCGGTGGTCTATGAGTGGGTAGACGGGCGGCCCCGGCGCAAGCCAATCGGGGTGGCCAGGGCGTTGCTGGCGGAAGCAGGCTATCCTAACGGCATTAGCGCCAGAACCGGTGAGCCGCTCGTACTTTATTTCGACGTAACGGCTCGCGGCGCGGAGGATAAATCCAGCCTCGACTGGATGCGCAAGCAATTTCAGAAGCTCAATATCCAGCTGGTGGTCCGCAGCACGGACTACAACCGCTTCCAGGACAAGATTCGCAAGGGCAATGCCCAGATTTTCGAGTGGGGCTGGAACGCCGATTATCCCGATCCGGAGAACTTCCTGTTCCTGCTGCATGGTCCGCAGCAAAAGGTAGGCAATGAAGGCGAGAATGCTTCCAATTACTCCAATCCTGAATATAACCGGCTGTTCGAACAAATGAAGAACATGGAGAACGGTCCGGTGCGCCAGAAGATCATCGATAGAATGATCGATATCCTCCGCCATGATGCACCCTGGCTGTGGGGCTATCATCCCAAGGATTACGGCCTGTATCACTCATGGTACGGCAACGTCAAACCGAACAGACTGTCAAACAACAATGTCAAATATCTGCGCATAGACGGAGTCTTGCGCGAGCAGAAGCGGCGTGAATGGAATGAACCGATTGTCTGGCCCGCTATTGCAGGATTGATTGCGCTGGCCGGGAGTCTGCTTCCCGCCGCGCTCGTTTACCGGCGTAGGGAACGAGGAACAGGAATATCGGATGCCGCGCTGAAAATGGAAGCTCAGGGGCGAAGGGTGGGTGATGCTTAATTACATCATCCGGCGCATCCTGTATGCGATCCCCATTCTGGTGGGCGTGAACCTGATTACTTTCACCTTGTTTTTCGTCGTGAACACGCCCGACGACATGGCGCGCATGCAGCTTGGCATCAAGCGTGTTACGCCGGAGGCCATCGCCAAGTGGAAACAGGAGCGCGGTTATGATCAGCCGTTGATGTTCAACAATGCGGCGGAGGGCCTCGAGAAAGTTACCCGTACCATATTTTTCGAGAAATCTGTCGCCATGTTCGCGTTCCGCTTCGGTCGTGCCGATGATGGACGCGACATCGCCTACGAAATCAGGACGCGCATGCTGCCCAGTCTCGCCATTGCACTTCCGGTATTCGTGCTGGGGCTCATCGTCTATATCACCTTCGCATTGACAATGGTGTTTTTTCGGGCTACCTACGTGGATTTTTGGGGTGTGGTACTATGCGTCGCGCTAATGTCCATCTCAAGTCTGTTCTATATTATCGGGGGACAATTTCTGATCAGCAAATTGTGGCATCTCGTGCCCATATCAGGTTACGGCCAGGGACTGGATTCGGCCAAGTTCCTGGTGCTGCCGGTGATCATCGGCGTCATCAGCGCCGCCGGCGCAAATACGCGCTGGTATCGAACACTTTTTCTGGAGGAAATGGGCAAGGACTACGTGCGCACTGCGCGGGCCAAGGGCCTGCCGGAAAGCGCCGTGCTGTTCCGGCATGTGTTGCAGAATGCCCTGATTCCGATTCTTACCGGGGCCGTTGTGATAATTCCCCTGCTGTTTCTTGGAAGCCTGATCGTGGAATCATTTTTCGGCATTCCGGGATTGGGCAGCTATACCATCGATGCGATCAATTCCCAGGATTTTGCCGTGGTGCGCGTGATGGTGTTCCTGGGATCGCTGCTCTATATCGTCGGCCTGATACTGACTGACATTTCCTATACGCTGGTGGATCCGAGGATAAGGCTGGAATGACAATATTCCGGCAAGGTTGACATGTCTTTCAAACCTGAAATCCTGTGGACCGATGCGCTCGTCTACGTTCTGGTTGCCGTAATCGTTATCTTTGCCTGGCAGGTGCGGCGCCATGAACATCTTCTTGCGTCCTGGCGGCGCGTCGGACATAGCGCAAGCGGCATGGCGGCACTGACCATACTGGTGTTCTTTATCGTTATCGGGTTGCTCGATACGATACATTTGCGTCCTGCCATCGAAAACGGCAATGGCGGCAGCGAGACCGCCTATGGAGTCGAAGTATTGAGCCTGCTCGACCTGCTTGCAACGCCTCTGCGCATGCAGGTGGAAACGACCTACTCGGCGCCTTTCGCCACGCATCTCTACGCCCGGGAAACCGTGGAGTTGCCGGGTGGAGGGCAGGTACGCGAATTCCCCCGCCTGAAATTCGGCGGAGCGCACCTGCAGGACCCGGAGGCTCAGCTTGCTGGCGATATTGCCATCCGAGCTGGAACAGGCGCAGGCTTTGCACTGCTGCTCTGGTTCTTGATCACGGCATCGGTGACAGCGATCGTGGCACACCGCAGGGGTGAAAAGTTTGTGTTCACGCTTTCCACCATCTGGCGAGGTATTACTCCGGTGCCATGGAGAGCGGTATTTGTGACGCTCGCCCTGGTACTGCTGCTTGGCGGTGCTGCTCTTGCATTGTGCGGCGATTACCACATTCTTGGCACGGACAAGGTGGGGCAGGACGTATTTTACCAGTCCCTCAAGAGTATCCGCACTGGACTGCTCATAGGGACGCTCACGACACTGATGATGCTTCCTTTTGCACTGCTTCTCGGGGTAGCTGCGGGTTATTTCCGGGGTTGGGTAGATGACTTGATTCAGTACCTGTACACCACGCTGAGCTCGATTCCGGGTGTTCTGCTGATTGCTGCCACGGTGCTGATGATACAGGTTTATATGGAGACTCATCCCGAACTGTTCGATACGATCGCTGCGCGCGCTGATCTCCGCTTGCTGTTTCTCTGCATCATATTGGGGGTTACAAGCTGGACTGGCCTGTGCCGGCTCCTGCGGGGCGAGACCTTGAAGCTGCGCGAAATGGAATATATCCAGGCAGCCCATGCATTCGGCGTTTCCCACTGGCGCATCATCAGCCGCCATATTATCCCCAACGTGATGCACATCGTGCTGATCACCACCGTGATGGATTTCAGCGGCCTGGTGCTGGCAGAAGCTGTACTATCCTACGTGGGGGTGGGCGTTGATCCTTCAACCATCAGCTTTGGCACCATGATCAACGCCGCGCGCCTGGAAATGGCGCGGGAACCGATGGTGTGGTGGGCGTTGTTTGCCGCCTTCAGCTTCATGTTTGCGCTGGTCCTGAGCGCGAATCTCTTTGCCGATGCGGTACAGAATGCGTTCGATCCAAGGATGAAGACTCTGTCTGCACTGAGTGGAACATGGCGCCGGAAAAGCATCGGGAAGAATGCGTAACCAGTTCCCTTCTTCCGCAGAGGATTCTCTCCCGTCATGAGCTCTGTTCTTGAAATCAAAAATCTGGAGACTGTTCTGCACTCGGAGCCGCGGCCGGTTTGGGCGGTCGATGGACTTACGCTGCAGATCCTGAAGGGTGAAACATTTGCACTTCTGGGAGAATCCGGGTGTGGCAAATCCATCACTGCGCTTTCGATAATGCGGCTGTTGCCGGAAGCCGGCGAAATCATGGGCGGTTCTGTCTGTCTTGGCGATCAAGACCTGCTGCTGCTTCCCGAGACAGCCATGCGCAATGTGCGCGGGAAGCGCATTGGCATGATTTTTCAGGAGCCGATGCTGAGCCTGAATCCAGTGATGACCGTGGCGCAGCAGATTGGGGAGGTATTGCAGCGCCATTTCGATTTGCGCGGACAAGCGGTGGAAAAACGCATCGTGCAAATTCTGGATCAGGTGGGAATACCGGATGCAGCAAACCGCATGAATGAATATCCTTTCCAGTTTTCCGGCGGAATGAAGCAACGGATGATGATCGCCATGGCCCTGGCCGGAGAGCCTGAACTCCTGATTGCCGACGAGCCCACTACCGCGCTGGATGTGACCATTCAGGCGCAGGTGCTGGAACTCATGCGGGGCTTGCAGCAGCAGGGTGGCATGGCAATCCTGCTGATTACCCACGATCTCGGCGTGGCTTCGGAGATGGCGCATCGAGTGGGGATAATGTATGCAGGGGAAATCGTGGAAATGGCGAGCCGTGAGGCGTTCTTTCGGGGTCCGGCGCATCCCTATTCCCGCAAGCTCCTCGCTGCCTTGCCCGGCAGGGACAGGCGCAGGCAGGGTCATCGGCTGGATGCGATCAGGGGCAACGTTCCCTCCCTGTCACGCGAATTCGTTGGCTGCCGTTTTGCAGACCGGTGCGATCATGCCTGGGAATTGTGCCATCAGGTCGCGCCGGGATGGACTGCGCTGACCGGAGAGCAGCAGGTAAGGTGCCACCTTTTTGATCAGAATTCCGGATCAAGGATTGTCAAGCCGCCCGTTTCGGGACAAACAGCCGCGCCGGCGACGCTGGATGCGGAAAGCAGGGAATTCGAATCTTCTCCCGCTGCTGGAGCGGAGCAATCAGCGCCCGATGGCTCCCTGTTATCCGTTACTGATCTGAAAGTTTATTTTCCCATTCACAAGGGCTTGATGAGGCGCGTGGCGGGATACGTCAAGGCAGTCGACGGAATATCGCTCAGGATTGACCGGGGCACAACGCTCGCGCTGGTGGGGGAGTCCGGCTGCGGAAAGACGACGGCGGGAAAAGCCATGCTGCAGCTCATCCCGCCTACGGCAGGCAATGTACGCTACAACGGGGTGGAACTGGTAGGTCTGGAGCGCCACCGGTTAAGGAGCCTGCGCAGCGAATTCCAGCTTATATTCCAGGACCCGTATTCATCACTCAATCCCAGGATGCGCATTGTCGATATCATCGAAGAGGGGATGAACGCCCTCGGCATCAAAGATGGCGGGAAAGAGCACGAGGAAAAAAAAGTGGACAGGTTACTCGAAAGTGTCGGCCTGCCAGCAGAGACCAAATGGCGTTACCCGCATGAGTTCTCCGGCGGGCAGCGTCAGCGGATAGCCATTGCGCGCGCATTGGCCGTCAACCCGAAGCTGATCGTATGTGATGAGCCCACCAGCGCGCTGGATGTGTCGGTGCAGGCCCAGATTTTAAATCTGTTGAGGGAACTGCAGCGCAATCTGGGCCTGGCCTATCTGTTCATTACCCATAACATTTCGGTAGTCGAATACATTGCGGATGAGATCGCGGTCATGTATCTGGGAAGGATAGTGGAGCGCGGGATGGTGGACGAAGTTCTGGACAGCCCCCGCCATCCCTATACGCAGGCACTCTTATCCGCGGTTCCCGTTATCGAACTGGAGTCGAAGCGGAAGGTTATTCGCCTGCACGGCGACCTTCCGTCGCCCGCCAATCCGCCGCAAGGCTGCCATTTTCATCCCCGCTGCTCCCACGTCATGCCGGTCTGCCGTAAAAACTACCCGGCAGCAAGCATATTCAGTTCAACGCATACGGCACACTGCTATCTTTATCCTCAAGACGAGGAGCAGTCAGACCGTAAAACACAGGCATAAGAGGAATATCCCGAATGGTTGGTCAGGAAGTGGCGCGCAGGCGCACGTTTGCCATAATTTCTCACCCGGATGCCGGTAAAACGACACTCACGGAAAAATTGCTGTTATTCGCCGGCGCCATCCACATCGCCGGCAGCGTCAAGGCGCGGAAGGCGAACCGCCACGCGACCTCCGACTGGATGGAGATCGAGAAGCAGCGGGGCATTTCGGTCGCCAGTTCGGTCATGCAGATGGAGTATGGAAATTGCGTCATCAATCTGCTCGATACGCCGGGACACCAGGATTTCTCGGAGGACACCTACCGGGTGCTGACCGCGGTGGATGCCGCCCTCATGGTGATCGATGCCGGCAACGGCGTGGAAGCCCAGACATTGCGCTTGCTGGAGGTGTGCCGTGCGCGCAACACTCCCATTATTACTTTTGTAAACAAGATGGACCGGGAAGTGCGCGAGCCGCTCGATCTCATCGATGAGATCGAGCGAACACTGCGCATGGCAGCGGTGCCGTTCACATGGCCCATGGGGATGGGGCGCAGTTTTCAAGGCGTCTTCGACCTGCGGCACAACCACATGCGAGTTTTCCGTCCCGGTTCCGACAGGCTGGATGATGAAGATGAAATCATCAAGGACCTGGACAATCCGCTGCTGGCGGAACGTTTTGGACATCAGGCTGCGAATTTGCAGCAGGAAATCGAGCTGATACGTGGCGCTTCGCCCGAATTCGACCGGGAAGCGTTTCTCGCCGGTCGCCAGACCCCGGTTTTTTTTGGGTCGGCCATTAATAACTTTGGGGTGCGTGAAGTGCTGGATGCCCTGGTAGATCTTGCCCCGCCGCCTGGTTCACGCAATGCATTGCAGCGCCACGTGCAGCCGCATGAACCGCGGTTTACGGGAGTAGTGTTCAAGATCCAGGCCAACATGAATCCGGCCCACCGCGATCGTATCGCCTTCGTTCGCATCTGTTCCGGCCGGTTCGAACGCGGCATGAACCTGAGGATTGCGCGTAACGACAAGGATATTCGTACCAACGGAGTCGTATCTTTTCTCTCCCAGCGGCGCGATTTGCTCGACGTTGCCTATCCCGGGGATATCATCGGCATTCCCAACCATGGGACACTGCAACTCGGGGATACGCTGACAGAAGGAGAACGCCTGCAGTTTACCGGCCTGCCATTTTTCGCGCCGGAAATCTTTCAGACGGTGGAAATCGCCGATCCCATGCGCAGTAAGCAGCTCAAACTGGGGCTGGCGCAATTGGGCGAAGAGGGTGCGATCCAGGTTTTCAGGCCTCACCTTGGCAGCGCGTTGCTGCTCGGCGCAGTCGGGGCTTTGCAGTTCGACGTCGTTGCGCATCGTCTCAAGCATGAATACAGTGTGGACGCGCGTCTTGCTCCCGCAAAATACCAGCTGGCGCGATGGGTTACCGCTGAGGATGCACGTGAACTCAAACGTTTCATCGATACCAACGCCCACCGTGTCGCCTATGATGCCGTAGGCGCACCGACATTTCTGGCTTCCTTCGGCGCGGAACTCAGTGTGGCCGAAGAAAACTGGAAACACATTCGTTTCCATAAAATGCGCGAGCATGCCGGGCTTGTGTTTCAGGAGGCTGTCGATGTCTGACAGCCCTGAAGCAAACCTCAGCGGATTTCCGCGAGCAGCTTGCCCATCATCTGTTCCGCTTGGCTGAGATATCCCCGGCCGAACAGGTTGAGATGGTTCAGTATGTGATACAGGTTATAAAGCGTTTTACGGGTCGCATAGCCTGCGTCCAGTGGATAGGCGGATCGGTAAGCTGCATAAAAACTGCCGGGAAAGCCGCCAAACAGTTCAGTCATCGCAATATCGGTTTCGCGGTCACCGTAATAGACGGCGGGATCAAATATGACGGGCTGCCCTGTTTCATCGAAATCGTAGTTGCCGCTCCATAGGTCGCCATGGAGGAGCGAAGCTGGAGGCTGTCCATCAGGAAAGAAGCAATCCAGTTCCCCCATCAATCGCTCCCCCTGCGTCTGTAGCCGCCCCGAGCAGCCATTGGCCTTTGCCAGTTGCAATTGATAGCCTAAACGGTGCTTGTGCCAGAAGTCGACCCAGTTGGACGAGCGCGCGTTGATTTGCGGGGTTGCCCCAATGGCATTATTGCATGTCCACCCGAATTCTCCGGAAGAAACATGGTGCATTGCAGCGAGTCCTTCTCCCAGCGCGGCGCCGCTACCGGAGCCATCGCGCATCTCCACATATTCCAGCACCAGCCACGCTACAGAAGAATTTTCGCTCCAGCATATAGGCACAGGGGCCCGCAGGGTGCGGGAATTACGAATTTCCTGAAGGCCCGCAGCTTCCGCCTCAAACATCGGAAGACATTCCGGGTTGTTCAGTTTGACGAAGAACCGCCGGCCGTTTCCTTCGATCCGATGAACCTGATTGATGCAACCGCCGCCCAGGGAGGCAGTTGTTTGTACGGTAAAAGGAGCACCGGTGGAATGGGAGATTTGTGCCGCAATTTCTGTCCAGGACTGTTGCATAAGGTTGCTTCAGGCAATTGCGCGGCTGCCAGTTGCGGATAGCCATTCCCTTGCCCGCTGTATGGCGGCGGCAACCTGTACCGGCGCAGTTCCGCCAATATGATTGCGGCTATTTAACGACCCTTCCAGCGTCAGTACAGTGAAGATGTCGTCCTCCACCAGTGGGGAGAATTGCTGCAGTTCCGGCAGGGTGAGTACGCTCAAGTCGCGATTGCTGTCTTCGGCAAAGCGCACTGCCTGCGCCACTGCTTCGTGTGCTTCACGGAAGGGTAGTCCCTTCTTTGTCAGGTAATCGGCAAGATCGGTGGCAGTGGCATATCCGCGCGTCGTTGCTTCCCGCATGGCGGCATGCTTGACGCGTATACCATCCAGCATATCGGCATAGATGCGCAGCGTATCTGTCAGTGTGTCTACCGTATCAAACAGAGGCTCCTTGTCCTCCTGGTTGTCCTTATTGTATGCGAGCGGCTGGGCCTTCATCAGGGTCAGCAATGCGACCAGATGTCCGTTCACGCGCCCGGTCTTGCCACGCACCAGTTCGGGCACGTCCGGGTTTTTCTTTTGCGGCATGATGGATGAACCGGTACAGAAGCGATCCGCCAGATCGATAAATCCGAAAGACGGACTCATCCATAAGATGAGTTCCTCGGACAGGCGCGACAGGTGCGTCATGATCAGCGCCGCTGCCGCACAGAATTCAATGGCAAAGTCACGATCGGAAACGGCATCCAGCGAATTTTCACAGACATCCTCAAAACCCAGTTCGCGCGCTACCATCCCGCGATCGATGGGATAGCTTGTTCCTGCCAGGGCGGCGGCTCCAAGCGGGAGTTTATTCACACGCTTCCTGCAGTCGGACAAGCGCTCCACATCGCGTTTCAGCATTTCGAAATAGGCCATGAGGTGGTGTCCGAAGACGATAGGTTGCGCTACCTGCAAGTGAGTGAAACCGGGCATCACCGTATCGACATGCTGTTCGGCCAGATGCAGCAATGCGTTCTGCATGGCATGGATCAGGTCGATGATCCGATCGATCGAGGCGCGCAAATAGAGCCGTATGTCCGTCGCTACCTGGTCGTTGCGGGAACGTGCCGTGTGCAGCCGTTTCCCGGCGTCACCAATCAGGGCAGTCAGGCGCTTCTCGATATTGAGATGAACGTCCTCCAGAGCCAACTGCCAGACAAATTCGCCACCCTGGAGTTCCTGCCGGATCTGGCTCAGGCCCCGTTCGATGGCGGCGAGGTCATAATGACCGATAATGCCACCCGCAGCGAGCATGCGCGCATGTGCGAGGGATCCCTGGATATCGTATTCCGCCAGTCGCTTGTCGAAACCTACTGACGCGGTATAACGCTGAACCAGTTCCGAAACGGGTTCATCAAAGCGTCCTGACCAAGTGTTTGTGTTATCGCCGGGCAGCGTTTCCGGGCTTTTTGAGGCCGTCATAATTGTTCCCGATGGAATGGCTTGCAAAAGGTTGGAGTCCTTCGAAACCACTTCCTATCGTTGCTTCAGAAAAAAGTGTCGAGTATAAATCAAATCATCCGTCACAATGACGCCGTTCTGCATCAGGAATGTTCCAGGGGATTCATGCGCCCGATATTCCTAGAATTCCAGCGGGTCGATGTCCAGCGTCCAGCGCACTTTATGGCTGGGAAGGCTGTCGAGTTTCTTGCGCCAGCTCCCGAGGAATTCCTGCAGCTTCTTCCTGGACTTCGACTGCACCAGCAGATAAGCGCGCTCCATTCCCTTCAGCCGCGCCATTTGTGCTGGAACCGGATCAAATACCTCAACCTGGTGTGGCGCTTTTGCCATGGCTGCCGCATCGGCAAGAAAGGCGAGCGCGGTAGCAATTGTCAGCGCATCCGCCCGCAATAGAGCCTGGTGGACGAATGGCGGGAAGCGTGCGGTTTTCCTTTCTTCCAGCAGCATCCGGGCGAGCGTGTCGTAATCGTGCTGGCCCAGTGCGCGGTAGAGCGGGTGATCGGGGAACTCGGTTTGAATCAAAACTTCGCCGTGGGTACCTGAACGTCCCGCGCGCCCGGCTACCTGCATCAGTTGGGCAAACAATCGCTCCGATGCACGGAAATCGGTGCTGAACAGCGAGGCATCGGGGTTCAGGATACTGACCAGCGACAGATTTGGAAAATCGTGTCCTTTCGCGAGAATCTGCGTGCCCACGAGCATGTCCACGCGCTGCTCGCGAATATCTTTCAATATCCGCTGCCAGGAATCTTTCCGCCTCGTGCTGTCGCGATCTATCCGGACGATACGGGCATGGGGGAAAAGCCGGGCCAATGCAGCTTCGATTCGTTGTGTGCCGTGACCAAAAGGAGCAATATCCTGATTCCCGCATTCCGGGCAGAGGCTGGGAAATTCCGCTTGATGGCCGCAATGGTGACAGCGCAGTTTTTTTTCGCCCAGGTGGACGACCAGCCGGCTGGCGCAGCGGTGACAGACGGCTGTCCACCCGCATGCTCTGCATAGCAGAATTGGCGCGTAGCCACGGCGGTTTATAAAAACCAGGCTTTGCTGATTTGACGCCAGACATTTTTCCAGTGCGGTGATGACTGGAGGTGAAAAGCCTTCCTGGGTTTTTATTTTACCGATATCGATACAATGCACGGCTGGCAGGGAGGCATTGTCGGCGGCGCGCGAGGGCAGGCGCAAGAGGAGATAGCGCCCCGTAATGGCGTTGTAATAGGTTTCAAGCGATGGAGTGGCCGAACCCAATACTATGGGTATCCCGGCGCGCTTTGAACGAAAGACAGCGACATCCCGCGCCGAGTAGCGCAAGCCCTCCTGCTGTTTGAACGAGAGATCGTGCTCCTCATCCACGATGATCAATCCCAGTCTTGGCAGCGGAGTAAATACAGCGAGCCGGGTGCCCAGTATTATTTCGGCTTCTCCCTGCTGCGCCTGGATCCATCCCTCGGTACGTTCAGTGGGATTTAACCCGCTATGGAGGCTGATCAGCCGTACCCCGGGAAAGCGCGCGCGGAAGATGGTTTCCAGTTGCGGTGTCAGGTTGATCTCCGGGACGAGGACGAGCGTCTGTCGAGCCTGATGCAGCAGCAGTGAAATCAACCGCAGGTATATCTCCGTTTTTCCGCTGCCGGTTACCCCATGCAGCAGCCATGCATTGAATTCCCCCATTTTCGGGACTATCGCATCGATCGCATTTTTCTGCGCAGTGGTCAGGGCGGGGAGCACCTGTGTTTCTTGAGCCGGAGAAACCGAAACGGCGGGAGGTGCAACAGGTATTTCTTCCACCCATTGCAAAGCGACAAAGTCCTTCATGGCTTCAGAAGTCCGCCTGGAAAATTGCTTCGCCTCCCCCTCTTCGATCATCCCGGACTCCTTCAGCTTTGCCAGAAGCCTGCGGCTGGCGATGCCGCGCCCTGGAAGGGCAGATATATCGGCTGCGCGACCCTTCGTCGTAAGGCAGTATCGAAAAATGGCGGGCGCCCTGCGAATGAAAAAAGGCTGACTGCTGCGCAATCTGGCCGGAAGGCCATTCATTACCACTTCTCCCAGCGGATGATGGTAATACTCGCTGCAAAAACGGAATAAATCGAGCAACTCCGGTGGCAGAGGTGGAACATCGCGGAATATTTGATCGGCTTGCTTGAGCTTATCCGGAGAAATGCCGGAGTGAGAGGTCATTTCCATGATAACTCCCATCATCCGGCCTTTTCCAAAGGGAACGAATACGCGGCAACCGATATCCTGTTTCGTTACTCCTGCGGGGGCGAGATAATCGAAAAGGGTATTCAAGGGCTTATCAAGCGCAACGCGAATGATGGACATGCCGGGACGAGCAGTGAGTGATCGGAGGTGGAAAGGGGGTATGATAAACGCGGCGGGGATGAAATACGAATCCGGTCGGCCAGGCAAGAATGACTCGCTTCTCGGGCTGATGTTTCCCCTATCCGGGTTTTTCAGGCCCCAGGAGATGTCGGATTTTTTTACATTCGCATAATAAAGCTATAGCGCAAATAATACAACTGGCTGAATTTCATGGGAATATCATTCATGGCACGATATATGCTGTGGTTTTTGGAATGCGTGGTATGACCAAGGATCAACAGATTACTGCGCATTTTGCCCTATTCGCCTTCTGACAAACTTCTTGACTTAAGTGTGAGACGGGGAGTAGTCTTTACGGGCTTATGGGTATGTAAAGTACTGGTAGTGGGAATATGGGTGGTACCAGAGGAGGATTTGGGGTATGGTCTGGCTGCTGCTTATTG
>JAFKJB010000034.1 GCA_017306155.1 Nitrosospira multiformis
TAACCGGCGGGATAGATACACGCAATTCCAACACGTTCAACATCGGCACATCCTACCCTTCGTCCGCCAAATCCACTTCGGGTATCGCAACGGCTACGAGGGCTATGGTAATACTCCGGCTGCCTGCCAGCTATCCCATGCCCTCCGTGGGAACTCTGACGAGTGTTTTCCAGCAGCTGCGCTCGAACCCGGGCAATCCCATTTTGAGGAGCGCGTTCTGATGACTCAGTTATCCAATTTCCCTCTTGACGTCGATTTCGCCGGTACGTATTTGCAGGCAAATGGCATCGAGGGCCCGGGAAATAAGATGCTGAGCGGAATTTCTGATCGACTTGAGATTATCAACGGAGCAGCCAGAACAACGTTATACGGTGCGGACCGGCAAACAAACTACGGGTACAGAACCGAAATACGACTCGGAACATTCCCTAATTCCGGCGAATGCTGGTCCTCAGTAGATTTCATGATTGATCCTTTGTGGACGACTAACGGGGTTTCTGGTCTCGGTTCCTGGTATCCGACACCGGATCCTGGCGAAGAGTTGATTGTCAAGCACGTCAATATCGGTTTGCGTCTCGTGAATAGAGATACGCTCTTTGTGAATGTCCCTGCTGCAGTGTTGCCTGCTGTAAGCAGTACGGGCAAGACAGTTGCGATTGCCAAGATACGGCAAGGGCAGTGGCATACTGTAACAATCAGAGTAAATCTGCAAACCAACGCTACCGGCTGGCGCGAGGTTTATCTGGACCGTGTGAAGATTTTCGGGGAATACAACGTACCCACGGCTTATTCGGACGCAGTTGGTCCCAGTTTCAAGATGGGGCCAAGAACGCTCGTCCAGGACTATGACAAGGTGAGAATGTGGGTACGGAACGCCAGGCAATGGACTGGCAATGAAAGTTTCTCGACGGTGATGAGGGAAGCGCCAGTATCACCCTCGAGAATGCTGCAGCAATAACGTTTCAATCGGTCTCTATCGAGCCGCCTCTGGAAACAGGGGCGGTTTTTTTATTTGGATAAGCGGAAAGGGAAAGGGCAAATATATGATTCGATTTCTGAGCGACACAACTTTATCAGGCTATCTTTACGGGAAGGGAACTGTGGCGTCCTTCGATAAAAGTGTTGAGGACAGTCTGATAGCATTGAAGAGTGCTGAAGCGTACGATCCCGACGGATTCCATCCTTATTACCACTTTCACGGCTTCACGGGAAAGCAGGTTGCAGACGACGATAAATTTTACGATCTGACAGGAATAAACCATGCTTCGCGCGGCGTGAACCTGTCGATCGCGCAACTCTGGGCGCCGAATTCCGGCTATGCGTCCACGATTGACCCGGCAACTGGCGCAACCGATTCCGTATTGCGTATTCCC
>JAFKJB010000012.1 GCA_017306155.1 Nitrosospira multiformis
AACAACATCATTACGGAGTAAAGGAGAGAAGCAGATGTTAATGAAGCCTTGGCTGAGGCTGGTTACGCTTGCGTGTGGAGTGCTGTTTGCGGGCGCCACGTGGGCCAACTTTCCCAGCGTTCCCAAAGAGACGTATAAGGCGCTGAAGCTGGAGCAGTCGGCTTCGCCGAAGGAGCTGCATTCGGCGCTGGTGAAGCGTTACAAGGATCCTGCGCAGGGAGCGGGACGTGGCACGCTGGCGAAGTACTGGGAGCCGATCCCGATGAGCATGTACTTTGACCCTGCCTCGTACTACAAGCCGCCCACCTCGATGAAGGAAGTTGCGGCGCGGGAGGAATGCGTCAAATGCCACACGGACGAATCGCCGGTATGGGTGAGTGCGTGGAAGAGGAGCACGCACGCGAACCTGGACAAGATCCGGAACCTGAAGCCTGAAGACCCGACGTACTACAAGAAGGCGAAGCTTGAAGACGTGGAGAAGAATCTTCGCTCGATGGGCAAGCTTGGGGACAAAGACAAGCTCAAGGAAGTAGGGTGCATTGACTGCCACGTTGACATTGGCAAGAAGGACAAGGCAGACCACATGAAGGATTTGCGGATGCCGACGGCGGACGTTTGCGGCACCTGCCACCTTCAGGAATTTGCCGAACGCGAATCGGAGCGTGACACTTTGGTATGGCCGAACAAGCAATGGCCGCAGGGACGGCCCTCGCACGCACTGGACTGGAAGGCGAATGTGGAAGTAGCGGTATTTGCCTCGATGCCGCAGCGGGAGATTGCCGAAGGCTGCAGCATGTGCCACACCAACCAGAACAAATGCGACTCCTGCCACACGCGGCACGAATTTTCTGCTGCCGAATCGCGTCATCCTGAAGCGTGCGCCACCTGCCACAGTGGAGTAGACCACAACAACTGGGAAGCCTACTCCATGAGCAAGCACGGCAAGACGGTAGCGATCATGGGCGACAAGTGGAACTGGAACGCGCCCCTGAAGGACGCCTACACCAAGGGTGGTCAGACAGCGCCCACCTGTGCCGGGTGCCACTTCGAATATGAAGGCAAGTACAGCCACAACGTGGTGAGGAAGATACGCTGGGCCAACTACCCTGCGGTTCCGGGGATAGCCGAGAACATCAACAGCGAATGGTCGGAAGGGCGGCTGGACTCCTGGGTCAAGACCTGCACGCAATGCCACTCCGAGCGTTTTGCCCGCTCCTACCTTGAATTCATGGACAAGGGCACGCTGCACGGCATCGCCAAGTACAAGGAAGCGCACGCGGTGGCCGAGAAGCTCTACAAGGAAGGCCTGCTGACGGGCCAGAAGACCAACCGTCCGACCCCGCTGCCGCCTGACAAGGAAATGTTCGCAGGCTTCACCCAGCTCTACTGGAGCAAGGACAACAACCCTGCTGCAATCGAGCTCAAGGTACTGGAAATGGGAGAGAACAACCTTCCCAAGCTGCACGTAGGGCTGGCGCACGTCAACCCGGGCGGCTGGACCTATACCGAAGGCTGGGGCCCGATGAACCGCGACTACGTCGAAGTCATGGACGAGAACACCAAGATCCGTGAGATGGCGGCGTTGCAGGCGAAAGTAGCCAAGCTCGATGCCAAGCGCAAGACAAGCCTGTTCGACCTTGACAGCAGCGAGAAGCTCTCGCTTGGCGGTCTGGGTGGCGGCATGCTGCTGGCCGGCACGCTTGCCCTGGCAGGCTGGCGCCGGCGTGAGAAGAACGAGGGCGTCCGCAAGGACTGATATCCTGTTTTGACCGCAAGTACCTCTAGCCGCGCCATACTGGCGCGGCCTGGCTCCAAACTCCTCCCCTCACTGGGCATTCTCCTGGTGGCGGGAGGAATTCTTTTGCTCCTGTGGTTTGCCTGGGCGTGGTTCAACCCCGGGCCTGCCCCCTACCGCTACCAGCTGGCGGAAGAAGGCAGCGCAGACAAATTCCCGCAGCTTGGACTGGGCAAGTGGCCGGATCTCTCCATTGCCCGGTATGAAGTTTTTGCCGAAGACATTCCCCAGCCGCTGGCGGTGCTGCATGCTGCAAGGCAGGGCAATGACGCCCTGGTGAGGCTCGACTGGGAAAACCGCACGAGTGAGCTGCTGCTCACCACCGATCTCAAACTCGATGAACTGGCCACTTTGGCTACCGCCATTGACAAGTACGCAGGCAAGGATGCGCTGGTGCTGGGCTGGTGGGACACCTCGCGCCAGCTGAAGCTTCTCTCGAAGCGCGACACCCTGTTTGGCGGACAGTTCTCCGAGTACCTCGTCATACCCGCACCGTGGCAGAAGCAGGCTGACGCCATCCGCAAATACGAAGACGCCTTCTGGGGCGGCAAGGCAGGCGGGGAAGAAGAGCGGGTATTCGAGCGCTTTGCCGATGCCCTGATGGCCGAACCCGAGGCGGGTGCTGCCATCCTGCGCGAACTGGCAGGCGATCGCGAAGCCTATGTCGCCATTCATGTCACCGACCTGTACAAGCTTGGCATCATGCGCGCGGGCCGGTTCGACGTTGCCTATCGCAACTTCCCGATGGAAGGCAACATGCATGGCATGGTCGACTATCTCAAGAGATGGGTACTGGACAACGGCTACAAGACCTACACCCTGCAATCCCTGTCCGACAGGCTGGTGCGCGGCTACTTTCTCAAGGATGACAAAAGCGACCGGACGCTGATTGCGCAGATGCTGCCCTTCACCGAATCGATGCCGCTTGACCTGACCGCGGTGCAGCTCATCTACCAGACCGGGGGCTACTGGGTGTATAAAATACCGGGCGGCAAGGAACCTGCCTCTGCCGGCGCCCCCCCGGAGGATGCTGCCTCTTCCCCGGCGCCCGCCCTGCCTTAAGCCTCTGAATAAACCGATATCGGCAGCTGTCCGGCAGCCGCAAGCTGTGACCACCCACTTCAGCCCACAGCCGCATCGGCAGCCACTCATTGCACCATCAAAACATGGCAAGGCAGCCCGGTAAAGTCCGGGCATTCTTCGTTTACCCGAACTCCAGCAAGACTTCCCTAGGAGGGAGCGGGTCGTTCCGGGTCCTGTCGAAGACCCCTGTACCCCTGACCTCTGTACCTCTGCACCGCGCTGCGCTACTCCTCTGCGCGATGAACTTCCAGGGCGACCGTGCAGGGGAGCAAGTATTCCATGCGTGATAAACTGCTCTGGAGCGTACACCTCGTGTTTCAGCCCGGTCGCGGCGCCCCCACCATTACTGGTGCACCGTGCGAAGCGACCGTGCAGGGGAAAAAGAATTTTGGCTGTAGCCAACCACTCCTGCGTGTACACCTCGTGTTTCAGCCCGGTCGCGGTACTCCTTTACGCGATTAAACTTCCAGGGCGACCGTGCGCGGGAGCAAGGGTTTTCCCTGTAGTCAGTTACTCCTGTGCGTACACCTGCATTAAGCACGGTCGCAGCGTCCCTTCGCTGCCCGACCCCGCTACGCGGGTCCCCCGTGCCGCGCTCCCGGGACGCCCTGCCCAACCTCGCTTCGCGGGTCTCCGAACTGCACTCCGGGCGCTACCGGTACCAGTGGTACCAGAAAGAGTGATGGTACTGGTGCTACCCGTCCCTATAAACCGGAGATACAGTACGGGTACAATAAAAGGTGTGTCCTGAAGTTGCGATCATTGCGCTATCATTACAATGACAGGTAAGACAGACAAAAAAACAGGAACGGGGAACAACAAAATACGGATCGGTTGTAGTCGCATGAAGCTGGAAGGGATACAGGAATCCAGGGAATAACGGAAACAACGGATATACTTGCCGAAAGAAAAAAGGAGGAAGGATGAACCATCGCATGACACTCGCCCTGGCCGCGGCAGCGCTGTTTGCGGTCATGGCAGGCAGCGCGTCTGCCCAATCGTTTGAAGGCCGCAAGAAATGCAGTTCCTGTCACAAGAGCCAGGCCGAATCCTGGGGCAGCACGGCGCACGCCAAGGCCATGGATTCGCTAAAGCCCAACAACAAGGCCGAAGCCAAGAAGAAGGCCAAGCTCGATCCTGCCAAGGACTACACCAAGGACAAGGACTGTGTCGGCTGTCATGTGGATGGCTGGGGCAAGGAAGGCGGCTACACGATTGACGACCCGAGCAAGTTCCTGACCGGAGTAGGCTGCGAATCCTGCCATGGACCCGGCTCCAAGTATCGCGGCATCCACCGCAAGGCCGGCGCCGCTTTCGAGAAATCGAAGAAGACCGCCTCCCGCCAGGTGCTGGCCGATGCGGAGCAGGACTTCAGCTTCGAGGAAAGCTGCAATGCCTGCCACATGAACTACAAGGGCAGCCCGTGGAAGGGTGCCAAGGAACCCTACACCCCCTTCACCCCGGAAGTGGACAAGAAATACACCTTCGACTTTGACAAGTACGTCAAGGACACCAAGGCCATGCACGAGCACTACAAGCTCGACGGGGTCTTCACGGGGGATCCGAAGTTCAAGTACCACGATGAATTCCAGAAGAGCGCCAAGGTAGGCGAGAAAGGTTCGGACGACTGACATGGCGATGAAGACAGGCAGCGCCCTTCTGACGGGCGCACTCTTGGGAGTGGTGATGGTGGCGGTGGTACTGGGCGGCGAAGCGGCCGTCTCCACCACCGAATTCTGCACCAGCTGCCACTCCATGACTTATCCTGCCGAGGAGTTGAAGGATTCCTCGCACTATGGCGCCCTGGGCGCCAACCCTGGCTGCAAGGACTGCCACATCCCGCAGGGATTGCAGAACTTCCACCTGGCGGTGGCGACCCACGTGGTGGATGGGGCGCGCGAACTCTATCTTGAGGCGGTCAACGACTACTCCACGCTGGAGAAATTCAACGAGCGCCGATTGATCATGGCGCACGATGCGCGCATGAATCTCAAGAAGTGGGACAGCGTCACCTGCCGTACCTGCCACAGGAATCCGCAGCCTCCTGGAGCGGATGCCAAGGCCGCGCACAAGAAACCAGAACCTCGTGCACAAGGAGGTTGCAGAAACCGACCTGAACGAGAGCATCAAGCAGGGCAAAATGGTGCTCAAGCCTGAAAAGAAGGATGACGAGGACGAAGAAGAGGAAGAGGAGGAGTAGCCGGATGCCGGCAGAGAACGTTGCAGTGCAGTGCGTTCCTTTGCTGCTGTAATTTGCAGATCCGGTTTATACTTTCTCGTTACCTCTGGTGTTTTCGCTGGGTTAGCAAGCCGAATCCAGCGAAAACATCCTGCTGTCTGCCATGCTTCACGCTTATCAGTTCAGTCTGGATTTCCTGATCGAGAATTCGAAATTTCCGTCTTTACGGATTATTCTCAGGACACTACACTCATATTGTATGTAACGGCACCCGGATTTACCCTTCGATAGCCTATCACTGAACGATCTTCTGGCTTCGCCGTACGGAGAGGGAGATTCCTTTTGTGTGAAGGATTGTCACGAAACTGTAACATTTCCATCATACTATTTAGGCCCTTCCAATGGTTTTACTTCAAGGTGCAATTCCCGGTGACAGTGCGCCGCTCCGATAATACTTCCGAGTCTAGTACACTTGGATATAACTATCGCCGTCATCTGAGTGAGCGTTTTATTGAGGCCTTGCTTTTTTTGATGGCATTCGTTTCGGTCGCCATTACCCTTGCGATCGTCGTGATGCTGGTCACCGAATCCCTTTCATTTTTCGAGCATGTATCTCTCTGGGAATTTCTTACCGACACGCAGTGGACACCCCTTTTCGATAATGCGCATTACGGTATACTTCCACTCGTTTCCGGTACCGTAGTAAGCTCTGCGGTGGCCTTGCTCGTTGCAATCCCGATGGGCACCATCACTGCCATTTATTTATCCGAGTTCGCGCCTTTTACCGTCCGTGAGGTGGCTAAGCCCTTTCTCGAACTGCTGGGGGGTGTGCCAACAGTCGTATACGGTTACTTTGCATTGCTGTTTGTTACACCTCTATTGCAGAAAATTTTTCCGGAGTTGCCCGGTTTCAGTCTTCTTTCAGCAGGGCTGGTGATGGGTATCATGATCATTCCCTATGTAAGCTCCATGGCGGAAGATGCGATGCGCGCAGTACCCATGCATCTGCGGGAAGGCTCTTATGCAATGGGTGCGACCCGGTTCCAGACGGCTGTTCGCGTGGTAATGCCAGGAGCATTCTCCGGCATTGCCGCGGCTTATATCCTGGGTATTTCCCGGGCAGTGGGGGAAACGATGGTGGTTGCGATAGCAGCAGGAATGCAGCCAAACCTCACGTGGAATCCGATGGAACCTGCCGCCACCATTACCGCTTATATCGTTCAGGTAAGTCTGGGTGATCTGCCGCATGGCAGTATCGGGTACCAGACTATCTTTGCAGCAGGATTGACCCTGCTGCTTATAACGCTGGTATTCAATATTATCGGGCATCTTCTGCGCAAGCGCTTCCGCGAGGTATATTGAAGCATATTGAATCTGTTTCCATGACCGGATCGTTTCATTTCGAAAATTCCGCAGGTGATTCCTGTTGAATCAAGCGCCCCGGTTTCCATTCCCTTTGCTAGAAGGTACCCATGAGTGACGTTCGAAATCTGAGGGAGATCCGCGCTATCATCGCCCGGCACAAGCTGGGGGATCTGATTTTCCTTGTTACCGGTTTGCTTGTGCTGATGATTGCCGTACTTACGTTCATCGCCTTGTTCTCGCACATGCTCATTGACGGCCTTCCCCGCCTGTCCTGGGATTTCTTCACATCCTTCCCCTCCCGGCGTCCAGGGTCGGCAGGCATACTCTCCGCCTGGGTGGGGACCACTCTTGTAATGATCGTGACAGCCGCGGCAGCGGTGCCTCTGGGGGTTGGAGCAGGTATTTATCTGGAAGAATACGCCTCTAAAAATATCCTTACCGAGATCATCGAGATCAATGTAACCAACCTTGCCGGTGTGCCATCGATCATCTACGGGCTTCTGGCGCTGAGCCTGTTTGTTCATCAACTTGGATTCGGCCAGAGCATTCTTTCCGCAGGACTTGCGCTGGCTTTGCTGATTCTTCCAATCGTTATCGTTGCAACACGGGAGGCAATACGCGCCATTCCGGTCACCATACGTGAAGGTGCCTACGCGCTGGGTGCAACCAAGTGGCAAACTGTTTCTGACCATCTTCTGCCTTATTCCGCAGCCGGCATTCTCACCGGCATCATAATCGGCCTTGCGCGTGCAATTGGAGAAACGGCTCCGGTTATCACCATCGGTGCCCTGACCTTTATTGCTTTTCTACCGCCATCCCCCTTCAAGGAGGAGTTTCCTTATATTTCCTTTGAATGGCTGATGGCGCCATTTACTGTCATGCCTATCCAGATGTTCAACTGGGTATCGCGGCCGGAAGAAGCGTTTCAGGTGAATGCAGCCGCAGCTGGCCTGGTACTGGTGATAATGACTCTCACCATGAATGCGCTCGCGATCTATCTCCGCTACCGGATGCGCAAGAACCTCAAATGGTAGAAGATTTTTCGTCCGTGCATTCGGGAGATGTGTCGTCGTCTCAGTACAAGTCCGAAGTCAGGAACCTGAGTTTCTACTATGGTTCATTTTCGGCACTCAAGAACATCAACATGATGCTGCATGAAAAAAAGGTGACCGCCTTGATCGGTCCCTCGGGGTGCGGCAAATCGACGTTCCTGCGCTGCTTCAACCGCATGCATGATCTCTATCCGGGGAATCGCTACATTGGGGAAATTATCCTGCACCCGGATAATGTCAACATTCTTTCCCGGAGCGTGGACCCTATTGAAGTACGCATGCGCATCAGCATGGTATTTCAGAAACCCAATCCCTTTCCGAAATCCATTTATGAGAATGTCGCTTATGGTTTACGGGTCCGGGGTGTCAGGCGCCGCGCGATACTGGATGAAAAAGTGGAAGACGCGCTCAGGGGCGCCGCCCTGTGGGATGAAGTGAAGGACCGACTGCATCAGCTTGCCTACAATCTTTCGGGCGGACAGCAACAGCGGTTGTGCATCGCGCGCGCACTTGCAACCGACCCTGAGATTCTCCTGTTCGATGAACCTACTTCCGCACTTGACCCCATTGCCACAGCCAGCATAGAGGAACTTATAGCCGATTTGAAAGACAAGGTAACGATCCTGATCGTCACACATAACATGCAGCAGGCTGCCCGCGTGTCGGATTATACCGCCTACATGTACCTGGGCGAAGTGATCGAGTTTGGAGTGACGGATACGATTTTCATCAAACCTAAGAACAAACAGACGGAAGATTACATTACCGGGCGCTTCGGATAAGGAGCGCTTCGCGCCAATTTTTCCCTCTTTCCCCTTTTTCGGCTGCCAGGAAATTGCTATTCATCCAGCCGTAAGGCTTTGCTGCCTGAAAGATTCTGACTGGCAGGCAATGATGCTTGCCTCATCAGCGGTTCAAAGCTTCGACGTACCCCCGATTGACCCGGTACCCATTCGCAGGTAACATTCGCAGCTTTCAAGTTAAAGGTGATTCCTTCATGGCTATACGTTCCAGGCTGGTTGCGGGTAACTGGAAAATGCACGGCGGAACGCTGCAGAATCGGGATTTGCTGAATGCAGTTCTTGCTGCAACGGCAGACCTGAGCGGAGTCGAGCTGGCGGTATGTGTACCTTATCCTTATCTGCCCCAAGCGCAATCGATTCTGGAAGGTACGCACGTTTCCTGGGGTGCCCAGAACGTAAGCCAGCACCAAAAAGGCGCCTATACCGGTGAAATTTCAGCATCCATGCTGCTGGATTTTGCCTGTCGCTACGTGATTGTCGGCCACTCCGAGCGGCGGGCGCTGTACGGGGAGGATAGCCACACTGTAGCACTCAAATTCAAGGCGGCACAAGGCGCCGGCCTGATACCTGTCTTATGTGTGGGTGAAACGCTTGAGCAGCGGGAGGCCGGAATTACGGAGCAGGTTGTGGCAGAGCAACTGGATGCGGTGGTGAAGTCGGCGGGGATAAATGCCTTGAACAAGGCGGTGCTGGCTTATGAGCCAGTGTGGGCCATTGGCACCGGCAAGACCGCGAGCCCCGATCAGGCTCAGGAGGTGCATTCGTTTATTCGCGGCAGAATTGCTGCCAGCGCAGCGGAAGTGGCTGAAGGGGTGAAAATTCTTTATGGCGGCAGTGTCAAAGGGACCAATGCCACTGAACTATTCGCTATGCCCGACATCGATGGTGGATTGATTGGCGGCGCTTCGCTCGTTGCCGAAGAATTTATCGCCATTGCCCGGGCTGCGAAAGATTAATTCTTATTGGAGCAATTTTGGAAACACTGATCTGGATACTACATGTCTTGTCCGCAGCGGGCGTAATCGTCCTGGTTCTGCTGCAGCACGGCAAAGGTGCGGATATGGGCGCGGCTTTCGGCAGTGGCTCGTCGGGAAGTTTATTCGGCGCCAGTGGTTCCGCGAACTTCCTCAGCCGGACGACGGGTGTGCTGGCTGCCATATTTTTCATGACCAGCCTTGGCCTGACCTATCTTTCCACCAACAGGAACGAGAGTGGAGGAGTGATGGACAAAGCTGTGCCGATCCAATCTGTCAAACCCGCAGAGCCCGCTCCGGCAGCGCCTGCAGAAGAGGGGCCTTCCAAGGCAACAGAAATACCTGAGTAAGTTAATGCTGAGTTAATTGAACAACCGGCTGGAACTGCGTTCTAACCAGATTACGTTCCGAATCGGCGTTCAAATTAAACGGCATTCGAATTAAGCTGCCGACGTGGTGGAATTGGTAGACACGCCGTCTTGAGGGGGCGGTGGCGAAAGCTGTGCGAGTTCGAGTCTCGCCGTCGGCACCATTTATAGCGACAGGACTGAGCATCAGGCCAACGGAGATACCGATAAGGTATAAATGTTACCTGGAAGCGGGTCTTATATTTGTTCGATAGCTAACACATCACATGCTCGAAAACTATTTTCCTATTCTGTTATTTATCCTGCTTGGCCTTGTCATAGGGGCTCTCGCAATGGGATTTGGCTGGCTGTTTGGTCCCAATCGTCCAGATAGCGAGAAACTGTCTCCCTATGAATGCGGGTTTGAGGCGTTTGAAGACGCCCGCATGAAATTCGACGTGCGCTACTATCTGGTAGCCATTCTGTTTATTCTGTTCGATCTGGAGATAGCGTTCCTGTTCCCATGGGCCGTGGTGTTGAATGAAATCGGCCTGTTCGGTTTTATTGCCATGATGGTTTTTCTCGGCATCCTTGTCGTCGGCTTCATTTACGAGTGGACGAAGGGTGCTCTGGAGTGGGATTGAGGCCATGAGTACAAACGGAGCAATGGAAAAAGGCTTTGTCACTACAAGCCTCGACTCGGTCATCAACTGGGGGCGTACCGGCTCGATGTGGCCGATGACTTTTGGCCTGGCATGCTGCGCCGTCGAAATGATGCAGGCAGGTGCATCCCGTTACGATCTTGACCGCTTTGGAATTGTGTTTCGTCCCAGTCCGCGCCAGTCGGACGTCATGATTGTTGCCGGAACCCTTTGCAATAAAATGGCGCCTGCCCTCCGCAAGGTGTATGACCAGATGGCAGAGCCGCGCTGGGTGATATCCATGGGCTCCTGCGCCAATGGCGGTGGTTATTATCATTACTCCTACTCGGTGGTGCGCGGATGTGATCGTATCGTCCCGGTCGATATTTATGTCCCAGGTTGCCCGCCTACAGCGGAAGCCCTTCTGTACGGCATTATCCAGCTCCAGAACAAGATCCACCGCACCAATACCATCGCTCGTTAGGCCCGTCTATGTCGTCCACTCGTCTGGAAACGCTCGCGCTTTGCCTTCAGAATGTGTTGGCGGATGAACTTGCCAACATCGAGCAGCAACTGGATCAGCTCATCATTACGGTGCCTCCGGCTAACCTGTTGCCGGTAATGAGAGTCTTGCGCGACCATCCCGAACTGGGTTTCGAGATGCTCATCGACCTGTGTGGAGTGGACTACTCCATCTATGGGGTGGAGCCCACTTCGGAGCAAGGACGTGAGGGCAAACGCTTCGCTGTCGTTTATCACCTGCTTTCGATCCGGCATAACCGCAGAGCGCGCGTAAAGGTATTCCCCGAGGATGACCAGTTTCCGGTTGTGGATTCGGTAATAGATATATGGCCCTCTGCCAACTGGTTTGAGCGCGAAGCATTCGATCTTTTTGGCATCGTGTTCACCGGTCACCCCGACCTGCGCCGCATCCTCACGGATTACGGATTTATCGGCAATCCATTCCGCAAGGATTTTCCGCTCAGCGGCAACGTGGAGATGCGCTACGATCCCGACCAACAGCGGGTCATCTATCAGCCGGTCACCATAGAACCGCGCCAGATCACGCCCCGTGTTATCCGGGAAGAGCATTATGGGGACTCTGAATGAGATTTTTGCGGTCTGTCAACAATGGCTGAGATACGAAACTACACGATGAACTTCGGCCCGCAGCATCCGGCCGCCCACGGTGTCTTGCGGCTGGTGCTGGAGCTCGACGGAGAAGTCATACAACGCGCCGATCCGCACATCGGGTTGCTGCATCGTGCAACGGAAAAGCTTGCCGAATACAAGACATATATCCAGTCAGTCCCTTACATGGACAGATTGGATTATGTCTCCATGATGTCCAACGAGCATGCATACGTAATGGCTATCGAGAAACTGCTTCAGCTCGAAGTGCCAATACGCGCGCAGTATATCCGGGTGATGTTCGACGAAATCACGCGGATACTCAATCATCTTCTGTGGCTGGGAGCGCATGCCCTGGATGTGGGCGCGATGACGGTATTCCTTTACGCATTCCGTGACCGGGAAGACCTGATGGATGCCTATGAAGCGGTTTCGGGTGCAAGGCTGCATGCAGCCTACTACCGGCCGGGTGGCGTTTACCGGGATTTGCCGGATTCGATACCGCAATACAAGGCGTCAAAAATTCACGACGAAAAAACAATCAAGGCGCGCAACGAGAACCGCCAAGGTTCGCTGCTCGATTTCATCGAAGATTTTACCAACCGGTTTCCAACGTACGTCGACGAGTACGAGACCCTGCTTACCGACAATCGTATCTGGAAACAGCGGCTGGTAGGCATCGGAACGGTTTCTCCCGAACGGGCAATGGCTCTGGGATTCACAGGTCCCATGCTGCGTGGGTCCGGCGTCGAATGGGATCTGCGGAAGAAGCAACCCTATGAGGTCTATGATCAACTCGATTTCGATATACCTGTCGGCGTCAATGGAGATTGCTACGACCGGTATCTGGTCCGGATCGAGGAATTCCGGCAATCCAACCGCATCATCAAACAATGTATCGATTGGTTGCGCAAAAACCCGGGTCCGGTCATAACGGACAACCATAAGGTGGCGCCCCCTTCCCGTGTGAACATGAAGCAGAACATGGAGGAACTGATCCATCATTTCAAGCTTTTCACTGAAGGATTTCACGTACCGCCCGGTGAAACCTACGCGGCAGTCGAGCACCCGAAAGGAGAGTTCGGCATTTACCTGATATCGGATGGTGCCAATATGCCTTACCGCATGAAAATCCGCGCTCCGGGCTTCGCCCATCTGGCAGCGCTGGATGAAATGTCGCGCGGCCATATGATTGCCGATGTGGTGGCCATCATTGGTACCCAGGACATTGTGTTTGGTGAAATAGACAGATGACGCACTGAAGGTGAAACGGCTATCAACATGCTAAGCGCAGAGTCTCTGAAAAAAATCGACTACGAGTTGACCAAATATCCCGCAGACCAGAAGCAATCCGCGGTAATGTCGGCGCTCGCCATCGCCCAGGATGAGAAAGGGTGGCTGACCACCGAAACGATGGATTTTGTGGCGGAGTACCTGGATATGCCGTCGATCGCCGTATACGAAGTGGCTACTTTCTACAATATGTACAATTTGCAGCCAATCGGAAAATACAAGATCACGGTCTGCACGAATCTTCCATGTGCGCTGTCCGGCGCGAACGAGGCGGTGACCCGTTTCCGGGAAAGGTTGGGAATAGGCTTCAACGAGACCACTGCGGACGGAAGATTTACTTTGAAAGAAGGGGAATGTATGGGTGCATGCGGAGATGCGCCGGTTCTCCTGGTCAATAACAAACGCATGTGCAGTTTCATGTCCAATGACAGGATCGACCAGTTGCTGGAGGATTTGAGCAAATGAACCAGCCTGTACAGATATTGCTGGCCGGCTTGAATCCATCGGACCCCGACGATTGGCGGCTCAGGAATTACGAACAGCGTGAAGGATATGCTGCGCTCAGAAAAATCCTGAGCGAGAAAATCCCTCCGGAAAAGGTCATCGAGGAGGTGAAGAAATCCGCCTTGCGGGGTCGCGGGGGCGCCGGCTTTCCGACCGGGCTGAAGTGGAGCTTCATGCCTAAGCAGTACGAGGGCGACAAATACCTGGTATGCAATTCGGATGAAGGCGAACCCGGTACCTTCAAGGATCGCGACATCATGCGTCACAACCCGCATATGCTGATCGAGGGCATGTTGATCGGAGCCTATGCGATGAGCATCAAAGCGGGCTACAACTACGTGCATGGCGAAATCTGGGACGTCTACGAGCGCATGGAAGAGGCAGTGGATGAAGCTCGTGCGGCGGGGTATCTCGGGGATAATATCCTCGGTTCCGATTTCAGCTTCCAGTTATACAACCATCACGGCTATGGCGCCTATATCTGCGGCGAAGAAACAGCGCTGCTTGAGTCGCTGGAAGGCAAGAAAGGTCAACCGCGCTTCAAGCCGCCTTTTCCGGCAAGCTTCGGTCTCTATGGCAAGCCGACTACCATCAACAACACAGAGACATTTGCATCGGTACCGTGGATTATCCGCCACGGCGGTGACAAGTTTCTGCAACTGGGTAAGCCAAACAACGGTGGAACCAAGATTTTTTCTGTTTCCGGCCATGTGAACAAGCCTGGTAATTATGAAGTGCCGCTGGGCACGCCGTTCGCGACCCTGCTGGAGATGGCTGGCGGCATGCGTGGCGGGCGCAAGCTGAAAGGCTGCATTCCGGGTGGTTCGTCCATGCCGGTATTGCCGGGCGACGTCATGATGCAGACCGATATGGACTATGACTCGATTGCCAAGGCGGGCTCATTTCTCGGTTCAGGCGCGGTCATTATCATGGACGATACGACCTGCATGGTCAGAGCGCTGGAGCGCTTATCCTATTTTTACTATGAGGAATCCTGCGGCCAGTGCACGCCCTGTCGTGAAGGCACGGGATGGCTTTATCGTATCGTTCATCGGATCGAAACAGGAAAAGGTCGCCTGGAAGATCTGGATCTGCTCAATAATCTCGCCGACAACATTCAGGGACGCACGATCTGCGCATTGGGTGACGCGGCCGCCATGCCGGTGCGTGCCATGATTCAGCATTTTCGTGACGAATTTGCGTACCACGTCGAACACAAGAGATGTCTCGTGTAACACGGATGAAGTCATGAGTCTTTTCTTGTTTGCGACCGCTTGTTGCCCCGGAGCACATACGTAATGATCAATTTCGAAATCGACGGTAAACCGGTGTCCGTGCCCAAGAATGGCACGGTCATGGATGGCGCCAATCAGCTTGGCATATACATCCCTCATTTCTGCTATCACAAGAAACTCTCCATTGCCGCCAACTGCCGCATGTGTCTCGTGCAGGTGGAGAAAGCGCCCAAGCCGCTGCCTGCGTGCGCCACGCCCGCGATGGAGGGCATGAAAGTTTTCACCCACTCCGGGCAGGCAGTAACAGCCCAGAAAGGGGTGATGGAATTCCTGCTCATCAATCACCCCCTGGACTGTCCGATCTGCGATCAGGGTGGGGAGTGCCAGTTGCAGGATCTGGCCGTGGGCTACGGAGCGAGTGCATCGCGTTATACCGAAGCCAAGCGTGTGGTGGTCAACAAGAATCTCGGTCCTCTGATTTCCACCGACATGACCCGTTGTATCCATTGCACGCGTTGCGTGCGCTTCGGGCAGGAAATCGGGGGGATCATGGAACTGGGCATGGCGGGCCGTGGCGAGCATGCGGAGATCCTTGCGTTTGTCGGTAAAACCGTGGATTCGGAGTTGTCCGGCAACGTAATCGATCTGTGCCCGGTGGGTGCCCTTGTCAGCAAGCCCTTCCGCTATTCCGCGCGCACCTGGGAATTGTCACGCCGAAAATCCATCAGCCCGCATTGCGGTCTTGGCTCCAATCTCATCGTCCAGATAAAGCAGAATCGCGTGATGCGCGTGCTGCCCCGCGAGAACGAGGAAATCAACGAGTGCTGGCTATCGGACAAAGACCGTTTTTCCTACGAGGGGTTAAACTCCGAGGAGCGTCTTACCCGGCCGATGATAAAGCAGGGAGGCGTGTGGCAGGAATGCGACTGGCAAACCGCGCTGGAATTCGTGGCCAACGGCCTCAAGGATGTGAAAGAAAAACATGGAGCGGAGAGCATCGGAGCGCTGGGTTCTGCTCACAGCACGCTTGAAGAACTTCACCTGTTGCAGAAACTTGTAAGGGGATTAGGCAGTGCCAACGTGGATCATCGCGTGCGCCAGAGCGATTTCCGTGCGGATTCGCAGATGCAGGGTGCTCCCTGGCTGGGAATGCCCGTTGCCGAAATTTTGCAGTTGAGGTCACTGCTCGTCATAGGCAGCACCTTGCGAAAGGACCATCCCCTCCTTGCGCATCGTATCCGCCAGGCCGTGAAGCACGGCGCGCAATTGAATGTGATCAATCCGATCGACGATGACCTGCTGACCAAGGTAAGAAATCGTGCTATTGTTGCGCCCGACAAAATAGTATCCACGCTGGCAGAGGTGTTGAAAGCCGTTGTCGAACTGAAGGGCGTGGAGATTCCCGATGACACTAAAAACGCCTTGAGCACTGTCAGTGCGAGCGATACTGCCCGTGCGATGGCGGCCAGTCTCAACGACAATAAACCCGCTGCGATTTTTATCGGAAATCTCGCGCAACATCATCCCCGTTACGCGGATATCTGCAAGCTGGCCCAGCATATCGCGCAAATTTCCGACGCTCGCTTCGGAGTGCTGGGAGAGGCTGCCAACAGCGTTGGAGCTTATATTGCCGGTGCGGTTCCCTTTGATAACCGCTTTGGTAACCGTAACGCGGATACTGCCCAAGGCAGGCATGGAGGGCCGGGCGCCAATGCCTCACAAATGCTCGGCATGGACGACCCGGCGAGCGGGACCGGATGCAAGGCATACGTCCTGTTGAACCTGGAGCCGGAGCTCGACAGTTACAACCCCCGGCACGCCGTCAAGGCACTGGCGGCGGCCGACCTGGTTGTAATGATGAGTGCATACAAAAGCCGCGCCGCCATTGAGGGCGGTCATGCGGATGTATTACTGCCGATCGCGCCCTTCACTGAAACCTCCGGTACTTTCATCAGCACGGAAGGGCGTGTGCAGAGCTTCAACGGTGTGGTTGCGCCCCTCGGGGAAACGCGTCCCGCATGGAAGGTGTTGCGGGTGCTGGGTAATATCCTGCAACTCGATGGTTTTGATTATGAAACGTCGGAGCAGGTGCGGGCGGATGTTCTTCCAGCTGGAAACGACGTCAGCGCCTGGTTGAATAACAGTCTGGGAAGTCTTGCTGTGAGTCCCATTGAAGCCGGTAAGGAAAATAAGGGAAGTGAAGGGTTGCAACGTATCGGAGAGGTTCCGATTTATCAGGCCGACCTCATCGTGCGCCGGTCGGAGCCATTGCAGCGCACGCGCGACGCGGCTGCGCCTCTAGCATGGATGCCGGGGAGCCTCATGGCGCAATTGGGCCTGCAGAGCGAAGAAGTCATACGGTTGAAGCAGGGGGAAGGTGAGGTACAACTGCCTGTCGCGCAGGATGACAGCCTGCCGGCCAACTGCATAAGAGTTGCGTCCGCCCATCCTTCGACTGCGGCCCTGGGCGGAATGTTTGATCAGATCACGGTAGAAAAATCGTGACGAACAGTACTCGGATTATCTGATGGAATACGCGCAACAACTGTTCGGGAATTTTTTTGGTCCTGAGTGGGGACCTGCCCTTTTCCTGCTGGTGAAGAATGTCCTGCTGATTGTGGCCATCGTGCTGCCACTGATGCTGGCAGTCGCCTATCTCACGTTCGCCGAACGCAAAATCATCGGCTATATGCAACTGCGCGTGGGTCCCAATCGGGTAACCTTCTTTGGCATTCCCTGGCTGGGAGGGTGGGCGCAACCCATTGCCGATGCGGTCAAGGCGGTGATGAAAGAAATCATCATCCCGAGCGGAGCGAACAAAGTCCTGTTCGTGCTTGCGCCCATCCTGACGTTCGCGCCGGCGCTGGCAGCCTGGGCAGTCATTCCCTTTTCTCCGGATGTGGTCCTGGCGGACATCAACGCCGGCCTGCTTTATATTCTGGCCATGACCTCGATGGGGATCTATGGCATCATCATTGCAGGGTGGGCTTCCAACTCCAAATATGCATTCCTGGGAGCAATGCGTTCGGCAGCTCAAGTGGTTTCTTACGAACTGGCCATGGGTTTTGCGCTGGTGTGCGTGCTCATGATGTCCCAGAGCCTGAATCTGGGTGACATCGTCAAGGGCCAGCAAGGCGCCAGCATGCTGAACTGGTATCTGATACCGCTGTTTCCCATGTTCCTGGTTTATTTCATTTCCGGCGTCGCAGAAACCAATCGTGCGCCATTCGATGTCGCGGAGGGTGAATCCGAAATCGTGGCGGGCTTTCATGTCGAGTATTCGGGCATGGCGTTCACAGTGTTTTTCCTGGCTGAATATTCCAACATGATCCTGGTGGCCACGCTTGCAAGCATCATATTCCTGGGTGGCTGGCTGCCTCCTGTCAACGTTGCGCCGTTTACCCTGGTTCCCGGCTTCATCTGGCTGGTCCTGAAAGCATCATTTCTATTGTTCTGTTTTCTCTGGTTCCGCGCCACGTTTCCACGTTATCGCTACGACCAGATCATGCGACTTGGCTGGAAGGTGTTCATTCCGATCACGCTCGTCTGGATAGTGGTGCTCGGCCTGGTGATGCAGCTTCCGGCGTCGATTCGGAGCGCATTCCCGCTTAACTTGTGGTTTCACTGACACAGGAGGAAGCCATGAACAGAATCAAGGATTTTTTCCGCACTTTCCTGCTGATCGAGCTCATCAAAGGAATGATGCTGACGGGGCGAAACATGTTCGCGCGGAAGATCACGGTGTATTTTCCCGAAGAAAAGACGCCGCAATCTCCTCGCTTCAGGGGTTTGCATGCCTTGCGCAGATACCCTAACGGAGAAGAGCGCTGCATAGCCTGCAAGCTGTGCGAGGCGGTATGCCCGGCGTTGGCGATTACCATCGAATCCGAGCAGCGCGAGGATGGAACGCGGCGTACCACGCGATATGACATCGATCTGACGAAGTGCATATTTTGCGGTTTCTGCGAGGAATCCTGTCCGGTGGACTCGATCGTGGAGACGCGCATCCTGGAATACCACGGGGAGAAGCGGGGTGACCTCATCTATACCAAGCAGATGCTGCTGGCGGTCGGGGACCGGTATGAGGAACAGATAGCAAAGGACCGGGCAGCCGATGCGGGCTACCGATGAGTCGCGCCTGGCTCGCCAATATTGGCTGTGTTGGCAGTGGATATTTTCATCAGTTCGATGCATCCACTGCCTTCGTTACGGGAGCGCTGGGTTGTCGCGCTTGCGCTCGTTACGCTTACCCGCAGAAACAAGCGGAAGACATTTTCATGAGTTCATTTTTATCTTGCGTGAATCCTTCCAGGCTCCCGGATTTCTAGAAGTAACCATATGAGTTTTGCAGATATAATCTTCTACTTTTTTTCCACGGTGCTGGTGGCCTCGGCCCTCGGGGTCATCACCGCGCGCAATCCGGTGCATTCGGCATTGTTGCTGGTGCTGGCCTTTTTTGCCTCCGCCGGATTATGGCTGTTGCTGGAAGCGGAATTTCTTGCCATTACCCTGGTGCTGGTTTACGTGGGAGCGGTGATGGTGCTGTTCCTGTTCGTCGTGATGATGCTCGACATCAATCTTGCGCGGCTCAGGGAAGGTTTCTGGAAGTGGTTTCCGTTCGGATTATTGCTCGGCCTGCTGATGTCGATCGAGATGGCCATGGTCCTGACCGGTAAGCAGTTCGGCGCGAATGAACTTCCTACCCCAGCGGCGCGGGCGGCTGACTACAGCAACACCAAGGAACTGGGGCGTCTGATCTACACCGAATATGTTTATGCCTTTGAACTGGCTGCGGTGATTCTGCTGGTTGCGATCGTGGCTGCAATCGCGCTGACCTTGCGCCAGCGCGGTGGGAGCAAATCCATGGACGTTGCCAAACAGGTAGCGGTGAAGCGTGAAGACCGCATCCGCATCGTGTCGATGGCATCCGAGAAGAAAGAATAAAAGTAATATATTGCGGCGTTTTTACGCCGCTATGAAAGGGGGCGTAGTGGTTTCGTTATCCCATTATCTTGTTATCGGTGCGATTCTGTTTGCCATCAGCATTGTCGGTATCTTCCTCAACAGAAAGAACGTGATTATCCTGTTGATGGCAATCGAGTTGATGCTACTGGCGGTAAACATGAATTTTGTTGCTTTTTCGCATTATCTCCAGGACGCATCCGGGCAAGTGTTCGTGTTTTTCATCCTTACCGTTGCTGCAGCGGAGTCTGCCATTGGACTTGCGATACTGGTTGTGCTGTTTCGCAGCCTGCGCACCATCAACGTCGATGACCTGGACAGGCTCAAAGGCTGAGGCTGATCGCCAGGTTCAATAGTTCGGAGTCGGTATCGCTGGTTCAAAAACAAAAAGCTGGATTTCATGACTGAGATGCAAAATCTATACCTGTTGGTGCCTCTGGCGCCGCTGGCGGGGGCACTCATAGCCGGCCTGCTTGGACGTGTGATTGGCACTGCAGCAAGCCATCGCGTCACCATTGCCCTTATGTTCGTCTGCGTGGCAGCGTCGATTGCCGTGTTCCTCGATGTGCTGAAAGGGAACGTATATAACGGCACGGTTTATACCTGGCTGACATCGGGTGGCGTGCGTTTCGAAATAGGGTTTCTGATTGATCAGCTTTCCGCGACCATGATGGTCGTGGTGAGTTTCGTATCGCTGATGGTGCATATCTATACCATCGGTTATATGCATGACGACCCTGGTTACCAGCGTTTTTTCAGCTATATCTCGCTTTTTACCTTCTCCATGCTGATGCTGGTGATGTCCAATAATTTTCTCCAGCTGTTCTTCGGATGGGAAGCGGTAGGGCTGGTCTCATATCTCCTGATCGGCTTCTGGTATACGCGTCCGACGGCCATTTACGCGAACCTGAAGGCGTTCATGGTCAATCGCGTCGGTGACTTCGGTTTTATCCTGGGCATCGGTCTGGTATTGGCGTATTTCGGAACGCTGGATTATGCCGCCGTGTTTGCCCAGGCACCCGGCGCTGCCGCTGAGACGATCGAAATCACTTCCGGTTCGCCCTGGGCAGTGCTGACCGTCATCTGCATCCTGCTTTTCGTCGGCGCCATGGGTAAGTCGGCGCAGTTTCCGCTGCATGTATGGCTGCCGGATTCGATGGAAGGCCCCACGCCCATTTCAGCGCTGATCCATGCCGCAACCATGGTCACTGCCGGTATTTTCATGGTGGCGCGCATGTCGCCCCTGTTCGAACTGACCGAGACCGCGCTCTCCGTGGTGCTGGTGACAGGGGCCATCACGACCCTGTTCATGGCGCTGGTGGCGATCGTCCAGTACGACATCAAGCGCGTCGTGGCATACTCGACCCTGTCGCAGCTTGGCTACATGACGATGGCGCTCGGCGCATCCGCTTATCCAGCCGCGATTTTTCACCTCATGACGCATGCCTTTTTCAAGGCAGTGCTGTTCCTTGGCGCAGGTTCCGTGATCATTGCCATGCATCATGAACAGGACATGCGCAAGATGGGCGGGCTCAAGAAGTACATGCCCATTACCTACTGGACCGTGTTCGTCGCAGCGCTCGCCAATGCTGGCGTCATAGGCTTTTCGGGTTTCTTCTCGAAGGATGCGATCATAGAAGCGGTGCATTTTGCCGATATCCCCGGTGCCGGCTTCGCCTATTTCTGTGCCGTGGCTACTGTCCTGGTAACGGGGTTTTATACCTTTCGCTTGCTGTTCATGACATTCCATGGGCAGCCGCGCATGGATCATCACACCGAAGAGCATTTGCATGAATCTCCCTGGGTAGTGACCCTGCCCCTGGTTGCCCTCGCCATACCGAGCATTGGCGCAGGCTGGCTGATAGGCCCGATACTGTTTGGCGATTACTTTGCCAATACGATACAGATCGCGCCTCAACACGAAGCAATCGCGAAAATGGCAGCGGAGTTTCACGGTATCCCGGGAATGATGAGTCACGCGCTTTCCACTGTGCCTTTCTGGTTAACCGTTGCCAGTATCTTTGCCGCCTGGTATCTCTATATCGCAAGACCCGATCTGCCCGGAAAAATCAAGCGGGCGGCCGGGCCGTTTGCAACGCTGCTTGAGCGCAAATACTTCATGGACGAACTCTATTCCTGGCTGTTTGCGGGCGGCGCGCGCTGGCTTGGCCGGGGATTGTGGAAGTTCGGGGATGTCAAGGTAATTGACGGGTTCTTTGTGAATGGCACGGCCGGGTTAGTAGCCGGAGCCTCCACATTGATGCGCCGCTTCCAGACGGGCTACATCTATCACTACGCGTTCACCATGATCGTTGGCGTGTTTATACTGATGAGCTTGTGGTTGTTCTGGTAATGGGACAACGAAAAATACAATAAAAATGTTAGTTGTGGGACATCCCGCATCCGCTGCACGCTAATGAAAAAAATGGAATAGACATGTTGTTTGGTTTCCCCCTGTTAAGTCTGGTTATCTGGCTGCCTATTCTTGCCGGTGTTGCTGTACTCGCTACCGGTGGCGATCGTAATGCCCCCCTGGCGCGCATGATCGCACTCGTCGGATCGGTTGCGGGTTTTCTGGTGGCGATTCCGCTTTATACCAGCTTCGATCCGTTGTCGAGCGGCATGCAGTTCGTCGAGAACCATGTGTGGATCGAACGCTTCAACGTTCATTATCATCTCGGGGTGGATGGAATCGCCATGCCCCTGATACTGCTGAATGCTTTTACCACCCCCCTGGTAGTGATCGCGGGATGGGAAGTGATTACCAGGCGCGTATCGCAGTACATGGGCGCCTTTCTCATCATGTCCGGCATCGTCAACGGTGTTTTTTCATCGCTGGATGCAATTCTCTTCTATGTCTTCTGGGAATCTTCGCTCATTCCGATGTTTCTCATCATTGGCGTCTGGGGCGGGCCCAACCGGGTTTATGCGGCAATCAAGTTTTTCCTTTATACGCTGCTCGGTTCACTGCTGATGCTGGTGGCATTCATCTATCTTTACCAGGTTTCCGAAGGCAGCTTCTCGATACTTGAATATCATAGACTGCCTTTGTCGATGGCATCGCAGATCCTGATATTCATCGCCTTCCTGCTGGCTTTCGCAGTCAAGGTTCCCATGTGGCCCGTCCATACGTGGCTGCCTGACGCGCACGTGGAAGCGCCGACCGGGGGTTCGGTGGTGCTTGCCGCCATCCTGCTGAAAATGGGAGGCTATGGATTCCTGCGGTTTTCGCTGCCGATCCTGCCGGACGCGAGCCACCAGCTCGCGGGCATGATGATCGCTTTGTCGCTGATCGCGGTCGTCTATATCGGCCTGGTTGCGCTGGTGCAGGCGGACATGAAAAAGCTGATTGCCTACTCGTCGGTGGCGCATATGGGTTTCGTCACCCTCGGTTTTTTCCTGTTCAATAATCACGGTCTCGAAGGCGCCATGGTCCAGATGATTTCACATGGCTTTATTTCGGCTGCAATGTTTCTTTGCATCGGCGTCATGTATGACAGGCTGCATTCCCGCCAGATTGCGGACTATGGAGGGGTGGCGAACCGCATGCCTGTCTTTGCCGCTTTTTTCATGCTGTTTGCCATGGCCAACTCCGGATTGCCCGGCACCAGCGGTTTCGTCGGCGAATTCATGGTCATCATGGCCTCGATGAAAGTGAATTTCTGGTATGCGTTTCTGGTGGCCACGACACTCATCACAGGCGCCGCTTATACCCTCTGGATGTATAAGCGCGTGATATTCGGCGCCGTTGTGCACCCTGCAGTGGAGGAAATGAAAGATATCGGCGCGCGCGAAATTCTTGTATTGGCCGTGCTCGCGGCGGCGGTATTGGGCATGGGGGTGTATCCGCTTCCCTTGACGGAAGTCATGCATACCACCGTTGATGATTTACTTGCGCATGTTGCTCGCAGCAAATTGCAGTGAATTGCAGTGAGCGAAGCGCGCCCCGACTCGGCTGAGGATGATAAATGAATTTTATGCTGCCTGATTTCGCGCCGGCCTATCCGGAAATATTCCTTCTGGTGATGGTGTGCGGAGTATTAATGGCTGATCTTGCATGGGGCGACAAGAAGCCCGGCATTGCCTATCTTTTGACCCAGCTGACGCTGTTCGGCTGCATGCTGATCACCTTCGGTACTTCGGGACCTGACGCCGCCCATACGTTTTCCGACATGTTTGTCGATGACACGCTGGCCGATATTCTCAAGATGCTGGTTTATGTCACCGTATCCGTAGTGCTGGTTTATTCCCGTCCCTATATTTCGGATCGGGGAATACTCAGCGGAGAATTCTTCAGCCTCGCGTTGTTTGCGACCCTCGGAATGATGGTCATGATTTCCGCCAGCCACTTCATGACACTCTATCTGGGGTTGGAACTCCTTTCCTTGTCTCTTTATGCGATGGTTGCATTGAGGCGCGAATCGCCTGGGGCAACCGAGGCGGCAATCAAGTTTTTTGTATTGGGTGCCCTGGCGTCCGGCTTTCTGCTGTATGGCATGTCAATGATTTATGGTGCCACCGGCTCGCTCCATATCGCCGGTGTGTCGGAAGTGATCGAAGGTGGAGTAATCAGCCAGGGGGTGCTGGTTGTCGGTCTGGTTTTCATTGTGGCCGGCATCAGTTTCAAGCTGAGCGCGGCACCTTTCCATATGTGGGCGCCCGATGTTTATGAAGGGGCCTCTTCAGCAGTGGTGCTGTTTGTCGGTTCGGCGCCAAAACTCGCGGCATTCGGTTTTGTCATGCGCCTGCTGGTGGAAGGTCTGGGGGCGATGTCCGGCGACTGGCAGGGCATGCTGATCCTGCTTGCCATCACGTCAATGGTGATCGGCAACATTGCCGCTATCGCCCAGAGCAACATCAAGCGCATGCTGGCCTATTCCACCATCTCGCACATGGGGTTCATGCTGCTTGGCATTATCGGCGCGAATGAAAACGGCTACAGCGCCGCCATGTTTTACGTCGTGGTCTACGTACTCATGACAATGGGTACCTTCGGCATTATCATGCTGCTCTCACGCGCGGGCTTTGAAGCGGATAGACTGGATGATTACAAAGGGCTCAACCGGCGCAGCCCGTGGTATGCCTTTATCATGCTGCTGCTGATGTTCTCCATGGCCGGCATCCCGCCCACCGTGGGCATTTATGCCAAGCTGTCAGTGCTTCAGGCCGTGTTGAACGCAGGATACACATGGCTCGCGGTGTTGGCTGTGCTCCTTTCGCTGATCGGGGTATTTTATTACCTGCGTATCGTCAAGCTCATGTATTTCGACGAGCCTGAAACCGATGCGGCCATCGCGCCGAAAGGCGACGTCAAGGTATTGCTGAGCGCCAACGGGCTCGCAATACTTGCATTCGGTATATTCCCCCAATCACTTATCGCCCTCTGCTCTTACGCGATACAACACTCGACTTAGCCTGCGAAGGGCGGAGCAGTTTCTTCCGAAGGAAGATGCGACCCCGAAGCAGGCTGACGGCGCCTTAAGGCGGTGGCTAACGCGCTTCAGCTACAAAGTTTCGCAAGCTTTTTGAAGACGCTTTAAGGGCGCCGCACGAAGGGCGGAGCAGTTTCTTCCGAAGATGGGATTGGTGGAGGTCGGATGGGTGTCTAAAGTTCATTAAGACGTGACTTCTGGAGAAGAAAATCAACTCATACTGCATTTCGTGCATGGGATTAGGCATTACTTTACGTTAGCTCACCTTAAAAGAGTTTGAGCATGCGCATTTGGCTATCTCCGGTAGTGTTCGACTGGGAGCCCTACCCTGGAGCAACAATCCCAAACGATTCCCATAGGGTACGCCGTCCCCACGCAATTCTTGCTCATGTCGAGGAGGTACTTTCCAAGAACGAATCTGAATTCTCGATTGCTGACTCAATTCTTGGGTTGAAGCGCGCAATCAATAGTCGATTGCGGCACCTAGACGAGATATATGGGTTTCGAGAACTGTTCCCAAAGCAGGTTGGTTCCCTTGAAAGACTCGAACAGGTAGGACTTGCTCGGCCGTTCCTAATCAAGCAGCTGTTTGAACTTAGAAATGACATTGAGCATGAGGATGTTTCGCCGCCCTGTATTGAGCGCGCGCGCGAGCTTATAGATACTGTATGGTACTTTCTGCGCGCCACTGACGCAGCCTGCAAATCAATCCCGTGCGAGCTTAATCTTCGGTCATTGGAAGAAGGTTCGTACAGCAATCCGGTGTTCTGGCTTAATGTCGAAATTTTACGTGATCACTGCCAACGACGATTCAGAATCAGTGGGTGGCTCTCATCTGAGTTCATATCGGAAATCGAGCAACCCGGATTCCTGTTGCTCGAACTCAGCATTATTCGATCTAAATCTTCTGAGCCGACTGACCCAGTAGATCCAACATCAATGAGGGCTTATTCGCATAACGCGGCGCGTGGGGACGATGAGCGCTGGATCCAAGCTCAAGTTGATATCCCGCATGATCTCCAAAGGCAAATATGGCGCTTAGCGTTCGAGACTCTGTAGCGTCCAGATATCCGTCGGGGAGATAACGGCTCAGTGTTCCAGGTACGCGATATCATTTTTCAGCCTCAAGATCTTATAATATCGCCATCCACATAGAACCATTGCCCGCCCTCACGCACAAAGCGGCTGACTTCATGCAAACGGTGCGCGCGGCCATCCACCTTGTAACGTGCCACGAATTCCACCACGGCATGATCCGGCTCTGGTTGTTCATGGAGTTTCACTTCCAGTCTCAGCCATTTTCCAGGCTGTTTACTTTCCAATCCAAGTGATGCTGGGCGCGTGTTTTGACTCCAGGTTGCCAGCAGGTATTCTTCTCGACCGAGGGCGTATGCAGTATAGCGTGAACGCATCAATGCTTCCGCCGTGGGAGCCGTTTCGCCGTCATCCAGGTAGCGGCCGCAGCAGTCAGCATACTTTCTTCCGCTATTCGTGGAAGGACGAGCCTGCCGAGTTCCCGCTGGTCTCGCTGTTATCTCCGTGTAACCGCATGGGCAGGACATCGTTTTTGTGTAATATGGATTTGTCATAAAGACCTAAAATGGAAACTTCAATTTTCCATAATCACAATCGGGTGCATCTGGAACAATAAACATGTGAACAAAATCACATCCCTGTTCCGTCATAGCGGCGGTTCATCCATGAGAGCGATCTGTTCCCGCAATTCGAGAATGCGATCTTGCCAGTAGCGCTGGGTATTGAACCAGGGAAACGCTTGCCTGAAGGCAGGATCGTTCCACCGCTGCGCAAGCCATGCCGCGTAGTGGATCAAGCGCAGAGTGCGTAACGCCTCGATCAGATGCAACTGCCTTTCGTCGAAATCGAAGAAATTCTCATATCCGGCCAGCACGCTGTCCAACTGCTTCCTTATGTCGGCCCGTTCGCCGGATAACAGCATCCACAAGTCCTGTACTGCTGGTCCCATGCGGCTGTCGTCAAAATCGACGAAATGCGGACCATCGTCAGTCCACAAAACATTGCCTGCATGGCAGTCGCCGTGCAGGCGCAGCCTGTGCGTTTCACCTGCACGTGCAAAACAGTGCCGCGCGCCCTCCAGCGCCTGATCCACGACACTGCGATAAGCAGCCTCAAGATCAGGTGGAACGAATCCATGACCCAGCAGATAGTCGCGTGGCTGTTCGCCGAAGCTGGCGATATTCAGTTCCGGGCGTTCATGAAAGGGGTTGAGGGCACCGACAGCATGGATGCGCGCAAGGAAGCGACCCATCCATTCCAGCGTGTATGGATCTTCCAGTTCCGGCGCGCGGCCGCCGTGCCTTGGAAAAACAGCGAAACGAAATCCCTCAAAATAATGCAGCGATGCTCCCTGCAGCACCAGCGGGGGGACGACAGGAATTTCGTGGTGGGCCAGTTCCTGCACGAATGCGTGTTCCTCGAGAATGGCGTTGTTCGTCCAGCGTTCCGGGCGGTAGAATTTTGCTATGAGTGGCGCACCATTTTCGAGGCCGATCTGGTAGACGCGGTTCTCGTAGCTGTTGAGTGCCAGCAGCCGCCCGTCGCTGCGGAAACCCAGGCTTTCCAGAGCGTCCAGCACGCGTTCAGGAGAGAGCGCGGAAAAATCAATTGAAGTCGAATTATCCGCTGTTCCCACACCGGTCACTCAAATGAAGGCTGCTCCCGAATTGCTGGTTACGCTCATTTTGCATTGCTAAGTCTGCTCAAGGTTTCCTATAACTGATCCGATAAATTACCCCGGCAAAATCATCCGACACGAGCAGTGCCCCGTCCGGCATCACCAGCACATCCACGGGTCTTCCCCAATTTTTTTCATTTTCCAGCCAGCCTTCGGCAAACACTTCCTGTTTCACCACCTTGTTGTCCTTTATCTTTGCGAGCTCGATGCGGTAGCCGATTTTATTGCGCCGGTTCCATGAGCCGTGTTCGGCTATAAAGACGCTGTTGCGATATTGGGGAGGAAACAGGGTCCCTGTATAGAAGCGCATCCCCAGGGCGGCTCCGTGCGGGGGAAGTTTTGCGGCGGGTGAAACCAGTTTGCGGCAATCCCGCTTTGCACCGTACTTGGGATCAAGGATGTCGTCGGAATGGCAGTAGGGGTAGCCGAAATGCAGTCCCTTTTTTGGCGCGCGGTTGAGCTCGTCCGGCGGCAAGTTGTCGCCCATCCAGTCCCGGCCGTTATCGGTAAACCACAATTCCTTCGTTTCGGGATGCCAGTCGAATCCTACCGAGTTTCGTACCCCGTACGCGAAGACCTCATAGTTCGAGCCATCGGGATTGATGCGGGAAATCAGTGAAAACTTGTCCGGCTCCGTTTCGCAGATATTGCAGGGGGCACCCACCGCGACATACAGAAGACCATCCGGCCCAAAACCTATATATCTGCCCCCATGGTGTTTCTCGCTGGGAAATCGTTCGGTGACAACATACGGTTTTCCGGGTTGATCGAGTTTTTCCTCAATATCGTCAAAACGCAGGATGCGATCGACGGATGAAGCATATAACGCACCCTCGTGAAAGGCGACCCCTATGGGAAGATTAAGCCCTCTGGCAATGGTTTTTACTTCACGTTCCCCTCCTTTGTCCCGGATGGCGTAGATATTGCCCTCATTCATCGAGCCTGCGAACACCGTGCCGTTTTTCCCCAGCGCCAGTCCGCGCGCGTTCGGTACTTCGGCCCACACTTCGATCGAAAATCCGGCAGGTAATTTGATCTTGTCCAGAGGCAGCTTGCCGGTTTTACTATCCGCCATCGCAGGCAAGCCATAACAGAACAGGTAAGCGGCCATGAAACGTATGAGAATTTTTGTAATGTGCATGGTCAGACTCCGGTTTAACGATATTCAGAAATCAAATCGAGCATGTGCGGCAAATGAAGGAGCAGGCAGAGACAGAGAAATGGTGCGGAAAATTATCGGTATGAAGCTTTTCAGCTTGAAAATCCCGGATTTGCCCTTATTTACTTTATTGCATTTTTTTTGGAGGAAAACAATGGAAGCAACAGCTACAAAAGAACATTTGAATTTTCAGACCGAGGTCAAGCAACTCCTTAAGCTGATGATCCATTCCTTGTATAGTAACAAGGAAATTTTCTTGCGCGAACTGATTTCCAACGCGTCGGATGCTGCCGACAAGCTGCGGTTCGAAGCTTTGACCGATGGGGCCCTGTACGAATCCGATTCGGACCTGAAAATACGTGTAAGTTACGATATGGCGGCACGCACCATTACTGTTGCCGACAATGGCATCGGCATGTCGCGGCAGGAAGTGATAGACCATATCGGCACTATCGCCAAGTCCGGCACACGCGAGTTCTTCGATGCGCTGACCGGCGATCAGGCCAAGGATGCGCATCTGATCGGCCAGTTCGGGGTGGGTTTTTATTCCGCATTCATTGTTGCTGACAAAGTGACGCTTACCACGCGGCGCGCCGGCCTGACACACGAACATGGTGTGCGCTGGGAATCGGGCGGCGAGGGAGATTACACCCTTGAGACAGTCGAGAAACCCCGCCGCGGCACCGAGGTGACCTTGCATTTGCGCGAAGGAGAGGATGAGCTGCTCAATGGCTGGCGGCTACGCTCCATCATCCGCAAATACTCGGACCATATCACTCTTCCCATCGTGATGAAAAAAGAGGAATGGTCGCAGGAAAAAAATGAAAACATCGTCACGGACGAAGACGAAACCATCAACCAGGCAAGCGCCCTGTGGGCACGGCCGAAAAACGAGATCAGCGAAGAACAGTACAACGAATTCTACAAGCATGTCGCGCACGACTTTGAACCTCCGCTGGCGTATGTTCATGCCAGGGTAGAGGGCAAGCAGGAATATACGCAGCTGCTCTACATCCCCTCCCGCGCTCCGTTCGATCTTTATGATCGCGAATCCCGCCATGGCATCAAACTGTATGTCAGAAGAGTATTCATCATGGATGATGCCAAACAGTTGCTGCCCAATTACCTGCGGTTCGTACGAGGAATAATAGATTCGAATGATCTGCCGCTGAATGTTTCCCGCGAGATATTGCAGGAATCGAAGGACATTGAAGCCATGCGCGCCGGCTCGGTGAAAAAGGTGCTGGGATTACTCGACGACCTGGCGCAAAGCGAAACCGACGACGGAAAAGCCAGATTCAAGACCTTCTGGAAGGAATTCGGACAGGTGATGAAAGAGGGGGTGGCGGAAGACTATGCCAACCGCGAGCGCATCGCCAAGCTGCTGCGCTTTGTTTCTACCCATTCCGGTTCGGAAGAGCAGGACGTCTCCTTGAGCGATTATGTAGGACGCATGAAGGACGGGCAGGAAAAGATCTACTATGTCACGGCCGACAGTCTCACGGCGGCTAAAAGCAGTCCGCACCTCGAAATTTTCCGCAAGAAAGACATCGAAGTCATTCTGCTGTCCGATCGCGTGGACGAGTGGCTGGTTGCGAATCTGCCTGAGTTCGAGGGTAAACACCTGCAGTCCGTAGCAAAGGGCAGTCTCGATCTGGGTAAACTGGAGGACGAGGCGGAGAAAAAGGAACAGGAAAAAGAAGCGGGCGAATACAAGGAACTTACCGAGAAAATAAAAGAAGTGCTCGGCGAGCAGGTAAAGGATGTGCGAATCACCTTGCGCCTGACCGAATCCCCCGCCTGCCTGGTGGCGGAAACCCATGACATGAGCGGAAACCTGGAGCGCCTGCTCAAGTCTGCCGGGCAGAAGGTCACCCATACCAAACCTATCCTGGAAATCAATCCGTACCATCCCATGGTAGAGCGCCTGAAATCGGAGGAAACTCATTTCGCCGACTGGAGCCACATTTTGTTCGACCAGGCGCTGTTGGCAGAGGGCGGGCAACTGGATGATCCTGCCGGTTTCGTCAAGCGCATCAACCAGTTGTTCCTGAACACCGGGAACACGGCATGACGCGAGCGGCAGCGTGAATCCGATGTGTGTGGCGTGGATTTGCGTCTTGGAAGCCCGCTAGGAAGCAATCAGGGTCGCGAATAGTTCCCGGTGGGCTGTATCGTTGATGGCAACGACGGCGGGGTGCGTAAGACGGCGCTCCAGGGAGATGGCGTAGAACTGTTCGGTAACCTCGTCAGTCCGGCCGACGACAACAGCGCCATGTTCACGCCGCACCTCGTCGGCTATTACGGAGGGAGCAATGAAAATACCGATACCTGCCTGGCCGAATGCCTGCATCAGCGCGCTGTCGTCGAACTCTCCCACGATGTGGGGGTGGAGTTGGTGGATGTCGAACCATCGCATCAATGGTATCCGTATGGCGGCATCTTTACCGGGAATGAGCAAGGGGGCCGCATCGAGAACATGGGGCCACTTTTTTTTGAACGTTTTTGCAAGACTGGGTGCGGCAAAAAATGTAATGCCGCAGCTTCCCAGTTTATGGCTGTAGCCTTTCACGTTTGTTTCATCCGGCATGGGGCGGTCGGCCAGTATCAGATCGACTCGCTGGATTGCCAGTTCCACCAGCAACCGCACCAGTTTGTCCTCGCGGCAGACGATGCGCACAGGCGAAGCAAGCCCCATGGCAGGCGTTAACAATCGGTAGGCGATGGACTTGGGGACCGCATCATCGACGCCCACCCGGAATGGAATGGCGTGGCGTTCCGGGTGGGCGCGCAATACTTCTTCCAGTTCGTTTCCAATCTGAAAGATTTCGTCCGCATACGATAGGGCGAGCCGTCCCGTTTCGGTCAGTTCAAGGCGTCTTCCCACTCGTAAAAAAAGCGGCGCCCTCAACGCGTCTTCCAATAATCCGATCTGGCCGCTCAGAGTCTGGGGCGTAAGGTTCAGGCGTTCGCTGGCGCGGACAATGCTGCCTGCCTTGGCCACTGCCCAAAAATAGTGTAATTGCCTGTAATTAAGCATCAGTGTGCGGACAAATTCGATACTTCGTAAAAACCGATTATATCATCAGCGAGATACTACTTTTCTTGATGCAATTTCTCCTCTAGACTAAATCAGATGAGCTTTGCCTTGTCATCCGTTTCGCTTATCGCGCGTTCGTGTTTGTGTGATGTTCCTTTCGCCGTTTCCACCGATTCCAGCGCTACTGTCGTTGTTCCGGTTGGTGAAACCCTCTTTCCCGCAGCCTCGACGTATGCTGCAGTGCAATCGCTCAGGCATTGCTTCGAAGAAATCAACGGGTAGCACATGCATATATCACGTCTTTGCCGTATTCTGCCGGCCCTGATCCTTGTTTTGCCATTCTCGCCGGCTTCGGCTCAGCAGCCTTCAACGATTCCTGCCATTACCGCACCGCCGGCGCTTCCACCGGCTATGGCACCTGCTCCTGCGCCACCTGTCATGCCTGCGCCCCGCTCACCCGCTCTGCCGCCGGCCACTATGCCCGGCCCAACCGTGCCGGGATCGGCAACGGGACGATTGCCTGGCTTGCTGACTCCTGCCGCCCCCGGTCCAACCATGCCTACGCCAGCTGCACCGCCTTCCCAGGTCCTCACCATCGAGGAGTTGCAGCGGCTCGGATTGAAGGCCAACGGCCTGGTGCAGGCAGCGAATTTTCAAATAAAGGCTGCGGAAGCGGGCGTTACCGGCGCATCGGCTTATCCCAATCCGCAACTGACCTTCATGGCTGGACCTCAGCATGCTCGTATTCCCCAGGCTCAACCTTCGAACAGCCACCGTCAATTTACTATTTCTCAAACTATTGAGAATCCGTTCCTGCGGAGCGCGCGCATCGGCTCGGCAGAAGCAGGGGTGAATGCCAGTCATGCAGGCCTGGAACAGGTAAGGGCGGATTTGTCGGCACAGTTGCGGGTCGCTGCCTATGAACTGATCCTGCGGCAGGAAGTGGCGCGAGTGGAGGCAAGTGTTTCCGATCTGATGGAGGAAATACGCCGGCGCGTCAAGGTGCGTGTGGATGTGGGCGAGGCGCCACGCTTCGAACTGATCAGGGCCGATACGGAAGTTCTGGCCGCGGCTTCGCGCAGGGAAGCGGCGCTGTTGAATGCCCATAGGGCGCGTATTGCCCTGAGGCAACTTACTGCTGGCGCCTTGCAGCCTGATTTTCAGATAGAGGGGTCGCTCGCACAGCCCGTGAGCCTTCCTCCCCTGGAAGAGCTGCGCGAAACTGTGCCGGCAGTCAATCCGGAAATTACGCGCCTGGAGGCCGAATGGAAGCGGGCGCGGCTGCGGATCGACCAGGAACGCGCCGCGGTGCTGCCATCGTTAACGGTATTGCTCAGTAATTTCCAGGAGGCGCAGTACACTTCGAACCTTGCCGGCCTGAACGTGACCATCCCATTGTTCTATCAGCGGCGTGGCGAAATCAATGCAGCTGTCGCGGATTCGGAGCGGGCGCGCGGAATATTGGAGTTCCGGCGCTTTGAAATAGGCCAGCTGCTGGAATCCGCCTGGCAAGCCAAGCAGATCGCCCAGCGCAGAGTGGAGATGTTCGACGGCGGATTGGTCAAGGAAGCTGAAAAGGCGTTGGAAATCGCGCAGGCAGCCTATCGCTTTGGCGAACGCGGCCTGATCGAAGTGCTCGACACGCAGCGCATGCTGCGCGGAGTGCTTTCGGACTTCTTGCAGGCCCGGTTCGATTTGCAGGCCGCAGTTACCGAGATTGACCGCCTCAGGGCATATTACCCCAAGGAAGACTTAGAATGAAAATCACCATGCCGTTAATCGGCATCCTGCTTGTGTTGTCTGTTTCCGGGTGCGGGGGCGGCAAGCCGGCAGTCAAAGAGGAGGTTGTGGCAAAAGAGCCGGAAAACGCGAATCTCGTCACACTGGAGCCCGAAAAGATGCATCACATCAGGATTGGGAAACCCACCTTGATCAATATCGCCGACAAGCTGCAGGCGCCGAGCCAGGTCGAGGTGGATGAGCACAGGCTGGTCCGTGTCGGGGCTAACGTCACCGGCCGGATTATCGACGTGTACGCCATGCTGGGCGACAACGTCGAGGCGGGCCTCGAGCTCGCCCGTATTTCCAGTCCGGAACTGACGCAGGCGCAGCTGGCTTATCTGCGGGCGTTTTCCCTTGAAACCCTGGCGGAAAAAGCGGCCGAGCGTGCGCGTCACTTGCTTGCCGCAGACGTCATCAGTGTTGCGGAAATGCAGCGGCGCGAATCCGAACTGCAGGTTTCGCGGGCAGAATTGGGCGCAGCGGCAGATCAGTTGCGTCTGCTGGGCATGGACAACAGGGCCCTGAACAAGCTTGGCAAAGACGGAACCATCATGCCCTCAGTAGCGATCAAGAGCTCCAAGCCGGGCATCGTTATCGAGCGGAATGTCGCCATTGGGCAGGTAGTCCAACCCTCCGACCTGTTGTTTCAGGTTGCCGATCTCTCTTCCGTGTGGGTCGTGGGGGACGTGCCGGAGCAGATTGCGCGCCATGTGCAGGTTGGCCAGCATGTGGAAATCCATGTTCCAGCACTGGGGAATATCAGCTTCGACGGTTTGATCATCTTTGTCGCCGATACCGTGAATCCGTTGACAAGAACAGTGATGGTGCGGACCGTGGTGGAAAACCCGCGGAGGAAGCTCAAGCCGGCCATGCTCGCGAGCATGCATATTCTCGACAATCCGGTTGAAAGCCTGGTGGTGCCGGAGACAGCCGTGGTGCGCGAAAACAATCGGGATTATGTATTTCTTGTCCAGGGCGACAACCGGTTCCTTCGCGTCCCTGTCGAACTGGGGGCGGAGGTAGGCGATATGCGTCCTGTGTTGAAAGGACTTTCCATCGATCAGACCGTCGTAGTCGACGGCGCATTTCACCTGGAAAACGAGCGCAAGCTCGCCGAGCTGGAGTAGTCCCGTGCTGGCATCCATCATTCGTGCAATGCTCAAGCAACGCCTGATAGTGGTGGTAGTGGCACTCGGCCTGGTGGCTGCCGGCATGCGTGCTTCAACCAGGTTGTCGGTGGATGCCTTTCCAGACGTGACCAATGTACAGGTAATTGTCGCGACGGAAGCGCCAGGCCGCAGTCCCGAAGAAATCGAGCGGATTGTAACCGTACCGGTGGAAATTGCGATGACCGGGCTCCCCGGACTGGTGGAAATGCGCGCCCTGAACAAAAGCGGAATATCGATTATTACGCTGGTTTTCACCGACCAGACGGATGTCTATTTTGCGCGCCAGCTGGTGATGGAGCGGCTGCTTGGGGTTGCCGGCAAGATGCCGCCCGGTATTACGCCGGTACTTGGACCTGTCAGCACCGGCCTGGGGGAGGTCTATCAATATACCCTGGAGCATCCCGATGACGGCCAGCAGGCGCTTTCAGTGGAGGAACTGACGCGGCGGCGCACCATACAGGACTGGGTAGTGCGGCCGCTGCTGCGTTCGGTGCAGGGCGTGGCCGAAATCAATTCGATGGGGGGTTACGTCAAGCAATACCATGTGCTGGTCAACCCTAACCGCCTGCGCCACTACGATCTGACCCTGGCACAGGTGGACCGGGCGATTGCGAATAATAACGCCAACTCGACCGGCAACATCTTGCCCCTGCATGCCGAGCAGTACCTGATCAGGGGCGTCGGACTGATCCAGTCGCTGGATGATATCCGAAACATCGTCTTAAAAGAAGTTGATGGCGTTCCTGTGTTTGTGCGGGATGTCGCCGAAGTGAAGTTTGGTGCGGAAGTACGGCAGGGTGCGAGCATCAAGGGCGGATATACGGAGTCCGTCGCCGGTATTGTGATGATGCTGCGTGGCGGGAATGCAAAGGAAATTGTCGGGCGGATAAAGGCAAAAGTTGACGAAATCAACGATCGCAAGCTGCTGCCGGGCGGTCTTCAGATTGTTCCATTCTATGATCGTACCGACCTCGTGGATGCTGCATTGTGGACGGTAAGCAAAGTCCTGATGGAAGGGATTTTTCTGGTTGTGGTCGTATTGTTCATCTTTCTGGGAGATGTCCGCTCCAGTCTGATCGTCGTCGCGACGCTGATCATTACACCCCTGGTCACCTTTATGGTGATGAACCAGCAGGAGATTTCCGCCAACCTGATGTCGCTCGGAGGGCTTGCCATCGCCATTGGCTTGATGGTCGATTCTACCGTGGTAGTGGTGGAAAATGTCTATCATCGCCTCGGACATGCGAGCGGCACGCGCGAATCCAGACTGCAAACCATCCTCGATGCGGTCGTCGAGGTAGGAACGCCGGTGATTTTCGGTATCTGCATCATCATTCTGGTATTTCTTCCGCTCATGGCATTACAGGGCATGGAGGGCAAGACCTTCAGCCCGCTGGCATTCACCATCGCGATTGCGCTGGCGGTGTCGCTGGTCGTATCGTTGACGCTTTCACCCGTGCTCTGTGCCTATATTCTCAAGGGAGGCGCCGATAAAGATACTCGAATCATAGCCTTCCTCAAATCGACTTATCATCGGCTGCTGAATTCGGCCCTGGCGCACGAGAAAACCACGATCGCCACTGCAATCGGTCTGCTCGCATTATCGTTTTCGTTGTTCCCGCTCCTCGGAAAATCCTTCATCCCGACCATGCAGGAGGGTTCCATCACGCCTGTCATCATCCGGGTGCCTTCGATCTCACTGGATGAGGCCATCGAAATCGAATCGGAGGCAATGACACTGATTGCGGCAGTGCCGGGTGTCAAGACCGTAGTATCGAAGCTCGGTCGCGGGGAGTCTCCTGCCGACCCGGCTTCGCAGAACGAGTCTGATCCCATTGCGGCCCTGGATCCCGAATCCGGTCGAACCCAGGCGGAAGTCGAGGAGGACATTCGCAAGGCCCTGGCTGTCTTGCCCGGTGTATCCATCGTGTTGTCCCAACCTATCGCGCAACGGGTTGACGAGATGGTGACGGGTGTACGTTCGGAGATTGCCGTCAAAATTTTTGGCGATGATCTGGATAAATTGCGTGAACTGTCTGAACAGGTGGCGCGCATCCTGAAGTCTGTACGGGGGGCGCGCGACCTTCGCATCGAGCGCTTGTCGGGACAGCAATCCCTGACCATCGATATCAACCGGTATGCGATCGCCCGTCATGGCCTCAACGTAGCCGATGTGAATGAGCTGATCCAGACGGCCATCGGGGGAAAAGCAGTGACGACCGTATTCGAGCGTGAACGGCGCATCTCGCTCGTTCTGCGCTTTCCCGAGCGGTTTCGCGACGATGTCGAGTCGATTCGTGATCTTCTGCTGCGGCGTTCGGGCGTGCGGGGTGCGGATGGCGTCCTGGCACAAGGAGGTCTCCTGGTGCCGCTGAGCGCCGTTGCGGATATCCGCGTTGTCGATGGTCCGGCGCAGGTATCGCGTGAATATGCGAAACGGCGCGTGGTGGTAGGGGTCAACGTGCATGAACGCGACCTCGGGGGCTTCGTTGAAGAAGTGCAGCAGCGCATCGCGAAGGAAGTGCAGCTTCCGACAGGTTATTACTTTGTCTGGGGGGGGCAGTTCGAGAACATGGAACGCGCAATGGAAACACTTTCGATTATAGTCCCGCTTACCATCGCCGTGATTTTCTTCTTGCTGTTCGTGCTGTTCAATTCGATCAAACTTGCGGGGCTCATCATCCTCGTGCTGCCGTTTGCTTCCATCGGCGGAGTCATTGGACTCTTTGTCACCGGCGAATACCTTTCAGTGCCGGCCTCCGTCGGTTTTATCGCGTTATGGGGTATTGCGGTGCTCAACGGGGTCGTGCTGATTTCCTATATCCGGAAGCTGCGCGAGCAGGGAGCAAGCGTTGCGGAATCTGTCATCAAGGGCTGTGAGCAACGCTTTCGTCCAGTGCTGATGACGGCAACAGTTGCGATGCTTGGCCTGATACCGTTTCTCTTCGCGACCGGTCCGGGTTCGGAGGTGCAGCGTCCCCTCGCCGTGGTGGTCATTGGTGGATTGATCACTTCAACCCTGCTGACACTGGTTGTATTACCGACGTTATACCGCTGGTTCGACGAGAAGCCGGTAGAAACCTGAAGGAGGGGGCAATATGAAGGAGATTCGTGCAATACTTCGTCCAGAATCGCCTGCACGCATTGCGTGAGGCTTTACGCAAGATCCCGGATTTTCCGGGGCTGACCGTCATGAACGTAAAGGGTTTTACTGCGCCTGCCTCATTGATAATCCCACAATCAAGGATGATCTCACGGATTTTAGCGGGAAAATCATGCTTTGCACCCTTGTCGCTGACATGGTCGATAGCATTACCGCTGTGATAATGCATGAGGGTCGTACCGGTCAGATCGGCGACGGCCTTGTCTGGGTCCCTGCCAGTTGAATTCGCGCGCCGTGTCTGCGATGGAAGTAACCTCTGACATGACCCCTCAGGCATGTTATACCGACTGGGGCGGCAAATTTTTGAAACCCGGCAGCACGCTACTCAAGGTAAAATAGCGTAGAAAATTTTCTCAAGTAAGACATGCCGCCACCTCAACCTTCCTCACAAGACAAAGCCAAAATTCTGGCTGAGGCGTTGCCTTATATTCAGCGTTTCCACGGGAAAACCATTGTCATCAAATATGGCGGCAACGCCATGACCGAGGAGAATCTCAAAAAATGTTTCGCTCATGATGTAGCGCTGCTGAAAGTGGTAGGCATGAACCCGGTAATCGTTCATGGAGGAGGCCCCCAGATCAACAATATGTTGAAGCGGGTCGGCAAGCAGGGCGCCTTCATTCAGGGAATGCGCGTGACCGATGCGGAAACCATGGATGTCGTAGAGATGGTGCTGGGATTGATCAATAAGGAAATCGTCAATCTCATCAATCAGCACGGCGGCCGTGCAGTTGGTCTGACAGGCAAGGACGGCAGCTTTATCCGCGCAAAAAAAATGCTGATGCGCGACAAAGAGAAAGCGCACGAATGGGTCGATCTCGGCCAGGTTGGAGAAATCGAAGACATCGATCCCGCCCTGATCGAATTGCTCGAAACCCGGAATTTCATCCCGGTAATCGCCCCGGTCGGCGTGGGCAGTCGCGGCGAATCCTATAACATCAATGCCGACCTGGTCGCAGGGGAACTGGCGCTGGTTTTGAACGCGGAAAAACTCATACTGCTTACCAACACGCCAGGTGTACTGGATAGGGAAGGGAATTTGCTGACAGGATTGACTGCACAGGGGGTGGATGAATTAATTGCCGATGGTACCATCTCAGGGGGAATGATTCCCAAGATCAGTTCTGCGCTGGATGCAGTCAAAAGCGGTGTTAAATCGTGTCACATCATCGATGGACGTGTAGAGCACGGATTATTGCTCGAAGTGCTGACGGATGAGGGAGTTGGAACACTGATAAAGGCGAACTGATTTACTGCTTCATGACAGTCCGACAGGGCGAAGTGTGGCTCATGGCCGAATATCTCTCAAGGTCCTATGGACTTCTTCGAGTGAGGTGGTCATAGTATATTTTCTGGTGGGACCGAACACCTGAAGTTGAGCTTGGATGCTGACAAGGTACACCGAACGAAGCAAGTGTAATCCGGGAGATACTCTTGTTCTCCAGGGCGATATCAGGGACTGCGGCCTCCCTTGGTATGCCGTGTGCGCTGGTTATCATAAAGTGGTAAGGCTTGAAATTCGGTATTGAAGCGAGGGATCAATGACGGGCAGGCTGGGTGAAAGAAAAGATCAGATTCTGCAGGTTCTGGCAGAGATGCTGGAAGAGCCTAGGGCAGGTAAAATTACCACAGCGGCGCTGGCGGCAAAACTGGATGTTTCCGAGGCCGCGCTTTATCGTCATTTTGCCAGCAAAGCACAAATGTTTGACAATTTGATCGAATTCATAGAAAAAACCCTGCTCACCTTCATCAATAAGATGACAGCGGAAGAAAAAAGCGGCATCAGGCAGATTGAAGGCATCCTTGCCCTACTGCTTGGTTTTGCAAAGAAAAATCCTGGAATGACCAGGGTGTTGATCGGCGATGCCTTGATAAACGAGAATGAGCGTTTGCAAAATCGCGTCAACCAACTGCACGACCGACTGGAGGCGACGCTCAAGCAGGCACTGCGTTTTGCAGTAAGTGAGCGGGAAGTAGTAGAGGACCTGGACGTATCCGCTCACGCGAATATGCTGCTATGTTATGTCGTGGGCCGCTGGCACCAGTTTGCCAAAAGCGGCTTCAAACGTGATCCGATGGAATATTGGGAAGCACAGTTCAGAGAGATAGTTTCCAGCAGTTCCTTTGGGCAGGTGGTTTCGTAGCGCTACGGCATGCTGACGCTCTGTTTTCAGGGAGCACATCAAATTTCAAGTTCATTTCACGATCACACCGTGGGGCTGAACACCTGGTTACACAGATTTCCACAAACCTCGCACGCTGGATCCTTTCTCAGTTCTGACGATCTCCATTTCATGGCCAGACCGTCCAGGGTAAGCAGGCGGCCGTTCAAGGTTTGGCCGGTGTTGGTGAGGATTTTCAGCGTTTCCGCCGCCTGCATGCAGCCAATGATTCCTACCAGCGGCGCAAACACGCCCATCAACGCACAGCGCATGTCCTGATCTTCACCCCCTGCTGGAAACAGGCAGTGATAGCATGGACTGTTCGAATGCCTGCGATCGAATACCGCGACTTGTCCCTCAAAACGCATGGCTGCGCCTGATACGAGGGGCTTGCGGCGAAGGACGCAAGAATGGTTGATGGCATAACGGGTGGGAAAGTTATCGCTCGCGTCCACGACCACATCAGCGCTCTCGACCAGTTGCAGCAATCTTTTTCCATCCATGCGCTCGGTCAGTTCGATTACTTCGACCTCAGGATTGATTTTCGCAAGGGTCTTCCTGGCAGAGTGTGTTTTCGGTGCGCCGATGTCGTCCGTACCGTGAATGATCTGGCGCTGGAGGTTCGTCAGGTCAACTCTGTCATTGTCACAGATAGTGAGCCTGCCCACCCCGCTCGAAGCAAGGTACATGGCGGCAGGGGAGCCGAGGCCGCCTGCGCCGACTACCAGTACATGCGACCGGATCAACGCTTCCTGACCCTGTATTCCTATCTCTGGCAACAGGATGTGACGGCTGTAACGCAGCAGCTGATCATCATTCATCTGGAAATGGTCCGTCGCCGTCCGGAGGGTGCTACTGGATATCACCTTTTTTCAGAAGATGGGTAGCGGATATAAGTGAGGCATACGGGGACATAAGGGCAGATGCGAGACAATCAGATGAATGGTATATCGATGTGAACTTCCCCGAGACAGGGGAAAGATAGGGGCATAATAAATAAGCGAGGTGATGCGCTAAACGAAGGGCTCGACCTTGTGCATGGCATCTGTGGACTTTGCAGGAAGGCAGGCAGCGGAAGAAAATGGCATTTCGCCTCGATTCCTCCGCTGCCTTATGTTCAGGCAGTTGCCTCAGTTTTCTACTTTTGCAGTTGCCCGCCTGCCTGAATTTTCCTTGATATAGCTGATTGCCTGAACCAGCAGCAGATCATCGCTGGAGCCGAATTCAGCAGGTGACTCACGCTTCTTGTTCTTGTCTTCTTCGTTCTCGGACTTGGCCGGCTTGACTCCCGGTTTTGGCGCCACCTTCGCTTCCGGCACTACTTTCGCTTCGGGTACTCCCTTCACTTCCGTCTCCCGTTTCGACTCCTCCGTCTTGCCATTGGATAGATGACGATCGAGGTCAGCTTCACGCAGGCGTTCTACTTCATCCTTTGCCAGTTCGTCCATGACATCAGGCGTAATTCCCTTGGCCTGGATGGATTGCCCATTTGGCGTATAGTACCGCGCCGTGGTCAATTTGATGGCTGTGTTGTTCCCCAGTGGTAAAATGGTTTGCACCGAACCTTTGCCGAAGGTTTGCGTTCCCATCACGATCGACCGTTTATGATCCTGCAATGCGCCGGCGACGATTTCAGAGGCTGAAGCCGAGCCGCCATTTACGAGTGTCACCATCGGTACTGTCTTGATACCCGGCGGGAGCCGCTTGACATAGTCATTCTTCGTATCGCGCAGATAGAACTCGGGACTGGCCTTGAGTTTCATCTTCGCATCTTCGCTACGGCCATCAGTATAGACAACTAGAGAATCCTCCGGTAAAAAGGCCGCAGATACTGCCACTGCTCCATTCAGCAGACCGCCCGGGTCATTACGCAGGTCCAGTACCAGCCCCTTCATCGATCCGCCATTTTCCTTGAAAAGCTTATCTATCGCTTTTGCCAGATTTTCCCCCGTCTGTTCCTGAAACTGGGTGATACGAATATACCCATAGCCGGGTTCGATCATTTTTGACTTTACGCTTTGTATCCTGATGACGGCGCGAACCAGCGGGAACACGATCGGCTTGTTTTCACCCTTGCGAGCCACGGTAAGGGTAATAGGAGTATCGGGCTTGCCGCGCATGCGCTTGATGGCTTCCGTAAGCGAGAGTCCCTTGACTGCCGTATCGTCCAGCTTGATGATGAGATCCCCCGGTTTTATCCCGGCGCGGAAAGCGGGCGTATCCTCTATAGGAGAAATGACCTTGACAAACCCGTCTTCCATGCTCACTTCAATGCCCAAACCACCGAACTCGCCCTGTGTGCCAATCTGCAGTTCCTTGAATGCATCCGCATCCAGATAGGCGGAATGGGGATCGAGGCCTGTCAGCATGCCATTGATGGCTTCGGTGATGAGCTTTTTGTCTTCTACCGGTTCGACGTAATCATTTTTTATCCGGCCGAATACTTCGGTGAAGGCGCGAAGTTCCTCCACCGGAAGGGGATGCAGGACCCCCTGCGGTTCCTTATTGGCAACAGCAGAAAAATTGAGGCTCAGCATCACGCCGGTGATTGCACCGAAAATGACGAGGCCGAACTGCCGCATTTTGTCGCCCATTAAATATTCTCCAAACAAGTCAAATTGTTGCTTAGATCATTTTATTCTGACCCAGTTCAAAGGGTCAAACGGTTTGCCCTGATGGCGCAATTCAAAGTATAAACCGGTATCGGAGTTTCCACTGCTATTGCCTACTGTGGCTATCGTCTCTCCGGCATTGATCACGTCTCCTACCCGCTTATGGACCGCTTCATTATTTCCATAAAGACTCATATAGCTATCGCCGTGGTCCAGAATCATCAGATTGCCGAACCCTCTGAGCCAGTCGGCGAATACGACGCGTCCATTTGCAATCGCCTTCACACTCTCGCCGCCAGCGGCGCGGATGAACAACCCTTTCCAGGTAACGCCACCATCTGCACGTGGACTCCCGAAGCGGCTCGCAAGTTCCCCGCGCACCGGTGAATTCAGGCGGCCGCGGAGGGAGGCGAAGGACGTTCCATCCGTGAATGGCATCGCATTCTCCGATGAATCGGGGGAACTGCGGATGTCGGCAGGAGCAGAAGGGGCGCCTGGCTCGAAAGGTTTTTCAGATGCTTCGAATTTCTTTTTCTTCGCAAGTATCCTGGTGAGTTTTTCCACCAGCCTGGTGAGACGGTCTTCATTGCGCCTGAGACGGTTGATTTCGCGCCGCTGCTCTTCGGCTTGCAGTGATATTTCTGCCAGAAGCTTCGCATGCTCGTCTTTCTGTTGTTCGAGCTGTACTTTCTGCTCGGCGTGCCGTGCGTGCACACCCGAGATTTCCGCACTTTTTTCCCGGCTGGTGTGGCTGAGCGTTTCGAGTCTCTGAAGATTCGCACGCAGGTCATCGATACCTTCCTTGCGGGCGCGTGAGAAATATTCGTAGTAGTGAAGATTGCGGGCTATTTCATTGGGATTTCGCTGGCTCAGCAAGAGACTCAAGTACTCTTTTCGTCCGCCTCCGGCAATATAGAGCCCGTAAAGCAGGTTCCTCAACTGCAATTGCTGTGCTGCTATTTCCTTCCTGATCTGGGCGGCCTGTGCTTTCAGTTGGCCAAGCTTGCTGTTCGCCGCCCGCCGCTGTCTGGCGAGTTCCGTAAGCCGCCGGTTGGCGGCATCGATCGCTTTTTCCGATTCACGCAGCGCACCCGCCGCTTCCGATCGGTATCCTTCCGTATCCGTGAGTTCCTTTTCCAGCGTCTCGATCTTGTTTCTCAGCTGTTTCAGTTCTTCCCTATCGGATGTTTCCGCAGCCACAGGTGCTTGCCAGATTAACAGCGCGCAGACAGGGATAAGCGTGCGGCAGACCTTGAGCCAGGGATGAATACGGATTGAGGCTGAAATTTTCAAACGTATCGAGCGTGAGCAGATCCTACGCCATCGAGCAGTGGGATGAGAAGAAAAGGTAGCCGGAAGAAATCAGAGGATATGCGTATAAAGAATGAAAGACCGGGCATGGCAAGCACGACCACAGGAAAAACAGAGATTAAACCAAAAATTAAGGGTTGGGCAGAATTTTTCCCTGATTTGCGACGACCTGCATGGCCTGCTCGATTTTTGCCTGGTCTCCGAGGTAATAGCTGCGGACTGGTTTCAGGTTGTCATCAAGCTCATAGACGAGCGGAATGCCGGTCGGAATATTGAGGTCCATGATTTCCTGTTCGGAAAGGTTGTCAAGATACATGACGAGGGCCCGCAGCGAATTTCCATGCGCGGTGATGAGCACGCTTTTGTCACTTTCGACTTGCGGGGCAATACTTTCGCGCCAGTAGGGCAGAAACCGTGACACGGTATCCCGCAGGCACTCGGTAAGAGGAATATCCTGTTTTGGCAAATTCCGGTAGCGAGGGTCGGATCCGGGATACCGGGGATCATCGTGAGTGAGCGCAGGCGGGCGAATATCGTAACTTCGCCGCCAGACCAATACTTGCTCTTCACCATATTCAACGGCTGTTTCAAGTTTGTTCAGGCCTTGCAATGCGCCATAATGACGTTCATTCAGCCGCCATGATAATTCGACGGGAATCCACATCTGATCCATTTCATCCAGTACGATCCATAATGTGCGAATGGCACGTTTCAGTACCGAAGTGTAGGCGATATCGAAAGTGAATCCGGCTGCCCGCAACAGACGTCCGGAATTGCGGGCCTCCTCCACTCCTTTTGGAGTCAAGTCCACATCAGTCCAGCCCGTAAAGCGATTCTCCTTGTTCCAGGCGCTTTCTCCATGTCGCAGGAGAACGAGTTTTTTCATGTTCTTGGGCAGATAATATTTTCCGCGATGGAAAAACTTCAAATTTTACCGTATTTTCGACACTACCGCAGCAGCCAGACCAACTGACCAGCCACAAGAAGTGGCGCGGGAGTGGTTAGGGCAGTGAAGCGCGAGAATTCCGCACATCTTCTGTCTCTGATAGAATAATCGGTTACGAAAGTCAAGGAAACCGGAGACGGAGACCAGAGACTAAAGGGATTTTTAGGAGACTTGGCGTGTCATCATTCTTACAGAACAACATTATGCTGATTGTTGCTGCTCTTGCGAGCGGTATCCTGCTGTTATGGCCGCTGGTTTCGCGGCGCGGCAAAGAAGTGGATACGATGGCAGCGGTGCAGCTCATCAATTATAAGGAAGCGCTGGTGCTGGATGTTCGCGAAGGGAGCGAATATGAGTCCGGGCACGTTCCCAATTCAAAGCATATTCCAGTCGACAAGCTCGAACAGCGGTTGCCGGAGCTGGATAAGTTCAAGGACAAACCGGTGATATTGATTCATCGCAGTGGAGCTAATACCACCGGCAAGGCGGGTTTCCTTCTGCGGAACCAGGGTTTCCAGCATGTGCACAATCTTGCAGGTGGTTTTGATGCCTGGCAGCAGGCTAATTTGCCGGTAATAAAAAAATGAGCGAGGGGTCTGCAAAGGTATTGATGTACTCCACCGGCTTCTGCCCGTATTGCGTCATGGCAGAACGATTGTTGCGAGCCAGGGGTGTGGAGGAAATAGAAAAGGTACGGGTGGATCTTGAACCCGCACGCCGGGTGGAGATGATGGAGAAAACCGGACGCCGCACGGTTCCCCAGATCTATATTGGTGACACGCATGTAGGCGGTTACGACGATCTGACGAAGCTCGACCGCAGTGAAGGACTGGCAAAGCTCCTCACAACGTGAATTGCCTCTCGAAAAGACGAGGCGGCGAGGAGGGTTGCAGCAAGTTTGAGCAGGATGGAAACATTTTTTTGTGAACAGTTTTTATTTCCGGGGATTATGGTTTCGGATTAATATTCACCTGATTCACAGTTTTATCATTCTTTGGAATCCAACATGAGCAACGAGCAGCAGCAACCGGTTTTCAGCATCGAAAAGATCTATGTCAAGGATCTTTCTGTTGAAATACCAAACGCGCCCGGAATATACCTGGAGCGCGAGACGCCTGAAGTGAACATCCAGCTGCACAGCAAGAGCGAGCGCATCGATGAAACCTTGTATGAGGTCGTGTTGACCACGACAGTCACCGCAAAGGTCAAGGACAAGACGATGTTTCTGGTGGAGATACAGCAAGGGGGTGTTTTTCAGATTCGTCATGTTCCAGAAGCTGAAATGGAGCTTGTGCTCGGTATTGCATGCCCAAATATTCTCTTCCCTTACCTGCGCGAGGCGGTTTCGGATACTGTGACGCGCGCGGGATTTCATCCGGTCATTTTGAATCCAGTGAATTTCGAGGCACTTTACTACCAGAGAAAGCAGGCGGAGAATTCGGCGACGTCGCAGACTCCGGAGACACAGCAAATCACGCATTAAAATAAAAATGGGGCTTGTGCGCGGTTCATCGCTGAAAATATCATCCTCGCTGGGCCGGGGACTGGCCATTCTCGGAATGACGGTGTCGATGCTTCCATCGCTCGCCATTGCGGCGCTGGAGTTTTATTCGATCAATGACAACGTCGCAATAATGTATGACGCGCCGTCCCTCAAGGCGGGGAAGTTATATGTGGCCGGCCGGAATCTGCCCGTTGAGGCTATTGTAAAAGTCGACGGATGGGTAAAGGTTCGCGACAGTGAGGGCGCGCTTGCCTGGGTGGAAGAAAAAGCCCTGAGCGAGAAGCGCTATATTATCGTTACCTCGCCGCTGGCAGATGTCTATCAGGTGGCAACTACCAATTCGCCTCTGATGTTCCAGGTACAGCAAGGTGTAATCCTGGAGTGGCTTGAGCCACCCGCCAACGGGTGGGTGAGGGTGCGGCACCGTGACGGTCAAACCGGGTACGTCAAGACCAGCCAGGTCTGGGGCTCATGAGAATAGCGGTGATGGGAGCCGGCGCATGGGGCACCGCGCTGGCTCTCAGTCTTTGTGCAAGCACCGTCTCTGCCCACCAGGTGACGTTGTGGACCCGCAGTCGCCAGCATCTGGCTGATCTCGTTTCAGAGCGTATCAATCACCGTTATTTTCCCGCTTTTTCTTTACCGGCATCGTTGCGGCTGACTGCGGGGCTCGAAGAGGCTGTCGAGGATGCTGACCTCGCCCTGATCGTTGTGCCGGTTTCAGGTTTGCGCGAGACTTTACGGGAAATTGCAGCAAGCGGCAAAAGGGTCCCTGTAATTTGGGGATGCAAGGGATTTGAATCGCAATCGGCAAAGCTGCCTCATCAGGTGGCCGACGAGGAATATGCCGGAGTAGCGCCCTATGGTGTCCTGTCAGGACCGAGTTTTGCACTTGAAGTCGCGCAAGGCTTGCCCGCGGCCCTGACTCTGGCCTCCGAGGATGGGGAATTCGCACGAGAGGTTGCTGCGCAATTGCACACCCCGCGGCTGCGCGTTTATTCCTGTACCGATGTAGTGGGGGTGGAAACGGGGGGCGCAGTCAAGAACGTCATATCGATCGCCGCAGGCATTTGCGACGGTATGGGGTTCGGGTACAACGCCCGCGCGGCCTTGATCACCCGTGGACTGGCGGAAATCACCCGCTTGGGTTTGAAACTGGGAGGACGTATGGAAACCTTCCTGGGTTTGACCGGAGTGGGTGATCTGACACTGACCTGCACAGGGGATTTGTCGCGCAACCGCCGGGTTGGACTGGCGCTTGCTGCGGGTCGCTCCCTGCCCGACATTCTGCAGGAACTGGGTCATATCGCCGAAGGCGTCCACACGGCCCGGGAGGTATTGCGATTAAGTCACCTGATGGATATTGAAATGCCTATCACAAAGGGTGTGTGCAGTATATTGGATGACGGTGTTCCGGCTGGACAGGCAGTAGAAGCGCTGCTCAATCGTGAACCGAAATCAGAAATCTATTGAGCGGATCAAAAGCCAACAGAGAAAATAATACGTCCGGCTCATCCGGCGCTAAGTGAATGTCATGCGAATTCCATCTGGCGCCACGCCTCATAGATTATCACCGCAACGGCATTCGACAGGTTGAGACTGCGGCTTCCCTCTGCCATCGGTACACGAAGACGGCGCTGCTCAGGAAAATTCCCCAGCAGATCGGCTGGCAGGCCGCGGCTTTCGGGGCCGAAAAGAAAAACATCGCCAGGCGAATAGGTAACAAGGTCATAGCGTTGCTTTCCTTTGGTGGAAATCGCAAAAAAACGTCTGTTCCTTTCCCCGAGTTCGCTCATACATTCCACCCAGCCTGCATGCACGCTGATACTGGCGAATTCGTGGTAATCCAGTCCGGCACGAAGCAGTTGTTTGTCTTCCAGCGTAAAGCCGAGGGGCTTGACCAGATGTAAGCGAGTTCCTGTATTGGCGCACAGGCGAATGATATTGCCGGTATTGGGTGGAATCTCGGGCTGATACAGAATTACATCGAACATATCGATTCTGTCTTACATGTTTTTATGGAGTACCGGGAAGCGTGCGTGCGACTACCCACGTGCTGACATGAACCGCGCCGCATTTATGCAATACCCTCGCCAGTTCGTTCAACGTTGCGCCGGTGGTCATCACATCATCGACGATGGCGATACGCTTTCCGTTTAATTTTCCCTCGCAGTCAAATGCGTCTCGAATATTTTTTCCCCGCTCCTTCCACGGAAGCCCGGTTTGGGAAGCCGTATCCCGGATGCGACGGCATAGTGCGGGCAGCAGGGGAACACCTGATTTTTTCGATATTCGCCGGGCGATCTCAATGGCCTGGTTGAAACCGCGTTCCCGCAATCGCACCGGGTGTAACGGCATCGGAATGATGAAATCCGGCAATGCAGCCCCGTCGATCCGCGCTAGCAGCAAATCTGCCAGGACCGGCGCCAGGGCAAGATTAGTCCGGTATTTGAGCGAGTGGAGAAGCGCATCGATCGGAAAGGCGTAATTCACGGCGGCGAGCGTACAATCAAAGACTGGAGGATGAGCAAGGCAGGCACCGCAGATGCGGGCTTCCTCTGTCGGTAATGCGCAGACCGGGCAATGCTGCGATGAAAGATGAGGCAGGCTGTCCCGGCAAGGGACGCAAAAGTCTTCAGTCGCGACACTTCCACAGAGGAGGCAGTTTCTCCCGAATAACGGCTGCACTATTTTTGACCGGTAGTTCAAAAAAATCCAGGAAAAAATTGACAACTATGGCGCAATTTGTGATTATGCCATTCGCTACTGAAGACGAGGCGTGAAAATGAGAGCCATTTGGCTTTCATTTCGTTTGTCGTGAACAGGGATTAAGATAAATCAACTGCCAAACATTGAAGGATAGGGTATGAGCCGATCAGCTTCCGGTGTCGTTGACATGGAAACGTCCTCGGGCGAAGTGGTCGACGGTTTCGCTGACAAACTTTCCAGCATCGGCACTGATTTTCGGCGCTGGGACGTTCGTCGCATCGAGGTGCTGCTCGATCTGCCGTTCAGCGACCTGATTCATCGGGCGCAACAGGTTCACCGTCAACATCACGATCCCAATGGAGTGCAGCTTTCCACGCTGATTTCCGTCAAGACCGGGGGATGTCCCGAGGATTGCGGATATTGTCCGCAGGCAGCGCGCTATCATACGGCTGTGGAAAATCAGGACATGCTCACGGTTGAAGATGTGGTAGCAGCAGCGACAGCCGCCAAAGCGCAGGGGGCCACGCGGTTTTGCATGGGTGCAGCATGGCGCGGTCCCAGGGAGCGGGATATGAAAAGCGTGGTGGAAATGGTGAGGGCTGTAAAAGCGTTGGGACTCGAAGCATGCACGACGTTAGGCATGTTGAAGCCGGGACAGGCGGAACAGCTGCAAGAGGCGGGTCTGGACTATTACAACCATAATCTCGATACATCACCCGAATTTTACGGGGAGATCATTACTACCCGCGATTACGAGGACCGGCTCGACACCTTGCAAAAGGTTCGTCATGCAGGTATCAACGTGTGTTGTGGAGGCATTGTGGGCATGGGTGAATCGCGCCGCGCCCGCGCCGGACTAATCGCCCAGTTGGCCAATCTCGATCCTTATCCCGAATCCGTTCCTGTCAACCATCTGGTGCAGGTCGAAGGCACGCCCCTTCACGGGACAGAGGCGCTGGATCCCCTGGAATTCGTGCGCACGATTGCAGTTGCGCGCATTACGATGCCGAAGGCAATGGTAAGGCTATCAGCCGGAAGGAGAGAAATGTCCGATGCGGTCCAGGCGCTGTGTTTTCTCGCTGGCGCCAATTCCATTTTTTACGGCGATAAACTGCTTACTACCGGCAATCCTGAAGCCGAACGGGATAAAGCCTTATTTGACAAGTTGGGGCTGCATTCCATATAGCGGCTCTTTACCCCGATCTCCTTTATTTTCCACTACCCTGCGGCAAATGATCTTATCGGGCAACCTCTGCTCGCATGCTCAACGACTCGGATTCAATCCATCAACCGGGTGAAGACCTGCGCGATTACCTGCGCAGCCGTGAAAACCGGAGCCTGTATCGTTACCGTCTGACACTTGAGAGTCCCCAGGCTCCCCGGGTTACGGTAAGCGGTCGTGAATACCTGGCATTCTGCAGCAATGATTATCTTGGTCTTGCCAATCATCCCGAACTGATTGCAGCGGTTTGCGAAGGCGCGGCGCAGTATGGCGTGGGAGCAGGTGCTTCCCATCTCGTCAGCGGTCATTCGCGGGCCCATCATCTGCTGGAGGAAGCGCTGGCCTCCTTTACCCGGTATCCCCGGGCATTGCTGTTTTCCACGGGATACATGGCAAACGCAGGCGTAGTAACAGTGTTTACCGATCGGGGCGACGCCATATTCGCGGACAAACTCAATCATGCATCGCTCAATGACGCGGCGCTTCTCTCGCACGCGAGGTTGATCCGTTATCCCCATCTGGATCTGGCTGTCCTGGAGCGGCAGCTTGCCGCATCTCAGGCTCGGCGCAAACTCGTAGTATCGGATGCGGTATTCAGTATGGATGGAGATGTGGTGCCGCTTCCAGGCTTGCTGGGGTTATGCGAAAGATACGACGCCTGGCTGTTGCTCGACGATGCGCATGGGTTCGGAGTGCTGGGCGATCAGGGGAGGGGGATCCTGGCGCATTTCAATATCAGCTCGCCGCGCATTATCTACATGGGGACACTCGGCAAAGCGGCAGGCGTATCCGGGGCTTTCGTAGCTGCCCAGGAAGAGATCATCGAAATGCTCATTCAGTGCGCACGAAGCTACATCTATACCACTGCGACTCCGCCGTTTCTGTCTCATGCCTTGCTGAAAAGCCTGGAGCTGATCGCAGCCGGTACGTGGCGGCGTGAGAAACTGGTGCGACTCACCCGGTTGCTCAAGCAGGAATGCCGTTTGCTGTCCTGGAAACTGCTTCCGTCGGATACTCCCATCCAGCCGCTGGTCATGGGAGAGAGTGCCAAGGCTCTGCAGGTCAGCGAAGCGTTGCGCCAGAAAGGTATTCTGGTGACCGCCATCCGACCGCCTACCGTGCCCGAGGGGACAGCGCGCTTGCGCATCTCGTTATCCAGTTCGCATGATACGGAGGGTGTCATGGAACTGGGCGCGGCATTGCGGAAAATCGACCGGGATATGGAATGCGACTACGGAATGACTATGGAATGACTGGGCGCCTTTACGCCGGCTATGGCATTCGCCTTGTAAGGGCAAATCCGCGGATGCAATGTGGAATGGTGGATGGGCCAGGTGAGCCTTTTCGTTGAATCTCTTGGTGAAGGCCCCGATCTCGTTCTGCTGCATGGATGGGCCATGCATAGCGGAATGTGGGGAGACGCCCCGGAATTTCTGGCGCAGTATTTCCGCGTGCATCTCATTGACCTGCCGGGCCATGGATTCAGCCAGCCCGCCTCCCTTTATGAAACGGGAAAAAAAAACAATGTTGGCGAGTGCATGGCTGAGAGGGTGATAGAGGTTCTGCCTTCCGGCTGTGTAATTTGTGGATGGTCGCTGGGCGGCCAACTCGCCATCGAACTCGCATTGCGCGAACCTGCGCGCGTGAAGAAAATCATATTGACTTCCACTACGCCCAGCTTCGTCAAACGCAAGGACTGGCAATGGGGAATGGAGGAATTGACATTGAAGGCGTTTGCGGAAAATCTCAAACGAGACTTCAGCACCACCATGAAGCGATTTCTTACCCTGCAGGTAAATGGGGGAGGAGACGCCGGGAAGGTATTGCCCGAGATGCGAAGACTTTTGTTCGAGCGCAGTGTGCCGGAGACGGAAGCACTGGAAGCGGGGTTACAGATCGTGCTTGCGAACGACCTTCGTCGAAAGCTGCGAAACATCGTCCAGCCCGTTTTGCTGATACACGGTGAGAACGACGTCATTGCCTGTCCCGAGGCAGCGGAATGGATGAAGCAGCAGTTTCAGGATGCCGAGCTAGTCATGCTGCCGGATTGCAGCCATGTGCCGTTCCTGTCCTATCCTGATAAATTCGTTGCGAATATTGTTCGCTTCACAGATGAGCTCAAATGAGTCTGCAGTGAATCACGATCATTTCATCGATAAACGCCGGGTGCGTAAGGCGTTCGAACGGGCTGCACCCTTATATGATCAGGCCGCGATTCTCCAGCGCGAAGTGTGCGACCGGATGTTATCCCGCCTTGAATACATCAAATATACGCCTGATGTTGTTCTCGATGCGGGAAGCGGCACCGGCTATGGCACGCGTAGACTGCTTGAACGCTATCCGGAGGCATCCCTGCTTGCCATCGATATTGCACCGGGAATGCACCGGCAGGCTCGAGGCAGAGTGAATTCCACAATCCCGCGCTGGCGCCGACTGCTCGGGGCGGGGTCCAAACAGGGCGCAAACCGGATCCGCTATGTCGCAGGCGATATCGAACAACTGCCGTTGAAAGATTCCTGCGCCGGTCTTGCCTGGTCCAACCTGGCACTGCAATGGTGCAATGATCTCAAAAAAACCTTTGACGAGATACGACGCATTCTGCAAACCGGCGGCTTGTTCATGTTCAGCACTTTCGGGCCCGATACGCTGAAAGAGTTGCGGCAGGCTTTTCGTCAGGTGGATGATTACAGCCATGTCAATCGCTTTACGGACATGCACGACATCGGCGACATGCTGGTGCATAGCGGCTTTGCAACTCCGGTTATGGATATGGAATATATTACGCTCACCTATGACGAAGTAATCGGCGTGATGCGCGATCTCAAGGCCATCGGCGCCCATAACGCCACCGGGGCGCGGCCCCGCGGCCTGACCGGAAGAAATGCGTGGCAAAAAGCGGTGGGCCATTATGAGGCCCTGCGTACAGCGGGAAAATTGCCAGCAACTTTTGAAGTGGTGTATGGTCATGCATGGAAACCGGCGTCCCGAACATCCATTCTTACGCCGGAAACACGCCGCCACATCGGTCTGGAATAAGGATATTTCGCTTTATGGGAATGGGAAGCGGGTATTTCGTCACCGGGACAGATACCGGCGTGGGTAAAACGCGCGTAAGCTGCGCTCTGCTGCATGCCTTTGCTGCCGCGGGAAAAACTGTGGCGGGCATGAAGCCCGTCGCGGCCGGATGCGAAAACGGGACATGGCCTGATGTCGAATTACTTGCTGCGGCAAGCAGCGTTTCCGCGGAACGCGAGCATATCAATCCTTATGCGCTCGTTCCTCCGATTGCTCCACACATTGCTGCAGACAGGGCAGGCGTTGAAATCGATCCCGAAGTCATTCGTCAGGCATACCTTGAACTGAGAAAAAGAGCGGACATCGTGATCGTGGAAGGGGCAGGTGGATTTCTTGTCCCTTTGAACGATCATGAGGACATGGCAGCCATGGTGCAGGCTCTGGATTTGCCGGTCCTGCTGGTGGTGGGGATGCGGCTTGGCTGTATCAACCACGCGCTATTGACGGCCCATGCCGTTCGAACAGCCAAGCTCTCGCTAGCAGGATGGGTGGCAAACCGGATCGATCCCGAAATGGCGGGGTTCGAGGAGAATATACTTGCCCTGGAGCGGCGGCTCGATTGTCCCTTGCTAGGCATATTGCCTTACGATCAGAGTCATGATGCCAGGGATTTGTCGCCCTTGCTGGATATTGCAAAAATCAGGATAAGCTCCTGATTAATACAGAAATGCGTCTCCCGAGGATTTGCTCGGAGTCTTTATCAATAGACGAGAATGAGGGTACGTTGATTTATTGCCCTCAGATCATCACGCCTTTTTGCTGAGTGGGCATCTCGAAGTAATTCTTTTCGGGTTGAAATACCATCGTGCCGATGAACAGGCTGACGACCGTGACAACGATACTTGCAAAAAAGGCAGTCCAGAATCCGGAAATCCTGAATCCGGGCACGAGTGCCGATACCAGCATCATCATAAGGGCATTGATAACCAGCAAAAAAAAGCCAAAGGTGATCAATGTCAGCGGGATGGTCAGAATGATGATGACTGGTTTCACGACGGCATTGACCAGGCCCAGCAGCAAAGCGGATATGAACAGAGATTTTTTATTGCTGAATGAAATTCCATGAAACATCAGGCTTGCTATCCATAGCGAGAGCGATGTGACGCCCCAATGAGCCAGAAATGCCATCATGTTATCCAGCATTTTTCAGTCCTGATTTCCAGGGTCATATTTAATTGGTATATGAGCGGCTACCGCCAGATGGACAAGAGAGTTTGGCATGATAGTACATTTGCCCTTCAGGGGCATCGGCAAATTTTACAGTGATTTGACTGTCGCTTGGGAAGAACGGCTTGCATGGCTAGGCCAAGCGGGTGGCACAGATCTTGCTTATTTATTTTTAAAGTGCGGCGTTTCGGTATCGGTTCTGATGGATTGCGGGTCCTGCGGTATTTCCAGCTTCCACAGATATTGTAGGGTGGCGTGAACAGGATTATGATGCGGCGTCTTCACCCCCATCATATAAGGGGTAAATCCGGATAATCAATCTGTCATGCGAGCGGACGAGCGATGCCATATGCAAAGCAGCAGGTTGGGTTGAGAATCGGAATAAAAATTTATTGGCCATGAACGCGCCAGCATTAAACAAATACTCAATGACCACCAGCTAAAGCTGGTGGGATGAGGCGCCGGGGCAGCGGGCTGAAAGCCCGCGCACCCATGCCCCAGCTTCAAAAGCACATTGTCCAAGCTGGCCAGTAAACTCAACATCCGCAAGAAATGTCGCAGCTAAAGCTGACCGGCTAAAGCCGGTGGATTTAACCTTACAATGGATATTAAAACGGAAAATTCGATGACGTCTTCTGCCGATATTCTTAATGCCCGGATTTTAGTGGTCGACGACCGGAAAGGGAATGTCGAGCTCCTCCACGGCATGCTTTCGAGCGCCGGCTACACTTCAATCACCAACACCATGAATCCCTGGGAAGTGTGCGATCTTCATCGCACCAACCGGTATGATCTCATTCTCCTCGATCTGATGATGCCAGGAATGGATGGATTCCAGGTGATGGAATGTTTGAGAGAAATAGAAGCGCAAATAGAATTGGAAGCAGGATATGAAAGCGGGCTTCAGGTTGAATCTCAAGGTGAGCGTTCCGCTCTTCCTGTCCTGGTAATCACTGCCCAGCCGCAGCATAAGGAGAGAGCCTTGCAGGCAGGCGCAAAAGGTTTTATTACCAAGCCTTTTGACCGTCTGCAGATGCTCACCCATATTCACGACGTGCTTGAAATCAGGCAGTTGCAAAAAAAGCTGCAGAAATTTGCTATGCGCAGCGAAATCCTGCCAGGAGAGAAAATTTTTCCCCGGGAAACTGGAGATTTGTTTGATCAGCTTGCGGGTAATCTTCCCCAGGTCTTCTGGATATGGGATGTCCATGACAAAACCTTTCGCTATATTAACCCCGAGTGGGAGAAAATGACGGGGCAGCAGGTTGGCCAGGGAGATAAGCTGGAAACGATTTTCGAACCTGTGCATCCGGAAGACATGGAGCGTGTCCTGCGTGAGGCGGCAAATCTGCCGCTCGGGGGTGTGGACCATGATTACCGCTTGTTATTGCCGGATATGTCGATACGCTGGGTCCATTCGCGCACTTTCCCGATCAAGGATTCAGCCGGTGTGCATCGCATCGTGGGTGTAATGGATGACATCACGCAGCGCAAGGAGGCTGATCAGCAGTTACTGCAGGTTTCCCATTATGATGCGCTTACGCATCTTCCCAACCGCGTCCTGTTCTATGAGTCACTCCGAAAGGTAATCAAACAATCTGAAATGAATCACCGGATCGTTTCAGTACTGTTTCTCGATATCGATAACTTCAAAAATATAAATGACACGCTGGGTTTTGCGCTGGGAGATGAACTGCTGTGTGAATTCAGTCTTCGTTTGCTGGAATGCCTGCGCGTAACCGATATCATCGCGCGCATCGGAGGAGATGAATTCGGTTGCATTCTTGTCAGTGCTGACGGTCTGGGGAATGCGGGTGTGGTTGCAAGCAAGATCAGGGAAGCATTGCGCCAGCCCTTCGATTTACGGGGTCACCAGGTCACGGTAACAGCGAGCATTGGAATCAGTGTGTATCCGATAGATTCGATCGATGCCGATACGCTCGTAAAAAATGGAGATACTGCGATGTACCGGTCAAAGACGGCGGGCAGGGACACCTATCGCTTCTTTACGCCGGAAATGAATGCCCGCGCAATCGAGAAACTCGACCAGGAAAATGCTTTGCGAAAGGCACTCGATCGGGATGAGTTTGTCTTGCATTATCAGCCGAAGGTGGACCTCTCCAGCGGATGGGTCACCGGCATGGAAGCCCTCCTGAGATGGAAGCGGCCGGAACATGGCGTGGTGGGGCCGCTGGAATTCATTCCAGTCCTCGAACAGACCGGGTTGATTACCCAGGTGGGCGCCTGGGTAATCGAGAGCGTATGCAGGCAGATTGCGGCGTGGCGGCATGCGGGAGTAGGAGAAATCCCGGTTTCGGTCAATGTTTCGGGAAGACAGTTTTCGCGGAGCACCTTGAACCAGGATGTTATTCGGGCAACTCAGGCCAACGGCATCCAGCCCACGCTGCTCGAATTCGAATTGCAGACGGAAAGAGCATTGCGGGAAAACAGCATCGATTCCGATCTGCTGGAACTGGAACTGACGGAAAGTTCTTTGATGATGCATGCAAAAAAAACAGTAAGTATTCTGCAGAGGTTGAAGGTACTCGGAATCCAGATCTCGATCGACGACTTTGGAACCGGTTATTCAAGCCTGTCCTATGTGAAACGATTTCCAATAGATGTGCTGAAGATCGACCGTTCTTTTATCCAGGAGATCACTACAAATTCCGCCGATGCCGCCATTACGACTGCAATCATCGATATGGCGCACAGCATTCATGTGAGAGTGGTGGCGGAGGGTGTGGAAACTGCCGAACAATTTGATTTTCTGAAAGGAAGAGGTTGCGACGAAGTGCAGGGTTTCTATTTTTCACCTCCACTCCCGGCAAACGAGATATCCCAATTATTGTTGAGCGGAAGCCGCCGGCTCAAACCTGCTCCATGCCGGCCCAATGCCGGCGAATCTGCCTGTAATCCTTGATCTCCACGACTGGCATCTGGCAGATTCTTCCACTTCCCCCCTGGAATGATTTGTTCAGCGGTTCCTTCATCTGCATTGAATATGCTGCGACGATCGTTAATCGCGCGCTCCGCTCAGGCCGAGTGCAAGAGGAAAAGAAGAAGGGGAGTAATAAATTCGGGATCAGGACGGATAGCGTTACTGTTGGGGCCTGGAACGGGTAAAATAGGTACCTGCTCCTTTCTGTTATCTCTCATAATTTCTTTTGTTCATGAGCATGCGCTTTGCCTGTTTGGGAAGTGGTTCGCAGGGCAACGCTCTGGTAGTCGAAGCAGGGAACACCCGGTTGTTGCTGGATTGTGGTTTCACGCTCCAGGAAACCGTTATTCGCCTCGCCCGGCTCGGTCTCGAACCGGACACGATCGATGCGGTTGTCGTAACCCATGAGCATGGTGATCATATTTGTGGTGTTGCCCGGTTTGCACGCAAGTTCGGCATTCCTGTCTGGTTGACGCACGGCACGCTGCGCAGTGCGGGAAAAGTGTTCGGAAAATTGTCAGGAGTCAATATCATAGAGGGTTACCAGCGTTTTTCCATCAAGGACATTGAGGTAGAACCTTATCCTGTCCCTCATGATGCCCAGGAACCTGCGCAATTCGTGTTTGGAAACGGTTCACTGCGATTGGGCGTATTGACCGATACAGGTTGCTCGACTCCCCATATCGAAGCGGTCCTGAGCGACTGTGACGCTCTGGTGCTGGAATGCAACCATGATGCCCGGATGCTGGCAAACAGCGACTATCCGGAAAGCCTGAAGCGAAGGGTGGGGGGGCGTTTCGGCCATCTTGAGAATACTGCGTCGGCAAGTCTTCTCGCCAGGCTCAACTGCAGCCGCCTGCAGCATGTCATAGCAGCCCATCTGAGCCAGAAGAACAATACACCTCTGCTTGCTCAGGGAATGCTGAGCGATGCCTTGAACTGCGAAGCAGCCTGGATTGGCGTAGCCACCCAGGGCGAGGGCTTTGGATGGCGCCAGTTGTTCTGACAGGAACAGCAAAATCGGGGAGCAGCGAGACAACAGAAATAAAACCGGTAAACCAATAAAAAGCCGTCCTGGGACGGCTTTCTTTTCTTTTTTATTACGTTAAAAAGCGGTTTTACTTGTCAGCTTCGCCGGAAGAAGTATCGGATCCGGCAGCAGGCTGATCGGGGGCTGAGGATTCTTGCGACATGATTTTCGCGTGGTTTTCCTTTTCCTGCTCAGGAAGCGCCTGGTTCGGTTTGCCGCAAGCGGCCATTGTCAGCACTACTGCGGCAGCCAGAAGCGAGAGTCTTATCATTTTATTCCCTCTTGATAGTCTATTTATGAAATCAACATTCTACATCGGAATGTCTTTGTGCTTCAAGAGACAAGGAGAACAAGGAGGTGGGATCGCTGATGAGCAGCAGGGGAGGTACAGGCATCCGGCAAGTGCCGTTCGCCTGTTCTATCATCCGGGGGATATCGATTATTTGGAGCAAAAAAAAACCATCCGAAAGGATGGTTTTTTTGTCTGGTACCTGGACTTAGTGTCCTTCCGGTATCGCGCTTTGTCCCTCTGGCAGAGGATTTCCATTCCCGTCGAGTTGATGCCCGGGGAGAACAGCCTGTCCGGCGTATTCATCATCCGGACTTGTGCCAGCGGCTGAAGCGGTTGACTCACCGGCTGGAGCTGCTGAACTCTTGTCGCCCGTAGACTCGCCACGCTCTTGATCCAGAGTGGTACCCTCTTGAGTCCGGGTTCCATACGATGTCGAATTCGCAGGCAAAGCCTGTTCCGGTCTTTTGCATGCGGAAAGAGCGAGTGCTGCCATCAAAGCTGCGGCGATAAGTGAAAGTTTCATTGTCGAGCGTCCTTAGTAAAAATGAATGATATGACGGGAGTCATATTATATAGTAAAAAATTTTCATTCAATCGAAATTTCCTGCCCTCTTGAAGCGCTGGGTCCGCAGGTTGCGCTTATCGACTGATGGAAAGTGCCTTTTTATTTTCCGTTATTGTGCCGGAGCCTGCTTGGCGTCATCTCCTGTAGCTCCTGAAGCATTGTCCGGAGTTTCCTTATCAAGTTCGCTGAAATCTGGCGCCGAATCGCGGTCGACCATAGCGGAGGGAGGCGGTTTATCCATAGGATGTTTTTTGTATTCGCAAGCGGACAGCGTAACTGCTGCCAACACAATGGCAAGGAGTGAGTATTTCATTATTCAATCATCCTATAGAGTACAAAAACGATAGTTTAACAGAAGCGTTTGAGGATTCAAATCCCCTTGTTCCGATCCTTTTCTCCTGGAACGGAAACACGGCGGAATCTGGGTACAGGCCATAAAAAGGCCGTCCCGCGGGACGGCCTTTTTAACACCTGGTTAAGCGTATTGTTATTTCGCCTCGTCTTTCGGTGGTTCATCTTTCTTTGTCTCCGTCCCGGCCCCTTCATTCTGGGCCGCTTCAATATCCGCATCACTGAGCTGTCCTTCACGTTTTTCCCAGAGGCTGGGTGGATATTGGCCGGGTTTTCCTTCTCCCGCCTTGTGCTCCTTCATTTGATCACATGCGGAAAATGCCAGTGTTACCAACGCTGCGGCGAGGAGCGAGTACTTCATTTTTTTAATCTCCTTATAAGGTTTATAACAAATCATGGGTAAGTTACAAGAGCGTTTCGGCCATTCAAACCTGAGCGGACCACCATCTAGCAGCACCTATCGTAATAGCAGAATTGCCATTACTTTAATAGCAGAATTAGGAAATATTGTCTAGTCGTTGTGTTTGCGCCATTCTCCTGCAATGGCTTTTGTTCTCATTTAGAAGTTGGTTGAGATATCCATTTTTAACTGGAACGGGATTCGGAGAATCTGCGGATTGCATTTCTTTGCCCTGAGAGAACCTATGCCAGAGGTAGCCGCATCCATGGCGATGGTGATTTTTACCAATTCGTCAGGTGAAAATATTTCAATGTGTTTTTTCGATTTCATCAATCTGCTTCGGTATCTTCAACATAAACGTAACCATCGAGGTACCACTGATAAAGCAGCGCCTGTGCTTCGGCATCGCTATCCCTTACAGGGGATAAGGCAAGGCGATCGGCTAACTCTCCTAATATCCGTTGTGCAGTTTTTCCAACTTCATATACGTCTCCATTCAGGAAAATTCTGTGTCCCCTGAAGAGCATGCGGCTTTTCAAATCCAGTTGCAGTTTCCCCTTTCTCATCCGGCGTGCGAATTCCCGTTCGGATATCGGCTCCGAGGGAGGGGTAAAGAAAACGTGAGGTTTGGGCTCGGTTAAATACATGCCGATAAAACGTTCCACTTCACCGTTGTCCCACTCGATTTTGCCGAGCGCCGCGCTGATCTGGTCCAGCATCGCGGAACTGATTCGTCCCGGATGGGTTTGAATCCTGAGATCCGGATCCTCGTACATGCCCGCCATTTCGCAACTGTCCTGGAGATGAACGAGAAACTGCGTCGCGAGCTCCTGATAGGTTGGCGCGCGAAAACCGATGGAGTAGGTCATGCAGGGTTCCACCGCAACTCCGTCATGCGCGTAGCCGGGCGGCAGATACAGCATATCGCCCGGTTCCAGCACCCATTCCTGCTCCGGTCTGAAGTCCAGCAGAATCTTGAGCGGCGCGGCGGCCACCAGCGTTCTGTCCTTCTGGGCCGATATCCGCCAGCGTCTACGGCCTGTTCCTTGCAGCAGAAAAACGTCGTAGGAGTCAAAGTGGGGCCCCACGCCTCCGTCTTCGGGAGCGTAGCTGACCATCAGATCGTCGAGCCGGGAATGCGGAATGAAGTTGAATTTCAGCAGCAGTTCACGCGCCGCCGGAAGGAAGTGATTGACATCCTGCACCAGCAGAGTCCAGCCTTTCTTCGGCAGGCGCGCGAAAGCGCGAGGCGCGAAGGGACCCTGCCTCATCTCCCACCGGCCATTTCTGCGGGTAACCAGACGCGATTGCGCATCCTCCTGGCAGGCCAGGTCGATAAGCTCATTGGCATCCAGCAGTCCCCTGAAATCCGGCAAGGCTTGGCGTATCAGCAAAGGTTTTTTCTGCCAGTAATCCCGCAGGAAATCGCCTGGCGAGATGCCGCCTAAAAGCTGGATGTTCGTCATGGGATCATTGGGTGTGAGCGATCGGATGTGAGCGTCTGGTAAAGGCAGTTAAAGACAGTTAAAGGCAGCTAAAGGCAGCTAAAGGTAACAATGGGCAACAATGACTGCACGACAGGCAGAGGCAGGCCAGCGGGGTAGCGGTGCAATCATTTCGGGTCTTCCCGGTGATAATCTCGATGCAAGCCATTCTCTTACCTGCCGCGCATGAACATCTTATCCAGGTCAGCAAGGCTGATCTCGAACCATGTCGGCCTGCCGTGATTACATTGACCGGAACGTTCGGTTATTTCCATTTCCCGCAGCAGCGCATTCATTTCCGGAATGCTCAGGCTACGATTGGCCCGAACCGCTCCGTGGCAGGCCATGGTGGCGAGGAGTTCGTTTCGCCTGCCGGCGAGTACACGGCTTCCTCCAAATTCCCGGATTTCGTTCAACACATCACGCGCGAGCGTGACCACATCGGCGTCCTTGAGCGCGGCAGGCACGGCTCTTACAGCGAGCATCGCGGGTGAGAACGGGGAGATCTCGAATCCGATCTCATGCAGCACGGTGCTGTTTTCTTCCGCCGTGACGATATCCTGGCTATCTGCCCGGAATGTGGCCGGAATCAGCAAGGGCTGCATCGAGAGCGTATGATTGTCGAGCGCCGACTTGAGTTTCTCGTACAGAATACGCTCGTGCGCGGCGTGCATATCCACGATAAGCAGGCCCCTTTCATTCTGCGACAGGATGTAGACGCCGAGAAGTTGCGCCAGCGCGAACCCCAATGGCGGGATTTCCGGCTCCCGAATAGCTCCTTCCGGCTCCATGGAGGCAGATAGCTCACTGAACCCGGCCTGGTATCCAGTTTGACGAGCGCTGGCATCGGAACCGGAACCGGAACCGAAAAGCACCTGGTAGAATGCCTGCGGTTGAGCCGCTTTTGTCTGAGGCGCCAGGGCAAAAGGAATCTTGTCCTGCCGCGAATAAGCGGGAGGCGCACCGGACATTTCTTCGTCTGCCTTCCGGGTGAATTCAGGAGATTTTCCGGCTACAGATACTGCTGCTCGATTCGCCAGGTGCGGCATGGCCAGAGCCTTGTCGATCGTATGGAAGATGAATTGGTGGAGCGCACGCGGGTCGCGGAATCTCACCTCCGTTTTGCCTGGATGCACGTTGACATCCACACCGCCGCCATTTATTTCCAGGAATAGTACAAATGCCGGATGCCGATCCAGATGGAGGATGTCGCGATAGGCTTCGCGCAGGGCGTGAGCAACGAGTTTGTCACGGACGAAACGCCCATTGACGAAGAGATATTGGGCATCACCGGAAGACCGGCTGTAGGCAGGAAGTGCGGCCATGCCCCATAACCGTAGATCTGCTGCCTGATCATCGACGAATACCGAGGCCTGACTGAATTCATCTCCTAATACTGCCGCAATGCGCAACCTTGCGTCCGCTGTCCGCAAATGGCTGCGAACAGTACCATTGTGCTGCAAGGTGAAACCGACGCCCGGCCGTGAGAGGGCAATACGCTTGAACATGTTCTCACAATGCGCAAATTCGGTAGCTTCTGTTTTCAGAAATTTCCGCCGGGCGGGGGTGTTGAAGTAGAGATCGCGCATTTCCACGGCTGTTCCCTGGGCGAACGCAGCAGGCTCAGGCTGTGTGAGCCGTCCTGCCTCCGCCTCTATCCGCCAGGCGTGCTTATCTCCTGCACTGCGGCTTACCAGAGCCAGTCGGGAAACGGAAGCGATGCTTGCAAGCGCTTCACCGCGAAAACCAAGACTTGGCACATTCTGCAAATCCTCCAGGGTCCTTATCTTGCTGGTGGCGTGGCGGGCAAGGGCAAGGGGCAGATCTTCCCTGGAAATTCCCGCTCCATTGTCTGCCACCCGCACAAATTTGACGCCGCCCTGGCAAAGCTGCACCGTTACTTCGGTTGCCTCCGCATCGAGGCTGTTTTCCAGCAGTTCCTTGAGTGCAGAAGCGGGACGTTCGACGACTTCTCCCGCTGCAATCTGGCTGATGAGAAGATCGGGCAGGGGCTGGATTGCATTCATGGCCGCTCCGTCATGGCTGCCGCAACTGTTGCCCGATCAAGATGCGGGGCAAACATTTCGATGAAATCATACACGTATTTGCGCAGATAACTGTTGCGGCTGATACCAATGCGTGTCGTGCTGGGTTCGAACAGGTGGCTGGCGTCGATAGCCCGCAAATGCTTGTCGCGTGAAGGCTCAAACGCCATCTGCGCCAGTATCCCGATCCCCAGTCCCAGTTCCACATAGGTTTTAATGACATCAGCATCAATCGCCGTGAGCACGACATTGGGAACCAGGCCTTTTGCATCGAATGCCTGATTGATCTTCGAGCGGCCGGTAAATGCAAAATCATAAGTGATGATCGGATGCTCGGCGATCGCTTCCAGTGTCAATTCCTTGAGTTTGAGCAGAGGATGCCTGGGTGGAACGATTATGCAACGGTTCCACTGGTAGCAGGGCAGCATGACGAGTTCGCTGAACAGTTCGATCGCTTCCGTGGCAATCGCTATGTCGGCCACCCCGGATGTGACCAGTTCAGCGATCTGTGTCGGATTGCCCTGGCGTAAAACCAGTCGCACCTTGGGGTAGCGTGCGGTAAAATGCTGGATTGCGGAAGGCAACGCATACCGCGCCTGTGTATGGGTCGTAGCGATAGTCAGAGAGCCGCTCGCTTCATTGGCAAATTCCTGCCCCACCTGCTTCAGGTTTTTTGCGTCTCTTAACATTCTTTCGGCAATTTCGAGAATCGCCCGGCCGGGTGGCGTGGTTTCAACCACGCGCTTGCCGTTTCGTACAAAAATATCCACCCCCAGTTCGTTTTCCAGCAGGCGGATCTGCTTGCTGATACCAGGCTGGGAAGTATGGAGAATTTCCGCCGCCTTGGATAAGTTCAGGCCCTGGTTGGCGACTTCGCATAAATAACGCAATTGCTGCAATTTCATGATCGGGATCTAAATAACATTAAGTTATGTTAATCTAACATAATATTCTTTCGCGATATATATGTTCATTGCTATTATCGCGTTTTCGATGCATCATGCGCGGTTTCCTGCTTCTCGCGTGCGTGGGCGAAGCGGGAGGGGTGATGAGGTATGGCATACACAGTGGAATAGTGGAGGATGTAAATGGGTTATCTGGATAACCTCGCGAATGACGGGGAAATAGCTTTATACGATCAGTCGGTACAGGAGTACCGCGATCTGAAAATGGATGTTACGCGCTTTACTGCCGGCCGCCTTCAGATGGGAATTTACGGCCAGCGGCAGGAAGGGGTCAACATGGTGCGTATCAAGCTGCCCGGCGGACGGGTATCCGCTCCGAAACTGCGAACGATCGCCTCCGCTCTGGAGAAATTCTCCCGGCATGATGTGGTCCATATCACCACGCGCCAGGATATCCAGATGCATTACGTGCCTCTGGAGCAGACGCCGGCCACCTTGCGCCACCTGGCGGAGGGGGGATTGACCACGCGCGAGGCATGCGGCAATACGATACGGAATATAACGACCTGTCCCCTCTCCGGGGTATGTCCACGCCAGCATACCGACGTCACCCGGCATCTGGAGGGAACGGTGCGGCATATGCTGCGCAATCCCCTGACGCAGCAGATGCCGCGCAAGTTCAAGATCAGCCTGTCAGCGTGCGAAGCCGATTGTGCGCAGGGGATGATGCATGATCTCGGCGTCATCGCGGTACGCAATGGCGACCGCTTCGGCTTCAAGGTGGTCGCGGGCGGCGGGCTCGGGCACAAGCCGCACGAAGCTATCGTAGTAGAAGAGTTCATCGAGGAGAAAGACCTGCTGGCGGTGATGGAGGCGGTGATCCAGCTGCATAACCGCTACTCGGACCGGGCAAAACGCGCCAAGTCACGGATCAAGTTTCTTGTGGATAAATTTGGTCCGGAAGGGTTTGTCGAGAAATATCGCGAAGAGTTGGTTCGTACCAAATCGGCACTGGCAACCGTGGATTATCCGAAAGGAGAGTGGAGTGCCGGGGGCGATGGGGAAGCGCCGGGCATCGGTGCACCGCGCCGCATTTTCCCGCAGAAGCAGGCGGGCTACTATGTGTTCCCCATCAGTGTGCCGATGGGGAATCTGGACGTGACCCAATTGCGCGGTCTTGCCGATATCTGCGACACATTCGATCTGCCCGATATCCGCACCAGCCAGGATCAGAACATGTTCCTGCCAGACGTGCCCGAAGCCAAAATCGAGCCCCTGCGGGCTGCCCTTGCTGCTTTGGGGCTGGGAGTGCCGAAGGCAGGCGATGATGTGGTGGCGTGTCCGGGAACATCGACCTGCCGTCTGGGGATTACTTCCAGCACGATCGTAGGACCCAAGCTGAGCGGCGGCGAGCATGACCTGAAGATACGGGTATCAGGATGCCATAACGGCTGCGCGCAGCCGGAAGCGGGAGATATCGGCATCTACGGTGAAGGCAAGCGCATGCACGGCAAGCTCGTGCCGCATTACCAGATGCATTTCGGCGGTAATGGGATGGCGCGTGGCGCGCTGGCGTTCAAAGGTCCATCGGTGCCGACGGCCCGCGTCGAGGAGGCGGTGAAGCGGGTGCAATCGGCTTTTTCCGCCACACGTGAGGCGGATGAGCCCTTCTTTTCCTGGGCGCATCGGAAGGATAAGGCCTATTTCAATGATCTGCTGGCGGATCTGGTGGAGGTCAAACCCGAACAAGTGGAATCTGTTCTGCGCGATCATGGCCAGAAGGCTGATTTCAAGGTGTTGCAATTGGGCGGGGGGGAGTGTGCCGGCGTGGTTCAGACAAAGACCGGTACGAGCTTTTTCGAAGCGGCGCACGAGCGCAATTACCGGGATGCGCTCAAGTTTCAACTGAAATTTGCCGATTCTGTCGCATGCGCCGAAGAAATCGCGCGCTTGCTCGCACAAGGCACGCTGGAATTGATTGGCGGCGAGAAGCGCGATGACCTGTCGGGTTTGGCGGAGGAGTTTAGACGCTTGCTGCCCACCAAGCCGAGGTTGTCGCGGCAGTTGGCTAAATTCGCAGAAGATTTTGCGAGCCCGGCGGAAGAGTTGAATGATGCTCGCCTGACCGAGTGGTTTGCCGAGCTGGATACGTGGACGATGGAGGTTGCGCAGTTCTGCCTGGATTTCGACCGCGGGCTCGATCTGGAGGGGGCGCTGCCAAGGCCGCTTCCCGCCAGGGCCGCGATGGGACGGGCGCCTTCCTCGGCAACTGTCTGATTAGCTCGATGAATGATTGACTGGGAATAACTGGTTGGGGACATGAGCCTGGATCAAAAAATCGCAGAGGCGCGCATATTGCTGGAAAAGGTGCAGAAAGATCATGCGCCTGCCACCTTCGCCAACAGTTTCGGCGCCGAGGACATGGTGCTGACCGATCTCATTGCGCGGCATTATCCGGATATCGGGATGCTCACACTGGATACCGGACGGCTTCCGCAGGAAACCTATGATCTCATGCAGCAGGTTACCGAGCGGTACGGCATCCGGATTCCAGTCTATTTTCCGGACGCTGCCGCAGTGGAAGCATACGTGGCGCAGAACGGCCCCAATGCGTTTTACGACAGCGTGGATTTGCGCAAGAAGTGCTGCCGCATCCGCAAGGTCGAACCGTTGAAGCGCGCCTTGAGAGGCAAGCACGCATGGATTACCGGCTTGCGCCGGGATCAGGCGCCTACCCGGAAGGATCTGGCCGCATCGGAGTTCGATGCCGAGAACGGCCTGCAAAAATTCAGCCCCCTGCTGGACTGGAGCCAGGCTGATGTATGGGCGTATCTCAAGCAGTTCGATGTGCCCTACAACGCCCTGCACGACAAGGGTTACACGAGTATCGGATGCGCTCCTTGCACTCGCGCCATTACCCCTGGCGAGGATGTTCGCGCCGGCCGCTGGTGGTGGGAGGATCCGGAAATCAAGGAATGTGGCCTACACCCCGGCAAAAAACATGGCGCCCAGAATGTCGCAAGCGCCACCCCTGCCGGTTCAGGCGCGGTAGTAAAGGATCTGGCTGTTTCAGATTGAATGCGGATCCCGGAGAGTGGAAATAAAAGACGTCAGCGAGTGCAGCAGCGGTAGCAGAAACAAGGGAATCAGGAATCGCATGAAGCGCCTCCTGAACTGAATGGGGATTGTTTGATGGACGTTATTTTGAATCAAATGGATGAATTTGCACCTGTTGCAGGGCCGGTTGCAGGTCTTGTGATGAAGAATGAACCGGTGGTCATCAAGCGGCGTGTCGTGCGGCAACTTGGCCATCTTGAAGCACTGGAAAGTGAAGCAATCCACATCATGCGCGAGGTCGCGGCCGAGTGTGCCAATCCCGCTCTACTCTTTTCCGGTGGCAAGGACTCGATTGTTCTTCTGCGTCTGGCGGAAAAGGCTTTCCGCCCAGGACGTTTCCCGTTTCCTTTGATGCATGTCGATACTGGCCATAATTTCCCGGAAGTGATCGAGTTTCGTGACCGCCGTGTCAAGCAACTCGGTGAGCGTTTAATCGTTGCCAGCATGGAAGACTCGATCAAGCAGGGAAGGGTGGTGCTGCGCTCGGAAAATCAGAGCCGTAATCCCTTTCAATCCGTAACGCTGCTGGATGCCATCGCCGAGCATGGTTTCGATGCCTGTATTGGCGGGGCGCGGCGCGACGAGGAGAAAGCGCGGGCCAAGGAACGCATATTTTCCTTCCGGGATGAATTCGGCCAATGGGACCCGAAGAACCAGCGTCCGGAATTATGGGATCTTTACAATGCAAGAGTTCATCCGGGAGAAAATATCCGCGTATTTCCCATCAGCAACTGGACGGAACTCGATGTGTGGGAATACATCTCGCGCGAGGGGCTGGAGGTGCCGCACATCTATTTCGCCCACAGGCGCGATGTCATCCGGCGCGGCAGCGGCCTTTTGCCGATATCGCACCTGGTTCAGCCGAAGGAAGGGGAAAAGGTTGAGAATCTCATGGTGCGCTTCCGGACGGTGGGTGACATGAGCTGCACCTGCCCGGTGGAGTCGGCAGCGGTCGGTATCGGGGAAATCATTGCAGAGACGGCGATTACGCGAATTACTGAACGGGGTGCAACGCGCATGGACGACCAGACATCGGAGGCTTCCATGGAGTTGCGCAAGAGAGAAGGGTATTTCTGAGAGACCTTGCCCTCTCCCGAGCGGCTCCGGTTTTCCTTTTTTAAAATGACAGCTTCGGAAAGCAGATAATCTCCCATTCTTTTCATCTTTGTTGCAGGTCAGATGAAGTAACGGAGAAAAAGAATTTCCAGACGAGTGTTAAATGTCAGTTATTGAAAATATTTCCTTCGATCATTCGGAGTTATTGCGTTTCATTACCGCCGGCAGCGTGGATGACGGCAAAAGCACGCTGATCGGCCGCTTGCTGCACGACTCAAAATCGATTTTTGAAGATCAGCTGAGCGCGATCGCCCATACTTCCCGTAAGCGCGGGATGGAAGCTGTCGATCTGTCGCTGCTCACCGATGGCCTCCAGGCAGAACGCGAACAAGGCATTACCATCGATGTAGCCTATCGTTACTTCGCCACCCCCAAGCGTAAGTTCATCATTGCTGACACGCCGGGGCATGAGCAATATACCCGCAATATGGTAACCGGCGCTTCCACCGCCAATCTCGCCATTATCCTGATCGATGCCCGCAAGGGTGTGCTCACGCAATCCCGCCGTCATGCCTACCTCGCCAGCCTCGTCGGTATTCCTCATCTGGTGGTGGCGGTCAACAAGATGGATCTGGTGGGTTATTCCCAGGACGTGTTCGAGCGAATCTGCCAGGAATTTCACCGTTTCGTTGCCGGACTCAATCTGAAAAACATCGCTTATATTCCGATGTCTGCCCTGAACGGCGACATGGTGGTCGAGCGCGGCAGTAACCTCGGCTGGTACAAAGGCATGACGCTGATGGATTTACTGGAAAAGGTTCCGGTTGACCATGACATCAACCTTGAAGATTTTCGCTTTCCCGTGCAATTGGTATGTCGCCCGCAAACGGAGGAATGGCATGACTTCAGGGGCTACATGGGCCGTATCGAATCCGGTTCCATCAGTGTGGGTGACGAGGTGCAGGTTCTGCCTTCCGGCCTGACCTCGCGCATCAGGGAAATCGTCACTTATGAAGGAAATGTCGAGGATGCGGTTGCGCCCCAGTCGGTAACGCTGACGATTGAAGATCATCTGGATATATCAAGAGGGGACATGCTGGTAAAAACTTCCCAGCTTCCCCAGGTTACAAAAGAATTTGATGCGATGCTGTGCTGGTTGTCTGAGCAGAGCCTCGATTCCCGGCGCAAATACCTGATCAAGCACACCACACGGGTGGTAAAAGCCGTCATATCCCGCATAGATTATCGGCTGGATATCAATACCCTGAACCATGACGCCGCTGATACTCTCAAAATGAATGACATTGCGCGGGTATCGCTCAAGGTCCATCAGCCTCTGGTATGGGATGCATACCCGCGTAATCATGCGACCGGGAGCTTCATCGTGATCGATGAGGTTACGAACAATACCGTGGCCGCAGGGATGATCTGTCCTTCAAAAGGCCAGGGCTGACGACAAGCCCCGCGGGCTGTCAGGTCTGTAAGGCAGCAGAGCAGCCGGCAGTTCAATGTTGCAGGGGCCGGCGGCACCACGCATTCCGAATGCTCAACAGGCCTTGTAGACAGATAGGACAGACAAGGGGCGGATAAGGGGAACAGGACCTTGCCGCTTTTGTGTTTTTAAAGCGGGAAAAAGCACAAACTGAAAAGGGATATAAAACTTTTCGTACATGATCAGTTCTGATAGCTGATGATTTTTGTCTCATTTTGATTTCACTTATAACTTTTGAATGACTTTATCATGACAAGTTTACAATCGGCGCTTCACCCGGCACAGGCATCTGAGGTTCCCTCTCCGGCGCTGGGGTTTGGCATGGCTTTTGCCGACCTGTATCGTCGGGAAGGGCTGGTGAGACTGGATCAGGCATTCCTTGGTTTTCTCTCCGAAGGAGAGCCGGGGCTGCGTGTTCGCCTGGAGCAGGCACGAATCCAGCCCGATCATCTCGATCGCAAGGAAGAGGCCGCGCTGCTGATTGAAGTCGCGCCCTGGATGGAGGATTTCATTGCCAGACTGTTCGGCATAGAGAAGGAAGCCGGAGCGCTTGCCGCACGTCATCATCAGCTGGCACCCCTTTATTCCTGCAAGAGGCTGTTCGTGCAGCGGCGCGCCATGAACAAAGTCAGCGAGGCGGATGCCGCCGCAGTGGATGGCGTTGCACTGGAAGCAAAACTGGCGGCTGAATTCGGCGCTCCTTTCTCAGAGCTGGTTTTTGCAACAAAAGTGGCGGAGTGGCTGCTGGACGAGGGCGCGAATGAAGACCGCCTCAAGGATGCCTTGCTGTATGCCGCCTGGGCGTTAAAGACTCCTGCGGGACGGGAGCGCAATGCAACGGGCGTATTGTTCAAGGCCCCGGCCAAGCTCGATTTCCTGCATCTGCTGTCAACGGAAACGGACACGTCGGCAGGTTATACCGTTCACAAGCTTCATCATGTACGGCGCCGGGAAGGATTTTCCCTCACCGACCAGGGAACCGACCTGACGGGCGCCCTGGATGAGTCGAATTACTGCATCTGGTGCCATGAACAGGGAAAGGATTCCTGCTCCAAGGGGATGAAAGAAAAACAAAAAACACCCGATGAGCCTGTTAACTTCAAAAAAAGCCAGCTTGGCGTGCTGCTGACAGGATGCCCTCTGGAAGAGCGCATTTCGGAATTTCACAAACTCAAGACGCAGGGCGTGGCGATAGGCGGCCTCGCGATGATTGTCATCGACAATCCCATGTGTGCCGGCACGGGGCATCGTATCTGCAACGACTGCATGAAATCCTGCATTTACCAGAAGCAGGAACCGGTCGATATCCCGCAGGCCGAGACGCGCACCCTCAAGGATGTCCTGGAACTGCCCTGGGGATTCGAGATCTACAGCCTCCTGACCCGCTGGAATCCGCTCAATCTGCGTCGCCCGGTGCCGAAGGCGCCGACGGGCCGCAAGGTGCTGGTGGTGGGCATGGGGCCGGCGGGGTATACCCTGGCGCATCATTTGATGAATGACGGCCATACCGTGGTTGGAATCGATGGCCTCAAGATCGAGCCCCTGGAACCGGAACTCTCGGGCGTGAACAAGCAGGGAGAGCATGTTCCGTTCAGGGCCATCCGCAATACCGATGAGCTGTCGGAGAACCTGGATGAGCGTATGCCCGGCGGGTTCGGCGGTGTTGCGGAGTACGGCATCACCGTTCGTTGGGACAAGAACTTTCTCAAGCTGATCCGCCTGCTTCTGGAGCGTCGGGAGGAGTTTGCGCTTTTTGGCGGGGTCCGCTTCGGCGGAACGCTTACTGCGGACGATGCCTTCGCCATGGGGTTCGATCATGTAGCACTTGCCGCAGGGGCAGGGCGTCCTACCGTGCTCGATTTGCCCAATGGCCTGGCGCGCGGCGTTCGCGCTGCCTCCGATTTCCTGATGGCATTGCAGCTGACCGGGGCGGCCCAGACCAACTCGGTTGCCAACATGCAGTTGCGCCTGCCGGTGGTGGTCATCGGGGGAGGACTGACAGCCATCGATACCGCGACCGAAGCACTGGCATACTATCCCGTGCAAGTGGACAAGTTCCTCCGCCGATATGAAATTCTTACGGCTGTCCAGGGTGAAGCAGCAATCCGTGGAGCCTGGGATGAGGAAGAGCGCGAAATTGCCGAGGAGTTTCTCAGTCATGCCAGGGCCATTCGGGCAGAGCGCAGGGAAGCGGAGCGGGAAGGACGGGTTCCGCGGATACTGGAACTGCTGCAATCCTGGGGAGGCGCGACTATCGCCTATCGAAAACGCCTCATCGACAGCCCCTCCTACACGCTCAACCATGAAGAAGTCGAAAAAGCCATGGAGGAGGGCATATGGTTTGCCGAAGGACTCACTCCCCTCCGTGTGGATACCGATAGGTGGGAGCATGCGAAGGCGGTGCATTTTGCGGTGCAGGCACTCGACGAAACCGGTTCCTGGCAGAAAACCGGGCAAGCCGTATTGCCTGCCTGCGCTGTTCTGGTCGCAGCGGGAACGCAGCCCAATACGGTGCTTGCGCGGGAGGACGATAAACATTTCAAGCTGCATGGGCGCTATTTTGCCGCATGCGATGAAAACGGCGATCCGGCCAGTCCGGCACGCGGAAACCCCAAGCCCGAGCATCCCACCGTACTGTTGAGCCGTAATGAGGATGGGCGTTTCATCAGCTTCTTCGGCGACCTGCATCCGTCCTATTCGGGAAACGTGGTGAAAGCGATGTCCAGCGCCAAGCAGGGTTATCCCGTGGTCAGCCACGTGCTCGAACGCCTGGCGCCCGCTTCGACGAAGCCCGCCTGGCTGTTTTTTGCGGAGATCAATGGCAGGCTGCGCGCAACCGTGCACAAGGTCGAACGCCTCACGCCCAATATCGTGGAGGTCGTCGTGCATGCGCCGATGGCAGTGGAACGTTTTCACCCGGGACAATTTTATCGCTTCCAGAACTTTGCAACGCTTGCCACAACCGCAGGCGATACCAAGCTGGCGATGGAAGGCATCGCGCTTACCGGCGCCTCGGTGGATGTTTCCCGCGGCCTGGTTTCGCTCATCGCGCTGGAAATGGGCGGGTCCGCGGATTTATGCGCAAGGCTCAATCCGGGAGATCCCGTGGTTCTGATGGGCCCGACTGGCACGCCTACAGAAATTCTGCCGGATGAGACCGTGGCATTGGTGGGCGGGGGGCTCGGTAATGCCGTACTGTTCTCCATCGGGGCTGCGGCCCGGGCTGCAGGATCGAAAATTTTGTATTTTGCCGGCTACAAGAAGCTGATCGACCGTTACAAGGTAGCTGAAATCGAAGCCGCAGCCGACGTGGTGATCTGGTGCTGCGACGAAGCACCCGGCTTCACGCCTTCCAGGCCGGGCGATTACAGTTTTGTGGGGAATATTGTCGAGGCAATGGCCGCTTATGGAAGCGGTGCCCTGGGGCCGCAGAAAATCCGTCTGGCGGACGCCGATCGCATCATTGCCATTGGTTCCGACAGGATGATGGCGGCTGTGGGTGCTGCCCGCCATACCAGGCTCAAGCCCTATCTGAAAACGGACCATTTCGCCATCGGCTCCATCAACTCACCGATGCAGTGCATGATGAAAGAAATCTGTGCTCAATGCCTGCAACCGCATAAGGACCCGAAGACCGGAGAGGTTACCTATGTCTTCTCGTGCTTCAACCAGGACCAACCACTCGACCAGGTCGATTTCGGTGGACTGGCGTCGCGTTTGCGCCAGAACAGCGTGCAGGAGAAACTGACCACCCGCTGGATCAGCCATTGCCTGAAAGAGACGAGCCAGCCGGAGCTCGAAGCTTCTGCGGAACCGGTCATTAAGTAGGGAACATCGCCTTTCAAGAAAACGGGAATCCAGGACTTTTCCTTTTCCAAACCAGCACAAGTATAGACTGGCTCTGCCGGACGACGAAAATGTGGCGACAAAACGTTATCGGCAGAGTTCCCCACCTACGCTTCTGCATTTCCATGAACTGTTACAGCCAGAAGTGCTGGGATCGAGAATCGGAATCATTTCATGTCCGCGCTGATTTCTCTGCGGGAAGGATTGCCGGAAAGTTGTAGAAAAGAACCCGTTTTCATTTGATGAGGCACTGCATCATGCTAAGGTTCATTTATAATTCGGGGTTTTTGTTGAAACAGGCCTCCGCGACAGGTGCAAGAGGTTTTTCACCTCGCCACCGAACGTGGCGCATACAAGAAAGATAAAGGGAGATATTCATGCATATAGGAATACCGGCAGAAACCCGCGGGGAAGAGACCCGGGTTGCCGCCACGCCGGAGACGGTCAAGAAATTTACCGCCAAGGGTTTGCATGTCGTTCTGGTCCAGTCTGGCGCTGGTGCGGGCGCGAGCATACCGGACGAGGAGTACCGGGCTGCCGGAGCAAGTATTGTGACCGACCCCGGCGAGCTGTATGGCCAGTCTCAGATCGTGCTCAAGGTGCGCGCGCCCGAGGCATCCGAACTTGCATTGATGCGCAAGGATGCCGTATTGGTTGGGCTGCTTTCTCCGCATCAGGCCGAGGGCATCGAGGCGCTTGCGGCTCACGGCATAACCGCTTTCTCGATGGAGAAACTGCCGCGCATCTCGCGTGCCCAGAGCATGGATGTGCTGTCGTCACAGGCCAACATTGCCGGATACAAGGCGGTGATCATGGCCGCCAATATTTACCAGAAATTTTTTCCCATGCTGATGACAGCCGCCGGTACGGTAAAGGCGGCGAGGGTATTGGTTCTCGGCGCAGGGGTGGCGGGATTGCAGGCGATTGCGACCGCCAAACGGCTGGGGGCGGTAATCGAAGCATTCGATGTGCGCCCGGCAGCCAAGGAGCAGGTGGAAAGCCTGGGCGCCAAATTCGTCGAGGTTCCGCTCAGCGATGAGGAAAAGGCACAAGCGGAAACCGCGGGCGGATACGCGCGCGAGATGTCGGAGGATTACAAACGCCGCCAGAGCGAGCTGGTGCACCAGCGTGCCGCAGCAGCCGACATTATCATTACGACGGCGCTGATTCCCGGCCGTCCGGCCCCCGTGCTGATCCGGGAAGAAACGGTGCAGGCGATGAAGCCGGGTTCTGTCATTGTCGACCTGGCGGTTGAAGCCGGCGGCAATTGCCCCTTGTCTGAATTGAACAAGGTCGTCGTGAAACATGGCGTGCATCTCGTCGGCATTGCCAATCTGCCCGGACTGGTAGCCGCCGATTCCAGCGCTCTGTATGCACGTAATCTGATGAATTTTCTCAACCTGATGCTCGACGCGAAGACGGGTGAGCTCAACATAAACCGTGAGGACGAAATCATCGCCGGAACCTTGGTGTGCGCCAATGGAGAAGTCATCGGGAAAACCTGAAAGAACACGGACCAGGCGGAGAAGCGGCCCCCAGGTTTTTATCGTTGCTTTTTCTCCCCCCGTCCGTATCCTGGTAAAAAATTAACAGATTAAAAGGAGCGATCATGATTGGTGAAATTGACCCAACCATTATTAATCTCACGGTATTCGTGCTGGCCGTGTTCGTGGGTTATCACGTGGTCTGGAATGTGACTCCAGCCCTGCACACGCCATTGATGTCGGTGACCAATGCGATTTCCGGCATTATCCTCGTCGGCGCCATGCTTGCCGCCGGGCCGGCGGAAACCGACTGGGGCGTATGGCTGGGGGCTGCCGCGGTAACGCTGGCTGCGATCAATGTATTCGGCGGGTTTCTTGTTACCCAGCGGATGCTGGAAATGTTCAGAAAAAAAGATAAAAAAGGAAGCTAGTCAATGTCGGCAAATACGGTCGCTCTCGCGTATCTTATCGCCTCGGTTTTCTTCATCCTGGCGCTAAAAGGTTTAAGCTCGCCGCTCTCCGCCCGGCGCGGGAATATGTTCGGAATCATCGGAATGGTAATCGCGGTCATTACCACGCTTACCATCACCAGGAACTGGGCGCTGATCATTGTCTGTATCGCCCTGGGAGGCACCATTGGCGCTGTTGTGGCGCGGCGCGTGCAGATGACCGCGATGCCGGAACTGGTCGCGTTCATGCACTCCCTCGTCGGTCTGGCAGCGGTATTCATCGCCATCGCCGCGGTCAACAATCCCGCTTCCTTTGGCCTGCCGGAGATATTGCCGATGGGCAGCAAGCTGGAGCTGTTCCTCGGCACATTCATCGGCGCCATGACCTGGTCGGGTTCGGTGATAGCCTTCCTCAAATTGTCAGGGCGGATGAGTGGTGCACCCATCACCTTCAACGGTCAGCATAAGGTCAATCTGACCATGGCGATCATCATGGTTGGATTCGGCCTGTGGTTTTTCTTCAGCACCACCACGAACTGGACTGCTTTCGCCACCATGACCGCGATTGCGTTCGTGCTCGGCTTTCTCATCATCATTCCGATTGGCGGCGCTGACATGCCCGTGGTCATTTCCATGCTCAATTCCTACTCCGGCTGGGCCGCGGCCGGTATCGGATTCTCGCTTGGCAATCCCATGCTGATCATCGCAGGATCACTGGTGGGCAGTTCGGGCGCGATCCTGTCCTATATCATGTGCAAGGCGATGAACCGTCCATTCCTCTCCGTCATACTGGGCGGATTCGGGAGTGAAGGAGGGGCCGCCGTGGCGAGTGACGGGACGCAGAAAACCTACCGCAGCGGCAGCGCGGACGATGCCGCTTTCATCATGGGAAATGCTGACAGCGTTATCATCGTGCCGGGCTACGGACTGGCCGTGGCCAGGGCGCAGCACGCGGTGAAGGAACTGGCGGAAGTGCTGCACAAGAAAGGCGTGAATGTGCGTTTTGCCATCCATCCCGTTGCAGGGCGCATGCCGGGGCACATGAATGTGCTGCTGGCGGAGGCCGAGATACCGTATGAGCAGGTGCTGGAGATGGATGAGATCAACAGCGATTTTTCCAATACCGACGTGGTGCTTGTGCTTGGCGCCAACGACGTGGTGAATCCGGCAGCAAATGTGCCGGGCAGCCCGATCTACGGCATGCCCATTCTGGATGCGTATAAAGCGCGTACGGTAATGGTGGTCAAACGCAGCATGGCTGCGGGTTATGCCGGCCTGGATAACGATCTCTTCTATATGGATAAGACCATGATGATATTCGGGGATGCCAAGAAGGTCGTCGAAGACATGGTCAAGGCCCTGTAACGCCGAATATCACCGAATATTACCTGCAATTGGATGATAATGCCGGATGTAATGACGCAGTGAGCGCAGTCAAGGGCTTTTCGGAAGAATTGTTCACTGCGGGCGACCATACATTCCCGATTTTCCGGAAAGGTGCGGGGCTCGGCGTCATCCTCCTGCACGAACTGCCGGGCCTCACGCCAGAGACTGTCGAGTTTGCGGAGTGGTTGGCAGATCGGGGGTTTCACGTGGTTATGCCACTTCTGTTCGGCAAACCGCTCCAGTCCCTAACGCTCGGCCTGCTGAAAGCGCCTTTCGTATGCATACGGAAGGAATTCAACATTCTTGCTGCTGGTAAATCGAGCAGCATCACAATACCGCTTCGGGCTTTGTGCCGAAAAATACATGCGGAACGCGGCGGTCCCGGTGTGGGCGCCATCGGCATGTGCTATACGGGCGGATTCGTTTTGGCCATGATGCTCGAAGCATCACTCCTCGCACCTGTGGCCGCACAGCCGAGTCTGCCGTTCTTTCAGCCCGAAGGGCTCGATATCGAACCCGAAGTGCTGTCCTTCGCATCCAGCCGCAAGGATACGATGTCGTTACTCGGACTCCGTTTCGAGGATGATGCGCATTGTCCCGCCGCTCGATTCAGGCGGCTGGAAGGCTCACTTCAATCTGCTCCGGGATCATCCATTCCGCGCTTCCGGTCTGTTACGGTGCCCGGGAAAGGGCATTCCACCCTCACATTGGATTACCGGACAGCCCTCGATCAAGGAGTCGATACTCGCAAGCGGGTGCTCCAGCACTTGCGCAAACAATTGATGCACTCGCCATAATTCTCCCCTTTGCAACGTCCCGTCGAATATTTTTTTCGAGTGATTTCGCGCCGGTTGTATACTTGCGAGAATGATGGAGGGGCTTCCGCAACTGCAGCCACTTATGCACCCTCTCTGTCAACCTTCCGAGGTTCAGTCATACAATAAAAAAACGCTCTCCTCACTTCCTGGTTACCCCAGTTATATATGCCTATGCTGATCGGATTGCCCAAAGAAACGAAAGACCATGAAAACAGAGTCGGCATGACTCCAAGCAACGTCAAGGCATTGACGCGCCGCGGCCACCGCGTGCTTGTGCAAAAGGGAGCAGGAGAAGGCAGTTTTCTTTCGGACGATGAATATCGCCTGGCAGGAGCTATGATTGTTCCGCGGGCGGAAGATGCGTGGGCAGCGCAACTGGTGATCAAGGTCAAGGAACCGACTTCTGCGGAATATGGTTATCTGCATCGGGACATGATTCTTTTCACTTATCTTCATCTGGCCTCGGACCGTCCTCTTGTCGAGGCTTTGCTCGGGAGCGGCGTTACGGCTGTGGCTTACGAAACGGTGCAAACCGCAGATGGGAAATTGCCGTTGCTGGCGCCCATGAGCGAGGTGGCGGGACGCATGGCTACCCAGATCGGCGCGACCTATCTGCAAAAAACACAAGGGGGGCGAGGCGTGTTGATGGGCGGTGTTCCTGGTGTGGCCGCGGCCAACGTCGCCATTCTCGGTGCAGGCATCGTGGGAACGAATGCTGCCCGCGTCGCTGCGGGGTGTGGCGCCCAGGTCACCGTGCTGGATGTGAGCCACGACCGCCTGAAATACCTGGATGACATATATCGTGGGCAGTTGCAGACGCGCTTCAGCGATGAATACAATATCGAGGAAGCGGTCTACAATGCCGATCTCGTCATCGGTGCGGTTTTGATCCCAGGGGGACGAACCCCCTGGCTGGTAACGGCGGATATGTTGCCGAAAATGCGAAGAGGATCGGTTATCGTCGATGTGGCCGTGGATCAGGGGGGATGCATCGAAACAAGTCGACCCACTACCCACAGCAACCCAACCTATGAGATCGAGGGGGTGGTGCATTATTGTGTCGCGAACATGCCGAGCGCCGTTCCTCGTACCAGCACCTTCGCACTTAGTATCCAGACGGCGATCTATATCGTGCAGCTAGCGGATGAAGGCCTGGATGCGGTCAGAAAAAATCCGGCATTGAAATACGGAATGAACACGCATCGCGGATCGGTCACTTATCCCACGATTGCGCAGGAATTTGATATGCGATATGTCGATCCCTTGCAGGCGCTGGGAAAAGCCTGAACAAACCCTAACCTGGGCAAATATTTTAGTGGAATGGTGGGCCGTGCAGCCATGAATGATATCGGCTGAGAAGTCTCTCCCATTGTCTTTCCATATCGGCGCAGACCGAATCCATACCGCGGATTGTGTTCCTGTATCAGCTCTTGACCCCGCTCAGGTCAATTCCTGATAAATCCGGCAGGAAAAGAGGTTTATCATGGCGTGATTATTGTCTCCATCGGCAAATTCCATGCCTCATAGTTTTACCCTGATCACCACCATTGCTGTCAGCTTCGGGCTTGCGTTGCTCATGGGGCTGATCGCTAACCGGTTGAAGTTACCAGTACTCGTCGGCTACCTGACCGCAGGCGTCATCATGAGTGCCAACACACCGGGATTCGTGGCTGATATGGAGCTTTCAGGCCAGTTGGCGGAAATCGGTGTCATTTTGCTGATGTTCGGAGTGGGATTGCATTTCTCACTCAAGGATTTGTTGGCGGTGCGTCGTATTGCTTTGCCTGGCGCCCTCGTTCAGATTAGCGTCGCTACGGCCTTCGGCGCTGCCGTCGCTCTTTCCTGGGACTGGAATCTAGGCGTCAGTATCGTATATGGCGTGGCGCTTTCGACCGCGAGCACCGTTGTCTTGCTGAGAGCCCTGGAGCAGCGGGGCTTGCTCAAATCGGTCAATGGTTCGATTGCAGTGGGATGGCTGATCGTTGAAGATGTAGCGATGGTTCTTGTTCTTGTATTGCTACCCCCACTTGCCGACTGGTTGCGCGGCGACGTGAGCGGAGCTGCAGCGGGCGTATCGAGCCTGGATTTGTTGATTTCGGTCCTGGTTACTTTCGGCAAGGTGGCCATTTTCATTGCGCTGATGCTTGTTGTGGGGAGGCGCGTTTTTCCCAAGTTGCTCTGGTATGTCGCCAGCACCAACTCCAACGAACTCTTCATTCTGAGTGTAATTGCTGTTGCGATAGGCATTGCCTATGGTTCAGCCATGCTCTTCGGCGTTTCGTTCGCACTGGGCGCGTTCTTTGCCGGCATGGTCATGAGGGAGTCGGATCTCAGTCATCGCGCCGCTCATGAATCGCTGCCTCTTCGGGACGCGTTCTCGGTTTTGTTTTTTGTCTCCGTGGGAATGCTGTTCGATCCCGATATACTGATAAAGCAGCCTTTTCACCTGGTCGCCACACTCGGTATCATCATCATTGTCAAGTCGCTTGCTGCCTTCCTGCTGGTACTCGCCTTCCGCTACCCCTTGAATACAGCGCTTACTGTATCAGCCAGCCTGGCGCAGATCGGTGAATTCTCGTTTATCCTGGCCGGTCTGGGAGTATCGCTCGGACTCCTGCCGGTTGAAGCGCAGAGTCTCATACTCGCGGCAGCTTTCATCTCGATCACATTGAATCCGCTGATATTCAAGCTGATTGAACCGGGGCAGGCGTGGATACGTTCCCATTCCGGAGTGGCGCGCGTCCTTGAGCGTTCGGACGATCCCCTGGCGGAGTTGCCGATCACTGTCACATCAAGTTATGTTACGAGTCATGTCGTGCTGGTGGGATATGGACGCGTAGGCGAGCGCATCAGTGAAACGCTCAGGAAAGAAGGTGTTCCCCTGGTTGTTGCCGAGCAGAATCGGGAGATCGTCGAAGGGTTGCGCAAGCGCGGCATTCACGCCGTTGCGGGAGACGCTGCGGAGCCGTCGGTGCTCATCCAGGCACATATCGCGCGAGCCGCGATGCTGGTGATCGCGGTTCCCGATACACTACGCGCTCGCCGAATGATCGAAACTGCACGTATACTTAACCCGCCGATCGGGATTATCGTGCGTACGCATAACGAAGAAGAGGCGGCGCTACTGAGAAAGGAAAGTGGAGGAATGGTGTTTCTCGGGGAACACGAACTTGCGTCCAGCATGGTCCGGCATGTGCTGGCAAATTTCCCTAAAGCCGCCATGGATGCTGCATGAGATACACGAACAGGTAAAGCGGCCTCAAGGTTTGCTCAGGTCTGGCTTGAATGCATTTTCATCGTTTCGCAGGGTGAATTACCGGGTTTGGGTTCCAGGAAGGAGAGTTCAATGACTGACAGGATCACTATTTATCAGAAACCGACATGCAGTAAATGCAGGGCGACGCTCGCTCTGCTGAAAGAAAGCGGGGAAGAGTTCGATGCGGTCAACTATTATGACTCACGGCTGACCGTTGAACGACTGCGCGAACTGATTGACAAACTCGGTATTCCGATAATGGAGGTATTGCGTCGCGAGGAATCGCTCGCACGCGACTTAAAGCTTGTCGAACGGCACCTGTCGGGCCAGTTGTCCGATGAGGAGTTGATGAAAATCATGGTGGAGAACCCCGATCTGATTCAGCGTCCGATCGTGGTAAGAGGCAATCAGGCGGTGCTGTGCCGCCCGCCGGAGAATGTAACGAAGTTGTTGTAACATATCATCTTTAAAGTTGGCTCCGTTGATGTGGCATGCGCCCATGAAAGGATGCTGCCCTGGAGCCGGCGGAACTCGTGAATCAATCTGTGATATGCTAACCATGTGCGAAAAACGATAATGAATTTCAGGTTAATCAAAGTGTTAAGGATAGCTGCCTGCCTTATTCCCATTGCGCTGACGGGAACGACCGCTACAGTTGCTGCGGAGGAAGCCGAATGTTCCGGGTGCCTTTGCCCTGGAAATCCCTGTCGGTTGTGTCCATTGCCACCTTCATCAAAGAATGATCCTGCAATGCAGGATGGGCAGGACGAGCCGGATGCCTGTCGCAAGATCAGGGAAAAAGTGCCGCCGGTTTCCGCAAATACCGATCCGGACGAACATTACGCGAGCCTGGATAAATCGATTATGGAGTGCGTAAGAAATGGTGGTGACGTTGTCATGAATTCACGACGCAACAAGGAGTTTCCTTCCAAGCATTATTGCAAACCTTATCTTGCTTCCGGCGCTTCCAGTGCCGCAGCGAATTCGTCCCGGACGAAAAAATAGAAATCAGAAAAGGCCGCATGCCCGGACTGGATAGCGTACTGGATAGAACAGTAAGCATCCTGCATCAGTGTTGCCGGATCCCGGCACTTCCGATCGTTTGAACTGCCCCAATGGAGTTTTCCAGACCTGAGTGGCAGAATCAGTATGAGGCAAGTGCAAATAAAATTGCTCCGATTCCTCAAAGGAACCAAAGAAGAGAAATGATTGCCCCCGGGGAGGCCGGAAGACAGGATAGCGCAAGCGCTTCGTGGGTAAGACTGCGCCGTAAGCCCAAATCCTTTGTCAAACTCATTCTGCTGGGCTTTGCTCTGGTCGGTTTGCCACTGATCGTGGCACTCATCAATAGCGCTTTTTCCATTGACCGGTTGGCGAACCAGAGCCGGAAGGCTGTATATCAGGCGGCGGAGATTGCGCACAGCAGCCGCGCTCTTGCGGATGAAATCGCGAACATGGAGCGGGCGGTGCGGCAGACTCACATTCTGGGGGATACCGCTCTGCTGGAGGGTTATTTTCGCGGGCATGCCGGATTCGAAAAAATCGCTGCGGGCCTTGCCGGCCTCTCCCTCAGCGACGAGCAGAGGCGATTGCTGGTGCAATTGAAATCAGAGGAAGCTGTCATTTTCGAGAGGGTTGCCACCGTCAAGGAATCACCAGAAGAGTTGCGTAAATTGATCGGCAACTTCGGTCACCTGCGGGATTCCGCACGCTTCTTTTTCTCGCTCGGGTACGCGCTCATAGAGCGCGAGGTGGACGAAATGCAGGATATGGCAGGATCCGCGCGCTTTACGGTTGGGTGGCAACTGCTTGCACTGATTCCATTTGCCGTATTGCTCGCCTTCTTTTTTTCCTTCCGGATTGCCCGCCCGATCCGCCAGATTGAAGAGGCCATTCGCAGCATGGGGCAGGGGAAGCTGCATAAGGCGATTCGGGTGGATGGCCCTCAGGACCTGGTTTATTTTGGCGAAAGACTGGACTGGATGAGGCAGCGTCTGCTAAAGCTCGAAGAGCAGAAGACGCGGTTTCTGCAGCATGTTTCTCATGAACTCAAGACCCCGTTGACGGCCATGCGGGAAGGAGCGGATTTGCTCGTGGAAGGTGTGGCTGGCAAGCTGACGGACGAACAGCAGCGCGTTGCCAGCATCCTTCACAGCAATAGCCTGCAGTTGCAACGGCGCATCGAGGACCTGCTGAGTTATAGCGCCCTCCAGACCGAGAAAGCCGCGCTGGTGAAACAGGAGGTGAGTTTGAAGAAGATTCTGGATGCGGTACTGCACGATCAGAATCTCATCATTATGAACAAAGGCCTGAGAATAGATTTGTCATGTCCGGAAGTGATGCTGGAGTGTGAACCGCAAAAAGTCAAAGTGATCGTGGACAATCTTTTATCGAACGCCGTGAAATTCTCGCCCAGGGGAGGATGCCTCCGCATCTGGACAAGCGAGACAGCGGGGATTGCGCAACTGGATATAGTGGATACCGGACCCGGAGTGGATGATGCCGATCGGGAGAAAGTATTCGAACCGTTCTATCAGGGGCGAAAAGTGCTCGACAGCCACGTAAGAGGAACGGGTCTGGGATTGTCGATCGCCCGGGAGTACGCGCTTGCGCACGGGGGAAACATCGAGCTTGTGCCGCTGGCTGATCGCGGTGCCCACTTCCGGCTCACCCTCCCCGTTCACGATGTGCCTGAGGGATCAGCATGAGGAGGGTGCCGCGCACAGGAGGATTATGGCTGGTTTTGCCGGTGGCGGCGTTGATGTTTCTGGCTGCGTGCGCAGCCATTGAAAGCGTTGAAAGCCCGCGGGCTGTCGAGCCGCTGCCAACCGAACTGGTAGTGACCGGGCAGATGGATGATATGATGGAGTTTTATGATTTCATCCGCAAGCAGTCGCCGGTGGAGTTGATCCGGGTATACGACAAGGCGAAACAGAGCTTCATGCGGAACAAAAGCGACACCAACCGCGCCCGTCTGGTATTGCTCCTCATCCTGCCGAATACTTCCTTTCGAGACGTTACCTCTGCAACGCATCTGCTCAATGAATGGCCGAAAGACTCGAAATCGGCAAATAATTTACAGAGCTTCAGAAACCTGCTGGCCAGCTTGCTTGCAGAGCAACAACGGTTGAACCACAGCATCGAGGAACTTTCGCAGAAACTGAAAGATGAGCAGAAGCGTGCGGAAACCCTGCAGAGTCAGATCAATGCCATAAAAAGTATGGAAAAGAATCTGCTTAAAGAATTGTAAAGAAACGTAAAATCATGTCCGATGCAAAACCTAGAATTCTGATCGTTGACGACGACACCGATCTGCTTGAATTGCTGACCATGCGTCTTACGGCGGCGGGATACAAAGTGGACGCCGTCCCGAGCGCAGAGGCGGCCCTGAACTATCTGGATGTGTCACGTCCGCAACTGGTCATCAGTGATATGCAGATGAGCGGCATGGATGGCATGGCATTATTTGAGCAAATCCATCGCACCTTGCCGACCTTGCCGGTGATCATACTCACGGCGCACGGAACGATTCCCGATGCCGTCACGGCTGTCCAGCGAGGGGTATTCGGTTATCTTGCCAAACCTTTTGACAGCAAGACGTTGCTAGCCAATATCAGTCAGGCGCTCAAGTTCGTTCCGGGCGCCGTCTCACAGAAAGAACTGTCGCAGGCATCGTGGCGCAAGAATATCATCACTCAGAGCGCTGTCATGGAGGACATTCTCACTCGGGCGGGACTGGTTGCGGAAGGTGACGCCAGCGTGCTGATCTATGGAGAAAGCGGCGTGGGCAAGGAACTGTTCGCGCGTGCCATACATGATGCATCCAAACGGTCCGACCATCCGTTTGTCGCCATCAATTGCGCGGCCATTCCGGAACAGTTGCTGGAATCCGAGTTGTTCGGGCATGTCAGAGGAGCATTTACCGGGGCTGTCAGGGATCATAAGGGTTTATTCCAGTTGGCTGAGGGAGGCACTCTCTTTCTCGACGAAATCGGCGATATGCCGGTTTTACTTCAGGTCAAGCTGTTGCGTGTTCTGCAGGAGAGGCAGGTTCGACCGGTTGGATCGACGCAATCGATCCCGGTGGATGTCCGTATTATTTCGGCCACTCACCGCGATCTGAAAACAGAAATCGCTGCTGGAACGTTTCGGGAAGATCTGTATTACAGACTGGACGTGGTGTCACTTACCATCCCGGTTCTGGCGCAGAGGCGCGAAGATATTCCCTTGCTGATAAATTACTTCCTCGGCACATTTTCAGAGAAATACCAGAAAAACATCAATGGCTTCTCTCCCGAGGCAATGGAAACACTGGTTGCCGCATCCTGGCCCGGCAACGTGCGTCAACTCATGAACGTCGTCGAGAGATGTGTTGCATTGAGTACTGCACCTCTTATTTCGCCGGTGCTGGTCTACGATGCGATGCACCGGGAAGAAGAACAGCTCGTGTCTTTCGAGGACGCGCGCAGAAGTTTTGAACGGGATTATCTGGTGCGCGTACTTAAAATCACGGGAGGAAACGTTACCCAGGCAGCGCGCCTCGCCAAGCGTAATCGGACGGAGTTCTACAAGCTGCTGCAGCGATACCAGCTTGATCCATCCGTCTTCAAGCAGGCGCAGGTTTAAGAAAAGTAAGGATTGGACTAAGCGGTACAGGTTCTGCTGGCGGTCTTCCTTTTTCCTTTCTTCACTGGATCAGGACTGACCTGCGATGGGTCTGTACTCATCCTCGACATATTGGTTGTCTTTCTTCACGATAAAACCCAGTTCGGTCCATCACCGGAATGTCAGGTAATCGTTGTTTTTTCATTCGCAGCGATCTCGCTGTCGATGAGTCCTTGCCGAAATCATCCCTAGACGAATTTAAATCCTGAATCAGGCTGCCAGCAGCGTTATTTTTCCCGAATTGTCGCGATAGAGCGTAGGAGGAACAATTCCGGGAGATTCGGAACCAAAAAACGTGCCTTCGCTGTTTCCTGCGGGCTTTTCTTCCTATTCATACCGCTTTCCATAATTTTCAGGCTGGTTTGGTGAAGTATCCGCTAGCTGATTATGTTCGGCAGCGAACGGAAAAGGAAGTCAGCGTCCTACAGACTGTCCGGATAACGGATCATTTTGTCGCATTGCTCCTTTTGTTTTTGTTAAATACCTGCATTTAATCATTGGGGATGCGCGCTATGGGTTCCTTGCATGATGATGTTTCTGAAGCCCGGGCTGTTCGCATCCCGGCAAGCGAGGTCGTGCTGAATGCCGATCTGACAATGCCGCCCCACGCGCGGGCCATTGTCGCCTTCGCTCATGGCAGCGGCAGCAGCCGGCACAGCATTCGCAATCGCTACGCGGCTGAAATGCTGAATGCATGTAACTTCGCCACTCTCCTTGCCGATCTCCTGACTGAAGAAGAGGAAGCCATTGACATGCGTACGCGGCATTTGCGGTTCGATATCCCGATGCTGGCGGACAGGCTGATCGATATCGCTGTCTGGCTCCAGCAGGAGCCCCAGACGAGAGATTTGAAAATAGGCTGGTTTGGAGCGAGCACCGGCGCCGGAGCAGCGTTAATTGCAGCGGCGCGGCGTCCGGAAAATATCATGGCCGTGGTTTCACGGGGCGGACGCCCCGATCTCGCGAGTGCTTATTTACCGGAGGTTGTAGCACCTGTACTTCTCATCGTAGGGGAAAACGACCCCCAAGTTCTGGAGTTCAACAAGGAAGCGCTCGCCCGTCTCAATACCGAATCGAAACTGGAAATCGTGCCGAACGCCACTCACCTGTTTGAAGAACCGGGAACGCTGGAGGCAGCCGCCGGTCTTGCCGCCAAATGGTTTCAGGGCCATTGCTAGACAAGTAATGGACAGGCGATAAAGCCATGCCGGGCGATGTATATCACTTCGCAAACACAGCCGAAGCAGGAAGGATGCCGGAGGAAGCGTTATCAGTCTACGCGGGGGAGAACCGACGTGCTTGTTCTGGCGTTTCCACGCGGGGGAGTGCCGGTTGCTATGAGATTGCGCGGATACTGTCCGTACCGCTGGATATATGGCTTGTACGGAAACCGGCTGTGCCAGGGCCAGGAGAACCGGCAATGGGAGCGATGACGGGGATAGAAACTCTTGTCCTCAACAAGGAAATCATCAAGCTTCTGAATATCGATGAGGCTTCCATCGATGCTGCCATAGCCAGGGAGCGGTTTTAAGGAAGGATCAAGGCAGGATTCAGGAGGGCAAGGGAGACTGAGGGAATTGCAGGACTCCTTGCCTGAGGGTCCAGGAGGATTTCATTATGGCTGATATCGATCTTGATTACCATTTGATCGATGTGCTGGAGCAGGACGCTCGCCCTGTGGCGGAATACGATGCTGGCCGTGAATTGATACGCACGGTACGCGAGCATGTGCAGGGAAAAAAGTTTGTCCTGATCGGTGAAGCGAGTCACGGTACAGCCGAATTTTATCGCCTGCGTGCTGAAATTACTCAACACCTCATTGCCGAGGACGGATTCGACGCTGTTGCGGTCGAGGCGGACTGGCCGGATGCCTATCGGGTTAACCGCTTTGTTGCGGGCCGGTCGGAAGACAAGGATGCGGGTACGGCCTTGTCCAATTTCGAGCGGTTTCCCGCATGGATGTGGAGGAATACCGAAGTATTCGCTTTCATTACATGGCTGCGCAACTATAACCAGGAGACGGGGAGGTACAAGCGCGAGCAGCAGGAACCGGTAGCGCCAGTGGGATTTTATGGACTCGATTTGTACAGTATGACAACCTCGATGCGGGCTGTGCTGGCATATCTGGATAAGGTCGATCCGGAAGAAGCCGCTGCGGCACGGGCGCGCTATGGTTGTTTTGGCCAATTCATCGAAAATCCGCAGGCATATGGTTATGCCATTGCGTCCGGGCGGTGGGATTCGTGCGAACAGGAAGTGATTGCGCAACTCATGCAGCTTCAGCGAAAAGAGCGGCTTTATGTTGAAAAGGATGGTGCATTTGCCGGAAACGAATATTTTTCGGCGCAGCAGAATGCTGAACTGGTGAGAAATGCGGAAGAATATTATCGCGCCATGTTCAGGGGAAGACCCAATACCTGGAACCTGAGAGATCGGCACATGTTCGAGACACTCGAAAAGCTCGCAAGCCATCTGGAAGACCAGCTGAAGCGGGAAGCGCGCATTGTTGTCTGGGCCCACAATTCTCATCTTGGCAATGCGGCGGCCACCGAGATGGGGCGGCGCGGCGAATTCAACATCGGCCAGCTCGCTGCCGAGAAATATCGGGACAAGTCGCTGCGCATCGGGTTTTCGACCAGCCGCGGAACAGTGACAGCAGCGACCGACTGGGACGGACCCGCCGAAACGAAAACCATCCGTGTACCGCTTGCGGGCAGTTACGAAGAAATTTTTTCGCAACTCGAAAAGAAACGCTTCTTTTTCAATCTCACCGCTGGAGGCGAGGCTTTGGGATTCTTGGAAGAGGAGCGGCTGCAGCGTGCGATTGGCGTGATCTACCGGCCTGAAACGGAGCGCATGAGCCACTACTTCTATACCTGTCTTCCGCGCCAGTTCGATTTCATGATTCACATTGACAAGACGGAAGCGCTGCAACCGCTACCGGCATGCGTCCACCGCCGGACCGGTGAAATGGATGAGACTTATCCTTCAGGCTTGTAGAGGAGAGGGTTCGCCAGCAATATCCGTTCACTTCCTGCTGTCCGAAAATCAGCCTTGGATATCAATCGGTACTCGATTCCTTGCTTTTTGAAAAATGTGGACTATTTTTAAAAATGCTTCCTCCTGTACAAAAGATACACAAAGAGGAACCCTATCTAGAGTGGTCTCATCTGTCGCTCTTCTCGAGTTGAGCGTGATCTGGATAAAAAAAATATAAAACATGGATATCGCACCCGGGGTGGGCTTCCGGGTGCGATTAGTTCATCAAAAGGGAAAGGGTAAATAATGTAACCACACTACCTGTTGATGGAGGAAGCAATGAGTAAATCGGGCTTTGTTGTTTTTCTGATCGGAGCCGCGCTTGGTATAACGCCGACTTTCGCAGCCCAGGGTGAAGGCGGCGGAAGCGTAGATATTGCAAACCGTGCCGTGAACATCAACCTCGGCAGTACGGGAGGGGCGCTGGACAGCGCGGCGGTGATATCAGTGCGAAAGGCAGTGGGAAAGGCTATCAGCGAAGAGACGGTGGACACTTTTGCTGTTTATAGCCCAAGAGTGGGAGGTCCCCTTCAGATAGAAGAAGGACTGAGCGCATGCGCGGAAGCAGGCTTCAGCTCGAAGCCGGGCGACTTTAAAGCTTTCGTCAAGCGCTTGCGTGACATTCGTCCCAGGGCGGGAACGTTCCTCAATGTGGAATTCACCGATCGGTGCAAACCTGTTGAGGGTGGGGGCGGGGGGGCGGTCTGTGGAGGTATTGCGGGGACACGTTGTCCCGACGCAAGGCAATATTGTGACTTTGGGGCCAAATGCAAGATGCCGGACGCACAAGGTCAATGCAAGACCAAGCCCGCCATTTGTCCGCAAATCTTCAAGCCTGTCTGCGGGTGTGACGGCAAGACTTACAGCAACTCATGTACCGCAGCAGCTGCCGGTGTTTCCGTCGAACATGAAGGGGAGTGCAAGAAGTCCGAGCCGCAAGCCTGCGGCGGAATCGCCGGCATCCCCTGCCCTGAAGGCCAGGCCTGTGTGGATGATCCCAGGGATGATTGCGATCCTGCACGGGGCGGAGCGGATTGCCCGGGAATCTGCAAGGGTAAAAAATAGAGCAGCGGGAATACGGGCTAATCGTTGGAAGTCTTATGACTACTCTGGATAAGCATTTTTACCCGGTGGCGGACAGCTTATCCAGAGTTTGTCACCCGAATGTTAGACAACGTACAGAGCGATTCCCCGGGCAGGTGTTAAAAACCGGAAGGTTCGGCCGTTAGAAAGAAAGAGTCAGGCCATTTAATCACAGTGGCACAGCCACAGCGGTACGCCGTGCAACCGATCAATAGTTCCGGAGGAAAAATCTTGAGCGTATCATCTGCCAGAGGCAACGCAAGAATCAACAGCAGCGGGATCGAAAACCCGGTCGAGAATACGGAAGAAGCGATTACCGACAGCCCGGCAGCAACCGGGTCTTATGGACCATACAGGCAGGAACGGAGGAAAGGTCACCAGATGATTTCTACCGCACGTTATTACCAGGTCGAGCGGCGCGGTGGCACCCGCTATGGTTATGAGGAAACACAGGACTGGTCGGATACGGAGCCGGATGGGGCGCCTTAGATGGGGCGCCTTATGTTCAGGCAGGAATTTTTGACAGCAGGAGACACAGAGATTCAGGCAAAAGATTCAAGGCATGTAATGCGTAATGCCGGAAGGTCGAATGCGACAGAAATGAGGCTGCAAGGGTAGAAAAATTCATTCATTTAATCATTTTCATTTGATTTAAAAGGAGAAAACTATGGCAAATATTGCTCGGCGTTCGCCTTTTGCTAGCGACATTATGCGCTATGACCCGTTTTACAATCTGGATGACTGGTTCAAGAATTGGGGAATGCGTCCATTTTCAATGGATATGGAAACTGCGCCCCAGATCAAGATCGATCTTACCGAAAATGACACCGCCTATACGGTTCGTGCAGAAATACCCGGAGTAAAAAAGGAGGATGTCAAGGTTCAGGTAGAGGGTAACCGCGTATCCATCAGCTGCGAAACCAAGCAGGAAAAAGAGGAAAAAGAAGGAGAGAGGGTGATTTGCCGGGAATGCCATCAGGGATCGAGCTACCGGAGTTTTATGCTGGCAAACGAAGTGGATGAGACCAGGGCTGAGGCAAAATATGAAAATGGCACATTGGAACTGACGTTACCGAAGAAGGAAGGAAAAACCGCCAAACGGATCGAGGTGAAATAATCCGGGTAATGTTCTTCGGGTCATCAGACTGATCGTTCCGCTCCACCCTGACAGGAACTCCACCATGACGCATCCTCCATTTGTCGGCTTTCGTCAGATTTCCCGACATGACCAGCTCTTCAAGGAGCGTATCCACGATCCTTACAGGGTGAGGCAAAAACCGCCGGAACCCACTGTATGCCCCAGTTGCGGAGCCGTATTCCATGAAGGGCGCTGGCAATGGGGCGAAGCGCCCGCAGACGCGCACCAGGAAATGTGCGCTGCCTGCCAGCGTATCCGGGATGATTTCCCTTCCGGCTTCGTCACGCTGGGTGGCGAGTTCTATGCCGCGCATCATAGTGAAATCATGCACATCGTACACAATGTGGAAAAGCGTGAAAAGATCGAGCATCCATTCAATCGCATCATGGCCATTGAAGAAAAAGATGGGGAAACCCTTGTGACGACCACTGATATCCACCTGGCGAGAGGCATCGGCGAAGCCATACACGACGCGTATCAGGGCGATCTGGAATTTCACTATAACCCGGAAGAGTATTTGTTGCGCGTGCACTGGATGCGCTAGAAAAAACTTTGGGACAGCATTCCGGGCAAACCCGATACGTGTTTCCGATTGCAACATACCATCCCTTTAATGAGAGTGTGATCAAAGTGGAGGGCAGGATGCCTGTGGGCGAAATCTGTAACCGTGATACTGTAATCATGAAACGGGATGAGACGATTGGGAAGGCAGCCCAGCTCATGCGTCAGCACCATGTAGGCGACGTGATCATTATCGAAGAGCGGGACGGCCTCAATATTCCTGTCGGAATTGTCACCGATCGCGACCTGGTGGTGGAAATCATGGCAACCGGGCTGGATGCTGCTGTCATCACCGTGGGCGACATGATGGAGCAGGAGCTCGTTACCGTGAAAGAAAGCGTGGGGGTATTCGAGGCGATTCAATACATGCGCAGCAAGATGGTACGGCGCTTGCCGGTAGTGGGTGAGAATGGCGCCCTGATGGGTGTTCTTACACTGGATGACTTGCTGGAACTGCTATCGGAAGAATTGCTGGCGATTTCCCGGCTGACAAGTTATCAACGGCAGAGGGAAGCAAGACAACGACATTAAAAGACCGACAGGATCAAGAGGCGGCTGAAAATACGCGACCTGGATTTCCGGCCCCCGATCACTGCCGGTTTTTCCCATAATCGGAAGGAGCATGACATGATGGATTCCGTGAAGAATGCAGGTGAAAATATCAGCCGGAGACTCAGCCGGACATGGGATCAGGTTTCAGACGGTTGGCGTGAACTCGTCCACCGTGGCAGCGATGCCCTTACGCACTTTGTACACCGCAAGGGTGAGGAAGGCAAAGTGCAGACTTCTGCTGCCAGCACGCCGGCTTTTTCTCGCTGGAGTATTCTGGCAGGCGATATGGAAGAAACGGACAAGGAAATCGTGGTACGGATAGAAGTGCCTGGCATGGAAAAAAAAGACTTTGAGATCAGCATAGAGGACAATATGCTTTCTCTGAGAGGGGAAAAACGCTTTGAGCGTGAGACAACTGACAGCAGATATCATGTCATGGAACGTGCCTACGGCGTTTTCCAGCGAACCCTGCCATTGCCGGCGGAGGTGGATGCAGACAAAGCGGGAGCAGACTACAAGAATGGCGTGCTGACCATTCGTCTGCCCAAGCTGAACGTTGAAAAGGGCAGGTTCATTTCCATATCATGATAAGACGGCATTTTGTTTTTCAGCGCCGGCGCGCCCTGCCGATGATTATGCTTGTCTGCCTGCTTGCAGGCGCAATGACGGCTGCGTTGGCAGCCTCAACGTATTTAGCGGCCAAGCCAGACGTTCCCTTGAGTCGGAACGAAAGAAAACCAGAGAAGGAGGAATCTCGCATGTCTATGACGATAACATCTTCATCCTTTGCGAATCACGGAGAAATTCCTGTTCGTCATACCTGTCAGGGACATGATGCTTCGCCCGAGTTGTTCTGGGAAAATATACCGGAAAATGCGAAAAGCCTGGTTTTGATTGTGGATGATCCGGATGCGCCCGATCCTGCTGCTCCCAAGCTGACCTGGGTGCACTGGGTGCTATATAACATTCCTCCTGCGGCTCAAGGTTTGCCTGAGGGAGTGGCGGAAGCCGATCTTCCCATTGGAACGCTCGGCGGGCTCAATGACTGGCAGCGCACAGGGTATGGTGGTCCCTGTCCTCCTATCGGCAAGCATCGATACTTTCATAAACTCTACGCGCTGGATATCATGCTTCCGGATTTGAAGCATCCCACCAAGGCAATCCTCGAGCAGGAGATGCAGGGACATGTCATCGCGCAATCAGAACTCGTTGGGCTGTATCAGAAGCAATAGACTGCTGCTGCCTTTTTTCTTTTTTTACGCTTCGGTTCATCCAGCGCGGTTCTGTACACCCAAGAAGATAAATGCGCAATATGGCACGGCCGGTCATGAAAGTCCCACCTGGGGAGCTGTCTGAATTGCGGCGTAAACCCAATTGCGCTTTACCCATAAAGTGGGCGGTGAAGGGTGTAGTCAAAGACTTGAAGTATGCCCGAGACCTGTCTTTTCATCTGCTTAAACGGGAGAAGGAGGGTGAGAAGCCCCTGGTGAGGTTGTATGAAAAGGCTATCTCTCCCCGTTATGATCGTCCTGTTTGTCTTTTCTGCAGCTTCGACGAAGATAGCGTCGTCAGGGAAAACGTGTATTACTACCTCAAGGCTTTGATGCTGGCCGGCTTCGATATCATATTCATCAGTTCGAGCAGCACGATTTCAGCAAGCGACCTGGAAAAACTGTCCTGGTGTTGTATCGCAATAATAAACCGTGAGAATAAGGGATACGATTTCTATGGGTGGAAAACGGCGCTGGAAAAATATCCCGAATATCGCGAGCATAGCGGTCTTCTGTTAGCCAACGATAGCGTACTTGGTCCGTTATTCAGCATCGACAATATCATTGCCAGTCTCGAAGGCAGCGAGGCTGATATCGTGGGAATGACGGATTCTTTTCGTTTTTATCCCCATCTGCAGTCCTATTTCCTCTACTGCAAGAAAAAAGCTGTGTCCTCCCATGAATTTCTTCGTTTCTTCGCGGAAATCGAGGTTCTGGAATTTAAGCCGGCCATTGTGCGCAGATATGAAGTCGGTTTTTCCCGTTCTCTCAGCCGACGCTTTCGTCTTGCGGCGCTCTACAGCCTGGAACAGGTTCTTGCCCAAACTGATTGCAATTACAGGCCCCTGCAATGGGTCGAGCCGACCTTCCACCTGCGCAAACCGCTTATTACCGAGTTTGGATTCCCGTTTCTCAAAAAAAGTGTGCTGACAAGAAAGGGTGTGAGCCTGGGGGAAGTTTCAGCGATGCTCGCGGAAGCCGGCTCTTCCTACGAGACAGAAATTCTCAGCGACTGGATGTCGCTTCGCGGATAAGGCACGATTTTGCCCGATGGCGGTTCCCCTTCGTTGCTCTTGAGAGCCTCGAAAGAAGGAATCCAGAACTATCGCCTATGATTTCCGCTTTCGCTGAAGCGGTGATTGAGCGATCTCTAGACGGACTCACCCTGTTGCAGCAAAAATATCTGGGCTCTGGGACCATAAACCGGATATCCTTCGCTCTTTTACTGCTTTCTGTTTTCATCTCTACTAACAAATTACGGTCGGCGTAGATGTCTTCATTTTTCATGGATGTTTTATCCGGATGCGCAGTCGCGTTGTACGGATTGAAGGGGGGCTACACGAAAGTCAATGTCAAGGGTCAACCCATTCGTATCGCGGTAGACAACTTTCGGACGCTCCAGCGGGCAAAAACGTATTCTATGAAAGAACCTGATACCCTGGAGTGGCTTGACAGTTTTGAATCCGGTTCCTGCTTCTTCGATCTGGGGGCGAATATCGGCCAGTATTCCCTGTATCCGGCGAAGAAATACGGGAAGGATATCCATGTATATTCGTTCGAGCCCCAATGCGCCAATTATTATTTATTAAATAAAAATATTTATCTCAACAAGCTCGATAAAAATATTACCTCCTATTGCGTGGCTGTTTCCGGAGAGGAAGGCTTTTCGAAACTTTATATTCCCAAATTCATAGGCGGAGGAAACCGTTCCCAGTTCGGAAAAGAAGATTTGAAGAACATGAAAAAATCCGCCGCGCATATTCAGGGCATGTTTGGCGTGACACTCGATGACTTATGCTCGAAATGGGGTTTTCCCTATCCCAACTACATCAAGATCGATGTGGATGGCATCGAGATAGCCATTATCCGGGGCGCCGGAAATGTGCTCAGGAATGCGGCACTGAGATCCGTCATCGTCGAACTGGGAACAGTCGAGGAGCAGCAGGAAGCAGTAGCGCTGATGGAGCAGGCGGGTTTGAAAGTCAGATTCAAAACCACCCGGAATTGGGGGGAAACCTGCTTCGTGTTCGCAAGGCAGGATTGATCAAGTCTCTTCTTTGTAGAATCCTGATTCGCTCGTCCTGCGCCTGCCAGAGGGCTTTTCCTGAACTTGTCGAAGGGTTTTGTCCTGAACACCGCGCGCGCCTTCGAACCTTCGGCAGACTCGGAATCAGGCGAACCCGGATGAAGGGTTCAGGGTGAACAGGGGACAAAGGGACGGGGCGAATGGAGACGAAAGCTCCAGTATGCACTCGTTGGCCGCTTAACGGGAAACAAAAGCCGTTTCCCTGCGAGACAAGGAGGAAGTATCCCGCTCCGCGGGTGCGTAACGAGCTGCCTCCGCTGGCTGCATCCGTTCCGCCTTTCCCCTGGAAAGCGCAAAAATCACATCCGCTGCGCTGATTAGCGCCGGCTGATGGGAGACGGCAACAATCGTGAGTTCCTGTGTGAGGTTGCGCAGTGTTTCACAGACAAGCCGTTCGCTTTCCGGATCGAGCGCACTTGTCGGTTCATCCAGTACCAGGAAGAGAGGCCGGTGAGCCAGCGCCCGGGCAATCGCAATGCGTTGGCGCTGCCCTCCGGATAACAGGCCGCCCCGCTCGCCGACGATGGTATGGAGGCCATCCGGCAATCCACTGACGAACTCCCATGCGCCAGCCTGGCGCAGGGCTCTTTCCGCATCCGCTTCAGTCAGTTCGGGTGCGCCGACGAGAATATTATTGAGAATGCTGTCATGCAGCAGCACGTTTTCCTGGGCGACATATCCGATCATGCGACGCCAGGCACGGGGATTGATGTCACGCATGGGCACGCCATCCACCAGGATTTCCCCTGACTTGGACTCCGCCAGGCCGCACAGGAGATCCAGCAGGGTGCTTTTGCCGACTCCCGACGGTCCGGCTACAGTGGTGAACGACCTGACCGGGATTTCGAGATTCAGGTCCTGAAAAATCGGCTTGGTGTCGTAATCGAAGTTGACGTGGCGCAGGCTGATGCCCTTTTCAAGTGTCGGTTCGCGCGTGCCTGATGTTCTTTCCGCTGCGGCGCGTGCTTCTGCAACAGCGGTGCGCAAGGCCCAGTAGGCGCTTTCCTGCGCCATCAGATTCTGGTATTTCCTCTGCGCCTTATTGAGCAAACTGAGGAGCCGGGTCAGAAGAAAGACCATCACCATCACCGAGGGCAATGAGAGTCCCCATACTTCCAGGGCCAGATAAAGGCCGATTGCCATCAATGTGGCGAGGATAGGCTCCTGCAGCGCCATCAGGGCTTCACGCGCGATGATTTCCCGCCGGGTAGCCTTTTCCAGTTGCTGGGTCTGGTCGCGCAGGATCGCTTCGGCTACATTGTCTCTCGCCATGGCCTTGAGCGATTTTACCGAAACGAGCACATCCGAAAGATACCTCAGCAGGTTTCGCAGCAGGTGCGTCTGCCGGGTTCCCGCCTTGCGTGTCGCACGAATCAACTGGTGCAGCACCTGCATCATGATGATGCCCACCAGAATGGAAGTAAGGGTGGCCTCCCATGAAACGAACATGGCCACGGTTCCGTAGACGACAACCTGTACGGCCAGCGCGAGTACAGTGACGCTGTGCTCAAAGCCATTGGCTGCCCGGTAGGCTTCGGTGGCGACGGAATTGGCCAGGGAACCCATCGGCTGGCGCAGGTAATACTGCCAGCGGCTGGCAAGCAGCGCGTCGATCAGTTCGAGGCGGAGGGCGGTAGCCACATGGGCAACCGCATAACCGACCTGCCTGTTCGCCATCAATAATATGAGGCTTTTGAGGATCATGCCTCCCACGATGATCAGCAGCATGGTGCCTATGGTGGGAGAAATTCCGATGTTCTGGAGAACTTCGGCAATATGCCGACCCATGTCCGAACTGGCGGAATCGCCGACAGCGATCGAAAGGAGTGGAAGGAGGGCAGTGAGGCTCAAGCCTTCTGCAATGCCTGCCGCCAGAAGCGCAATCAGGACGTATGCAGTACGCCTCGGGGAAAGCATGCAATAGGCAAGGAGAGTTCGCATAAGTTGGGCCTGCAGACTATGGAGTTATCATAACCTAAATTGTGAATACGGTCCTGAAAAACCCTTGCACCAACAAGGAATTCAATGAATTCGGCTCAAAAGCTGGGTGTGTGGTTATTGCAGGGAAAAGGGCAATCAGGTGGAATTGCGGGCAGGATATCTTTGCACGCTTGTTCCGGATTATTCAGTCGGTCTTTCTAACTCCCCGGATATTGATTGTTGCCAGGGCGAACTGGAGACCGAGAATCGCAAGCGCCTGGACGTGCCATCCCCAGATTATCCAAAGCACATTGCTGAGGAGAGAAAGCAGAAAACCGGCCTGGCGCATCCGCCTGGCCTGATAGGTCAGGAGCCAGACCGAAAGAATATTGATCACCATGGCAGGCCATTGTAGCAAATTGAAGTAATCCATGTTCCTCCGATTCTCCTGAAAACAGGCTGTGCTCCAGTCGAGATTATGTAGACCTGCAGTATGTTGAATTCAATGCATAAGAAACATTAAAAGCATGAAGTCCGGGATGCTGCCCCGCATCTTTTTCGCACTCCGCGCTCAGGCTTTCGCATCCGGTTTCGATCATTTCATCCATAGACCAGCAGTTCCATTCGAAAGAACACAAATCAGAGTGCCAGAGTGGAAAAGGCTTGTATTCTCCTGGGTGCGCAATCGCACATACAAGCGCAGGCGGGAAGAGCATGATTTATATTTCGATATTTGCCTTGAAAAGGGATTCACCTCTCCGGTCAATCATGGCTGCATCTGCTTCAACCTGGGCTCTATGGAAGGGCGCCATCAGTTTTGGACTGGTGCATATTCCCGTGGCCCTTCATGCCGCCACGACCGAGCAGGGTTTGAATTTCGACTGGCTGGACAAGCGCAGCATGGATCCCGTCGGCTATAAACGCATCAACAAGAGGACCGGGAAGGAGATCGATAAGGAAGATATCGTCAAGGGAATCGAATACGAGGATGGTCATTACGTGACTTTGAGCCAGGAGGAGATTGCCGCCGCTTATCCCAAGACCACGCAGACGATTGCGATCGAAATGTTCGTGCCGGCAACTGATATTCCCTTCATCTATCTGGAGCGTCCCTACTATGTCACCCCCGCCAATAAAGGCGAAAAGGTTTATGCGCTTTTGCGCGAGACCCTGTCCAGGACCGGGCGCGTCGGCATTGCCCGGGTGATTATTCAAACAAAGCAGCATCTTGCCGCTCTTATTCCGTCCGGCCGCGCATTGATCCTTAATCTGTTGCGCTGGGAGGATGAAATCCGGGACTCGGAAAATCTGAATTTTCCGGCCGCGGGTGCCAGGGAGATCGGCATTACCGATAAAGAATTGAAAATGGCCGAGCAACTGGTGATGGACATGAGCGGCAAATGGGACCCGGATGAATTTCATGATTCGTTCAAGAATGAAATCATGAAACTCGTAAACGAGAAAGTTGAAACGGGGGATATACAGACGGTGACGCAGCCGGAAGAAGTCGAGTTGCAGCGTGGCGGGGCGCAAATACTCGATCTCACCGAATTGCTCCAGCGCAGTTTGAAGAAGCGCGCAGACAACGAAAACCGTGACCGGAAAACTGCAAGAGAGCCTGCCAGGTCGAAGGCTGCCTCCCCTGCATCTGCCCGTAGCGCGCATAAGCGCCGATCAGTATAGGGCGGATTCGTAGAATGAGAAATGAAGACTCGCTAAAAACTTACCGCGCTAAACGTGATTTCTCGATAACACCCGAGCCGAGCGGCACTGCCAGCGGCAAAACAGCCATCAAGAGGACTGCCAAGGCTTTGTCCTTTGTTGTCCAGAAGCACTGGGCAACGCGTCTGCACTACGACTTCAGACTGGAGCTGGAGGGAACGATGAAGAGCTGGGCTGTCCCCAAGGGCCCCAGTTTCGATCCTGGTGACAAGCGCATGGCGGTCCACGTCGAAGATCATCCTGTTTCCTATAACAGTTTTGAGGGCGAGATACCGTCAGGTCAGTATGGCGCCGGTAAAGTCATTATCTGGGACAAGGGAATCTGGCTTCCGCTCGAAGATCCACGCGAGGGATATCGTGACGGCAAGCTGAAATTCGAGCTGCGCGGGCTCAAGCTGAAAGGGCGCTGGGCCCTGGTGCGCATGAGAAAGGAGGAAAACAAAAAGCAGGAACCCTGGCTGTTGATAAAAGAAAAAGATGAATATGTCCGTTCATCACGGGAGTATAGCGTGGTGGACGAAATGCCGGACAGCGTGGCCGAACTCGGCCTGCCAGAGCCTTCCAAAGTATCTGCAACGTTGGGAAGCAGGTCACCCAAAAGCAGATCGATATCGCGGAAGGGAACGGAAACAGCCTTGCCGGACAAGGCGCGCAAGGCCGACCTTCCGCGCACCTTGACGCCGGAGCTCGCCACGCTTGTGGACGAACCCCCCTTGGATCCGGAAGAGTGGATTTACGAAATCAAGTTCGACGGGTACCGAATGTTGAGCAGAATAGAGGGAGGAGAAGTTCGCCTCATCACGCGGAATGGAAATGACTGGTCCTGCAAGCTGCCGCATCTGGTAAAAGCGCTGGGAAAGCTCAAACTGAAGTCATCCTGGCTGGATGGTGAAATTGCGGTACTGGATGAAAATGGTATTCCCGATTTCCAGTCGTTGCAGAACGCTTTCGACAGTGCGCATACCGAGCGCATCATTTATTACCTCTTCGATGTGCCTTTCCATGATGGGTATGATTTGCGGGACGCTTCCCTTGTCGAACGCCGCGCGTTACTGCAAAAGCTGTTTGAGACACCCATTCCTGACGAAATACGTTTCAGCGACATTTTCAGTGCCTCTCCAGCAGAAATTCTCGATTCCGCTTGTCGGCTTGGACTGGAGGGGGTGATCGGTAAGCGCAAAACCTCCGCTTATGTCTCGCGCCGCTCTCAGGACTGGATAAAGCTCAAATGTAAAAACCGCCAGGAATTCGTTATCGGCGGGTATACAGATCCCAAAGGTACGCGAAAGGGTATCGGATCTTTGCTGCTCGGCTTTTATGATGAAGACCGAAAACTCAGATATGCGGGAAATGTGGGCGCGGGTTTCAGCGATAAGACCCTGCAGGACCTCAGGGCAAAGCTGGACAGGGTTGCTTCGGAAGATTGCCCTTTTGTGAAAGCGAGTGGCATCGATAAAAATGCGCACTGGGTCGAGCCCCGGCTGATCGCGGAAGTCTCCTTCGGTGAATGGACGCGAGGAGGTCATATTCGCCACTCGGTATTCCACGGTTTGAGATCGGACAAAAAGGCGGATATCATTGTTCGCGAGAAGCCTGTGCATCCTGCAGCGAAATCCGAGCCTGCAAGCGCCATGCCAAGATCCCTGAAAGTGACGAACCCGGAGCGGGTGATCGATCCCTCCACCGGGCTTACAAAGATCGATCTCATACGCTACTACTCGCTGGTAGCGCCTTTGATGCTGCCTCATCTCGCGCGGCGGCCGGTCTCGCTTGTGCGCGCCCCAGAGGGGGTAACGGGCGAGCTCTTTTTTCAGAAGCATTGGGAGAAAGAGAACATGCCGGGGGTCGAGCAGCTTGATCCGTCGCTCGACCCTGACCATCCTCCGCTGCTCGAAATCTCAACCGCTGAAGGCCTCCTTTCCGCAGCGCAAATGAACGTAATCGAGTTCCATACCTGGAACGCTACCCGAAATGCCATTGGCAAGCCTGACAGAATCACGTTCGATCTGGATCCTGGCAGCGGAGTCGAATGGCCACTCATCCAGGAAGCAGCACAGCTCGTCAATGTCTTTCTCAAGGAATTGGGGTTGAAATCTTTCCTGAAAACGAGCGGGGGCAAAGGTTTGCACATCATTGTGCCGATCAGGAGGCTGCGTGACTGGGATACGGTGAAAGGTTTCTCCCAAGCCATCGTGCAGCATCTGGCCAAAACCATTCCAACCCGTTTCGCCGCAAAAAGCGGCCCGCGCAACCGGGTGGGAAAGATTTTCATTGATTACCTGCGCAATGGGTTCGGGGCCACCACGGTATCCGCCTGGTCAGTACGCGCGCGGCCCGGATTGGGCGTTTCTGTACCGCTGGCATGGGAAGAACTGTCGTCACTGAAAAGCGGTGCGCGCTGGTCCGCCTCCAATATCCATGAGCGCCTGGATAAGGGTAACGATCCCTGGGCCGACTACGCGGAGACGGGCCAGTCGATAGTTCCAGCCATGAAAAAACTGGGATTCAATCCCACATCCAAGGCATAAAGAACGCTATCAGGACAGATATCAGGGCTTTACTCCAGTAACCAGATTGTAGTAACCGAAGGCCGGACGCACTTCGATGTCCTGAAATCCCGCTTCCGTCAGCATTGTTGAAAGTTCCCTGCCAGAATATGATCTGCCTTCCGTCCATCCTATCATCAGCATGCTGAAGGCAGCGGCTGCAAACGGTCCGGTCTTTTCATCGTTGTAAAGCATGCCATGGATGATGATCCGGCCTCCGGAAGGAAGACTGTTGAAGCTTTTGGCGGTGAGGAAATTACATTTTTCCGGGGGCCAGTCATTGTAGACAGTGGAATAAAAGTGAAGATCGGCGGCAGGCAACGTGTCGCTCCACATGCTTCCTTCCTGTGTCCGGATACGGTCCTGCAGGCCCTGGCGGGCGATGAATTCCTGCGCGATCTCGCAGACGAGCGGGAAATCGAAAACGATGGCCTGCAACTGCGGCCATTTTGATACGGCGCCAATTGAATGGGCGCCTGAGCTTCCTCCGATATCGAGCATTGTCCGGTAGCTGGAAAGATCAAGGATCCCTGGCCAGTAGAGAGCCGAGGTAATGCTGAAACTGTACATACCGCGGGTAAACCTGCGTACCTGCTCAGCCTGCTCCTCCGGAGACTGATGATATATGCCTGACCCTCCATAAACCTGGGGGCTGTCCGAAAGAATTGCTTTTTTCAGGCTGGCAAAGGAATGTACCTGATCATCGTCTATCATCAGATCCCAGAAATAGCCGAAATAGCTGGGGCTGGTTTCCAGGAGATAGTGCTCCGCAATTGGCGTGAGGGAGTAGTACCCATCCTGAAAGGATAAGAAACCGGCCGCGGTTGCAGTGGTTAAAACGGCTTCAGCGGGCCGTGCCTTGATATTCAACTTGTCGCAGATTTCGGTGAGCGACAGCGGCCCGTCGGCGAGCAGGGGAAATATTTTCAGCTTGTGCGCCAGCAGTAATGCAGGGTAGCCATAGACTCCAAGCACGATATCCCAGAGGGGCCGGTCGTCTTCTATCTGCTTGGTGGGTGTGTTCATGGAATCTTGGGACATTGCAGGTTCCTCGGGCGGGAATGATGGAGACACGTTAGGACCTGTTAATGCTTCAAAGTAATTCATTGAACTAAAAGCATTAATCTGAATATTTCCATCTAAATAAAACTTTTACAAACGATGAGATGTGTAATATGTGTTAACAGGCCTAACTTATGCGCCTGGTTCGCTTTTCATCAGGCGCTTTATATTTTGTACCGTTCGTTCCGCGCCATCCTGCACCGCGGTCCTGATCATTGGCTCAAACGGCCGCATCATCATCTGGATCTCAAGTAATTCGAACTTAAAGAAAAGCGTGGCTGAGCCTGCATGATGCTCATCCTGCAACTCGTAGATGCAGCGAAAAGGATCGGAGATGCCCGCGAATGCCAGACGGCGATCAGGCTCATAAATCGTAATCCTGAACTTTGATTCCGAACGATGTCCCTGGTCAACACGCACCTGCCGTGCGATAGTTCCGAGGCAGACCGGACCCTTGGTGATTTGCTCGAGTTCTTTTACCTCCGGTGACCACCTGGGGTAGTTCAAAAAGAGATTTTCACCGATAAACTGGAATGCCTGTCTCGCCGGATATTCAAGAAGAATGCTCGCTTTGCCCACTACCGGCTCGGAGGGACCAAGGTTGAACATCGATCCTAAATTGAACATCTCGGCTCCTCCCTTCCATCTCGAAACGGAATTTATATATCCTGTTGAACAATACTGTTCCTGTAACGTCTATCATATCAGGAATGTCAGCAGTAACTCCCTGCAATTCATTTTTATCCGTTTACTATTTTGCCGCCATTGGGATGCAGCACCTGTCCGGACATGTAGGAGCAGTCCCAAGAGGCCAGAAAGACATAACAGGGGGCGATTTCATCAGGTTGCCCAGGGCGTTTCATTGGAACATTCTTTCCAAAATCGTCGACTTTATCCGGAGAAAAAGTGGCAGGTATCAGCGGAGTCCATATCGGACCGGGTGCAACCGCATTTACATGTATTCCCTGCTCGATCAGCTGGAGCGACAGAGAGCGGGTAAATGTGACAATGGCACCCTTGGTGGCGGAGTAATCAACCAGATGGGCGCTTCCCTTGTAGGCGGTGACAGAGGTGGTATTGATGATGCGTGCTCCTTTTTTCAGGTGCGGAAGCACCGCTTTCACCATGTGGAACATGGAAAATATGTTCGTGCGAAACGTTTTTTCGAGTTGTGCCTTATCGATATCGAGGATGCTTTCCTGAACATGCTGCTCGGCCGAGTTATTCACGAGTATTTCGACATGATGAAAGGTGGAAAGCGTTTTTTCCACTACCTCGGCACAGAATTTTTCGTCCCCCACATCTCCCGCTATTAGAATGCATTTTCTTCCACATTTCTCGATTTCTTCCTTGGTATGCCGAGCGTCCTCATGCTCTTCGAGATATGCGATTGCAATATCCGCTCCCTCCTTTGCGAAAGCAATGGCAACAGATCGTCCAATGCCACTGTCTCCCCCGGTAATGATCGCAACTTTTGACTCCAGTTTACCGCTCCCATGATACTCGGCCATGCTGGAATCGGGTTGAGGGTGCATTTCGGTTTGCAGCCCGGGTTGGCGCGATTGATGCTGCTTGGGAATGTCATTACCTTTTTTCGCGTCTTTCTCGGTATCATTGGTCATGGCTCTCTCACTGATCTGGTTAAGCCCGTATCCGGACATGTTTTCTTTCCCGATTATCGGACGATTTGCGGTTCTTCTCGATAATCCGGTTGATGAGCGGCAGGCAAGGCAGGTTATTGAAGCGCTTTCTTACCATTGCGTCTCATTTCGCAGAAAATAGTCATTTTCTACAGTTGCAATTTTTACTCCGTTCGCTTGCACACCAAGACCGAAGGCGACTCCATGAGTGGGAGGCGAGTAAGGTAAGGGGAAACAGCCATATCAGAATATTCCTGGTATTACTTTGGCTTTACCGCCTTGGGATGATCCCCGTCTCTCTTATCTTTGACTCCAGCTGCGCGCTTCGCTGGCGTTTCCACTGAGGCGATCAATGCCCTGCAATTGGCATCTTTGGCCAGTCCTGTTTCAATGGTCGGAATGAGTGCTGCTAAAGGTGTCGCAAGAACTCCCAATAAGACCGCTGCCCCCGCGCGCATGGCCAATATCTTATCGGGAAGGATTACAGGATCCTTGAAAGTGCCTTCTAGGTGAATAGGGGTGCGAAGGCTCAGGATGCTGACATCCTTGGCTTGGGGAGACAGTTTCATGTCAATCTTTTCTTCAGCGAGGCTTATCTGTCCTTCAGCGACAATCTTGGTATCGGGCGTGTCGATGACGAAAGCTTTGCTGCTCATGATGCCTTCCTTGATGCCAAAATCGATTACCCCGCACCTTACCGGCACGTTCTTGTCCCCGGCAAACAGGAGCTTGATGATCTGGCCCCCATCAAGTCCGATCACTTCCAGCAACAGCTTGCTGATCTGGCCGCCTGACATGATCAGGCCAAAGTCCCCATCGGCCGAACCCAGCAGCGCGCCGACGGACTTGCCGTGGCTTTTGATGTTTATTGCCCCGCCGATTACGCCTGCACTATTCTTCGTGATTTCGAGCTTGGGAAAGAGCTTTGGCAATTGCAGGCGCTTGACGTCAACTTTGATTTCTCCCCTGGGCACTTCCGGGCGCGTGTTGATTGTGATGTTCGAAATGATATTCCCACCCGCCACTGCAAAGTTGGCGGGAGCCAGGGTCAGAAGCCCATTGTCTACTTTCAGGTGGCTTACGAGATGTTCCACCGGCAACTCCTGGTTGCGGATTGATTCACCCCTGAATTTTAGGTCGGCATCCATCGCCTGAAGACCTTCTACTCCAAACTCCTTGTCCGGTAAAATACGGCCTTTCTGGGCTTTTGCCGAGGCTTTCTTTTTCTGTTTTTCCGCTGGGGTGTCCTGCGGTTGCGGCCCGCGTCGAGCCCCAATAAAACCTTGCAAATCGCTCAGGTCGAGTACTTTGGATACCACGTCGCCGCGAAGGAGTGGTCGCTCGCCGCCCGTGTCGAATACAATATCGCCCCCGAGATCGCTGTTGCCCACCTTCCCGGAAAACCCCTTCATGGACCACTCGGTATCATGGTGCAATACTCTCCCGGAAATATGATAGGGTGGCGAGGGGAAAATAACGATTCCAGTTACCGGATAAAGAGCGGATAAATCCTCTCCGTGTAAATCCAGCTTCAAGTCCACTTCCGTCATCTCGGCGAGCCCTTTGATGGTTCCGCCCGCACTTGCGCGCGTCGTTCCGACTTCGACGCTCGCTTTAATCGGATAGGGAACGGCCTTATCCGCAAGTGACATTATCTTGCCGCCCTGCACTCGCGCTGTGAATTTCAGGTCGGTAAATTTACCTTCCGCTGCCACATGAAGGGGCAATTCTCTGGCATCTACCGCTGGGTCCGTGAATACATCGGCTGCTATATCCGTCTTGGTCTTTGGATCACGGAAGAGGACTTTTCCCTGATCCAGAGTGAACTGACCGATTTCGGGCAGTTCCATTTTCTTTTTTTCCTCTTTTTTCAGGTCCCAGTTTCGCCTTCCATCCATGCTTTTTTCCAGGAGAACCCAAGGTCGCGTGATGGAGATCTCGGGCAGCACGATGTTCCCGAACAGGAGGTCCCATAGGCTGATTCGCGCAGCCACCCGATCCACGGTAACCATGGGTTGTTCGGTTCCCCATGCAGCATTGGCAAGCGAAAGCCCTTCAACGCTGACGAGGGGATGGAGTGACAGGTTTACATCGAGATCACCGCGAATCGTGAATTCACGGCCCGTCTTCTCCGCAACCTGCCGCTCGATGTATGGTTTCAACATATTCCAGTCGAACCATATGATGAATGCTATGACGAGCAGCAGGAATGCAGTGCCGGAGACGGATAATATTTGCCTGGTGCGGACGCTCATGATCAAGACAAGTTTCTGATCCTGAAGCAGAGGAAGACAGATTCATCATACTTCTGCCCATACAACGATTCAGTACGTCAGCGCACACTGGGAAGAGTGCGGTGAGTACCTGCAACTGGTATGGATTCGGGTTGCCGCCTGGAACGAAATAAATTGAGATAAATGTGGCAGGGAGATGCAGAACTGAGGAGGAAGGAGAGAGAAAGACTGACATTCAGAATTTTTTTACGTCGTGAAACAGACGCTCAAACTCCTTCTTGACAACGTCATAGCACTCGCAGACATGTCCTTGCAGTCCCGCACGGTTGAGGACGGTAATATGTCCCCGGCGATAGCGAATAATCTCGGCTTGCTGCAACTTGCCGGCGGCCTCGGTAATGCCCTCGCGGCGCACGCCCAGCATACTGGCGATGAGTTCCTGAGTCATGACCAGCTCCTGGGAGTTCAATCGATCGAGCGTCAGCAGTAACCAGCGGCATAATTGCTGTTCGATCGTATGATGTCGATTGCATACCGCCGTCTGGGAAATCTGTGTAATGAGCGCCTGGGTATAGCGCAGTAATACGCGCTGCAATGGACCTCCCTGATTGAACTCCTGCAGCAGGAGAGGACCCTTCAGACGGTAACAGTAGCCGGCCGTCTGAACCGTTGCCCAGACAGGCGTATTCTCGCCGCCCATGAACAACGAAATGCCCAGCATACCCTCATTTCCTACGCCGGCGACTTCTGACGACGAACCATTTTCCAGAATATAGTGCAGGGAAATGATGGCCGACGTAGGAAAATAGACATGGGAGAGGCGCCCGCCGGATTCGCACAGGACGTCACCAAGCGGCATATGAATCAGTTCCAGATGGGATTTCAGACGTTCGAGTTCTGCCGGGGGCAGAGCGGCTAGAAGGTGGTTTTGGCTGAACTGTGGCGGAGGACTTTGCATCCGCTAGCAGAAGAGAGAAAATCTTATGAAGCCGGGTGGTATGGGCATGCTGAAAGAAATGCAAATGCATTAAAAAGATTTCACAGGCAGATTTTACAGGTTTGCCGGCTGCGAAATACCCATTCAGACCTATGATAGCATTTCTTTCCAGCAGATCCCGATGTGCGCGACGAGGCTCTGAGTATTCCATCTTACCGGTTGCCATATTGTGCGCTAGCGTACATACTACGGATGAGTTATCCGTTTATCATTTTCCTGCTTGAAAAAATGCCTGCAAAGATGGCTGTGGTCCACGCCGAAAAGACGTTTGCATCGTTCAAGCCGGTTTTTTTATACATCGACCCCGATATCCAGAGAGAATTGCAAGAGGACTTGGGATTGGAAAGTGTAACGATGTCCCCCATGAAATCCCGGTAATAATTTCATCGGGGCCATCCTACCGAGGTAACGGGCCCTGTGAAGACACCCGATAGAGAAGGTGTCAGGCAATACTTCCAGAATCGCTCTTTGGCTTTTCTTCTAACCATGCGAGTTCCGGAAAGCGCTGCCAACTCCAGGAGGTCTGGGCATGAACTTCCGGTACCCAAAGAACGAACGGGGCAGAATGTCATGTGGCGCAGCCCTTCTATCCGAAGGGCCGGCGATTTTAATTTCGCTGCTGACCGGACACAGCCTGGAGAATATCCCAATTGAACGCTAAAGGCACCCCTGTTTCTGAATTTTTGAGTTCGGTTACCGCGCGGCTTCACAACATCAGAAAGCCGCGTATTTCACTGAGTGAAGAACTTCCCCTGCGGTCCGAACTGTTCGGTGCGGATCAGATGGAGCTTTACGGCGGCATACTTGCGGCTTCCCACGAGGTATCGTCGGCCCGAGGCACCGATCAGTTACTGGCCAGGCTGGATGAGAATGAGGCAACGCTATTCAATATCTGTCGTTTGCTGACCGAGGCAGTCATGGCAGATAAGCTGCTCACTCCTGCAGGGGAATGGCTCTACGACAACTTTTACCTCATCCAGGATCAGATTCGCACCGCCAAGCGTCACCTTCCCAAAAGCTATAGTCGCGAATTACCCCTCCTTGCCAAGGGAACATCCGCTAATCTCCCCCGTGTATACGATATAGCGTTGCAAGCAATATCGCACGGGGACGGGAGAGTGGATACGGAGAGCCTCAGACGTTTCGTAGCCGCGTACCAGTCAGTCGTCAATCTGCAACTGGGCGAACTATGGGCGATACCGATCATGCTGCGGCTATCGCTGATCGAAAATCTCCGGCGTGTCGGCGTGCATGTGGCAGCGGGTCGAACAGACCGCAATCTCGCTGATACCTGGGCCGATGAAATCATCCAGGTAGCGGCAAAAGATCCGAAAAGTCTCGTTCTCGTCATTGCAGATATGGCGCGCTCGAACCCCCCCATGACAACTCCGTTCATTTCGGAACTGGTGCGCCGATTGCAGGGGCAGGGACCTGCCCTGGCGCTTCCGTTGACCTGGATCGAGCAGCGACTGGCCGAATCAAACCAGACGATCGACCAGCTGGTGCAATTGGGAAACCAGCAGCAGGCCGCCGATCAGGTTTCCATCTCGAACAGTATCAACAGCTTGCGGACCCTGGGCGCCATAGACTGGCGCGAATTCGTCGAAACCACCAGTGTTGTGGAACAGACCCTCCGGGAAGATCCGCGTGGAATTTATGCGGAGATGGATTTCGCTAGCCGCGACCACTACCGGCATGCGGTGGAGCGATTGGCCAAGGCAAGTCCTCTGTCGGAAGTTGACGTGGCCCGGACAGCGCTTCGCCTGGCGCGTGAGACAACGACAAGTACTGCCGAGGAGAATGTTCGGGAGCATGTCGGATTTTACCTGACGGACGATGGCTTGCCTGATCTTGAGGAAGCGATAAAGATACACTGGTCGCTGCGTGAGCAATTCTCGCGCGCAACCCGTAAATACCCTCTTTTCTGGTATCTCGGCAGCATCGCGTTAATCACGCTGGGTCTGGCGAGTGCCTTGCTGATCGAAGCGCATGAAGATGGTGCCAGTGGATGGCTGTCAGGTCTTGTTGGCGTACTCGCGCTGTTTGCGATGAGTCAGTTGGCGGTGGCGCTGGTCAACTGGGCGAGTCCTTTTCTGGTGAAACCTCATCTGCTGCCGCGAATGGATTTCTCCAACGGCATTCCCTCTACATTTCGAACGCTGGTCGTGGTTCCAACGGTGTTGTCGCGGGAATCTGAAGTCGCGGCCTTGGTGGAGGCACTTGAAGTCCGGTTCCTGGCAAATCAGGATGAGAATGTCTATTTCGGTTTGCTCACAGATTTCATGGATGCAAATCAGGAAACGCTTCCCGAAGATGACTCCTTATTGGGAATCGCCCGTACGGGCATCGAGGATCTCAACCGGAAGTACGGGAGCCGTATTGCAGGTGGCATGAGCAGTGGTATGAATGGCGCTCCGGAAGCGTCAGCGCAGAAGCAGGAAACCCGGTTTTTCTTGTTCCATCGCCCTCGCTGCTGGAATCCGCAAGAGGGAGTGTGGATGGGTCATGAGCGCAAGCGCGGAAAACTGGCGGACTTGAATGCGCTCCTGCGTGGCGGGGGAAGGGAAGCATTTTCCATCGTAGTGGGCAATACGGATTTGCTTGCCAATATCAGGTACGTCATCACCCTCGATACCGATACCCAATTACCGCGGGAGATCGCTCATCAGTTTGTCGGAGCAATGGCGCACCCCTTGAACCGGCCACGCCTCAAGGGGACCAGTGGCAAGGCTGTGGTAACGGAAGGCTACGGCATTCTGCAGCCCCGGGTGGCGGTGACATTATCGAGCACCAACCGGTCACGGTATGCATGGCTGTTTGGTGGTGAGGCAGGCATCGATCCCTATACCCGGGTTGTTTCGGACGTATATCAGGATTTATTCTACGAAGGCTCCTTTGTCGGAAAAGGGATCTACGATGTGGATGCGTTCGAGCAATCGGTCTGCCGGCGTTTTCCCGAGAACAGGATTTTAAGTCATGATCTCCTGGAAGGCTGCTACGCTCGCGCGGGCCTGCTGAGCGATGTGCAGCTGTATGAGAAATTCCCATCTCGCTACAGCGCAGACGTAAGCCGTCGCCACCGGTGGATACGGGGGGATTGGCAGCTGGCGAGCTGGTTGCTCACCCGGGTTCCCGGCCCCGGCGGAAGTTATCAGCCAAACCCGCTATCCATCCTGTCGAGATGGAAGCTGATGGATAATCTCCGGCGCAGTCTTGTACCGGCAGCCCTGCTGTTGCTTCTGCTGGTGGGTTGGCTGGCGCTCGACAATGCATGGTTCTGGACCCTGGTTGTGGTCGGCACGGTCGTTATCCCGAGCGCTATTACCACGGCCTCCGATCTGCTGAAGAGACAGGCCGACGCGCCTCTGCGCTCTCACATCGTCGCTACGATGCGCACTGGCGGACGGCATTTCGCGCAAAACCTGTTTGGGCTAGCCTGTCTGCCGTACGAGGCTTATTTCAGTCTGGATGCGATACTGCGCACTCATGTGCGACTTTTCCTCACACACCGCCGGCTCCTTGAATGGACTCCTTCTCATCTTGCGGAACACGAATATGATTCGGCGAATAGATGGGGCGGCCTCAGCACTTCCTTCAGGGCAATGTGGGTAGCGCCGGCGACTGCGGTAACAGCCGGCGCGGGAATGATAGCGACTGCTCCCGTGGCACTGATTCCGGCCTTGCCCATACTGCTTTTTTGGGCGGCAGCGCCATTTATTGCCTGGTGGATAAGCCAGCCTCTTCCGCTGCGCGGCACGGAGTTAAGCAAGGGACAACTCCAATTTTTACGTGAGACTTCGCGCCGTACGTGGTATTTCTTCGAAACTTTTGTCGGTCCTGAGAATAACTGGCTGCCGCCTGATAATTTTCAGGAGCACCCCGTGGCGACTGTTGCGCACAGGACGTCGCCAACCAACATGGGATTGGCGCTGCTCGCAAATGTGACTGCCTATGACTTCGGCTACATTGGCCCATTGCAACTCATCGAGAGGACCGAAAACACGCTCCAATCGATGGAAACCCTGGAACGGCATGCCGGCCACTTTTACAACTGGTACGATACGCAGACAAGAACTCCCTTGACGCGTTACATATCGAGCGTGGACAGCGGTAATCTTGCAGGCCACCTATTGACATTGCGTGCCGCGTTGATGGCAATAGCGGATATGCCGGTCGTCCACAAAGAGTTATTTCCGGCTCTTGCCGATACTCTGCAGATTCTCGAGAGAACTTCTGGTTCCGAGGCTGCCAGTGCTTCTTTATCCCAGTTCGGAAAGGCATTGGCGCTCGCAAGGGAAGGCTCCCGGCATACTTCTGTCAGCCTGCATGCAGAACTGGATCGACTCGCTGCACTTTCCAGGGAAATCGTGCATGAGATCGAGAAAGCACGCCGTGCTTCAACCGGGCAGGAAGCCCATGAATGGGCAACGGCGCTAAATCAGCAATGTGAGCGCGCTCTTGCTGAACTTGGCAGTCTCATACCTTCTGCCGCATTGGAGAACTCCGATGCGGTTGCGGAGATCCCCTCCTTGCGACAACTTGCAGACCAGGGCGGGGAGGCAGCACGTGAACATCTGGCTGTTCTCGAACGCCTGGTCTTTCAGGCGGGAGAAAGGGCGAAAATGGAGTACGACTTCCTGTTCAACCCCGCGCAGCGGCAGCTTGCGATCGGGTATAACGTGGGTGAGCAGCGACGGGATGCCAGCTACTATGATCTGTTGGCATCAGAAGCGCGGTTTACCAATTTTGTTGCTATTGCACAAGGCGAATTGCCGCAGGAAAGCTGGTTTGCGCTGGGGCGGATGCTTACAGCTCACAATGGGGAGACTGCTTTGCTTTCCTGGAGCGGCTCGATGTTCGAATACCTCATGCCGTTGCTGGTCATGCCCACCTTTGAAAACACGCTTCTCGATCAGACCTGCAAGGCGGCTGTCAACAGACAGATTGCCTATGGGCAGGAGCGGGGGGTGCCGTGGGGTATTTCGGAATCCGGTTACAACGCCGTGGACGCCCAGTTCAATTATCAGTATCGGGCGTTCGGTGTGCCCGGCCTGGGCATCAAGCGCGGCCTGGGAGAAGATCTGGTCATTGCACCTTATGCATCCGCTCTGGCATTGATGGTTGCGCCGGAAGCCGCCTGCCGTAATCTGGAGGAGCTGGCTGCCCTGGATATGATGGGAAAATTCGGCTTTTACGAAGCGCTGGATTATACGCCCTCGCGGCTGCGCCGGGGCGAGACGTCTGCGATCGTGCGCTCATTCATGGCTCACCATCAGGGAATGAGTTTTCTTTCGCTCGCATACCTGCTGCTTGACCAGCCCATGCAGAGACGGTTCGATTCCGAACCCATATTCCAGGCAACCATGCTTCTGCTGCAGGAGAGAATACCCAAAGCCACTGTCATACGTTCCCCCATTGCCGAGCTCCCCGATGTTCGGGTTATCAAGGAGCTTCCGGAAATGCCGATCCGGCTGCTTTCAACAGCCAACACGCCGATTCCGGAAGTGCAGCTTCTCTCCAATGGCCGGTATCATGTCATGGTGACCAATAGTGGAGCGGGAAGCAGTCGCTGGAAGGATCTGGCCATTACGCGCTGGCGGGAAGATGGAACCTGCGACTACTGGGGGACTTTCTGTTATTTGCGTGACGTTGCAAGCGGCGAATTCTGGTCGAATACCTATCAGCCCGTGCTGAAAGAGCCAAAGCGTTACGGAGTGGTTTTTTCTGAAGGGCGGGTCGAGTTCCGCCGGCGGGATCTGGATTTCGATACCCATACCGAGATTACCGTATCGCCCGAGGATGATATCGAGCTGAGGCGGATCCGTATCACCAATCGCGCGTGGACGCGACGGGAAATCGAGGTCACATCTTATGCTGAAGTCGTGCTGGCGCCTGCGATGGCTGACGCTCAGGCGCCCGCCTTCGGCAATCTCTTCGTGCAAACGGAAATACTGGCGGACAGGCATGCCATTTTATGCAGCAGGCGTCCTCGTTCCCAAAGCGACCCGGTGCCCTGGATGTTCCACTTGATGACGGCGGATGGGGTCGCTTCTGAAGCGGTTTCCTACGAGACCGACCGCATGGCATTCATTGGGCGGGCAAACGATGTGTCTGCGCCGGTGGCAATGAGGGAAGCAGGACCGCTCTCCGGCAGTTCGGGTTCAGTGCTCGACCCGGTCGTTGCCATCCGCAAGCGGATGATGCTCGAGCCGGGGGAGTCGGCGATCGTGGATATTGTCACGGGCGCGGGAGATTCCCGTCACGCAGTCATGCATCTGGTAGAAAAATACCAGGACCAGCATCTGAAAAATCGCGTTTTCGATCTTGCCTGGACTCATAGCCTCATTGTTCTGCGCCAACTCAATGCAACTGAAGCCGACGCACAGCTGTTTGGACGCATGGCTGGTTCCATTCTGTATGCAAGTCCTTATCTGCGCGCCGATGAGGCACTGCTGAGCAAGAATCAGCAGGGGCAATCGGGTTTATGGGGCTATGCCATTTCCGGCGACTTGCCTATTGTGTTGCTGCAGATTACCGATATGGCCAACATCGAACTGGTACGCCAACTGGTGCAGGCGCATGCCTACTGGCGCGTGAAAGGGATGGCGGTCGACCTGGTCATCTGGAACGAGGATCACTCAAGTTACCGCCAGCAACTGCATGATCATATCATGGGACTTCTGGCCGGTAGTGCGGAAGCCCATGTGCTCGATCGGCCAGGCGGTATTTTCATCCGCCGTGGGGAGCAGATTGCTCCGGAAGACCGGATCCTGATGCAGGCTGTTGCGCGCGTGATTATTTTCGACACGAATGGGAAACTGATCGAGCAGTTGACGAACCGCCTTCCAAGCGACCTTCCACTGCGACCGTACCCCCTGAAACCGGTGCAGCGCTCCAACTCCAAAGAAACTGGGGGATTGCCGCGCCGGAATCTATTGTTTGATAACGGTTTCGGCGGTTTTACTTCAGATGCGCGCGAATACGTCATCGCTGTTGAGCAGGATCGGAGAACGCCGGTTCCCTGGTCAAATATTCTGGCAAATCCGCAATTCGGTACGGTTATTTCCGAAAGTGGACAGGTTTATACCTGGGGTGAGAATGCGCATGAATACCGTTTGACCCCTTGGCATAACGACCCGGTCTGCGATTCAAGCGGCGAGGCCTACTATCTGCGGGATGAAGAAAGTGGAGATTTCTGGTCGCCTGCTCCTCTTCCGACTCCAGGAGCCGCCTCCTATGTTACCCGCCATGGGTTCGGTTACAGCGTATTCGAGCATACAGGAAAAGGTATTTTTTCCGAACTGTGGGTTTATGTTGCCCGTGATGTGCCTGTCAAGTTCGTTGTATTGCGGATTCGCAATGATTCCGGACGACCCAGGAGACTTTCCGCAACAGGATACGTGGAGTGGGTGTTGGGGGACCTTCCCGAGAAGACGCGAATGCATGTGGTCACCGAGATCGATCCGGCAAGCGGAGTGCTGCTTGCGCGCAATCCCTACAATAACGAGTTTTCAAGCCGGGTTGCATTTTTCGATGTCGACGACAGAACGCAAAGTGTGACGGGTGATCGGACGGAATTTATCGGCCGCAATGGACGAATGCGAAATCCCGCGGCTATGGCTGCCCTGGATCTTTCGGGCAGGGTAGGAGCAGGATTGGATCCTTGCGGCGCTATCCGTGTTCCTTTTAATTTGCCGGCGAATGCGACGCGAGAAGTTGTCTTTCGCCTGGGTGCGGGACTTCATCGTGAAGATGCACTGGAAATCGTCCAAAGGATGCGCGGACTACAGGTTGCACATGATGAACTTGAAAAGGTGCGCCGCTACTGGGATCGAACGCTCGGGGGCGTGCAGGTGGAAACCTCCGATCCATCCGTCAACGTGATGGTCAATGGCTGGCTGGTGTATCAGGTCATTGCCTGTCGCTTGTGGGGGCGCAGCGGATACTACCAGTCCGGCGGCGCTTTTGGATTCCGTGATCAATTGCAGGATGTGATGGCGCTGGTTCACGTCGAACCTGCTCTGGTGCGTGAGCACCTGTTGCGGGCTGCGGGCCGCCAGTTTATCGAAGGGGATGTTCAGCACTGGTGGCATCCTCCCGTGGGACGCGGTATCAGGAGTCGCTGCTCGGACGATTACCTCTGGCTGCCTCTGGTCGCTTGTCACTATGTCGCGACGACCGGGGATACCGGAGTGCTGAACGAGACAGCATCTTTTCTCGAAGACCGGCCTGTCGCTTCAGACGAGGAATCATACTACGATTTACCCGCTCATTCCGCTCAGGTGTCCAGTCTGTATGACCATTGTGTCCGTGCAATCGTGCATGGATTGCGGTTTGGCGAACATGGACTTCCTTTGATGGGTACAGGTGACTGGAACGATGGGATGAATCTCGTCGGTTTCCATGGCCGGGGCGAAAGCATCTGGCTCGCTTTTTTCTTGTATGACATTCTCATTAAATTTTCCGATCTTGCCGCTGGGCACGGTGACGAGGCCTTTGCCGAACGATGCAGAAAGGAAGCAGACCAGCTGGGCAAGAATATCGAACAGCATGGCTGGGATGGAAAGTGGTATCGCCGCGCCTATTTCGACGATGGTTCTCCACTGGGTTCTTCCAGCAATACCGAATGCCGCATCGACTCGATCGCACAAAGCTGGTCGGTTTTATCTGACGGAGGCTCTCCCGAGCGCCAGCGGCAGGCGATGCAAGCGGTAGATGAACAGCTTGTCCGGCGGGATGCTCGCCTGATTCAGCTTCTCGATCCTCCTTTCGACCACTCTGACCTCAATCCAGGCTATATCAAGGGCTACGTGCCAGGTGTGCGGGAGAACGGGGGACAGTATACGCATGCAGCGATATGGGCAGCCATGGCTTTTGCAGTTCTGCGGGATCATAAGCGGGCATGGGAACTGCTTTCCATGATCAATCCAGTAAACCACGGACGATCCTCCCAGGCTGTATCGGTCTACAAGACCGAGCCCTATGTCGTCTCAGCCGATGTTTATGCGGTGCCTCCCCATACGGGCCGGGGTGGGTGGTCGTGGTACACAGGCTCCGCCGGCTGGTTGTACCGCCTGATGCTGGAAACACTGCTGGGTCTTACAAGGGAAGGGACAAAACTTCATTTCAACCCCTGCCTGCCGGAAGACTGGACCGGTTTTACGGTGAAATACCGCTATGGAGAAACCATTTATCCAATCATTGTCAATCAGGCAGCCATCGATCCGGATAAGGAGGTCGTCATCGTAGACGGTGCCGAGCAGCGTGAGCTGACTCTCAGCCTTGTCGATGACAAGGCCTCGCACCATGTAGAAGTGCGGATGAGCCGCTCTCGCGATATATTAAGGCAATGAGCCTGGAACGTCCCGGAATCCAGTAAATATACCGGCTACCGCCAGTATGATGTTTGTCCCTGTTTGCTCGCCGAATTTTAAGTTGGTCAGGTGATAAGCCGGGGTTGAGCGAGGGGAAATTCCTTTCACAGAAGCACCAATCTTGTCCAAGCCCAGGTTATAGAAAATGACCGGGAGCGTGGGCGGAACGAGACGGAAGCCGACAAGAAGGCTCATCAAGGGTGGAAGGTGTAAATATGCGCGGGGAAAACCTGGCCGGAGTAGCGGATGTTTTCGTTGGCGTGCCTCGTCTTGCTGATGGATGCGCCCCAGGCATGGGGGAGGGGATAAACCCGCTCGTCAAGGCATGGGTATAGCGCTGGAGCAGATAACGCAGAGGACTTCCCAACTCAAACTCGTTTCTCAGGCTCGCAGCACTGAGACGATAGGCGTAGCCCGCGGTCGCCACCAGAGCTTGAGTCGGCGCGATCTTTCTCCCCATCAGCATGGAAATACCGAATACTCCTTCCTTGCCGATAGCGGCAATTTTTACTGTTTCTCCTCTATCGGAAACGGTAAGCAGGGAGATGACGCTGCTGGTGGGGAAATATACCAGGTCCAGTTCGCCCCCGTTTTCATAGACCGGCCAGCCCTGTGATAAGGCCACAAATTCAAGGGAAGGCTGCAAACGCTCATAATCCTTTTGGGGGAGAGCTGCTAACAAAAGATTTTGCCTGTGAGAAAGGTTTTGCGTGGGAGTGCCTTGCAGGGCAGTAAGAATATGTGACATGTTTTCCTCACTATTCGCTGGTCCGATAAAAAATTTTCCTTTATTCTTGGAAGAGATTACCTGTCAATTTACACAACCGTATGTGCGGTGTCAGACAGACATTCGCTTTGAAAAAAGAAAAAATCAGCTATGCTCGTGCACGAGATAAGGAAGGTTCTATTTTATTTACTCTATTCATAGCATAGGAGGTTGTAATGGTTAGAACCGGCAGGGGAAGCAAAGAAAAACTCATCAAAGATTTCCGTTCGGTTATTGCTGATACAGAGGAACTAATGAGGCTCGTAAGCAACGAAGGCGAAGGAAAGGCGCAGGCGGTGCGGGACAAGCTTAACCATAACCTGAGTGTGGCCAAGGAATATTTACGTAATTTTGAGGACGTGGTGGTGGATAAATCCAGAGTCGCCGCACGTGCTACTGATGAATACGTACATGAGAATGCGTGGCAGACGGTCGGGCTGGCGGTTGCGGTGGGCATTCTGGTCGGATATCTGATAAGCCCGCGCGATTAGCCCGTTCAGATGGAAAAGCGGGGTGAGGGAAAAGGATCGATGATACTCACAAGGAGAAGCCGGTCTTTAAATCATCCTGCTGTCCGCAGACGACATTTGGTGCTCCCAAAAAAAAACAATCTCTGTGCCAAGGAGGACTGGCAATGAAAATATCAACAACAGTTGTCGCGCTTGTCGTGTTGCTGTGTGGAGGAAGCGCCAGTGCTGCCGCCCCTTTCAGCAGTCTTATCGTATTCGGGGACAGCCTGTCCGATGCGGGAGACAATCCTTCCGCTGTCACTAGCCTTTACAAAGAGCTTGGGGGTAATTGCGATCCTTTGCATCCCTGCCTACCCTCGATATTTGGGCCGTCTTATGATGGGGGCCGCTTCTCCAACGGGCCGGTCGCCTCGGAGTATCTGGCGAAAAACCTCTTTCCCGCCGGAGTAAATACGGCCAATTTTCAGGGTTATGCCGTCGCCGGTGCTACGTCGGGTAATCACAACGTTGGTAATGATGCTGATCCAAGTGGCATATTGAACCTGCCGGGCATGCAGCAGGAGGTGAATCTCTATATGAGTAATGCCAGCGGAGCAGCAGACCCACACGCTTTGTACCTCGTTTGGGGCGGGAGTAATGATTATCTTATCCACGATTCTCCCGTCCAGGCCGCCCGAAATATAGGAAGTTACGTGAACATGCTTGCAGCGGCAGGAGCGCGGAATTTTCTTGTGCCGAACCTGCCTGATCTCGGTCTTACCCCCTTCGCCAGGAGGGAAGGTGAAGTATTGCAGGCGCACGACTATTCCGTTGTGTTCAATACGGAATTGGCGAACCAGCTCGGAAGTTTCGACGGAACTCTTCCAGGGGTAAGCATTCACCGTTTCGACACATTCACGTTTCTGAACGATGTTGTACAGCATCCGCTCAATTACGGGCTCACCGATGTGACCAATCCGTGCTTCACTCTACTGGGGAGTACATGCGACAATCCCGACGTACGTCTCTTCTGGGATGATTTTCATCCCACTACTCACGCTCATGCCATTCTGGCAGCAGGCTTCGCCGCTGCGATACCGGAGCCAGCGGCAATCTTTATGTTCATGCTTGGCCTGCTGGTGCTTGCCGCGGCGGTAAGCAGGAGACAAAGGGCCTTATACGCTGAGACGCAGGTGGAAGCCCGCATACCCATGTAACAAGGGCAAGGATGTTATCTGTAACGACTTCTCCGATATTCCATTCCTATGCTGGTAACATTCAAGACTTCCGCTCATGCTGACATCATCATGTTCGGTGATATTGCAAAACAGTTGCTGAAGATGATGGGGCATAGCGGGACCGTACCCAGTGCGATGGTAGCGGATGAAGTGCCTGCAGCGCTTGATCGCCTGAGGCATGCCGTCGAGGTGGGAAGAGCGGACGAGGTACAGAAGCCGCAAGACAATGCCGAGCAGGCGGGCGATCAGCAGAGTGTCAGCCTGAGGTATCGCGCATTACCGCTGATTGAACTGCTCTCTGCAGCAGCCCGGAAGCACAGCGACGTGATGTGGGATAAGACCTAGGACCTAGATTTTGACTGGATGTCGAAACTGGAGGGGCGCCGCGGAAGCGACTGCGTTGCATGGAGCCGCCCCGATCAGGACGGCAAACATTCTGCAGCGGAGATTAATGCATGCTTCTTCGGCGCACCAGTGCGCCCATCAACCCAAGGCCCGCCAACAACATTGTATAAACCTCGGGTTCGGGAACCACGCCTGCCACCAGCGTTGCCGTAACGCCATACTTCGTTGAGAGATCGGGATTGCTGGCTTCCTGGGCAAAATAGTCCGTGCCGCCGACGAACACAGAGTAGTCGCCGGGCTTGAGATTCATGAATGTATGCGAAACCTTGCCGTCAGGCGTACCATCGGAGCCGAAGCCGGTACCATCATAGGCATGACCGATATACTTGAAGAAGCTCAGGCTTGGAGGGATGGGGATTCCATTCAACTTGCCCGGGTCGTTGCCGATCGACCAGTCCGCGAGAGCTTTGAATGATCCCTCTGTACCGGGGGCACGATTGGCAACCGATATTTCGGCAGAATCATAATCCGCCTTCATAGGGGCCAGGTGCGCCAGGCCCTGATAGAGAGAGAAACCAGGTTTCAGGCCCAGCTGGGAAGTCGAGACGTTGCCCAGATGGTCAATCACCCGGGAAGTCGCCTGCTCGAATGTGAGCGTCACGTTCGTTTCTTCGGCAAGGGTAAAACGATAGGGGCGCAGTTTGTGGCTATCGCCATTATCCGAGTCGGTCCCGTCGATCCAGCCGTAATTGCCTGTAACCGCCTGTCCGGACAACGTTGCTGTGCTGTAGGTGTTGTCGAAAATACCGAAATTGCGGTCCGTATAACCCACATGCGCCATCGCCGGCAGCGAGATGATGGCGGTGACAATGGCGGTAGCAGCGGGCAGATGGAATGCTTTTTTCATATTGGTCCCTCGTTGATTGTCTAAAGGTATGTGTTTTCCGTATTTTTAAGATACCGGCATATTTACGCGTAAGTGCCGATAACGGGGAGTATTTATTATTCATATCGGTAAATCAATGTGGCATATTGTCGCATGCGGCAATATGCCGCAGCTTCCTGATGGAGGAGTTGACGGGGACCGAAAGAAGCAATGCCATGGTGAGATATGACGTGGATGAATAGGCAGAGAGGATGCCGGGAACCTGGAACTGAAAGATGAATTGTGGAGGGAAGGGATCGTGGAGGAATCTTGTGCCGGGATGACAGAGTGATAGTGTTGCGGCGCCTGAAGATACGGCTGATCAGGTAGTGCTGGCGCTGATATGGGTCAGTTTTTTTGATCCGACGAGGTTATCGATGGCCGTAATCAATGCAACGGAATCCACAGGTTTGGACAGGTGTTTCTGGTAGCCTGCGCTCATCATTTTGGCCTTGTCCTCCGGATGGGCGAATGCCGTGAGGGCGATAGCGGGAGTTGTCCCCCCATGTTCTGCCGAAAGGCTTCTCACTTCGGCGATGAACTGATATCCGTTTTTTTCCGGCATGCTGATATCGCTGATAACGATATCCGGTTGCTCGGTCTTCAAGAATTCCAGACCATCTGCTGCACACGCAGCCGTAATCACGCTTGCTTCCTGCTGCACCAGAATTCGCCTGATGAGTTCGCGCGCATCCAGTTCATCATCGATAACCAACACTTTCAACCCCTTGAACAAGGACTGCGGTTTGATGCATTCCTGGGACGGGAACGGTTCACTTTTTGTCTCGGGAACAGGAGGAGCGACCGGCAGGTTGATGATAAAGGAGGATCCTTGTCCCTCTCCTGGACTTTCTGCATGCACCGCTCCGCCATGAAGCTCCACCAGTTGCTTCACAATGGCGAGACCAAGGCCGAGTCCGCCGTACTGTCGTGTAAGCGAAGCATCTCCCTGCCGGAAGCGGTCAAAGACATAAGGCATGAATTCGGGCGTGATTCCCAGCCCGGAGTCGCTTATCCTGATTTCGAGGAACGAATCCCGCTGTTTTACTGTAATTTCTATTTTCCCGCCCTTGGGCGTAAATTTTATCGAATTGGAGAGCAGATTCCAGAGTATCTGCTGGAGCCGGCCGGAATCTCCAATGATGGAATCGATTTTTTTGCCCAATGTTTTTTGCAGAACGATCCCTTTGGCCTGCGCTGTCGGCCTTACTGATTCGACCGATGTCTCGACCAGATTGGCGATATCCTGCGGACGCATGTCCAGTCTGACTTTTCCGGAGATGATGCTGCTCATCTCGAGGAGATCTTCAATCAGCTTGTTCTGGGCACGCGCATTTCGCTCGATCGTTTCCAGTCCCATGTGGATGTTCTCTTTTTTAAGGTTTCCGCTCAGGATGAGCTGGGACCATCCCAGGATTGCATTTAACGGGGTTCTCAATTCATGGGAAAGGGTTGCCAGAAACTCGTCCTTGAGGCGGCTTGCGCGCTCAGCTTCATCTCGGGCGATTCGTTCATTCTCGAGAAGCTGCTGTTTTTCCGCATCTGCCAGGGCTAATGCTTCGCCGAGCTTGGCCACTTCGTTACTCGTCGCTTGCCCATAGCGGCTGGGAAGAATGCCACGGGTGACCCCCGCGACCTGACGGCCGAGATCGGCCAGCGGTCGCAGTATGTTGAACCGGGTATAAAAAATGATACTCATCGTGGCTACCAGGGCGACGAGGATAAGCGCCATCTCGAAGATGATCTGGCGTTCGAGTCGCGCCACGCCGAGATTCGATTGGGCTTGCATTCGTTCACCGAATAGATCGATGAATGTCTGGATCGGCTTCATGATAGCGGCTTTTTCCGCAATATACTGTTCACTGAACAGGAGCTTTATCGCCAGATCACGATCGGGTTCGCCGCGTACGATAAAATTGCCGTCACCATCGTCATATAAGCCTTCCATTGCGGCAAAGGCGCGCTGCTCAAATTTGACCAGGTCGTTGGAGCGCTCCAGCGATTCTTTCAGTAAGGCATATTCCTCATTGTTCAGGCCCCCTTGCTGAAACCTCTCCAGTAGCGGAACAGCGCCGTTTTGCCTGACAACGGCAATCTTCCCCGCCATCATGAGATCCCAGTATGTCGGGGAATAATTCAATGGTCGCGGATGCCGGCCATCGCGAATCTCCAGTATCTCGTTGAAATAACGTTTGTAGACCGGGTCTCCCGTGACAATATAGGTACGCGCCATACGTGTGAGGTCGCTGGAGGTGTGAAGCAGTTCATCCCCAAGCAGAAGCGCCTGGAATCGATGACGCTCGGCAATATTGATCTCTTCACGAATACTCATTGAATGAAAGACGAGCGCACCGATCGCCACAAGCAACAGTGCAAGGATAACATTGGACAAACTGATAAAATTTCTGATATTCATGAATCCATCTCGCTGCAATTACCCGCCAATTATCGTTACCTATTGCATCAATTGCCTGTTTTAATTTTATACGCCCGGGCTCCCAAGCGCGATTTATTTACAGGTTTCTGTATCGGCGAGGGTGATATACAGCAGGCGTCCTTCCCGCTTTTCTAAAAGAACGGCAATCCGCTCTATTTCTTCATTTCTCCCATGCAATGCTGCTGAAATAAACCGATGGTATATTTCCCGGTATCAATACATAGGAGGAAAAAAGATGCATTCATATCGTTTCCGACTGTTTTTTGTGGTTCTGGCAATTCTGCTCAGCTTCAGCGCAGCAGTTGCCGCGCTGCGTAGCATGTCCGCGAGCTACGGTTCCGATGCAAATCACAAAATGTTTGATGATTTCAACAAGGCGTTTGTCAGGCACTGGAAAACGCGAACGGGCGTGGAGGTTACGATCCGGCATGCAGAAAGCAAACCGGGCATACCTCTCCGGGCGAATGTAGATGGGCTTGATGTCATGTCATTTGCTCTATCCTATGATCCGGAGACACTGCAAAAAGCCAGTAAATTTTCGTTGCCTGACTGGCAAAAACCCCTACCGCAAAAGTCGCCATATACCTCGACTATTGTCTTTCTGGTGCGCAATGGCAACCCGAAGAAGGTGCGGGATTGGAATGATCTCGCAAAGCCGGGTATCGAGATCGTAACTTCCAATCCAAAGACTTCGGGGGATGCGCGCTGGAGTTACCTGGCTGCCTGGGGGTATGCGCTCAAGCAGCATGGAGGAAGTGACGTAACAGCGATTGAATTCATAAAAAAAATACTTGGCAACGTAAAGACTCTGGAAACCGGAACGCGTGGTTCACTAGCGACTTTCGTCGAACGCGGCAGAGGAGATGTGTTGCTGATTTGGGAGAATGAAGCCCACCTGATCGTCAAAGAGCACGGCGGAGACAAGTTTGAGATTGTTACCCCCTCCCTCTCTATCCTGGCCGAACCCGCTGTGAGCATAGTAAGCGATGTTGCCTCACGGAATGGAACGCGTGAAGTGACCCGCGCTTACATCGATTATCTCTACACACTGAAGGCACAGGAAATAGCAGCCAGACACTATTATCGCCCGCGGGATGAGAGAATAGCCTCCAGGTATTCGATGCAGTTTCCATCCCTCGAATTGTTTACTGTCGATGACGTGTTTGGCGGCTGGAAGGAGGCCCTGAACATCCATTTTGCGGACGACGGCGTTTTCAATCGGATTCAAGCGCATTCAAGCGCACTTCACTGAAATTGCAACCATGTTGGCAATGTGGCAGCGTTTCCAGCAAACTGACACTCATGCCTACCAAAATCTTCTATAAATTCCTGCTATCTTTCCGGCTGCAGTTTCCTCTCTTTTTCAAACCCGCTGTTTCATCGAAATAAAGAATTCTTTCCGGGTTTTTCACTTTTTTCTTTGCTGCTGGCCGCTTTTTGCTTCAGCCACCTTCAGCTCCCTTTGAGTGGAAGGCGGCTGCGGGCATATGTTTTGCATCAGCGGCTTAGGACATTCTTCGAGATATGGCCAATTGACTTTTTCCAATTTATGTGCGCCAGCGCACTGAGCTATAAGCGATAGCGCGGGATGATTGAATCGCAGGATCGGAAACGAAGCCGGTGTGGAGCAGGGCATGAATTGCCCCTTAGCTACGAGTCATTGGCGACCCTTAATTCAAATCTACTCGGGAGAAAAACGGCATGGGTATTCAAAATAAATCGCTTGTTCTGACTATTGCGCTCATCGGTGCGCTTGCTATCGCAGGTTGCGGAAAGAAGGAAGAGAAAGCACCTGCTCCTGGGGAGCCGAAGTCGGAGGCTCAAACAGCTCCAACGACGATTGGCACCGAGATTGATGATACGGCGATTACCGCTAAAGTAAAAACCTCGCTTTTGGCGGACGATTACGTCAAGGGACTGGATATCAAGGTGGAGACGCGCAAAGGGGAAGTTCAACTCAGCGGATACGTGGATAGCCAGGAACAGATTGATAAGGCGGTTGCAATTGCGAAGGGTATTAAGGGCGTCAAAACCGTCGACAATGAAATGATGGTAAAAGAGGACGAAGCCTCGGTTGGTGAAAAGATTGATGACACTATCATCACTACGAAGGTCAGGGCTGGGCTGACAGGGGATAGCAGTATCATGAACAGTACTGATATTGCAGTAGAAACCCAGGAGGGAGAGGTTCAGCTTAGCGGTCATGTGAACGATCAAGCCCAGATGGATCGCGCTGTCGAGATTGCACGTGGGGTTGAAGGTGTCAAGAATGTCGTCAATAAAATGAGCATCAAGGAATAAACAGGAATCGGGAGCGGCTGCACCGCAGGCGCCAATTTCAGGATTTTTAACTGAATCAGACCGAAAAGGAGCTAAAAATGAACTGGGATCAAGTAGAAGGCAACTGGAAGCAACTCAAGGGTAAAGTGAAAGAGCAGTGGGGCAAGCTCACCGATGATCATATCGACCAGATCGCCGGGCGGAAGGATCAACTCTCCGGCCAGATCCAGGAAACATACGGGATCACGAAAGAAGAAGCCGAGAAACAGATCAATGAATGGGAAAAACGGCAGGATCCACATCATCGTTATTAAAAGGAAAAGTGGGGAGGGGAGGACTATTTTGTTTCTCTGTCCGACCCACTAAGTCAGACCATCAAAGCGAGGGAATCATGCGTAAATCAAACGTCATTCTTGCCGCATTCGGCTTCTCAGTCAGCCTCGCCCTGATTGCCCAGCAACCTGCTTCCGCAGAACCTAAGTCGGAGGCGAAAACGACGATTGGCACCGATATCGACGATACTGCAATTACCACCAAGGTTAAAACCGCGCTGCTGGCCGACGATCATGTTAAAGGTCTGGATATCAAGGTGGAGACGCGCAAAGGGAAGGTCCAGCTCAGTGGCTATGTCGATAGCCAAGCTCAAATTGACCAGGCCGTTGCAATTACAAAGGGTATCAAGGGGGTAAAAAACGTTGACAACAAAATGATGGTAAAAGGGGGAGAGGCCTCGGTCGGCGAGCAGATAGATGACAGTATTATCAGCACTAAGGTCAAGGCTGCGCTGGCGGGTGATGACGGCATCAAGAACAGTACCGACATCGCGGTGGAAACGCACGAAGGGAAAGTTCAACTCAGCGGATATGCAAACGATAAAGCGCAGCTCAATCGTGCTGTCCAGGTTGCGCGTGGTGTTGAAGGTGTCAAGAACGTTGTCAATAAAATAAGCATTAAGCGATAGGAATTCCAGATTATCGACAGTAGATCGGTATCAATGAGCACCAATGCTTAAGAGTAAGAGTTTTTCAAACTGAAGGATCAGGCTTAAAGGAGGCAAAAATGAACTGGGATCAAGTAGAAGGCAACTGGAAACAATTCAAGGGTAAAGTGAAAGAGCAGTGGGGCAAGCTCACCGATGATCATATCGACCAGATCGCCGGACGGAAGGATCAACTCTCCGGCCAGATCCAGAAATCATACGGCGTCACGAAGGAAGAAGCCGAGAAGCAGATCAATGAATGGGAAAAACGGCAGGACCAGCATCATCGTTCCTGTTGAAGGGAAAAGTGGGGAGGGGGACCATTTTATTTCCCTGTCCGACCCACTAAGTCAAACCATCAAAGCGAGGGAATCATGCGTAAATCAAATGTCATTCTTGCCGCACTCGGCTTCTCGATCAGCTCAGCGGTAATGGCGCAGCAACAGCGCTTGCCGTCGGACGTCTATGAGGTATATGTAGCCGACAAGGAGCGCATCGAGCGCGAATACAAGGCTGACAAGCAGCGCTGTGATTCCTTCGATGGCAATGCCGAGGATATATGCGAGGCGGAAGCCAAAGGCCGGGAAGAAGTTGCAAAGGCCGAACTGGAAGATAAGTACAGGCCATCGAGAGAAAGCCGGTACGAAGTGCGGGCGGCAAAAGCAAAGTCTGACTATCGGGTGGCGAAAGAGCGATGTGATGACCTGTCAGGCAACGTGAAGGATGTGTGCCTGGAAGAAGCAAAAGCTGCGCAAGCGGCTGCGATAGCGGACGCCAAAAGAGAGGATTAAGGGGAGGATCAGGAATCTCTGAACAGGTTCCTCTTGCGAGAGGTTTTCCATCAGCCCAATACTCAGAATGACGGGCTTGATGAATATACCTCTGCCAGCAGAGCAGGCGTCATGGAGGCCAGAATGATGCGCTCGCTGCTGACTTCATGATTCATGATAATGAAAAGGAGGCTATCATGCTTTACACAATCGCTGTTGTTTTGATTATCCTGTGGCTACTGGGATTGGTCAGTTCCTATACAATGGGCGGCTTCATACACCTTCTTCTGGTAATAGCCATCGTGGTGATTCTGCTTCGCATAATCAGCGGCCGCAAACCGCTTTGATTATTTGGGGTTCATGACGCCACAGCGAGTCGATGAGGAGGATGATATGCAAAGGATAAGCGAAGTGATGAGTTCGGACGTGCAGACTATCAGCCCGGACGCAACCATCGAGGAGGCGGCCCAGGAAATGCGCGACGGCGACTTCGGACTTTTGCCCGTGGGAGATGAAGAGCAGTTGATGGGTGTCATCACTGATCGCGATATCGCCATCAGAGCGGTGGCAGAGGGGAGGGGACCAAGCACCCCGGTCAGTGAAATCATGTCCGAAGAGGTGATATGGGCTCATGAGGATGATTCGATAGAGGAAGCAGCCGAGATCATGAGTGATAATCAGATTCGCCGGTTGCCGATCGTGGACGAAGAGCGGCGATTAGTGGGAATCGTTTCCCTGGGCGACTTTGCGGTTGATAGTTCTGATATGGGACCTGTGGCAGACGCACTTTCTGAAATCTCAACTCCGCCTTGATCCGGCTATCCCTGAGGTCGCTCACCCGATAGTCGGGTGATAGACTGTACAGATACAGTTTCGCAAGGATGCGGATCATATCTCACTCGGCGGCGACCAGGACGGCCATCTGATCCAGGGATGGAGGTCGTTCCCCGCTTCACCAGCCCGAGACCAGCCTCACGGATTTCCCCGCCCAGTGCAACGCCCGCAGCCGAGAGTTCCGTGAATGAAACCGAGGAGCGGAGGGACGATGAGGCCCCGTTTTCAGGAGGAACACGCAATGGACGATGATGCTAGCCTTCGTCGGGGCACTGTGCTATCGGTACGCGGCAGCGTTGTGGACGCCCACTTCCCTGGCCGTCTCCCCGGGTTCCACAGCGAGTTGCGAGCCGGAAACGAGGGTCGCATCGTTGTCGAAGCTGTCAGCCATCTCAGCCCGGAAATCGTCCGGGGCGTCGCTCTGAATCCCACGGCGGGCTTGGCGCGCGGGGCGACTATCATCGACTCGGGGCATTCCCTCCGGATCCCGGTGGGCGAGCGAATGCTCGGCCGTGTCGTCAATGTCTTCGGTGATGTGCTCGATGCCGGGGAAGATTTCGAGGGCGGGGAGTGGCGCCCGTTGTACGGGCTGCCGATATCGTTGGCCGAGCAGGGCGCCACGTCCGAGGTCTTCGTCACGGGGATCAAGGCTATCGACCTTCTGACCCCGTTGGAGCGTGGCGGCAAGGCGGGCCTGTTCGGCGGCGCCGGCGTGGGGAAGACCGTGCTTATCACCGAGTTGATTCATAATGTTGCCAGCCGCCACCACGGCGTCACGATCTTCTGCGGCATCGGCGAACGCTCGCGTGAAGCAGAAGAGTTGGTTCGCGACGTGACGAACGCGGGCGTGCTCGATAACACCGTGCTGATGTTCGGCCAGATGAACGAACCCCCCGGGGCACGATTTCGCGTGGGACACGCAGCCCTGACCGTGGCGGAGTATTTCCGCGACGACGCCCGGCAGGATGTCCTCCTGCTGATCGACAATATCTTCCGGTTCATCCAGGCCGGGTCCGAGGTGTCGGGCCTGCTGGGACAATTGCCGTCTCGCATGGGCTATCAGCCCACGCTGGGTACGGAGCTGGCCGAGCTTGAGGAACGCATCTGTACGACGCGGGGAGCAGCCATCACGTCGGTGCAGGCCGTCTACGTTCCAGCGGATGACTTCACTGACCCGGCCATTACGCACACGTTCGGTCACCTGTCTGCTTTGATCGTGCTCTCCCGGGAGCGGGCCAGCCAGGGATTCTACCCCGCTATCGATCCCCTGCGCTCGGAGTCCAAGATGCTGACGCCGCCGCTGGTTGGTGAGCGGCATTACCGCGTAGCCCGCAAGGTGCGCGAGGCGCTGGCCAGCTACGACGAACTGAAGGATGTGATCGCCATGCTCGGGCTGGAAGAGCTGTCGCGGGACGACCAGCGCAGGGTCCATCGGGCGCGGCGTCTGGAGCGGTTCCTGACGCAGCCGTTCTTCACGACGGAGCAATTCACCGGCATCGAAGGCAGGATGATCAGCCTGGAGGAAACGCTCGAAGGCTGTGAGCGCATCCTGAACGATGAGTTCTCCGATTATCCCGAGAAGGCGCTCTATATGATCGGTGGGATTCACGAGGCCAGGAAGCCATGAGCATGACAGTGAAGGTCATCCTGCCCTCCGGCGTTTTCCTGGAGCAGGAGGCCGTGAAGACGGTGGCCGAGGCGCAGAACGGTTCCTTCTGCCTCTTGCTGCGCCACATCGATTTCGTGGCGGCGCTGGTCCCTGGCATCCTCACCCTCACATCCCCGGGCGGCGAGGAGACGTTCCTCGCCGTAGATGAGGGGGTCCTGGTGAAGCACGGCCCTGAAGTGCTGGTCTCGACCGGAAACGCTCTGCAGGGCAAGCTGGGGGAGCTGCAGCAGGCCGTGCTCGCTCAGTTTCACGAGCTAGGCGAACAGGAACAGAGGGCCCGGCTCGCCTTGGATCGCCTCGAGGCCAGCCTGGTGCATCAGATCCTCGAGTGGAACAGGTGAGGTATGTCTGGCAACGATGAGCCGTCGCCGGGCGCACGCCAGGGCCTGAGCGAGGAAGTCGGGACCAGGGAGTTGCGCAAGGTCCGGGCGCGGGGAGCCAGGGACAGGACTCTCTGGCACGGCCTCGGAGCGGCCGGCGTTGTAGGCTGGTCGGTCGCCGTACCGACCGTGCTCGGAGTTCTCCTGGGACTATGGATCGATCGCACCTGGCCAGGCCACTTCTCATGGTCTCTGGCGCTGCTCCTGGCCGGCGTGACGCTGGGATGCCTCAACGCGTGGTATTGGGTCAACTCGGAGTCCAGGATGATCAAGGAAGAAGAGGAATCTAAGATGGTCGATAAGGAAGAAGAAGGGGAGATCAGTCGATGAGCGGGTTCATCGTCCTGGTTCTGGCCGTGGCCGCAGGTGCGGGGTTGGGCCTCCTTTATTACGGCGGCTTGTGGCTGACCGTTAGGCGGCTTCCCGGTTCCGGCAGGCCAGCCCTGCTGTTTGGGGGGAGTTTTGCGGGGCGTACGGGCCTGACGCTTCTAGGTTTCTATCTCGTCATGGACGGGAGCTGGGAGCGCATGCTCGCCTGCCTGGTCGGCTTCATTATGGCCCGCCAGTTCCTGATCTTCCGGCTGAGACCCGAGCGGGAGCCGGGCGATCGTCATGGAAGGGAGGGCGTATAGCCGTGAATATCACTCCCGACGCGATCGTTTACTGGCAGGTGGGTCCGGTTGGGATCACAGCCACCATCGTGTTCAGCTGGCTGGTCATGGCAATCCTGCTCGTGGGCTCCTGGGTGGTTACGCGCAACCTGTCGACCGGAGCATCCGTGTCACCCGGCCAGCTCTTGCTCGAGATCCTGCTGAATGGCATTCGGGCGCAGATCCGGGACGTGATCGGGACGGATCCGGACCGTTATCTCCCGTTCATCGGGACGCTCTTCCTCTTTATCGTGGTCTCCAACGTGCTGGTGATCGTCCCGGGCTTTCAGCCGCCTACAGGTTCTATGTCGACCACGAGCGCCCTGGCCCTGTGCGTGTTCGCGGCGGTTCCGATCTTCGGTATTGCGGCTCGCGGACTTCGGGGTTATCTGAAGTCGTACTTGCAGCCCACGGCGTTCATGCTGCCTTTCAACCTCATCGGAGAAGTGACGCGAACGATCTCGCTGTCGATCCGCCTGTTCGGCAACATGATGAGCGGCACGATGATCACTGCCACCGCCCTGACGATCGCTCCGTTGTTCTTTCCCATCATCATGAATGCCCTGGGTTTGCTGATCGGCGTGATTCAGGCATACATTTTCTCGATCCTTGCCCTGGTTTTCATCGCCTCTGCCACACGCGCTCACGAGGAGCAGTCTGCCAAGAGGCTCAACGCAAAAGAGGAGACGATTCATGGATAGCGCAGAGTTGATCGGCATGATTTCCATCATTATGGCGGGAGCGACCGTCGGCATCGGCGCCCCGATCACCGCCATCGGCGAGGGTTGGGCGGTGTCCCGCGCCATGGAAGCGCTGGCCCGGCAGCCCGACGCCGCGCCGGTCATTTCACGAACGCTGTTCATCGGCCTGGCGATGACCGAATCGTCGGCGATCTACTGTTTCGTCGTGTCCATGATCCTGATTTTCGCGAACCCGTTCTGGAATCATTTCGCCCGCCTCGCGGGAGTCCAGTAGCATGGATCTGGACTGGTTCACTCTGGCCGCCCAGATCGTCAATTTCCTGGTGCTTGTCGTGCTGCTCAAGCACTTCTTTTATGACCGAATCATTGGAGCCATGAACGATCGGGAAGCGAATATCAGCAGCCGCCTGGAAGAAGCAGCGCGTAAACGCGAGTCGGCCGAACAGGAAGCGGAGTTCTTCCGATCCAGGAACCGGGAGTTTGACGAACAGCGCGAACAAATGCTGGCGCGAGCCAGCGAAGAGGCGGAATCCCGTCGTCAGCAGATGATGGAGGACGCTCGCCGGGAGACCGAGAGGGTCCGGGTGCAATGGCTGGAGACGCTGAAACGGGAGCGGCTGGGATTGCTCCAGAATTTCCGCGAACGCCTGGGACAAGGCGTCTTCACTCTGGCTAGCCAGGGGTTGAAAGAGCTTGCCGACGCACATCTTGAGGAACAGATCCTGAAGGTCTTTGTGGAGCGGGTCCGGACTCTCGCACCAGCGGAGCGTGAGACAATCGTCGAGGCGGTTCGTGGCTCGACGCGGGAGGTCGAAATCCGCACGGCCTTCCCGGTTCATCCGGAAGCGCGGGAGGACCTGACCAGGTCTCTGCGTCAGTACCTGGATGACAGCATCGACGTGAGGTTCACAACTGTCCCCGAGCTGATCTGCGGTATCGAGTTGCGTGCCTATTCGCATCGCCTGGGCTGGAATCTGGATTTCTACCTGAAGGGTTTGGAAGCGCGTGTCTTCGAGGCGCTGGAAGAGAGCGCCAAAAACCATGCAGAAGCCCGGTAAGACTGCAGGATCCCACTTGTCGCAGGAGTCGTTGCGCGATTGTGCCGAGGAAGCCCTGGCCGTTGTCGAAGAAGTACTGGCAACCGAGCGTGCGGAGTTGACCGTTCACGAGATGGGCCGGGTCGTCTCGGTCGGTCCGGGTGTTGCCCGCCTTCACGGCCTGCCAGGTGTTCAGGCGGAGGAGTTGGTGAGCCTTCACGATGGGCTGCTCGGCCTGGCTTACAATCTCGATCCAACCGAAGTCGGCATCGTCCTGCTGGGTCAGAGCCAGGGTTTGACCGCCGGCAGCTTCGCCCACCGCACGGGCCGTATCCTGGACGTGCCGGTCGGCGGGGAGATCGTCGGCCGCATCGTTGACGCCTTGGGCCGGCCCCTTGACCAGCGCGGCCCGATCCGGTCGCGTGAGCGACGCCCCGTCGAGCGGCCGGCTCCCTCCATCCTGCACCGGGCGCCCGTGACCAGGCCTCTGCAAACCGGTCTGAAAGTGATCGATTCGTTGCTGCCGATCGGTCGTGGGCAGCGCGAGCTGATCCTGGGTGACCGCCAGACCGGCAAGACGGCCATCGCCCTGGACACGATCCTGAACCAGCGCGGCAAGGACGTCCTCTGTGTTTACTGCAGCATCGGCCAGCGGAGTTCGGCCGTGGCCGAGTTCCTCGCGTCTCTTCGGCGTTACGACGCGCTGTCGTACTGCATTGCCGTCGTGGCTTCGGGAGACGAGGCACCGGGGGTTCAGTACATCGCTCCATACGCAGCGACCACTATTGCCGAGTACTTCATGGAGCAGGGTCGGGATGTCCTGATCGTCTACGACGATCTCACTCGCCATGCGCGGGCCTATCGCGAGTTGTCCTTGCTGATGCGTCGCCCGCCAGGCCGCGAGGCGTACCCGGGCGATATCTTCTACGTGCATTCCCGGCTGCTCGAGCGCGCGACGCAGCTGCGGGACGAGCAGGGTGGGGGATCCCTGACGGCACTACCGATCGCCGAAACCCAGTCCCAGAATATCTCCGCCTACATTCCCACGAATCTGATCTCCATCACGGACGGGCAGATCATCCTGTCGCCCCAGCTGTTTCGCAAGGGGACCTTGCCAGCCGTGGACGTCGGAAGATCCGTGTCGCGTGTCGGCGGCAAGGCCCAGTTGCCCTGCTACCGCTCCGTCTCCGGAGTGCTACGGCTTTCCTACGCACAATTCGAGGAACTGGAGATTTTTGCCCGGTTCGGGACTCGCCTCGACGATGCGTCCATTATCACGCTCGAACGTGGCCGTCGGGTGCGTGAGGTCTTCCAGCAGCTTCAGTACAAGCCGTTGCCGGTCCCGGAACAGGTCGCCGTCCTCCTTGCCGCCAGCGAGGGTCTCCTGAATGCGATAGCTGTCGAGAAGATTGCGGAAGCGGAGCGGGCCATCCGCAGCGCGGTCACCGCAGACCTCCCGGCGGTCTGCCAGCGCATGGAATCCGGCGCCGGGTTGACCGCGGAAGACCGCGAGGATCTGATCCGTGTAATTCGTGGCGTGGTCGCAGGCATCAAGGAAGCCGCGATATGACGCAAACGCTCGAATCGCTGCGCCGTCGAATCGATACTGCGGAAGACCTGTACGCGGTGGTCCGCGTCATGAAAGCCCTTGCGGCCGCGAGTGTCCGTCAGTACGAAACAGCGGTGGAGTCTCTTGCTGAGTACAACCGCACCATTGAGGCGGGTTTGCAGATCATCTTGCAGAATCAGCCCGAAGCAATCACGGCTGAATCCCCTCCCAGTCGGCACTGGAAAGTCATCGTATTCGGTTCCGACCAGGGCATGTGCGGTTCGTTCAATGAACAGGTGGCAGACTTTGCGCTGGAGCAACTTGATAACCTTGCCGCTACACAGGAAGATCGAACCGTTCTGGTCGTCGGCTCACGGGCCGTGGGCAGAATGGAAGATGCCGGGTGCGCAGTCGGTGGGCGCTTCTCGATGCCAAGCTCGATCTCCGGCATTACCTCAGCGGTGAATGACGTGCTGCTCGAGGTCGAGAAGCTGCGTTTCCGGAAGGGAATCGATCAGTTCCTCATTGTTCACCACAGGCCGATCGCCCCTGCAGGCTCCCGGCCGCGCAAGCTGCAGATCCTCCCCATCGACCGCGCCTGGCTGAAAACTCTGGCAACGAGGAGCTGGTCCTCGCGCTCGCTGCCCACATTCACGATGGACTGGCGTCGGCTGTTTTCGGCACTGATCCGGCAGCATCTGTTCGTCACGCTTTACCGCGCGTTCGCCGAGTCCCTGGCGAGCGAGAATGCCAGTCGCCTCGCTTCCATGCACGCCGCGGAGAAGAACATCCAGAGCCACCTGGCCCAACTTTCGCTTGACTACCACCAGGGGCGCCAGCAGTCGATCACGGAAGAACTCCTCGACATCATCGCTGGCTTCGAGACGTTGACCAAGGAGGAGAACCTGACGGCAGGTGATGCCGGAGATAATCATTCCCATTCTATTGTAAACAAGACATTTTTATCTTTTATATTCAATGGCTTATTTTCCTGCTAATTGGTAATACCATGAAAAATACCATGCTCAGAAAAGGCTTAACAATATTTTGAAAAATTGCCTACTGAGCGCTGCCGCACAGCTCCATAGGCTCGCCTGGGGATTCCCTTTCGACCCGAGCATCCGTATGAGACTCATGCTCGATTATTATTATTATAGAAGCCCCCATGAATAAATCGCTCATCATTTTCGGCATCGTCAACATAACCTCGGACAGTTTCTCCGATGGAGGCCGGTATCTGGCGCCAGACGCAGCCATTGCGCAGGCGCGTAAGCTGATGGCCGAGGGGGCAGATGTGATCGACCTCGGTCCGGCATCCAGCAATCCCGACGCCGCGCCTGTTTCGTCCGACACAGAAATCGCGCGTATCGCGCCGGTGCTGGACGCGCTCAAGGCAGATGGCATTCCCGTCTCGCTCGACAGTTATCAACCCGCGACGCAAGCCTATGCCTTGTCGCGTGGTGTGGCCTATCTCAATGATATTCGCGGTTTTCCAGACGCTGCGTTCTATCCGCAATTGGCGAAATCATCTGCCAAACTCGTCGTTATGCATTCGGTGCAAGACGGGCAGGCAGATCGGCGCGAGGCACCCGCTGGCGACATCATGGATCACATTGCGGCGTTCTTTGACGCGCGCATCGCGGCGCTGACGGGTGCCGGTATCAAACGCAACCGCCTTGTCCTTGATCCCGGCATGGGGTTTTTTCTGGGGGCTGCTCCCGAAACCTCGCTCTCGGTGCTGGCGCGGTTCGATGAATTGCGGCTGCGCTTCGATTTGCCGGTGCTTCTGTCTGTTTCGCGCAAATCCTTTCTGCGCGCGCTCACAGGCCGTGGTCCGGGGGATGTCGGGGCCGCGACACTCGCTGCAGAGCTTGCCGCCGCCGCAGGTGGAGCTGACTTCATCCGCACACACGAGCCGCGCCCCTTGCGCGACGGGCTGGCGGTATTGGCGGCGCTGAAAGAAACCGCAAGAATTCGTTAACTGCACATTCGGGATATTTCTCTATATTCGCGGTTCAGCAGGCATGTCCCCTTTGAGGGCGACCCGACGACAGGATAATCGACCTTATGGTGCGCAAATATTTCGGCACAGACGGTATTCGTGGCAAAGCCAACGAAGGCGCGATGACGGCGGAAACCGCCTTGCGCGTCGGCATGGCGGCTGGCCGTGTCTTTCGTCGCGGTGACCACCGCCATCGTGTCGTGATCGGCAAGGATACGCGCCTGTCGGGCTATATGCTTGAACCCGCGCTCACAGCCGGTTTCACCTCGATGGGCATGGACGTATTCCTTTTTGGCCCGCTGCCGACAACGTATAGGAAGAATAAACGCCCTTTTCACCCAAGTCCAACAGCTTTGGACCGCAGTTGACTCTTTCGACACCCCTGCGATGCAACCCAATCCGGCTGACGGGGAGCCAGCAACGCTGAAAATTTACCCTCCTCTTTCCCACTAGCGGCTCCTTTTCCGACAACCAGCACGGCGGATCCCTGCCGCGGCGCTGTGAACGCAGCATTTTGATTGGTATCGTTGGCCTTCAGGCTCGTCAGTCAAACAGACCCAGGAGCAGCTCAGCCGGTGGCGCCCGGCTTTCGGGTAACGCCCTGGTCCCGCTGGTTTCGGCTTTGTGCTTCAGGTGATCAAGGATCTGCTTGATCACTATAGGGTCTTCAATGCAGGCGATGACTTTCATGGCGCCGCCGCAGCCGCTGCAGGTCTCGATGTCGATATTGAAAACACGCTTGAGCCGTTGCGCCCATGTCATCGACGCTCGCCGTTGTGCTGGTGTTGCCGGTTCATCAGCCACCCTGACCTTGTTGCCCCTGCCCCGTTTTGCCGGCGTGACCAACGCCCGGTGCCGACTGTTGGGTGCGAACACCCCGTGGAAGCGGGTTAGGTTGACTCTGGGCTTCGGTACCAGGGCGGCCAGCCTTGCAATGAAATCCAATGGTTCGAAAATGACGTGCGTGGTGCCGTCCCGGTACGGCGTCTTGAGCTGGTAGCGCACGTTGCCGCCTCGTGTTAACGACAGCCGCTTCTCGGATACCGCCGGGCGGCTGATGTACCGGCACAGCCGTTCGAGCTTCTTGCGTTCATCGGCCCTGGCCGCCACGCCGGCGTGCAGGCTGGACCCGGCTACCTTGCCAATCCCGTCACCGAACGGATCACCACTGGTCGGCAGAGTTTGCAAAGTGAACACCTTTCGCCCCGCCTGTGAACCGACAGCGATACGGTAAGTGATCGAGTGCCCCAGCAGGGGTGTCATCGGGTCGTCATCCACCGCATCCGAGGCCAGATAGCTGTTTTCGACATCCCGTTCCAGCAGGCCTTGCCGTTCCAGATAGCGACCCACCCGGTGGGCGATGGTGTGCGTCAGCTGGGTGAGCTCTGGGCTGGTCGGCGCCTTGACCCAGCGGAAACGCGCTGAGCCGTGGGATTGCTCGACATACACACCGTCGAGAAACAGCATGTGGAAGTGAACATTCAGATTGAGCGCCGATCCAAAACGCTGGATCAGGGTGACCGCGCCCGTCTTGGCCACTTGGTGGGTATGGCCCGCTTTCTTGACCAGGTGCGTGGCAATGACGCGGTAAACGATGCCCAGCACCCACCCCATGATCTCGGGCCGGCTGGCAAACAGGAAACGCAGCTGAAACGGGAAGCTCAACACCCACTGACGCATGGGTTGTTCAGGCAGTACTTCATCAACCAGCAAGGCGGCACTTTCGGCCATCCGCCGCGCCCCACAGCTCGGGCAGAAACCGCGACGCTTACAGCTGAAAGCGACCAGGTGCTCGGCGTGGCAAGACTCGCAGCGAACCCGTAGAAAGCCATGCTCCAGCCGCCCGCATTGGAGAAATTCTTCAAATTCCCGTTGCACATAGCCCGGCAATTCCTTTCCCTGCTCTGCCATAAGCGCAGCGAATGCCGGGTAATACTCGTCAACGATCTGATAGAGAAGGGTTTGCTCGGGTCGGTGGCTCTGGTAACGACCAGTATCCCGATCCCGGCTGGCCGTCCTGGCCGCCACATGAGGCATGTTCCGCGTCCTTGCAATACTGTGTTTACATACAGTCTATCGCTTAGCGGAAAGTTCTTTTACCCTCAGCCGAAATGCCTGCCGTTGCTAGACATTGCCAGCCAGTGCCCGTCACTCCCACTCGATTGTAAACAAGCACACAAAACCCTTTAGTGACAACAATTTGCAAGAACTATCAGGCTCAGTGCCATGAAAAATACCATGACCAGATCATGAGGTTGAACACGGCTTGCGCCGGCAGCGTTCACGCTCCTGGTCGGCGATCTCGCCCGGCTGCAATGCTAGCTCAGCATCGGTCATGCGCTCCAGCACGTCGCGTAGGCGGATGGTGCAAGGAATGGGCGGCAGCTCGAACTCATAGCCGCCGGCGATCATTTCGGCCGCAATCTCCTCGGTGATGAAAAACGGCTCGTCGTCTTGGTTCGGCTTCTTCATGCCCTTTCCTCCTGGCGCTCATCCTGGCCGACAGCGGCCAGGGCATCGGCTTCCGTCAATGCGTCCTCCACGAACGCGCCGTGCTGCTTCGCTTCGGCCTGGCTGACCTCGGCCCATATCCGTTTCACCTGGGCCGCACTGTACCCGGCCAGCTCGGCGGTCTTGTTGATGCTGTAGCCGGACTTGCGCAGCGCGACAACTTGGGCGCGGCGCTTCGGATCAGCACGGCGGCCCTTGTACCGCCCGGCCTGGCGGGCCAACTCAATGCCTTGGCGCTGGCGTTCGCGCCTGTCCTCGTAGTCGTCGCGGGCCATCTGCAAGGCCAGGCGAAAAAGCATGATCTGCACGGCTTCCAGCACGATCTTGGCGACGCCCTGGGCCTCGGCCGCCAGGTCGGATAGATCGACCACGCCAGGGACGGCCAGGCGTGCGCCTTTGGCCTGTATCGAGGCCACCAGGCGCTCGGCCTCGGGCAAAGGTAGGCGGCTGATGCGGTCGATCTTCTCGGCAATGACCACCTCGCCGGGCTGTAGGTCGCCGATCATGCGCAGCAGCTCAGGCCGGTCGGCGCGTGCGCCGGATGCCTTCTCACGGTAGATGCCGGCGACGTAGTAGCCGGCGGCCTTCGCGGCCGTAGTGATCGCCTCTTGGCGTTCCAAGTCCTGCGCGTCGGTGCTGACGCGCAGATAGACCCGCGCCACCATCGGCGCGGCTACTGGCTTCGTCCTGCGCATACTTGCGGGCTCCTTTGGGCATACTCAAATGCACCCATCTTAAACTGGCAGGCCAATTTATCACATATCGATCTAAATGCGCCTAGCTCATTTTTACAGCTTAAATGAGCTATTGAGCACACTCCATATTTCGACTATTATTGAAACATGGAAACGATAAATGCTGTAGCCGCCCTGGCGGCCATCGCTCAAGAATCGCGCCTCGCGGTGTTCCGGCTTCTCGTCCAGGCCGGCCCCGCCGGCATGGCCGCCGGAAAAATCAGCGAAGCGGCCGGCATCCCGCCGTCTTCGCTATCCTTCCACCTGAAAGAGCTGGCACACGCCGGCATGGTCACGTCGCGGCAAGAAGGCCGATTTGTGATCTACGAGGCGAACTTTTCGACGGCCACTAACCTGGTGGCCTTTCTCACGGAAAACTGCTGCGGCGGCCAGGTGTGCAACCTGTCTTGCACCACGGAAGCCGGGAAGGTGTTGGCATGAGACTTCGCCATCTTTCCGACCCCGATTCTTTGCCCGCTTTGGACAAATCCTTTGCCATCGAGCGCCCGGCGCTCGGGCTGGCACCCGACGCCCCGCCGGTGCGTATCCTGCTGCTGTATGGCTCGCTGCGCGCCCGCTCGTTCTCACGGCTGGCCGTCGAGGAAGCGGCCCGGCTGCTGCAATTCTTTGGCGCAGAAACACGCATCTTCGACCCGTCCGATTTGCCGTTGCCCGATCAAGTGCAAAGCGACGATCACCCGGCCGTCAAGGAGCTGCGCGCCCTGTCCGAGTGGTCAGAGGGACAAGTCTGGTGCAGCCCGGAACGCCACGGTCAGATTACCAGTGTCATGAAGGCGCAGATTGACCATCTGCCGCTTGAAATGGCCGGCATCCGGCCGACCCAAGGCCGCACCCTGGCCGTGATGCAGGTATCCGGCGGCTCGCAGAGCTTCAACGCCGTGAACACCTTGCGTCTGCTCGGCCGCTGGATGCGAATGTTCACCATTCCGAACCAGTCGAGTATCGCCAAAGCGTTCCAAGAGTTCGACGCGGCGGGCCGCATGAAGCCCTCGCCGTACTACGACCGAATAGCCGATGTGATGGAAGAACTGGTGCGCTTCACGGCGCTGGTACGGCCGCACCGTGAAGCACTGACAGACCGCTATTCCGAACGGAAAGCGGCCGGCCACGTCATCGACGAGGCCACCGATCTTTCATCCATCGCCATTGCTCCCCAGCCACTACCAGAAAGCGAAACATCATGACCGAAAGAATCTATAACGTCCTCATCCTCTGCACCGGCAATTCGGCGCGCAGCATCATGGCCGAAGCTCTCATCAACACGATGGGGCAAGGGCGCTTCCGCGCCTACAGCGCCGGCAGTCACCCAACCGGCAAGGTCAATCCCTTCGCCGTCGAAAAGGTGGAGTCGGTGAATTACCCGACCGAGAATCTGCGCAGCAAGAGCTGGGACGAGTACGCCACGCCCGACGCACCGAAGATGGACTTCATCATCACCGTCTGCGACAACGCCGCCGGCGAAATGTGTCCGGTGTGGCCTGGTCAGCCGATCTCGGCGCATTGGGGATTTGAAGACCCGGCCGCCGTCGAAGGCACTGACGCCGAGAAGCGCCGGGCCTTCGAACAAACCTTCCGGCACATGATGAACCGCGTCCGCCTGTTCGTGAATCTGCCTCTCAAAATGCTTGACCAGACGGCCATCAAGCGCGAGCTGGCGAACATCGGCAAGACCGAGCAGGAAGCATGAGCGCCGGCGCACAGGCCATCGCCGCGAAGCCGCGCCAGGCCCCGATGAGCGGCTTCGAGCGTTACCTGACGCTGTGGGTGGCCCTGTGCATCGTCGCCGGTGTTGCGCTCGGCCAGGGCCTTCCTGACGTGTTCCAGGCCATAGGCCGCATGGAAGTGGCCCAGGTCAATTTGCCGGTGGGCCTGCTGATTTGGGTAATGATCGTCCCGATGCTGGTCAAGATCGACTTCGGGGCGCTGCACCAGGTCAAAGAGCATTGGCGCGGCATCGGCGTCACGCTGTTCGTGAATTGGGCCGTCAAGCCATTCTCGATGGCCCTGCTGGGGTGGCTGTTCATCCGACAAGTGTTCGCTCCGTTCCTGCCGGCCGATCAACTGGACAGCTACATCGCGGGCTTGATCTTGCTGGCCGCCGCGCCCTGCACGGCAATGGTGTTCGTGTGGAGCCGCCTTACCAACGGCGACCCGCTTTTCACGCTCTCGCAAGTGGCTCTGAACGACGCCATCATGATCGTGGCCTTCGCGCCCATCGTCGGCCTGCTGCTGGGCATGTCCTCGATCTCGGTGCCTTGGGACACGCTGCTGATTTCGGTCGTGCTCTACATCATCGTGCCGGTGATCCTGGCGCAGCTCTTGCGGCGGCATCTGCTCAAGCAAGGACAGGCCGCCTTTGAACGGGCCATGCAGAAGATCGGGCCGTGGTCGATGGCCGCGCTGCTGCTGACGTTGGTTCTACTGTTCGCCTTCCAGGGCGAGGCCATCATCCGGCAGCCGTTAGTGATCGCCATGCTAGCCGTGCCGATCTTGATTCAAGTGTTCTTCAATTCCGGGTTAGCCTACTGGCTGAACAAGCGGGCGGGGGAAAAGCACTCTGTCGCCTGTCCTTCGGCCCTGATCGGTGCCAGCAACTTCTTCGAGCTGGCCGTGGCGGCCGCCATCAGCTTGTTCGGTCTGCACTCCGGCGCTGCATTGGCAACCGTGGTCGGCGTCCTGGTCGAAGTGCCGGTGATGCTGCTGGTCGTGCGCGTGGTGAATCGCTCGAAGAGCTGGTACGAACGAGGTTGAACATGAGTAGGAAAAAACTGAGGAAATGATTGCAGATTGCCGCGCCGGCCGCTTCCTGGCGCATTCGATCACTGACCTGGAACACCTAGTATCCATGCTTGCTGAGGTCGCCCGATGACAGACCCAAAGAACCTAGAGAACAGGCTGCATGAGAAGGCCGACCCGGCCCGCGCCGTTTCCACTGGTCGGGTGCGCTACACACTGGCCGAACTACTGGCCGACGCGGAAGCATCCGGGGCTTACCCGCTGCCGCCGGAGGAACGCGAATGGATGGATGCGCCGTCTGTGGGTCGGGAATGGCCAAACAGTGAAGATTGAAAAAGGCGGCCAGTTCGAGTGGCCGCCCTTTCGTCATTAGCTGCACGCTTGGCGCAAGGCGTTCATTGCTTCTTGAAAATCAGCCTGTGTCGCCCGGCCCGTTTCAGCTTGGTAGTACACCACCATAAAAGCATTAGCGACGGCTTCGGCCAATGGCCCAAGGCTCCGCGCTTCCGCTTGGTTGATGTACTCCAAAGAAGAAAGAATAGCCGCTGCTTGATGCACTGCTTGCCCTGGTTCGATAATATGTTGTGTTGTCATAATTCACCTCTCCAGTAGGTGTTGATTGAAAGTGCCGGGCTGGTTGTGGCCAGCCCGGTGCGCCTACAGGTACAGCCCCGCCGCCTCCGCGAATGCTGACCGCTCATTCCTGCCGCCATTAACCTCAATACTTATCGGCTTAGTTTCGCTCTCTCTCATAGGGTCTGGCCGTGATACAAAAGCGGCTGTTTCTGTCTCTGCATCGACCTCGGTCGATTGATCACCCAGCGGCGAAATAAATACCTGGCTGACTTCTTCCCTTGGCGCTTCATCCAGGGCCGCCAATGCGGCCATGTATGTTGATGTCGTCATCGTGCTAACTCCTGACTTCGTTACTATCTGGGCCAGAATCGGCGCCCAAGCTATTGCCCTCGAACTGGCCAGATTGGCTTGCTTCTTTCGGCTCCATGCTTTCGCGTATCGAAGCAGCCAGTTTTCCGCCTGTGGTTTCGCTCACTCGCTCCTGGAATCCCTGCTTCACTTGAGAGCCGACACCCTTGGCTAACTCGGAGGCCGTGCCTGTGGCCAGCTTCGCGGCCTTGGCAAAGCCGCCACCGCTTGAGCTACTGCCGCTGTCACCAAAGCCAGCCGCTTGGGCGAATGGGCTACTGCCAGCAGTACCCGCTTCACCACCACCGTTTCCGCCACTGCTGACAACTGACCCCATGCTGGACATGTCACCGCCGGTTTCCATACTCGCTGATGCTTTCTGAAAAGCCGCTTGGAGTGCACTTGCACCTCCGGCTGCACCGGCTGCGGCACCCATAACCGCTTTACCTGCCAGGGCAGCGCCGCCAGTTGCCATACTGGCCGCCGTCACCGCCGCCCCAACTGCCGCACCCGCACCGAAGTTTCCAATTCCACCGGCTGCGCCAATACCACCACCAGACACAAGACCAGAAATCATCGGCGGAACTTTGTTGACCAAGAAAAGCAAGATGACCGATATAACCAACATCACGGCCAGTTCCTGGGATGCCATGTTCTCGCTGATTTGCGTGTAGTAGTGATTGATGAACTCTTTGCCAATCGCAACCAGAAGCACCATTGCCATAAGCTGTGCGGCCAGGCCCAGCACGGTCTTGTAGTAATTGATCGCCATGTCGGAAGTCCAACGACTTCCACCAAAGCCAAGGAAGAACACACCGGCATACAACAGAATCCAGGCTGATGCGAGCAACAGCAACAGGTTGACCGCAATCAACGCCAGGACAAACAAAACAGCCAGGGCCATTAGCTCCATGACCAGAGCAGTTGCCATCTGCCGCCATCCCAGCTCCGAGGTGGCCTGTACTGTGCGGTTGTATAACTCGAAACCAAGATCAAGGATGCTGGAGGGCCCAAGATTGCTATTGGAAAGTCCCCCCGCCTGCGCGCCCAGAGTTTGCAATGACTGAACAATCGTACCGGCGATATTCATGCCCTGGTTCGCATTCGTCAGCAACCACCAGAAAAAGCCGGTGAAGATCGTGAAGCGAACGAACTCCGCGAAGAACTCGCCAATGTCGGCCTTGCGCAAAGCCATCATGCCGAATGTCCAGACCATCGAAATCACAACCAGCGTCCAGAACAAACGCGATGCAGCGGACTCAATAGCTGGCCCCCATGTTGCGGCAGCATCATGAAAACGCTTGAGCACATCATTCATAACACCGCTGCTACTTAGCTCCTGCGCCATTGCAGGTTCAGCCAGCACCATTGTGGCGACCATCATCAAGCCACCTAGAGCAATTTTCTTTCTCATGGCGACCACCTCAATAATCATCTTTAGGGCTGGGCTTGAACTCCCACTGACGCATCTGCTTGGCCTTCTGGAATGCTCTGCATTCCTCGGTAAAGGCCTCTCGGTTCGCTTCGCTGCGCATTTCATTCAGTGCTGCCTGGAACGCATCGGGGGCACACGTCGCCGCATTTGGTTCGGGCATCCTTTCCTGTTCACATCCAGCCAACAACAGCAACGTAGCCGCGGTAGTAAAAAAGATTTTTTTCATCTCACCGCCTCCCTAGTAGTTGTCTGCCGGACTCGGGCGAAACGTCCAGGTACGCATTTGCTCGGCCCTGGCATCACCTCGCGCCTCGGCATCGAGTTCTGCTGCAATCCGGGCTGCCTCCGCGTTGTGTTGGGCGGTCAACATGGTGCGAATCTGCAAGAGCTGATTGGCCTGCTGGCTGGCGAGCTGGTTGGCGTAGCCGATGGCCTGTAGCTGGCCAGTTGCACCCTGGGCCGCGCCTTGCAGCCGCTCCAGGGTACGGGCGTCATCCTTCAAAGCCTTTTGCTGGTCGGCAACGGTCTGGAACAGGGCATCGTTGGCCTTCTTTTGCGACTCTGACGCCAGGCGGCGGTTCTCTTCCATCGCTGCCTTTTCGGCCGGCGTGCATCCGCCGCTGCCGTTGAAGCATGGCGAGCTGCGGTAATAGGCCACGTCCTGAAACTTGGCCAGGTAACGATCCAGGCTGCCTAGCTGGTTCTCGTAATAGGCCAGCGTGTTTTGCGCGGCAATCAGCCGGTTGATCGTAGTCTGCGCCTGATCCCAGATATACGCGGCTGGGGCCATCGTGTTCTGGAGCTGATTTTCGTACTGCTGCAACTGGGTCTGGTACTGCTCAATCTGCTTGAGCGTCTGCGCCACCGACTCGATGGCCGTCATGATGTTCTGGGCCAGGTTGCCGCCGTCGATGACGGGGATACCAGCTTGCACAGGGGCGGTGGTAGTGGTGATAAAGCCGGTTGCGAGTGCAACGGCTAGAGCGGTTTTTTTAGCCGCTAAAATTTTGGACTTCATGGTCGTACTCCGTCGATGAAAAGAAGGCATTGCCTTGACCAAGCGTTGTGCTTGTTCTCGGCAACGTTTCATCGAAGAGCTACGCCACTAGCTGATCGGTATTGCCCTTGGCGCTGAGGCCCGGACTTACAAACGTAAAACTACTCTGTTTTTTTATCGCTTTCGGACAAGCCAACTTCCCGGCCAATCTCTTCAAGCTCTAGCGGCTGTACTGCCGCCGTCAGTATTTCGCGTATTTCCGCGTCGGTGCTCCTATCGTTGAGCGCTGCTCGAACTTTCAACGCACGGTGCACCTCGGCGGGTAAATTCCTGATAAGCACATTTGCCATATCAATACCCTTTTGGTGTACCCGACAACCATGCTATCAAAGATATTAAAAATAGCAAGACCTATACTCTTGCAACCGGCGGTAGCCGATCAGCCCCGCAGGGCAGGATTCCCGTTGAGTGCCCCCGGCGCGAATAAGGGACAGTGAAGATAGATAACCGGCTTGCCGGTTAGCTAACTTCACCCATCCTGCCCGCATTTCACCCACTATTGAAAATCTAGCGCATATCGAACGTAAAGCGTTTTATCGTCAAACAAACACCGATTCTTGGCAACATAACCGTAATCGTCACCAAATCGGCCTGCAATCGACATAGTCGCTTCAAAATCGCTGCTCAATCGGCTTTAAATCGGAACCTAAAATGCCAACAATCGACACAAACCATTCGCCCCGATGGGGCGAGTTGGACGCCAAAAAAGAAGGGCATAACCCGCCCCTCAAGTGTCAATGAACACAAGAAATTTGCCTCCCCTCCCGTCATACCACTAAGGCGACGTATTGATACTTGAGGGGCAACCTTTCCTGATGTTGACACCTTCACGCAGGTTACTGGTTATGGGCGTCCAACACACACGGCTCATTCCTGCTTGGTAATAATAAGAATAATAATCTTCTTATTATTCTTACCGAACGAATGGGCACTGCTTAGCCATTTCACGTTTCGAGCCAAGGTTTCAGTACAGATAACTACAAGTGCACACAGCGGCCCTCCAGCACCGTTAGACGCAGATTCTGCTTCAGCTCATGGAATAAGGGACTCCGGGTTGTTTTCCCCTCTCACAAGGCGTTTCAGCGGCCACTGAAGCCGCCTTCTCTTCTTGGCGTTAAACCATCGGCCTATGGCCGATTGATAAAGCCCGCCAGGGCTTTATTGGCAAGGTCAGAACGCGCCCTCAAGGCGCGAGCTGCACCGCGCATGATGGATTATCTTTAGATAATCTTGGATGGATTTCCCAAACTGCCCGCAAAGCAGCGCACCGTCTGGGTTTTCCAAATTGGGACGGGGAACGTTACGACGGCAGAAGGGGAGCGTTACGACGGTAACAAGGGAACGTTACGACGGTAAACGGGTGCAGTTGCCGTGGGGCCAGGCCTCTTGATCTCCCATTTTCCCTTGGCGTATTCGTTCACTACCCAACCCACGGCGGCAAGTTCGGCCAGTGCCTTCCGGGCAGTCTGACGGCGTTTTTTCATAGCTTCGGCATTGGCTTCATCTGGCCAGACATAGCCGCAAAGCGTGTCCAGTTCCACGCGCCCGGATTTGCCGGGGTCGATCCAGCCGCATAGCCGTTGGTGCATCAGCCGTGCCGGATCAGTCTGTAGCACCCGCACTTCCGCCATGTCGATACGGGCATATGGACGATGCCCCAGGATCGCTTCGGCAATACGCGGATTCAGGGCAACCCATAGCCTGCCGTCCGTCTCGTCAAAAGCATGACTCATCAGGTGGAACGCGGCTTGCCGCCGTCCCTTCGTCACAAGGATGGTGACGTTCGACATGCGCAGCAGGCTGGCTTTGAGCGCCTTGATGTTGTCGCCGCTATCCGTCATGCCCGTTTCTGAGAGCAGTTTGGTCAGGCTCTCACGAACCACCAAGCCGTCTTGCTCAATGGCTTCGAAACGGGGTTCAAGGAATAGCCGTAGCTGTCGCCCCGTCTCACTGGTCGGTTCCGGGGTTAGCAAGATGCCGTTCGGGCCGCCAAGGGCCACGATGCCTTGCAAAAGACGCATATCATCGGCCCCGAGAGGTTCGAATCCGACGAAACGCATGGATTCGTCCTCGCCAAAGGTGTAGGTCACGTCCAGCTTGCAGCGTTTGCGATCGCCACGCTTGAGGCTGCGGAACAGGCCAGGTGCCAAACAGTGCGCGGGATCATGTCGGACGTGGGTCAGGTCATGCTTAGGCTTCTTCACGCTGTCTCCTTTTCACCTTGCACTGCCGCTCCAGTACAGCAGGCTTCAACACGCCGCCGTCGTGCCGTCTAAACCAGAGTTCTTGAAAAGGTGCGCCATAGTTGGCCTTGCTGACGCCAAAGCGGACAAAATACCCACGCTGACAATCATCGACCCCCAGTATCTCGGCCTCGCCTTGCGTCATGCCGGATAGGTACGATTGCCAACGGATGTTATCAACCAGTACGGACGATCCACGACTGGCCTGCTGTTGATCGCCCGACCCCATCATGGCTGCGCTTTTACTCGCGTGGTGCAGAAACACAATGGAGCAGCCTGTATCAGCGGCTATGGCCTCCATGTGCCCAACAACCTGCGCCATCGGCCCGCTAGCGTTCTCCTCCTCAATGTGGAAGCGCCGCAAAGTGTCCAAGATCATCAAGCGACGACCTTCAGCGGCTCGTTTGAGAGCATCGAACCAGCTAGCAGCCATGATGTTTGGGCATTTACCGATCAAGGGTTCAATGAGCAAACCATCAGCCACGGCTTGCCGTTCCGCTGCGCTGAGGTGTGCCCCAAGGGCGTGCAGACGATGGTGAATAGCGGCCGGTGGATCTTCAGCAGGCAGATAGACCACTTGCCCGGTGGGAAACTCGCCTATTTCAAGTAAATCAGGCCCGCCTGCAATCTGTGCAGCCAATTGAAGGGCCAACATGGATTTACCAGCCCCACCAGGCGACACAAGAGCACCAACAGTGCCAGCAACCATATTAGGCAGAACATAATCAATGGGTGGCGGCAATTCCGTGAAAGCCGCCATAAGATCAAGAGCCATATAACTAGCCCTCTATAGGGCCAGGTCGCGCAGCTTGATCACCCGATGATTTACGTGCCTCAATCCACTCTTCGACCTCTGACAAATCCCAGGCGACATTTCTACTGGTTAACGCGATACGGCGTGGAAAATCCCCTCGCTGCTCCAGGTTATAAATTGTTCGTGTCGAAAGCGGGATCATCTCCAGGAGCTTCTTCCTGTTGATGAGGGTCTTTATATTTTGCATGGGTCAATACCTCTCAAATGAATAGTTGCTATTCATCGAGTAGCTGCGCGAAGCAGCTAATCGGTAATTGACCTGCCCGATGCCAATGGCGGCCTTATTTATAAATTCACGGCATCAACTTCAATGCTATCAAAGATAGCAAAAACATCAACCCTTACTGCCTCCCGAAGTCCACTCATCAATCATATCGGCCCAATCCTGCAACATCGCCGCCCGCTGCTCGCGGTACTCAGCCTTGTTGTAGACAGCCCTCACGCCCTTCTGCTCGTGCGCCAGGCACTTCTCGATCCAGTCGGTGTTGTAGCCGGCCTCATGCAACAGCGTGCTGGCTGTGCGCCGCAAATCATGCGGTCCGAACTTGGTAAGTGACTTCCCATCTTTCTGCGCCGCCTTGTAAGTCAGCGTCAGCACCTGGTTAAGTGTGGCAGCGCTCATCGGCGCATCCGAGTCGTACCGTGATGGCAAAACGAAGTCGGAACCACCGGCAAAGGTTTTCATGGCAATGAAAATATCCAGAGCCTGCTGGGACAGAAATACCAGGTGCGGGTTACGGCGTTTCATCCGCTCCTTTGGAATCGTCCACAACGCTTCGCTGAAATTGATCTCGCTCCAGGTCGCATTGGTCAGCTCGCTCTTGCGCACCATCGTCAGCAATAACAGCTTGGCCGCCGCACGGTTTGTTGGGCTTGTGCCCACTCGCTCCATGTACTGGTACATCAGCCCAATTTCTTCTGGCGTCAACGCTCGGTCACGTGGCTCGAATCGAGCGATGCTTGTTGGGCGCACCAGTTCTGCCGGGTTTTCGACCTTCTGCCCACGCTCGATGGCCCAGCGAAATACCTGCAACACGATTTCACGCACATGAACGGCGGTGGCCGGTGCGCCTCGCTCAACAATGGCATCAGCCAGCGCCCGCAAGTCTTCGTGGGTGATCTCCACCAGCTTCTGATTGCTGAATTTCGGCTTCAGCTCACGCTCATAAACCGAGCGGCGCATATCGCGGGTGGAGTCGGCCATCTGGTAGCCACGCAGCCACTTCTCCGCCCAGGCACCGAACGTCTCTGCATCTTTCACCCGCGCCTTGTCTCGGGCTTTCTCCTTGGCCGGCGACTTGCCCGCCGCAACCATCTTCTTGGCGTCACCCAACAGCTCGCGGGCTTCGGCCAGGGTGATGCCACCGACACCATAACGCCCAAAGGTGATGGTCTCCTGCCGACCGTTGATTGAGTAGTTGTAACGGAACGAGATGGAGCCGGCTGGAGTCACTGCCACATAGAGACCTTCCCGGTCATTCACTTTGTAGAGTTTGTCCCTGGGCTTGAGATTGCGCAGCTTGGTATCGGTCAGCATGTACCTTGTCCTTCTTCGTCTCCGATACCATGCTGAAAAAATCTCGAATTTATCGTATTTTTTCTTACGAAACAGTAACTTATAGAATATTAATACCATGAACACACAAAAGAACGCAGCATGGTATCGGCATCAATCATGGCATCGCCAAACCATAATACCAGCTTTAATGCCATGCTCAAACGGTGCTTGGCGCTTCCTCCCGTTGCCAGATCGTGCCAAACACAAACAAAAAAAAGCCCGCAATTACGCGGGCTTAGCGGCATTTCATGCCATCAGGTGCCTGGCTGTGCCAGACGCGGAATCATTCCCACACCCGGTTTATTCCACGTACTTCGTTCACGATGCGATTCGATATTCTCGCGAGCAGAACATAGGGAAGTTCGGCCCAGCGCGCCGTCATGAAATCTTCGGTCTGAACAGCGCGCAGCGCTACGACAAAATCATAGGTGCGGCCATCGCCCATGACCCCGACCGATTTTACTGGCAGAAAGACAGCAAACGCCTGGGAGATTTTTTCATACCAGCCAGCATCGCGTAATTCCTCGATGAAGATTGCATCGGCACGCCGCAGTAATTCGGCGTACTCGCGCCTGACTTCACCGAGAATGCGCACTCCTAGGCCCGGCCCCGGAAAAGGGTGACGAAAGACCATATCGTGCGGCAGGCCCAGCGCCAGTCCAAGTTCGCGTACCTCATCCTTGAACAATTCCCGCAGCGGCTCCAGAAGCTTCAGATGCAATGTTTCCGGCAGGCCACCGACATTGTGATGGGATTTGATTGTGTTCGCCTTTTTTGTTCCGGCGCCGGCGGATTCGATGACGTCCGGATAAATCGTGCCTTGGGCGAGCCAGCGGGCATTGGCGATTTTTGCCGCTTCCCGTTGGAATACCTCGACGAATTCGCGCCCGATAATGCGGCGCTTCGCTTCCGGATCCGTGATGCCTTGCAAATGTCCCAGAAATTCTTCGCTGGCATCGACATGAATGACTTTCACGCCGAGATTCTGGCTGAACGTGTCCATTACCTGTTCGGCCTCGTTCAGGCGCAGGAGGCCGTTGTCCACGAAAACACAGGTAAGCTGCCTGCCGATGGCACGATGAATGAGGGCCGCTGCAACGGAAGAATCCACGCCGCCGGACAGCCCCAGAATAACCTCGTCCGATCCCACTTCGGAACGGATTCTGCCAACCGCTTCCTCCAGATAGTCGGGCATGTTCCAGTCATAAGCGAGTCCGCAAATTTCATGGACGAACCTGTCTATAATGGCTTTGCCCTGCGGGGTATGAGTGACCTCCGGATGGAATTGCATGCCGTAGAACCTGCGCGATCCATCTGCTATGGCAGCCAGGGGGGTGGCAGGATTGGCTGCTATGACTTGAAAACCCGGAGGGAGGGCAGTCACGCTGTCCCCATGGCTCATCCACACATCCAGAAGCTTTTGGCCTGATGCACCTGTACGATCATGGATATCCTGAAGCAGGCCGGCCAGTTTTTTTACCTGCAATTCAGCGTAACCGAATTCACGCACTTTCGAGTTTGCAACTGAACCGCCCAACTGCGCCGCCATGGTTTGCATGCCATAGCAGATGCCCATTACCGGTACTCCCAGTTCAAAGACGATTTGTGGAGCACGCGGCGTTTCATCCTGGGCGACAGAGGCCGGCCCTCCGGAAAGGATAATGCCTGCCGGGGCAAAATTCCCGATGAATTCCGGGTTTACGTCAAAAGGATGAATTTCGCAGTAGACGTTGCTTTCACGGACGCGGCGGGCAATCAACTGCGTATATTGGGAACCAAAATCAAGGATGAGTATTTTTTGATGCATGACCAAAGCTCTCGGACCCGCTCTTTCGAGTGTTCAGAGAGTGGAAATCCGTCCTAAAATGAATATTGCTGTCAAGTGAAGAGAGGAAAAAAGTAGCAAGCAGGGCAGACCGCAGGTGCGGCAGATTGAGGCGATATGCTAATGTCATGCAACCTGTTTTCGGCTAATCGATATGGTAGTTCGGAGCCTCTTTGGTAATCTGCACGTTATGAACGTGTGATTCACGAATCCCGGCGGCAGTAATCTCGATAAACTCCGCCTTGGCATGCATGTCATCGACAGTTTCGCAACCCAGGTAGCCCATACCCGAGCGTACGCCGCCAATCAATTGATGGATGACTGCAATGACGCTTCCCTTGAAGGGAACGCGGCCCTCCACGCCTTCCGGCACAAGCTTCCTGGAGTCTTGCTCGGGCTGCTGGAAATAGCGGTCGCTTGAACCCTGTTGCATCGCTGAAAGTGAACCCATTCCACGATAGGTCTTGTATGAGCGCCCCTGGAAGAGTTCTATTTCTCCCGGTGACTCTTCCGTACCTGCGAACAATCCTCCCAGCATGATTGAGTTCGCCCCGGCGGCCAGCGCCTTTACAATGTCTCCGGAATAGCGGATACCGCCATCAGAGATCAGCGGCACGCCACTGCCCGCCAGTCCCGCAGAAACGTTCTTGATGGCCGTAATCTGAGGTATTCCCACTCCCGCCACAACGCGAGTGGTGCATATCGAACCCGGACCGATGCCCACCTTTACCGCGTCGGCGCCATGATCCACCAGAGCCCTGGCGGCGGCGGCAGTGCCCACATTGCCGCCAATAACCTGGATTTTAGGAAACCGTTTTTTTACCCACTGCACCCGTTCAAGCACGCTTTGCGAGTGTCCGTGTGCGGTATCCACGACAATCACATCCACGCCTGCATCGACCAGCGCCTCTGCGCGTTCCTCACTGCCCTCGCCAACCCCTATCGCAGCGCCAACACGCAGCCGGCCTTGTTCATCCTTGCAGGCGTTGGGATGTTCGGATGTCTTGATGATATCTTTCACGGTAATCAGTCCGCACAACTCGAAGTCGTTATTCACGACGAGCACGCGCTCCAACCGGTATTTGTGCAGCAGGGCCATTGCTTCTTCGCGGCTGGCGCCTTCATTCACCGTTACCAGCCGCTCCTTCAAGGTCATGATATTCCTGATCGGCTGATCGAGATTGGTTTCGAAGCGAAGATCGCGGTTTGTCACAATCCCCACCACTTTCGAGCCTTCCACTACCGGCAAGCCTGAAATCCTGAATTTGTGGATCAGATTGAGCACTTCCCGCACAGTCATGTCAGGCGGAATGGTAATGGGATCTTTTACCACGCCGCTTTCGAAGCGCTTGACGTTGGAAACCTGGGCAGCCTGGGATTCTGCTGGCATATTCTTGTGAATGATGCCGATTCCCCCTTCCTGGGCGAGCGCGATCGCGAGCCGCGCCTCGGTAACGGTATCCATGGCAGCGGATACAAGAGGAATATTGAGGGATATTTCGCGCGTGAGTCGGGTTGTCAGATTGACGTTGCGTGGTAAAACGATGGAGTGGGCGGGAAGCAGCAGGACATCGTCAAAGGTTAGGGCTTTCTCAACCAGTCGCATGATAGTGATCCTTCACAAAGCGGCATTATAGCGAACATGGATGCTATGGGGAATCATCCCGTACGAAGACGAAGCACAGGAACGACTTGAAGCTTTCCCAGCTTTCTACCGCAGACCCCTTGCCGCAATTGTTCACGGCACACCTCCATTTATAAGCCTGGTTTTTATTTTCATTCCGGGGTCAGTGCGCAATCACCGGCTTTTTGCGCGCTTCCTGCGGCTTTCCTTGGGATCGATCCTCAGGGAACGATAAATTTCTACCCGGTCGCGATTGCGCAGAACCGTTGTTGGCGGAACCAGCCTGCCATATACACCGAGCTTGTTTTTCAGGAGATCAATCTCAGGAAACTGTGGAAGAATGCCGGACAGTTTTACGGCTTGTTCCACGGTAATGCCCTCCGGCAAATTCATTCGCCGTACAACCTGTTTCTCCGGTAATGCGTACACCACCTCGATGTCGATATTCCGATCAGGAACCTCCATAAACTTCTTCTGCGCGCTCGATGAATGCTTCCACGAAGCTGTTGGCAATGACGAAGAAAACGGGGCCTACCAGTTTTTCCAGAAATATGTGCGAGAACGTGTAGTGCAGGCGAAACTCGATCTTGCATGCATCTTCCGCGAGAGGAATGAAGCGCCAGTGGCCGTCCAGGTTCTGAAACGGTCCGTTCAATAATGTCATTTTAATCAGTTCTGGCGGGGTGCGTACGTTCTCGGTCGTAAAACTGTGCTTGATATGATGATAATCGATCATGATGGTAGCATGGGTGACCATCTCGCTTTGATGCACAACGGAAGATCCCCCGCACCAGGGTAAAAATTTCGGATAATCCTCGACCGCATCCACCAGTGCGAACATGCGGCTTGCGGAATAACCAATCAGAACCGATTTTTCGATGTCAGCCATGCGACGAATTGTCCCGCTTCAGCGAGACAGTATGAAACCCCGGCTTGATGGCGGACTGCTCGTTTTTTGACCTGGAAAATTGGTACATATGCATTGTTTTAATTGCTTGGTATTTCCAGCTTCTGAACCTGACGGGAGCCTGAACCGCGGTCTGAGTTGCATCAATGCTCCAGCTTGTCCATCTGCCGAATTCAGGGTGAAAGCTGTTAAAATACACGAAACCCGCGTTGAACTCACCTTTTTCTTCCCCCGAGGATTTATCCAGGGATTCCTTGAACATCGTATCCCCTTGTAGCGTATCCTTTATCTTTGCGCTTTTTGTGAGCAGCGAGCATCCTGTCTTGAGAATCCCTGAATGAGCATCGTCCAGAATAAGAAAGCTTTTCATGATTATTTTATCGAAGAGAAACATGAAGCGGGGGTGGTTCTGGAAGGATGGGAAGTGAAAGCGATTCGCGCGGGACGGGCACAGCTGAAGGAAGCATATGTCGTTATCCGGAACGGCGAACTGTTTCTCATTGGCTGTCATATCAGTCCGTTGCTGGCAGCTTCCACTCATATCCAGCCTGACCCCGTTCGTACGCGCAAGCTGTTGTTGCACGCCGAGGAAATCAAACGGCTTATCGGCAAAGTGGAGCGGGCGGGGTACACCCTGGTTCCACTGGATATCCATTATAAATCAGGGAAAATCAAGCTCGAAATCGGACTTGCAAAGGGTAAGAAGCAGCATGACAAGCGCGAATCCGAGAAACAGAAAGAGTGGGAGCGCGACAGGCAGCGGTTGATGCGCGCGAAATAACTTCGATATTTTACAACCTCAGATCAAATTCCTAGCCATGCAGTTTGTCCAAACATCAACGATTCCACAAAGAACCGATCAAGAGTTGGTCGTGCAAAAACCTATCGCTATCTGGCTGCTCGTTTGCTGCGCTCTGGTATTCGCCATGGTAGTTGTAGGCGGTGTAACCCGCCTTACCGATTCAGGGCTTTCCATCGTCGAATGGCAGCCCCTCGTCGGCACGGTTCCCCCTCTCAGCCAGAATGACTGGGATGAGCTCTTCGAGAAATATCACCAGACGCCTCAGTATAAAAAGGTGAATCTTGGCATGAGCCTGGAAGAGTTCAAGGCAATCTTCTGGTGGGAATATTTCCACCGCTTATTGGGGCGCGTCATCGGTTTGGCATTTTTCATACCATTCCTGTATTTTCTGGCAAAAAAGGCAATCGATCGGCCACTGGGTCTGAAGTTGTCAGGAATTTTCCTGCTGGGCGCCTTGCAAGGGGGAATGGGGTGGTACATGGTAAAGAGCGGATTGGTGGATAATCCCCACGTCAGCCAGTATCGCCTGACCGCGCACCTGGGCCTCGCTTTTGCAATCTATGCCGCAATGTTCTGGGTAGCGCTTGATCTGCTCAATCCTGGTCGCGGTACGTTTGCAAACGGCAAAGTGCGCAGTTTGCTCAATTTCTCGACCATGCTGTCTGTCCTGATATTCATAATGATTTTATCGGGAGGTTTCGTGGCAGGCATTCGGGCAGGACTGGCTTACAATACTTTTCCACTCATGGATGGCCATTTCATCCCTCCGGAACTATTCATGCTGGAGCCCTGGTACCGGAATTTCTTCGATAACATGACCACTGTGCAATTCGACCATCGCCTGATTGCATGGACGCTGGCAATTCTTGTTCCGATTTTCTGGCTCAAATCCAGAGCAGTGCCACTTTCCGGCTCGGCCCGTCTTGCATGCAGCCTGCTGTTGATCATGCTGGCAGTGCAGATAACCCTCGGGATTTCCACGCTGCTGCTGGTTGTTCCTCTAACCCTCGCGGCAGCGCATCAGGCAGGCGCATTACTGCTGCTTACCGCTGCCCTTTGGGTGAATCATGAGCTACGGCATCAATACCTCAGTAGTTGAGATTTCAACTCTTACTGATTGGGCAATCCTATGAATCCCGTCATTCCGGGCCCGGCTCGAGTCCAGCCAACCGGAATCCACTCACGCCCGGCAATGGTGCTTTGAACGTCACTTGCTACCCGGGATTTCAGCCGATATGACGTTCGTACTGTTTATCCGGGAATCACCTCAGGAGGGGTTTCCAGAGAAAGAAGGGGGCGCAAAGGCAAAGCTTTGCACCCCAGGCGATATACATCAGAGATAGACAGGCTGTCCAGGATAGTTAGTGCTGACTACTAACTACTCCTAGGGTAGCTGCTGGTCGATAACGACGCTGATTCCGCCGGCGCCGATCATCACGGGCTGGCTGAAACCTTGCAGGTCGCCGCTTTGTGGCATGGGGGAGCCCGATTTCGAGATTCTGGCGCCTACTACCACTTCAGCGGGAAAAGTGGATAACTGCACGCCCGATCTCGCCATGGAGTCGTTCAGCGAAAAGTTTGCCGGCAGATCCTTGACCTGGAGGCGCAAGGTCGCAAGCGGGGCCTTTGGCCCCACTTTGGCGCGGGCAAAAATATACAGGCTGTCACCAGGAGACGCCTTGCTTGCCAGGGCAGGGCTCAGCGTTACCTTGCCGGAAAGCGTACCGGAGGCAGCGCCTCCTGTGGCCGAGGCTGATCCCTGTTTATTTGCAGGAGGAGGTGTCTGAGTGCCCGGCTGATCCGGTGCTCTAGCCACCAGGCCGCCTTTTCCTGCGGCCAGCGATTTTGCTTCTGCGATGCTGTCCTTAACGGATTGCACCAGCTCAGCCTCTGATGGCGGAATCAGTGCTGCCAGTTTTTCCCAATATCTTGCAGCCTCCTTGTATCTCTTCTCCTCGAATTCGGCTGTACCTGCCAGCGCCAGCGCCTTGGGATTATTGGGATCCAGGCTCAACGCCTTCTTGATCAATTCCGTCGGTTTCCCGACCAGGCTGCCATTATTCGTCATCGCCACAATATCGGCGTAATCGGTAATGATGGCGGAATCCTCGGGCGTCAGGGCAAGCGCCTTTTCATAAGCTTCCTTCGCCTCGTTGAATCGCTGCATCATGGCGTAGGTCCGGCCAAGCATAAGCCATCCTTCGACGTTGTCAGGATTTTCCTCAAGCTTCGCAATGAGATTTTCCATCACCGAGGAAAAATCGGGGTGGCCTCCTTGCCCTTCCCCGGCCGACATCGATGGATGCTCCACAGCAGGCTGCGGCAGCAGCGCCTTGGTGTTGCCTATTGCGAGGTAAAGGGAAACCGCAAGGACGGGCAGGGCGAGCGCGGTGACAGTCATGGTTGCCACGTTGTGTCTTCCGCCCATTACCGTGGTCGCCGTGCTGTCGTCTTTGGGAATATCCTGCAGCATTCTTTGCTGCAACTCGCGCTTGCTTTGCTCGTATTGTTCCCGCGTCAGGATGTCGCTGCGCAGATCGCTGTCGAGCTCCGCCAGCTGATCCCGATAAACGTCGATATTGGTGGCATCTCGCTCGACGCCAGTGTCGCGATCCTTCTTGCTCCACAGCGTCGGCAGCACGAACAGCAGTGCGCCGACAATAAATATGCCGGCCACAATCCAGAATGAAGTCATGCGTTTATTACCCCTTGCCTTCCTTCAGCAGGGCTTCCGCCTGCTTGAGTTGCTGTTCGGATAGCGCGGGTTCTTCGATGTGTTTGCGGCGGCGCTTGAGATAAAACACCAGGAAGACTGCGCCGGCCAAAAGGAAGATGAAAGGACCGAACCACAGGAACAGGGTGGTACTTTTCATCGGTGGACGATAAAGCACGAAATCGCCGTAGCGCGCCACCAGAAAGTCGACAATTTCCTTGTCACTCTTGTTGGCTTGCATCTGTTCGCGGATTTCGCGCCGCAAGTCGTTGGCAAAATCGGCACGGGAAGCGGCTATCGTCTCATTCTGGCAGACCAGGCATCGCAGGTCTTCGGATAGCGCAACCATGCGTCTCTCTATTTCCGGGTCTTCGGCAACAGGGGCAGCTTCCTTTGCCCCTGCAAACGGAGCGAGAAGCAACAGACAGAGCAGCAGCGCCGTTTTTAGCAGTACGAAACCGCCTTCATTTGCCCTCATGCCTTCCAGGGCGCTTCCGGGGCTGCCTATACGGCTGCCTTTATCGTTTCTACCGCTGCCATAAGCCGCCAAAGACAACCGGGATAAAAGTTTCAATCTCATCCTTGTAATTCTCTCACCAGAGGCAGAATTTTATTCTGCAGTGCTTCCACTGTTACGGGACCAATCTGCTTATAGCGGATTACTCCATTCTTGTCGATGACATAAGTCTCCGGCACGCCGTAGACGCCGAACTCTATGCCGGTCCGGCCTTCGGGATCAACCGCGCTGGTGGCATAGGGGTCACCAAACTGCTGAAGCCATCTTAACGCGTCGTCTCGCTGGTCCTTGTAGTTGAGTCCGTAGACAGGGACAATTCCCGACTTCGACAGTTCCACCAATACCGGATGTTCCTGGCGGCAGGAGACGCACCACGAAGCCCACACATTCAATAGCCATACCTTGCCCAGGTTTTCCTTCGAGGTCAGCGTTTTTTCCGGCGCGTGCAGTTGCTGCAACTGGAATTCGGGAGCTGGTTTCCCCACCAGCGGAGAGGGAACCTGACGCGGATTTAGGCCCAGGCCGACGAGCAGAAAACCCACCAGTACGACGAAAACAGCGAGCGGCAACAGGAAACGCGTCATGCCTTTTTGCTCCTGGCAATCATGGGCGCGGTGGCTTTCCTGCCGGCCTTGCTGGCTTTGGCAGTCTTCTTTTCCTCGACCTCGACAGTCTCACGCTGCTTGCGTGAGGACAGCCGGTAACGCCTGTCAGTGACGGCAAGGAAGCCGCCGAATGCCATCAGCATACAGCCGAACCATATCCAGTCCACGAAGGGCTTATGATAAACACGCACGACCCATGCTCCGTTTTCCAGGGGTTCACCCAGGGCAACATAGAGATCCCGGAGAATACCGGTATCGATTGCCGCTTCGGTCATCGGCATCCCGGATGCGTTATAGGTTCGTTTTTCGGGTTCCAGCACATTGATTTTCTTTCCGTCGCGCAATACATCGACATTGCCGATGTCGGACATGTAGTTTGGACCCGGCGCCTTTTTCACGCCGTTGAAGCGGAAGGTATAGCCTCCTACCTCGACCGTGTCGCCTATTTCCATGCGCACATCTTTTTCCGTTTCATAACCACCCACAAGCGCCACGCCGATAATAAAGAAGGCAATGCCAAGGTGGGCAGCGTGCATGCCGTAGTAGCTGCGCGACTGCGCGGCCAGCTTGGCAAACAGCCCCTGCTTGCCGGTGCTTCGGAGGCGATGAATTATGCTGACGATTACGCTCGTAATGACCCAGAAAGCCATCAGCAAGCTGAAGCTTACCATCAGCTTCCATTCGCCCATGACAAAGGGCATTACGAGAGCGGTAACTACGCTTACCCCGAATGCCCAGCGCAGGCGTATCGCAAGTTCAGGCAGGCTTGCCTGCTTCCAGCGGGCAAGGGGGCCAAGTCCGATCAGAAAGACGGCAGGGGTCATCAACGGGACGAATACCGACTCGAAGTAAGGGGGGCCGACTGAAATCTTGCCAAGATCGAGCGCATCCATGAACAGGGGATAGAGCGTGCCCAGCAGGATGCTTCCCGCTGCCACCATCATCAACAGATTATTGGCGAGCAGCATGGATTCGCGTGAAACCAGTTCGAATTTTCCACCCAATCCGATTTTCGGCGCCCGCCAGGCGAACAGCAGCAGGGAGCCTCCAGTGATGGTCACCAGGAAGGCCAGGATGAATATACCCCGCGTGGGATCGGTTGCAAAAGCATGGACGGACGTCAGCACGCCTGAGCGAACCAGGAACGTACCGAGCAGGCTCAGGGAAAACGCGCAGATTGCCAGCAGCACGGTCCAGCTCTTGAAGCTGCCGCGCTTTTCCGTCACGGCAAGGGAATGAACCAGGGCAGTGCCCACCAGCCAGGGCATGAAAGAGGCGTTTTCAACCGGGTCCCAGAACCACCATCCGCCCCAGCCCAGTTCATAATAGGCCCACCAGCTTCCCATCATGATGCCGATGGTGAGGAACACCCAGGCAACTGTCGTCCACGGCCGCGACCAGCGCGCCCAGGTCGCGTCCAGCTGGCCGCTCAGCAGCGCGGAAATGGCAAATGCAAACGCGACGGAAAAGCCGACATAACCCATGTAGAGCATGGGCGGATGGCAAACCATGCCAGGGTCCTGCAGCAGCGGGTTGAGGTCGCTCCCTTCCATGGCGGCCGGCAGCATCCGGTCGAAAGGATTCGAAGTGAAAAGCATGAAGATCAGGAAACCCACGCTGACCAGCCCCATGACACTCAGCACCCGTGCCACCATGTCATTCGGCAAATGCTTGCTGAATACGCTGACAGCGACCGACCAGCACGCCAGCAGGAACGTCCAGAGCAGCAGGGAGCCTTCATGGGAGCCCCAGGTGGCGGCAAAGCGGTACTGCACCGGCAGGTTCGAGTTTGAATTCTGCGCAACGTTGACTACCGAAAAATCGCTGTTTACAAATGAGTAGGCCAGGCAGAAGAAGGCAATGGCTACAAACACAAACTGTCCCTGAACCACCGGCCGCGCCAGGGCGATCCAGGAAGGGATACCGCGTGCGGCGCCGATAAGGGGCAGAGTGCCTTGTATGAGTGCCAGCAGCAAGGCGAGGATCAGGGCGAAGTTACCAAGTTCTGGAATCATGGCTGAGGCTGTGGGTTATGGAAAAATATGAATAGATTATGAACAGGAATGACAGGGCCCATTCCATTCTGGAAAGGCTCCAGGCTGAAACTTTCGCTACTGCATCACTGTCTTGCGTGCCTTGTCGGCTTGATCCAGCGCGCCCGCGGCTTCCGGCGGCATATAATTTTCATCGTGCTTCGCGAGCACTTCGTCTGCCCGGAAAATACCATCCGACGCCAGTTTGCCCTGGGCTACCACGCCTTTGCCTTCCTTGAACAGGTCGGGAAGGATGCCGGTATATACGACTGGAATGACCTTGGCGGTATCTGTCACCTGGAAATTGACCGTCACACCATCGGCCTGACGTTTGACGCTGCCTTCTTCCACGAGGCCGCCGATACGGAAACTCTTGCCGACAGGCGCCTCATTATTGGCAACCTGGGTAGGGCTGAAGAAAAATACCAGGTTGCTCTGAAATGCGTTTAAAACCAGCACCGAAGCAACACCCAACGCAGTCACGCTCGAAGCGATGATTGCCAATTTTTTATGACGTGGTTTCATTTCCCTTCTCTTGTTTTGTTGACTGATGAATCAGACTGAGATGCCTGAGCAAAGTTCGCCTGCGGTTGGAAACCAGAACGATTTCCCCTGCAATGCAGATCAGGGTAACAAGGTAGGACCCCCATACGTAGAATCCATACCCACCCATATCCAGAAATTCAGACAGACTGTTCCAGTTCATCGCGCTGCCTCCTGCAACTGACCCACCCACGCCGTATGACGTTCGCGTTCCAGGATAATGGCGCGCGTACGCATCAGTATCACGGCGATGGCATACATCCAGCATGCAATCGACATAATCAGCATGCCTGTGAGCATGGTGGTGGCCATCTTCGGCGATTGCGTAAGACTGACGGAGGCGCCTTGATGCAATGTATTCCACCACTTCACGGAAAAATAGATGATGGGGACGTTCACCACGCCTACCAGAGCAATCACTGCTCCGGCTTTATCCGCACGGCGCGGATCGTCTATGGCTGCCTGCAAAGACATGAAACCGATATAAAGGAACAGAAGAATCAGTTCAGAGGTAAGGCGCGCATCCCACACCCACCAGGTGCCCCACATGGGTTTGCCCCACAAGGCTCCGGTCCACAGCGCAATAAAGGTGAACATTGCGCCAGTGGGTGCAATGGCGGTGGCCACCATGGCGGAAAGGCGGGTATTGAATGCAAGACCGATACCTGACCATAGCGCCATGATGACGTAGAGAAACATGGACAGCCAGGCCGCAGGAACATGGATGAAAATGATACGATAGGCTTCGCCCTGCTGAAAATCGGTGGGAGCCACGAAAAAACCGATATAAAGTCCCACCGCACACAATACAATTGCGGCAATGGAAAACAGGGGAATCATTTTGCCGGCGAGGAAATAAAAGCTTGCCGGGGAGGAATATTTAAACCAGTTTATCGCCATGTAGCAAAGTAGATAACAGACTCCATAATCGAGGCATTGATGAGACTTTGATAGATTGCGATTGCGCCGAACCAGATGACCGTGTGATCCGTAGGACACTTGGCGGCGACGTTGCAACCCCTCTACCCATCCATCCCATCCTTACGCCTCGTGCGCGTAACTCCAAATTTTAACCTAAAAACCTCAAATTCAGAATTGGTTTGTTAAAAACTGTTAAAAGCTATCGCCCGACTGTAGTCGGGAGGTGGATGTTGCGGAGGAAGATGGGGGAGTGTGGATCGCTGCGGTCGATGTATATACAAAAATATGCGCAAGAGCAGGAAAACAGGACTTCGTGCGAGGTATCCTGGCACCATAATCATTTCATTTAGCGAATAATCCCACGAACACTTCTTTCTGTTCCGGAAACCCGAAAGCACATGCAACTTTCCTGCTCCATTCCCTTGCCTGAGACCTTTCGTCCCGGCGATATCCTGGCCTTTCATCGGCGCGACCGGCAAGAGATCGCAGAACGTGTCAGCAATGCCTGCTTGCAAAAAGCCATGCTCTGGCGCGAGGTTCCGGCGTACCTGTCCATCAACTTCGAACCGGGATGGGCGAAGGCTTCACTGGCGATCGATGGCAAAGTGGCCGAGGATTGCCAGCCCATCTTCGAGCGTATGGTTCGGCGCATGCTGGGTCTGACCCAGAGGGTCGAGATTTTCGAGGAACAGTACCGCGATCATCCGCAACTGGGCACCCTGATCGCGCAACAACCCGGCTTGCGTGTCCCGGTCACTGCCACCCCATTCGAAGCCCTGACCTGGGCAGTCACCGGCCAGCAAATCAGCGTCAGCGCTGCCGTTTCCGTGCGCCGGAAATTGATCGTCGCAGCGAATATTCGCCACTCCTGCGGTCTGCTCTGCTACCCGGACGCGCGCCGGATTCTCGATCTGCCCGAAGAGACGTTGCGGCAAGCGGGTTTTTCGACAGCCAAAACCAGAGCTTTGCGCACACTCTCCGCCCTCGTAGCCAGCAACGAGCTTCCACTGGATGCATGGGTGGAAACGCTTCCGGTCGATGTCATTCGCGAAAAACTGGAAGCAGTTCGGGGCATCGGTCCGTGGACGGTCAATTATGGACTGCTGCGCGGCTTCGGCTGGCTGGACGGCTCACTGCACGGCGATGTGGCAGTTCGACGAGGCGTGCAAACCTTGCTCGGTGCGCAGGACAAAATCAGCGAGGAAAGTACGAAGGCGTGGCTCGCACAGTTTCCCCCTTGGCGGGCTCTGGTCGGCGCCCACCTCTGGTCAGCCCAGGCTACATCAGGCTACGATTGTCTGATGAAGACTTGATCAGGAAAAGAATGCTAATCTTTTTCGCAGCTTTATCGCCTTTCACAACTGAACTTCAAAACCAGAAATTTGTCAAGTTCTTTTGGCTATACGTGGTTTAACGCACGGAATGATTTGCAGCGTGGCTTATCATTTCCCTACAGCAAATTCGCTGGATTAGCGTGAGGTATGACATGAAAAACACTATTCTCTTGACGAAGATGGCGCGATCAATGCTCATTGCGGGCCTGGTAATGGGAATAACAGGTGCGGCGTATGCACAAGTTGGTGCAGGGGGTGCAGCAGGAGGTGTAGAAAGTGGCACAGGCGGTGTAGTAGGTGGTGTAGTAGGCGGTGCAGTAGGAGGAGGGGCTGGCGCCGGTGGTGGTGGCCTTGCAGGCCAGGCTGGCAGCGGAATCCCTAACATGAGTGAAGCGCTGCCTAGTTTGGGTCAAACCACACCCAAGCGCGAGCGGGGCGTTCCGGGGCTGGGGAGTTCCGACGAGCCACGAGGAGCGGGCTCCGCCCCTGGATTGAACCCCCCTCCGGGAATGGAACGCTCATCGGTGCCAAGATATTAAGTTTGTCATGGATTGCGTTTTCGAACGTTTAAGTCTGACTGACTAAGGCTTGAGCCGCTAAAATGGCGCGCTGGTGGCATCAGCCGCCTCTCGGGAAGGTCATGGATAGCCGTCACCGGGGCGGCAGAATTTTGGGTGAGAAGCCCCCTCATATAGGCTTTCCCACCGGACGCTCGCAGTTCTTCAGGTTTGCGAGCGTCCGGTGGGGAAACCGATCTCATTTTATCGCATCAGCCTGAAACGATCTTCATAGAGAATGGCAAACTGATTCATCGCCTATTCCAGGGAGATGCGCAGCGATACCGCGGTAGTCCACGGCGCTAATACCAGCGATGCCAGCAGAAAAGCGCCCAGCAGGGACATGTGCGCTCCCGCGCCCAAGCCGGCGGTGCTTGCCTCCACCGCGCCAGCGCCGAAAATCAGCACAGGAATGTACAGCGGCAACACCAGCAGGGAGACCAGTACGCCCCCGCCGCGCAGGCCCAGAGTAAGTGCGGCGCCGATTGCGCCAATCAGGCTCAACACGGGTGTTCCGAGCAGCAGGGAAGCGGTCAGCACGAGAAGCGCATCATTCGTCAGGTCGTACTGAATGCCCAATACCGGCGCCATCAGTACAAGGGGGACGCCGGTCACGAGCCAGTGCGCCAGCGCCTTGCCCAATACGAGCAGGGGCAGCGACTGGGGCGAGAGCAGCATCTGCTCCAGCGTGCCATCCAGGTAGTCGCTGGAAAACATGCGCCCCAGTGACAACATCGACGCCAGCAGGGCAGCCACCCAGACCACGCCGGGGGCCATGACGCGGAGCATGTTCATCTCCGGCCCGACACCAAGCGGGAAAAGACTGACGACGATGATGAAAAAAAACAGTGTCGTCAGGACATCCGAGCGGCGCCTTGCCGCGAGCAGAAGATCCCGCCGAATGATCCAGAGAAACATGTCAGGCGAGTTGCAGCCGCTGGATGGCGGCGCCGGCTATCTCGATTTCCTGGTGGGTCGTCATCACGATCATGCCGCCGTGTTCCAGGTGCCGCTCTATCAAACCTTGTACCAGTTTGACCGCATTGATATCGAGTGCGGTCAAGGGCTCATCCAATATCCAGAGCACGGTACCGCATACCAGCAGGCGTGCCAGTGTCACCCGGCGGCGCTGTCCCTGGGACAATACCTTGGCAGGCAGCAGTTCACGTCCGCCCAGTCCCATGTGCTGCAAGGCGTCATGGGCCTTGCGTTCATCCAGATCAATCCCCCCGAGCGCGCTGGAGATGCGCAAATTCTCGATGGCGGTCAGATCGTCTTTTACCCCGCCTAAGTGGCCGAGATAAGTCATTGCGCCAAAATAATCTCCGCCAAGGGCGCGGATCCGGGTACCATCCCAGCGGATTTCGCCTTGGGCAGGCGAAGCCAGTCCGCATAACATGCGCAGGAGGCTTGTTTTACCGCTGCCGTTCGGGCCCTGAACCTGCATCAGCCCCCCCGATTCGAGCAAAAAATTGACGTCACTGAACAGCTTGCGGTCACCGCGGATGCATGTCAGGTCAATTCCTTGCAGCATGGGCATTATCGGACGCCAAAAAAGTCAGCATTATAGCGTAACGATCAGGCCGATGGCTTTTGGATTGATCTTCCGGTTTTTGCGGGCGGGTCGGGCAGCGCGTGGGGCATCAAAAATACTTATTGCTTGAATTTTGCCTCGGCGCGCTGCCTGATCTGCTCCAGCGACAGGTCTTCCTTGTGCGTCGCGACGAACCAGATATGCCCGAAAGGATCTTGCAGTGCGCCTGACCGGTCGCCGTAAAACTGGTCTTCCAGAGGCTTGATTATTTTTGCTCCTTCCCCCATGGCCTGGGCAAGCACTGCGTCCACATCCTTCACATAGAGATGCAGGCCGACTGCGGAACCGCCGGATGATCGCGGATTACGGAAAGGGCTTTCTTCGCCGCAGTCATCCGCCATCATGATGCGCGAGTCACCGATCTGAATCTCCGCATGGCCGACTTTTCCATCCGGCGTATCCATCCTGAACAATTCCATTGCGCTGAAAGCGCGCTTGTAGAATGCGATTGCCTCGGCTGCTCCATCGATGATAAGGTAGGGAGTGATGCTGTGGTAGCCATCGGGTATGGGTTTAACGATCATGTGCGGTTCCTTTGGCATGCTTTCTTCTGTGGAGGACAGTATAGCTCGCGGGGGATGATGCGTTGAAACGCGATTCGCTGATTCTAATCCGCTTGTTCTATCCTGATGCTCCTCTTTCCGTTTGCTGTTCACATACGCCTGCATCCCCTGCGCATTCCTGTTTGCCTGACGGGTTCGCTGAGATAGCTGAGGCCACTCAGGTTTCCACGGTCTTTCGTTCGAGCGCATCCCTATCCCAGTGTGCGAGAGTGGCGGCTGCTTCATAAGTGGTTTGAAGAAACGAGAGCAGCGTTTGTGCAGGGTTCCCGGTTGTTCGAACGGCCTCGTACGGCAGGATGAACTCGCCGAGCTTGTCATGAAAATAAGCTGCCCCCGGTTGAACCTTGTATTTGTTGAAGCCCGCAGGGGCAGGGTAGGCATAAGCATAAAAGGCAGCTTCTCCCAGGCCTGTCCCCGCCCAGAAGCCCGCACTCGATACCTCATGCGAATATGCTTCTTCCATTACGCGGGCGGCAACGTTGGGCGCGCCCCCCGGATGCTTCGGCGCGGGTCGTCCTGAAAAGCGGGTTACCGCCAGATCGAACGCACCCCAGAAAAAATGCACCGGGCTCACTTTGCCTATGAAGCGGGCACGGAAATCCTTCAAAACGCAGCCTACCTGCACCAGGGCGCGCCAGAAGAGGGAAACCGCGTCTTTATCATAGCTTGCATGCTCATCATCCTTCTCGAAAGGAATGGCCACTTCCACTTCCACCGGCCTGGCAAGGATTTTTACCTCGATGCCGAGTTCCCGAAGCGCCTGCATGGTCTTGCGGTAAAAATCAGCCACCGGCATGGGCTCCAGCGCGAAGGTGCGACCGGCGCCCTTTGATGTGGTGATATGAAGCGCATGCGCGATAAAATCGAAGTCGATGGCGAAGGTAAATATCCCGTAAGGAATGGGCGAAGTGGTGAGGCCACGGGCGGTGACATAAAGCGTGGAGCCCCAGCAGTGGTTGATATCCGGCGAGAGCATGAGCCGCACCTTCCCGACTATCTGTGTCCACATATGGAGGGTGTTGCAGGTGTCCTGCCAGGCTTCCAGGGAAGGCAGTTTCGGCCAGCCAGTCCCGATATCCGCTATATGTTTATTTGTCATAGATATTATGATGACGCAATGACGCAGGAAAACAGAAAAATTGCATAACTGCAACGCATGCTTTCATCTGACTGCTATATCAAACCGGCTCGAATCCACTGGCCTTACAGTTTTTTCTAGTTCATGTTGTTTCAAATAGCAAGAAAGCTTGAAAGACCTCCCGCGACATAAAGAAATCATGGAGAAATGGAGATCAATGAATTCGCGCCTGAAAGTGGAGAGCGGGAGGGGAGTCGGGTCACTTTCCGCGATGGCAGGAGGGCAATATACAATATCGGCTCACGCACAATTGGACAGGAAAATTGGATATCCAGCAGGCGGTAGATCATTGTTCCAGAAACTGAGCGCGCAGGGTATCCGGGTACTGGAACAGGGCGTCCAGATCCAGTGGAACATTTTGTTTCAGTAATGCAGGGAAGGATAATTGATTTGAATGGTTTGGATGCCGGCTTCATGCATGCTGCATTGGAGCTTTCCGCCCAGGCGGAACAAGCGGGCGAGGTGCCAGTTGGAGCGGTCATGGTCAGGAATGGAACAATTGTTGGACGCGGTTATAATTGCCCCATCTCGACATCAGACCCCACTGCGCATGCAGAGGTGATGGCCTTGCGGGATGCAGGCCGTCATCTCTGCAATTACCGGCTGGCGGACTGTACGCTTTATGTGACCCTGGAACCCTGCGCCATGTGCATGGGGGCGATTTTTCATGCACGCATCGCCCGGCTGGTGTACGGTGCGGCGGATCCGAAGACAGGTGCATGTGGAAGCGTGATTGACCTCTCCGCCGAGCTTCGGCTCAACCATCACCTGCAGGTGACGAGAGGGGTGCTCGCAAAGGAGGGGGGATACAAGCTGAAGCAATTCTTTGCGAAGCGGCGCGAGGCAAGAACAACGAATAGGGAAGAGATTGATGAGAATTGAAATTGGTATTCCTTCTCAAACACTTGATTTACATGATAAGAACGATGTCGTCAGGCGTTACCGTATCTCCTCGGCGAAAAATGGCGCGGGGCAGGAGAATGGCAGTTTTTGTACGCCATTGGGTAGGCATATCATTCGCGCCAAGATCGGGACCGGACAACCGGTCAATACGGTATTTGTGAAGCGCCGTCCCACCGGCGAAATTTATACACCGGAATTTGCCGCGAATTTTCCGCGCCGGGACTGGATATTGACCCGCATTTTATGGCTCTCCGGTTGTGAGCCCGGCTTCAATCGCCTGGGAAAAGTGGACACCATGCGCCGGTATATCTATATTCACGGCACTCCCGACAGCGTGGAGATGGGCAAGCCGGGCTCCATCGGTTGCATCCGCATGCGGAATCAGGATTTGCTGGAACTGTTCGACCTGGTGGAGGCGGGAACGGAGGTAGATATCAGGAACGCGTAGTCAGATTTAAGCCAGCGCTCTGTCTCTGGTGCTTTCGCGCTTCATTATTTACTCCCACTGCCGTTAAATGTCTCCTTTCATCCGGGGAACCCGTAATGGCTGTGAATTCGGTACTTCCCCCACCTCATCCATATCAAACGCAGCTCTGCTACGCCAGCCCAATTTGAGCCCAAGTGTCTTTTCCAGTATCATATGCGTCCATGACAAAGTACGCGTTGTGGCTGTCTCCTTATGACGAAGCGGAATCGACCAGAAGAGGCGCGTCGCTGGCTGGGGCAAAGGACGTATTTATGATTGGCGTCCAATGACAAAATACGTATTCGTGACCGGAGGAGTGGTGTCTTCTCTGGGGAAAGGTATCGCCGCCGCTTCTCTCGCTGCCATTCTCGAAACCCGCGGCATCAAGGTTACCCTGCTCAAGCTGGATCCTTACATCAATGTCGATCCGGGCACCATGAGTCCCTTTCAGCATGGCGAGGTCTTCGTCACCGAAGATGGCGCGGAAACGGACCTCGACCTGGGGCACTACGAGCGCTTCATCAGCGGCAAGATGAGCCGGCGCAACAACTTTACCACCGGCCAGATTTACGAGAGCGTGATAAAGAAGGAGCGGCGTGGCGACTATCTGGGCGGCACCGTGCAAGTCATTCCGCACATCACGGACGAAATCAAGCATTACATCAGGGTGGGTGCCGGAGACGCCCAGGTAGCCATCGTTGAAATCGGTGGAACCGTGGGGGATATTGAATCACTGCCTTTTCTGGAAGCTATCCGGCAGATGGCGGTTCAGCTTCCGCGGGAAGATACCTGTTTCATCCATCTTACATTGCTGCCCTATATCACCTCCGCGGGAGAACTGAAAACCAAGCCAACGCAGCACTCGGTAAAAGAGCTGCGTGAAATCGGCATTCAGCCGGATGTGCTGCTGTGTCGCGCTGATCGCCCTTTGCCTGCGGATGAGCGCCACAAGATCGCACTGTTCACCAACGTTCGGGAAGAGGCGGTGATCCTGGCGCTGGATGTGGACAGTATCTATAAAATTCCCTCGCTGTTGCACGATCAGATGCTGGATGAAATTGTCTGCCACAAGCTGAATCTGCTTGCCAAGGCGGCGGACCTCAGTATCTGGAAGAAACTGGTTCACGCGCTGGAGCATCCTGAGCGGACCATAGAAATCGCGCTGGTTGGAAAATATGTCGACCTGACGGAGTCTTACAAGTCTCTTTCGGAAGCGTTGATTCACGCGGGAATTCACACTCGCAGCAAGATCAATATTCATTATGTGGATTCCGAGAGCATAGAAAAGGACGGTACCGGGTGCCTGGAAGGCATGGATGCTATCCTGGTGCCTGGCGGTTTTGGAAAACGCGGAGTAGAGGGCAAGATCATGGCTATCCATTTCGCGCGTACCAACCGCATTCCCTACCTTGGCATCTGCCTTGGCATGCAGCTGGCTGTCATTGAATACGCGCGTAACAGGGCGGGCATGCAAGGGGCGCACAGTACCGAGTTTCATCCTGAAACGGCTTATCCCGTTATTGCGCTGACTATCGAATGGCGCTCCCGTGAAGGCCAGCTGGAAATCCGGACTGCGGACTCCGATCTCGGAGGGACCATGCGCCTGGGCGGCCAGGAGTGCTTGCTCAAAGAGGGCTCTCTTGCCCGTAAAATTTACGGGTCGGACAAAATTATCGAACGGCATCGGCATCGTTACGAGGTTAACAATCAGTACATTTCGCGTCTGGAACAGGCAGGACTGAGTATCAGCGCAATATCGGCCGGAGAGGGATTGTGCGAAATGGTCGAATTGCCGCAAACCGAACATCCATGGTTTGTTGCCTCCCAGTTCCATCCCGAGTTCACCTCGACTCCCCGGACCGGACACCCTCTCTTTGCGGCATTCATCGAGGCGGCGGCAGCGTCCGCGGACAAGAACCTTTCCAGCGAAGAGGTGATACCGGCAGATAAGTCTGAACGCACCACAATGGGCGCCTATATCCAATAACTCCAATAACCGTATTGCCGGAGCGCCTTTCAAGGCCGCTTAAGACTATTTCAGCCTCCCCATCCTCAAGCAGATCCCCGGCAGCCCTCGGAAAGTAGCAGAACCTTTTAATAACTTGCAGATAAATGATCAGGGAAAAAATAGCATGAGTGCAATTGTAGATGTCATCGCCCGCGAAATTCTTGACTCGCGCGGGAATCCAACCGTGGAAGCGGATGTTTTGCTTGAATCCGGGGTATTGGGTCGGGCGGCTGTTCCTTCCGGCGCCTCGGTTGGCACGCGGGAGGCCGTCGAATTGCGCGATGAGGACGCTCAGCGCTATTTCGGTAAAGGCGTACTGAGAGCGGTGGAAAATGTGAACACCGAAATTTCAGAAGCAATCATGGGACTGGATGCAATGGACCAGGCTTTTATCGACCGCACACTGATCGATCTCGATGGCAGCGGCAACAAATCGAGGCTTGGCGCCAACGCAATTCTTTCCGTATCGCTGGCGGTAGCCAAGGCGGCGGCGGAAGAATGCGGACTGCCACTGTACCGGTATGTGGGCGGCGCGGGATCAATGTCCATGCCCGTTCCCATGATGAACGTCATCAATGGCGGCGCCCATGCCAATAACAATATTGACATGCAGGAGTTCGTAATCATTCCTCTGGGCGCTCAAAGTTTTCGCGAGGCCCTGCGTTGGGGCGCGGAAATATTTCATACCTTGAAAGGCTTGCTCGACAAGAGAGGCATGCATACGGCGGTGGGTGACGAAGGCGGCTTTGCACCCGATCTGCCCAATAATGAGGCCGGATTGCAACTGATCGTGGAAGCGATCGAGAATGCGGGCTATCTTCCGGGGCCGGATGTCGCCATTGGCCTGGATTGCGCTGCTTCGGAGCTTTACCGTGACGGCAAATACCACCTGGAGTCGGATGGCCTGGCGCTCGATTCGACCCAGTTTGTCGATTATCTGGCCACCTGGATCGATAAGTATCCCATTATCAGTATTGAAGACGGGATGAGCGAACATGATTGGGATGGCTGGAAGCTGCTGACCAGCAGGCTTGGGAAATCCGTGCAACTGGTGGGCGATGATATTTTTGTTACAAACGCGAGCATTCTGAAAGAAGGTATCTCCCAGGGCATCGCAAATTCCATATTGATCAAGCTTAATCAGATCGGGACGCTTACCGAAGCCCTGCATGCGATTGAAAGTGCAAAGCGTGCCGGCTACACAGCAGTGGTCTCGCATCGTTCGGGGGAAACCGAAGATACCACGATCGCGGACATCGCTGTGGCGAGCAATGCATTGCAAATCAAGACCGGATCGCTTTCCCGTTCCGACCGCCTTGCAAAATACAACCAGCTCCTGCGTATCGAGGAAGATTTGGGCGACACGGCCAGTTACCCCGGTCGCGGCGCCTTCTACCAGTTGAAATAAGCCTTTTCAAATCCGAGCGGACAGGTCAGGAACTCCTCACAGGAGGAGTCCTGGGAGAAGCCGAAGTGAAAGTATTGACTCTTATACTCGCTGCACTGATTGTTCTGCTGCAATATTCGCTATGGCTGGGCAAGGGTAGCTGGCTGAAAGTATGGGAGGTCGATCAGCAGCTTGCAACTCAGTATGAAACCAACGAAAAGCTCAAAACCCGCAATTCCGCGCTGGATGCGGAAGTGCGGGACCTCAAGCAGGGGCGTGACGCTGTCGAAGAGCGTGCGCGCAATGAACTCGGCATGATCAAGGAGGGTGAGATTTTTTTCCGTACGATGAACGATAAGAATGATTAGGATTTTGTGAGCAAAGGTTCAGCGTTTTCTGTGGCAAGCCCCATTGATCCAAATCTGACATCCAGATACGACTTAAAGTCCAGCCTCGTTTCGTTCAGCGCTTTGATGCTGTGCTGTTTGAACGAAACCGGATTTTCCATCAGGATGGTTTTGCAGAATATACCTGTCATGAAGGAAGTTGGTAAGCCAGCACAGGCAGTATAACAAAGCTCCAAATAAAACAATGGTTGCTCCCGACGCGGTGTTGAAAATGTAGCTCAGATACATACCCGCGACGCCGGTTATCCCGCCGATGATCAATGCATAGATCAGCATGCGGCTGAAGCAGTCGGTCATAAGGCGGGCTGTGGCTGCGGGAGCGATGAGGGTGGCAGCGATCATGGTGACACCTACAATGTTCATGGAGGCAATGATGGTTAGGGTGAGGAGCAGCGAGAATACCAGTTGAACTCTGGCTGTCCTGATGCCGAACACTTGTGCCGTTTCCTGATCGAACGTAGAGAAGAGCAGCGGCCTGTACATCAGAAACATCGTTGTCAAGGTGGATAGGGAAACGAACCCGATGAGCAGCAGGTCTCCTTCCGTGATTCCAAGGATATTTCCGAACAGAGCTGCTTCGAAACTCTGATTGAAGGTTCGCACCTGGCTGATAATGGCAACGCCCAGCGCGAACATGGCATTCGTGACTATGCCGATAGCTGCATCCAGCTTGACCGTCCCGCTCCTGGTAATCCGGTTGATCAATAGCAACGCAAGCAGGCCCATCACCCCGGCACCGGCATAAAAATTGAGATTCAATATGAATCCAACCACTGCTCCGCCGAACGCCGCATGGGATAGTCCGTGGCCTACGTAGCTCATCCCGCGCAGTATCACCAGGACTCCGATCAAGCCGCAGGAAGCTCCCACCATTAGCGTTGCCAGCAAGCCATGTCGGAAAAATTCATACTCCAGCGGCTCAAGAAGAAATTCGATCACTGGTCGCCATCTGAAAAGTGAATGGGTGTGCCATTGGCAATCAGGAAATAATCTTCATGCCTCACGATGGTGATATCGCCACCATATGTCCTGGTGAGAATGTCATTGGTAAAGATGTCGCGGGGCTTTCCCTGCGCTATCAAGCCGTTCCTGAAACATATTACCCAGGGCAGGTGTGAAGCAACGGCGTTAAGATCGTGCGTCGTGAGCAAAATGGTAATACCTTCGCTATTGATATCACCCAGCAGATGGAGCACTTCATGTTGAGCCTTGATATCGACTCCTGAGGTAGGCTCATCCAGCACCAGCAGCGCCGGGTTGTTGACCAGTGCGCGGGCGAGAAATGCGCGCTGCCGCTGCCCTCCGGAGGTATTTGATATCTGCTGCCGCAGGCAGCGGTAAATGCCCAGCCTGTGTGCCAGATCATGGACACGCTCCCGCTCTTCTCTGCTTGGCCATGGCCATGGCCGCTTTCCAGTATAGAAGCCCATCAGGATGACCTCTTCCACGGTGACGGGAAAACGCCAATCCACACTTTCCAATTGTGGCACATAGCCGATGATGCCGCGCGGAATGTCGTTCAATGTCTGCCCATCCAGCAGCACAGTGCCGGAAAGGGGCGATTGTGTGCCCAGAATGGTTTTAAGCAGCGTCGTTTTGCCACATGCGGTTGGGCCCACGATTCCAGCGAATTGACCTCTGTCAATTTTCAGCGACAGGCGTTTGAAGACGATGTGGCGTCCGTAGCCAGCCGTCACATCGCTGAGACTGATTGCGGGATGTATATGCGATTCAGTACTTGATATTGCTCGTGTCGACATTTGCCATGCAACCCGGATTGCCGCCGAGTGCTGCCGTCATTATCGTCATGTTATTCGCCATCATGCCGATGAAAGAGTTTTCCGGCGGCGGAGGCAGCGCATCATCGGAAAGCTGATCTATGAACTTGACACCTGTCTCGCGGGCGATCTGCTCCATGATCTTGCTGGGGAAAACCTCAGAGCCAAAAATAGCGGGCACGTTCTCGTTCCTGATCTGCTTTATGATGCGGATTACCTCTCGCGGTCCGGGTTCCGAAAAATCGGAGGGCTGAACCGCCGCAATGATTTTCATCCCATAACGGGGAGCGAAATACGCGAAAGAATCATGGTAAGTAACGAGCTTGCGATTTTTCTCCGGAATGGTCTTTACGCAATCAAAAATTGCCTTATCCAGTTTGCGCAGCTTGCCCAGATACACCGCTGCATTTGCAATGTATCCTTCCTTGTGTATGGGATCGAGCACGATGAGTTCATCCCGCACGACCTCGACATAACGCATCGTCAGCGCGATGTTGGGCCAGAGGTGAGGATTGGGATGGCCGCGCTCGCGGGGAAAGCTGAAATCATACTGCCAGTCTTCCTTGCGCAAGATACGGTTTCCGAGCTCGAGAATTCGTACTCTTCCTTTCGTGATCTTTTCCGCCAGCTTCAGGGTGGGCAATTCGAGATCGAGGCCATTGGCAATAATGATATCGGCTGTTTCCAGTAGCTTTGCATCACCGGGAACCGGCTCGAAGGTGTGAGAATCGGTTCCATCGGGAACGATTCCCGTGACATTGGTGTATTCACCGCCCACATTCCGGACAATATTCGTGATGGGGGCCACGGTGGTTACAATGAAAAGCCTTCTGGCCGCATCTCCGGAATGAGCAGATAACGGTTGCGCCAACAGAAGCAATAGAAATGGGAGGGCGATCTGACGAAGCTGCATGGCCGTTTTTTCTGTCAAGGGGAAGTGGCAAATGGCGATGGATATTTCCGCTTCTGCCGGAAATCGACTATCCTTGAATGTGCCTGTAGAGGCTACCATCAATCCAGTTCCAGGGATGTAGGGAAATCCTGACAAAGGCTTCATTTGTTCCTACGGGTTATTTCGACATCCCCTGACAGACATGCGCGTTATTCGGACGTATTTTTAACCGGATAGCGGTTTCCCTGGCTTTCGTCCGCAGGTATTACAAATCTACAATATTCCTATCATTTTCTTTATTGCGGTTCGAGCTTCCCATAAGGAAGCCGGGTATTTCGAGTATTAATGGCTGGAAAATCCGGTGAATCCGAGGCGGTGTTGCGACAAGCATCCTATCGAAAGTCGCTCTTTCCGAATCAATCGGATCGGAAATTATTAAAGATCAGCATACTGCTGATGCACCTATCGAACTACTGAATATCTGGAGCCAGGCAATGGAACGTCTTACCATCTCACTGAATGATCAGCTTGCCAAGCAATTCGAATCCGCAATGCACAAGCTGGGTTACTTCAACCGGTCCGAAGCTGTTCGCGATTTGATACGAAACATGATCGAAACCACGCGGCAGGAAGAACATGCTGATGGATACTGTATTGCAACGCTCAGCTATATTTATAATCATCACGAACGCGAGCTGGCGCGCTGTGTTACTTCAACACTACATAATCATCACAACCTTACCCTATCCACCATGCATGTGCATATGGATCACGATAATTGCCTGGAAGTGACCATTCTGAGGGGTACGATCAGGAGTGTGAAAAATTTTGCCAATCTCGTTACCGCTACACCGGGAGTGCGGCATGGCAAGTTGCATCTTCTACCAATAGAAATCGTGCAGGAGCACGATTTTCATGAATCCGAGGCGCATGTTCATAGCAGCCCTCTTACCTGACAGGAGGAGTTGCTGGGTTAGGCTCAGGACCCATTGATTGAGATAGAAGGGTATTGCCTGATGAGATCAGAACGATTAGCCATTGGATCGAGCAAAACACGCAAGATCAACTCGTTTCGTCTCTTTCATAACTTTTAAAACTGATATGTCAGATTGGCACGATACATACGCGATTCAATCGGGTGGAAGACAAGACCATCCCTCGCCATGGCCGATGGACTCGTTTGGTATCCGTAGTAGTATGCGATATCGAAGTTTTTAGCATTGAACAGATTCAATACATCGAGTTGGATTTTGAATCTTTTGGCCAGCTCATATCCGGTTGAGAGATTGACGATCGTTGTGCTGTAGGGTTTGACAGGATTGTTGGTATCCACCGATACATTGCCGAAATGGCGCAGACGAAGCGTGGCAAACAGGTTATGGGGCAGATTCAAGGTAGCGCCTGCGCTTATAGTGCGTCCCACAGCATTGGGAATGTGAAATCCATACGCCTGATTTGCAGGATCGCTAGCCTGATTCAGTTGAGCCTGATCATAGCGTGCATGAGTAAATGAGAAATCAGCGTCGAGGATCAGCCATTTGGAGGGTCTGTAAAAATTGGCCCACTCAATACCGTAGCGGGTACTGGCGCCACTCGTTTCCGTGGTGCCGGCATCTCCGCTAAATACAAGTTCCGATGCCGAATGCAAATACCAGATTGCCAGGGTGGACTTTAAACCTTCGATAGCTTCAGTACGGAAACCCACCTCCGCGCCTTTCGCACGCACAAGGCCATTGGCGGCCAATTGAGGCGCAAAATTATTGTTGCCGATTTGATTGGTATTTACAGTCGCGGTGACGCCGCGAGCATCGTTGGAATGGTAACCTTCACCGATATTAAAATAAATCTCGCTGTTATACCAGGGTCCTAGAATAACGCTGAGCTTGGGACTCACCAGTCCATCGGTCTTGTTGCCGGAATTTTGGGGAACGGTATAGGCATGTACATTGAAATTGAAGATGTCGCCACGTAGACCTGCAATAGTCCTGAGTTTGGGCAACCAGAATGTCTGATTTTGCAGATACAAACCGATACTGGTTTCTGTGACCTGATCCCTGCTTACATTGTGATAAACGACTCCCCGATTGGAATTATTCAGCAATACACGGTTCAAATCATTGCGGACCTGAATACCAAGCGTATTCTCCATGTCGAAACCAGCTATGTTGCTTAGCCAGCTTTGCTGTGCCCTGCCACCAAAGTAAATGCGGGACTCTCTTTGATTCACCTGGTCGCTGGGAATTATTCCGCCAGGAAGCACTATGTTGTCGGCGACCGAGTTGATGAAGCCACTGAAATCGGACGTGAGATCGAGACTGTACTTGACCAGATAAAATGAAGCCTCTCGGCGGTAGTTCTTTTCTTTTTGCCACCACTTACCATGAAGCGTATAGCGTCCGGTTTCTCCATTGTCGGTGGGATCTATGTTCCCAAAGCGGCTAATAAGACCTTCATTTACCGCAAATAGCGGAATCTGATTGGTCGGACGCCATTTTGCGTGATACGCGTGAACTCCGATACTTGCGCCCCAATTACCCTTGTCGACACTGTACTTGAGCATGCCGTTGAATTTGAGAGCATGTTCAGGCAACACCCAAGGACCGTTATACGTATTCACGTCGATGGCGTAGAGCACATCGCCACTTCCTATCCTGTTTGAATTTGCCGCCACTCCTCGGTAAAAGCCGAAAGAACCGCCGGTGAACTTGGCAAAACCTTGGGGAAGCGAGTTGAAGGTAGTAATCTTGGCATGGCCAGCCGCGGAAAAATCTCCCTGATCTGCATAATAGGGTCCCTTTCCATATTGAACATTATCTACCAATTCCGGGATCAGGCCATTGAGATCCATATAACCCTGACCATGAGCATGGCTGGGCAGATTGATTGGTACCCCGTCAATAAACGTGGCGAAATCGGTACCATGATCGAGGTTGAATCCGCGCAGAAAATATTGGTTGGCTTTTCCATCGCCGCTATGCTGAGTGGCAATCATGCCGGGAATGAACTCTACCACTTCGGCGACGCGTGACAGTGCACGATTTTTAATCTGCGCCTGACCAATGAATCCTTGAGATGCAGATTGAGCTTCGCCAACAAGACTAGTCCCGCGCTCTTTGCCTAGTACCACCACTTCCTTGAGCTTGACCACAGGTTCCGCGGTTGCCTGGTTGTTCCGCAGTTTATCCGGACGCATGGCATCCTGCGAGACGGTATCGGCGAGTTGAACAGTAGCAGATGAATCCTGTTTCTCTACTGGATCAACGCGCTCAGGCAGCATGCTGGATTTTACCGATGCATCTGGAACTTCTTGCGCATAAACGTTGGTTCCGCTCGGGGAAAAAACCAGCAATGGTACGAGGATAGGCAGGGTTGATATCCCGGTGTTACGCCAGGATGATATTCGCAACATTCTGCTGCGCCAAAGCAAAAGAAGTTGTAGACATCATGAGGAAGATTATGGGAAAGAAAATAGCGAGGATATGGATTTTCGCTAAAAGTACATGCAAATAATGCGCATGTCTGTCGGGGAGTGCCGAAATGGCCAGTAGGAAACAAGTGAAGCCTCCGTCAGGATTTCCCTACATCATCACAAATGTAAGCCTCCTTAGCCCCCTAGGCACTGCTGATGGTGGAAGCCTCTTTCAGCTTGATCAGTGAACCAGGGCGGTGCCGAAGAGATTTCGGGAATTCCTATTCGAGCAGCTTATGCTCCGCCACGTAGCGGATCAGTTGCGCGTTGTTCTGCATGCCCATTTTTTCGAGGACGCGGGCTCGGTAGGTACTGATCGTTTTCGCGCTCAGTTTCAGCTTCTGGGAGATTTCGGTCAAGGATATTCCGACGGCGATGAGCTTGAGAACGTCGAACTCGCGATTGGAAAGGGTGGAGTGGCGTGGCATGGTGGAGGAGGGGCCCAGGCCGAACAGAAGTTTCTCGGCCAGTTTCGGATCTATGTATCTTCCCCCGTGTGCCAGCCGGCGGATTACCGATATCAGCAGGTCAGTCGGACTGTTTTTTGTCAGATAGGCTGAAGTGCCAGCGCGTATCGCACGAATGGCGTACTCATCCTCATGATATGTGCTGAGCATCAGTACGCGATGCTTCGGATCCTCGTCCATGATCCGTTTGAGCACTTCGAGCCCGCTCATTCCCGGCATGCTGACGTCAAGCAAGGCGACATCCCATCCCCCCAGGCGCATTTTTTTCAAAGCATCAAGCCCATCGGTAGCTTCACCGACAACCACGATATCGGCTGTTTCGGCAAGAATGCGCCTCAGTCCGTCGCGGAAAAGGCGGTGGTCATCCGCCAGAAAAGTCTTAATGATCAAGCGCGCTCTCCTGAAAACTTTGGGAAGATATCTGCATCTGACTCGAGGCTCTCCACAGTAATGGAGTCACAAAGGCTGGGTGCAATGTCAGAGGCAGCGCGATCATTCAAGCGCCCGTTTCGCCTCACCGGGATGGATACGCACACAGAAGTCCCCTGACCCGGCACACTTGTGATATTGATATCGCCTGCAAGCGCTGCTGCCCGTTCGCGCATTCCGACCAATCCAAACGACTTCTTTCTTTTTGCACTCTCAAGGTCGAATCCTCTGCCATTGTCGCAAACTTCAACAATGACGTTGCCTTCTCCCCGGGATACCCTGATCTCCACACGTCTTGCGCCCGAATGTCGCGTCACATTCGTCAGCGATTCCTGGACAATACGGAATATCGCAACGATCTGGTCTTCATCCAGATTCACCGGTTCCTCGGCCATTCGCAACTCACAGCTTATGCCGGTATGTTTCCTGAACTCGCTGGTCAGTTTTGCAAGAGTCGACTCGATTCCCAATCCGGGCGAAGCAGGACGCAAATGTTCCGCCACATCACGCACACTCTGGTTTGCTCTTTCGACAAGTTCGGCCATATTGTGTCTGATGGTTTCCAGTCGTTCGTTGCCATGATCCTTCACACTCTTCAACAGCGAGATTTCCAGGTGTAGCGCTGCCAGAAGCTGGCCGAGTTCATCATGGATCTCGCGCGCAATATATTTGCGATCTTCCTCCCGCATCCGCTCGAGGTGAGCGGTAAATTCTCGTATTGCTGCATCGCGTACCCGAAGCTCCTGCTCTATCAGGACTTGTGCCTCGGCCTGTTGATGCTCCAGCCAGCGTCCCAGGTCATCCCCGATCACGTTGATCAGATTCTGTTCCTCCGGCAGCAGAAAAAACCGGTCCTCGCGATAAAACAGTTTTATCCAGCCACGTGCCTCACCGTAGACCATGATCTCTTTCTGCAATTCATGCTTGTGATTTCTGGGCCACGGATCGGATATAAATTCCTTGCCATCCAGTTCGATCTTGACGCTGGCAAGATGCGGAAACTGCATTGCCGTGATGAGTTCAGTCGAGATTGTGCTGCATACTTCCTTCAGCGATGAGGATTCCATACCCCGCCTGATCGAATAAAAGCAGTTTATTTCCTTCAGACGCTCGCGCAGCGATCCCTCGACTTGCCTGAGCTTGGTAATCTCATTTTCAATGGCTTCCGCCATGGAATTGAAGCCTGTCCCCAGCTCGGCGATTTCGTTGCGGGCGGAAATATCACAACGGGTTGAATAATTGCCTTGCGCAATGCCGCTTACCTGGCGCCTGAGAGAATCGAGGGGGCGCAGAATATTGCGGCGTGTATAAAAAGTTGCAAGAGCCGCAAAGAACAGCGCAATGCTCAGCACGACCAGTATCAGCAGGATTTGCTGCTCGAACTTGAGCTGCAGATTGCTGAGCGTGGCACGGGTGCGCATGTCCAGCTCGAGCATGAACTGGTTGATGGGCGCCATGATTCTGATTTTCTCAGCCTCATAACGCTTGCCGAACAAGAGATCGATTGCAAAATTGCGCCGGGGAGGACATGGCACATTGAAATTCCCCTCCTGATCTTCGCACAGCCCTTTCACGGCGGCGAATGCCTGTTTTTCCAGATTGACGAGGTTGTCCGAGTTTTCCTGCGACTGCCGCAGCAGATTGAGTTCCCGTTCACTGAAACCTTCGCGGCGCATCAGTTCCATGAGGGAAACCGCATTTCCCTGTGCACCCGTGGCATCGGTATTTTCCAGGTGAGCATAGGCAATCGGGTAATCCCGGGGGCGCGGTCGTACGCCATTTCGGATGTCGAGTATTGCAAAAAAATTGTGTTCGTAAGCGGGATCGCCTGTTACCGCGTAGGTGCGAGCCATCCTGGTCAGATCCTCGGAACTTCGAAACAGCTCATTTGCCAGTTGTAGAGACCGGTGCTTCTGGCGCTCTGCCTCGGTAACGTCATCCAGCGTGTTTAACGCCCGAGAAGAAAGAAGTATGAGGACGGTGAGCACAAGCAGGATGGAAGCGAGATAAAAATTCGTGAAAAGGCCGATTCTCATGTTTTTTCTATATGCTCTGGCTTATCAAATCGAGTTTTTTCCTCTCTCGCTTCTCATCAACCCTGTCTGCTTCGAAGCCTGTCCGCACTGCTGCGCTTGCAGTCAGCGTCGAGCTGTAATAAATATCAGGAAATCTTCATACACGAAATTAATGAACTGTGGATATTTTCTAATGATCAATACTAAAAATTCCCGCATTATTGTGCAACTCGATTCTTATCGAGTGACGATCATAAAAATAAATTTTTGGTAATGGGAAACTTGAAGGAAAGAACAGACAGGGTACGGAGCGATGAATGGGCGCCAGTCAGAGAGCGCTCGGGAAAAACCGTCCGCAAGCAACGGAAATTTTTCATTCTTGCCCGTGGCGTATTGCTTGCAGCATTGGTATTGATTACGGATTCCCTGTTCCTATCCTCGTTGGTGCAGGCAGCAGAAGTCACGCTTCCAAAAGGGCCAAAGTATGCAATCGACGAAACTAAATGGGTGACACTTGGAATGGGGTTTCGTGGAACCGGCCTATGGATGGAAAATCCCGCCACAGGTAATCTCAGGAGCGGTGATTTCAGCATCGATAATGCTCGTTTTTACTTGAATGGGCAGATACATCAATACCTCAAGTTCGAAGTCAATACGGAATGTTTTTTCTGCAACAACACCCATTCCGGTGATAATCCGAAGATGTCGTACAACATACTCGATGCGATTGGAAAATTTGAGCTCAACCGTTATTTCAACATCTGGGGTGGCCGTATGCTGGTGCCGACCGAACGGGGCGAACTGAGCGGTCCTTTTTTTCAATCAACACATGACGCTTTCAAGACACCTTTTTTCTCCCAGGATTTCAGCACCAAATTCGGCAGCGGTGGAGCTGGCCGCTATGGACGCGACGATGGAGGCACATTCTGGGGAAGCCTTGAACCGGGTTTCATCAGGGGTACTCTGGGATATGCCGTCGGTGTCTACCGCGGAGTCCAGTCATCCCGCAGCGCTGGCCCCAATCAGGGCGACGACGTGTTATGGGCTGGCCGCTTCACTTATAACTTCCTGAATCCGGAAAAGAATCCAGGTTACTATACCAGCAGCACATATTTTGGCAAGGCAGGAGATATTCTCGCGCTTGCTTTCGGCGCTTCATATCAGAAGAATGGCGCCGGCTCCTTTGCTCACCGAAGTGATTTCCTGGGGCTGGTCGGAGATGCTCTCTTTGAAAAAGTGCTACCCCGGAACATGGGTGTAATCACCGCAAATGGTGAATACAAGCAGTTTTATGCCAATTATTCGCCCGCGGCATTTCGTGATTCGGACTGTTTCTGTATGTTCGATGGCAAATCGTGGACCGTTACCGGACTTTATCTTTTGCCCATGAGGATCGGGATCGGCCAGTTTCAACCGTACGGCCGATTTACGAGTGTTCAGCCAAACAACAGCAGCAATCGAGAAGAAATTGAAGCGGGTGTCAACTATATCATTGATGGTTTCAACGCTCGAATTTCAGCGTACTATCAACACGGAGATCTAGCCACCAAACGGCTGAATTATGCGCCCGACGCGGCTGGCGAGAAGGTCGATGTATTCAAGCTGTCATTTCAATTGCAAATGTAGGCATTGCAGGTTGGGTTCGGGCAATCGGCTGTATTCGATTTTTCCAGGATGAGGCTTGAGGTAAAGGGAAGGAGACCCGTTTGGATTATTCTGGGAGCACTGCTTTGAAATCAGGTGCAAAAACGCATCCGGGCTCATGTGACGAGGATTCGATATCTTCGCCTGCCAGTATCGCTGCCCTGCACCAGCTGTCCACTCCTGACAATCCGCTGGATATGAAGATGAATCAGGCTCCCGATTCCGCATCGAGGGCGCGTCTGTGGCTGAAGTTTGCGGAGAATTCCGGAACCACCCGCATGGTGGAGCGGGATCATCATGGCCCCCTGGTGGTGCAAAAACCTCTTTATCCCGAGGGGCATGGGGTATGCCAGGCTGTTGTCATGCACCCGCCGGGGGGTGTGGTCGCAGGGGATGAGCTGGAAATACGAGTGCATGCCGGTCCGTCTGCTCATGGCCAGATCACCTCTCCCGGTGCGACAAAATGGTACAAGTCCACCGGCCGTACTGCGCGCCAGGACGTTCATCTGCATGTGGAAGCGGGCGGCACGCTGGAGTGGATGCCGCAGGAAACGATTTTTTTCAATAATGCAAAAGTCATGCTCGATCATAAGATCGTGCTGGAGAAGGATTCGGTTTACATAGGCTGCGAGATTTTATGCTTTGGCCGTACGGCATTCGGGGAATCGTTCGATAGCGGCGAGGTGAGGCAGCGCACGAGTATCCGCCGGGAAGGGAAGCTGGCATGGTTTGAGCAGCTCCGGCTGACGGGCGGAAGCAGGTCGATGAATGGAAGACTTGCGCTTGCCGGCCATACCGTTTGCGCTACTTTTATCATGAGTGGCAAGCCCCTTCCAGCACAGGCGATCGATCTTGTACGGGAAGAGGCGGCGCGCATCGGTGGAGAATCGGGGCAGGTGGGTATTTCCCAATTCAAATCGCTGCTGGTAGCACGTTTCCTGGGGGATTCGAGCGAAGTGGCGAGACATGTGATGCTTTGCGTCTGGCGCGCCGTCCGCCCCATCACGCTTGGCCGGCCTGCGATCGTGCCGCGCAGCTGGAATACCTGATGCCATCCGTTCCACAAGTTTTTTGGGAAAACAGGGTTTGGAAAAATCGCTGGAGGCATTTTTCAGCAACATCTGGGATTTTTAATGAGGAGATACAATGGATCTGACACCGAGAGAGAAAGACAAACTCCAGATATTCACTGCTGGATTGCTCGCGGAAAGACGAAAGGCGCGTGGCCTGCGGCTCAATTATCCCGAAGCGGTCGCCCTGATTACCTGTGCGATCCTGGAGGGCGCGCGTGACGGCAATACGGTGGCGGAACTGATGTCAGAGGGCCGCAAGGTTCTTACACGTGCCGATGTGATGGAAGGTGTGCCGGAAATGATTCCCGATATTCAGGTCGAGGCCACTTTCCCGGATGGGACCAAGCTTGTGACCGTCCATAATCCAATCGTATAAAGAGAAATCGTGGGAGATTAAAATGGCAAAGACGGTAAGAAAGGCGAGAGATCCCCTCATACCAGGCGAGGTAACCACACAACCCGGCGAAATCGAACTCAATGCCGGCAGAAGAACGACAACGTTGAAGGTTGCAAATGGGGGAGACCGTCCCGTTCAAATCGGTTCCCATTTTCATTTTTACGAGGTCAATTCCGCGATGAAGTTCGATCGCGAAGCGGCGTACGGCATGCGCCTGAACATCATGGCCGGCACGGCCGTGCGTTTTGAACCGGGGCAGGAACGGACGGTCGAGCTGGTGGAACTGGCCGGCAACCGGACTGTGTATGGGTTCAATCAGAAAGTGATGGGCAAGCTTAAATAGACCCTCCGGATAGACCCTCCGGATCGAAAAAGAAAGGAGCTAGAGAATGAGTTTAAAGGTTTCCCGCCAGACTTACGCTGAATTGATGGGTCCCACGACTGGAGATCGTGTACGTCTGGCTGATACGGAATTGATGATCGAGATCGAGAAGGATTTCACCACTTATGGTGAGGAAGTGAAGTTCGGAGGGGGTAAGGTGATACGCGACGGCATGGGACAGTCGCAGCATAATCACGACCAGGTGATGGATACGGTCATCACCAATGCGGTAATTATCGACCACTGGGGCATCGTCAAGGCTGACGTTGGTTTAAAGGATGGTAAAATCGCCGGGATCGGCAAAGCAGGCAATCCCGATATCCAGCCCAATATCACGATGTCGATCGGTGCGGCGACGGAAATCATAGCCGGTGAGAACATGATTCTGACCGCGGGCGGAATCGATGCCCATATCCACTTCATCTCTCCTCAGCAGGCCGAAGATGCGATGATGAACGGCATCACTACGATGCTGGGAGGCGGCACTGGTCCGGCAGCGGGAACGGCCGCCACGACCTGCACGCCCGGCCCCTGGCACATCCATTCCATGCTGCGGGCCTCGGACGGCCTGGTGATGAATACCGGTTTTTATGGCAAGGGGAATGTAAGCCTTCCGACCCCGCTCGATGAGCAGGTTCTTGCCGGCGCATGCGGCTTGAAGCTGCACGAAGACTGGGGCTCGACCTATGCAGCCATCGACAACTGCCTGAATGTGGCGGACAAGTATGACGTCCAGGTTGCAATTCATACCGATACCATCAATGAGGGTGGGTATCTGGAAAATACCATTGCTGCCATGAAGGACCGGACCATTCACACTTTCCATACGGAAGGGGCTGGAGGCGGGCACGCGCCGGACATCATCGCCGTCGTAGGTCAGGAAAATGTGCTGCCCTCATCCACCAATCCCACCCGCCCCTATACGATCAACACGCTGGACGAACACCTCGACATGTTGATGGTATGCCATCACCTCCATGCCAACATCCCCGAAGATCTGGCTTTCGCCGAATCACGCATCCGCAAGGAAACTATCGCGGCTGAGGATATTCTCCAGGACATGGGTGCAATTTCCATGATGTCCTCAGACTCGCAGGCCATGGGGCGCATCGGTGAAGTGGTTCTGCGCACCTGGCAAACCGCACACAAGATGAAAATACAGCGCGGAACCCTGCAGGAAGATACATCGAAGAATGATAATTTCCGCGTCAAACGCTACATTGCTAAATACACCATCAATCCAGCGATTACGCATGGCATCTCCCATGCCCTTGGTTCAGTCGAGGTGGGTAAATATGCTGATCTGGTGCTGTGGCGACCTGCATTTTTCGGCGTCAAGCCATCCGTGGTTCTGAAAGGCGGAATGATTGCAGCCGCCTTGATGGGTGATCCGAATGCCTCGATTCCCACCCCGCAACCCGTCCATTACCGCTACATGTTCGGAGGATATGGTGGCGGCATCAAGACTTCGTGCTTCACCTTCGTCTCTCAGGCAGCGCTGGCCGCAGGGCTGGTCGATCAACTGAAGCTGGACAAGAATCTGATCGGGGTCAAGGACACGCGCAATCTGCGCAAGAAGGACATGATTCACAATTCGGCAACCCCAAGGATGGAGGTTGATCCTGAAACCTACGAAGTACGCGCTGATGGACAACTGCTGACTTGCGGGGCGGAGGATGTTCTGCCCATGGCGCAACGGTATTTCCTTTTTTAGGGGTTGCGCATGCTCACCTTGAACACCAGGATAAGCACCGCGGACAAGATTTCCGCGCAGCTCGTGTTACCGTACGAGTTGCGTGAGAACAGCCGCCTGCGCACTGCGCTTGCCTCGGGAGAGGAAGTGGCCATCTTCACGCCGCGGGGTACAGTGCTGCGGAACAACGATTTGCTCACCGGTGATGACGGGCGTGTGGTGCAGATCGTTGCTGCCCAGGAATCCACCTACCGCATCACGTGTGCAAACCCGCATGACTTGCTGCGTTGTGCCTTCCATCTGGGTAACCGCCATACTCAGACCCAGGTGGGGGAAGGGTTTCTGCGCATCGTCCGTGACAACGTGCTGAAGGAAATGCTGGAGGGACTTGGGGCAACAGTCATGGAGGAAGATGCACAGTTCGAGCCGGAGGCGGGGGCCTATAGCAGCGGAGGACACCACCATCATGGGGAGTCGGGCCAGGGGCATGCTCATGGCCCCCTTGCTCCAATCCCTGTGCACCAGAAGATCCATCGTCCCTCCGACATTCCTTCCCGGTAATAATGAAAGAATCCCGCGCGCTGCTGGCCCTGTTGCACCTTGCCAGTCCTTCGCTTCCGATCGGGGCTTATACGTATTCCCAAGGGTTGGAATCGGCCATTGAGCAAGGATTGGTTCGAGATGAAACCTCCGCACGCGAATGGCTCGTTGAAATGCTGGGAATTTTTACGGATTTCGAGTTGCCGATTCTGCGACGTCTGTTGAAGGCCTTTTCGGAGCGGGATGAGGCTGCGGTAAGCTTCTGGACGGAATGCTTCGTTGCTTCCCGCGAGACCTCGGAGTTTCGTGCCGAAACGGTACAGATGGGGTATTCACTGGCAAAGTTGGTCATCGATCTCAAGCTCGGGGATGATTCGATGCGGGCAATCCTGGAAAACCAACAGGCGATTCCGCTCCCCACGGCATTTGCATGTGCTGCCGAAGCGTTGGGCATCCCGCACGAAGAGAGCTTGCTGGGAATGCTGTTTTCAATGGCCGAGAATCAGGTGCTGGCCTGTGTCAAATCGGTTCCGCTTGGCCAGCTTTCGGGGCAGCGGTTGCTATTGTCCCTGCATCCTGTCATTGAGGCCTGCTCGATTCGCGCAAGCCAGCTTACGGATGATGAGTTGTCGAGCTGGGCTCCCGGTTTATCGCTGCTGTCGATGCAGCACGAGGTGCAATACAGCCGCATCTATCGATCATAGTTCTTGATGGGAACAGAAAAATGAACAAACAACCTAATCCTCTTCGTGTCGGAATCGGCGGTCCCGTCGGTTCCGGAAAAACCGCCTTATGCGAAGCGCTCAGCAAGAGAATGCGCGATCATTATGAAATGGCTGTCATCACCAATGACATCTATACCAGGGAAGATATGGAAATTCTTCTGCGTGCCAATGCGCTGCCCCCGGAGCGTCTGATGGGCGTGGAAACGGGGGGATGTCCCCATACGGCCATCAGGGAGGATGCTTCCATCAATCTCGAGGCCGTTGCGCGCATGACTGCCGACTTCCCGGAACTCGATCTCATTCTGATTGAATCGGGTGGCGACAATCTTGCTTCCACCTTCAGTCCCGAACTTTCCGATCTGACGATCTATGTCATAGACGTGGCCGGGGGCGAAAAAGTGCCGCGCAAGGGCGGACCCGGTATTACCCGCGCCGCATTACTCATCATCAACAAGATCGATCTAGCTCCCTACGTGGGAGCGAATCTCGAGGTCATGGCGCGTGATGCCAAGAAAATGCGTGGTGAACGGCCCTTCGTGTTCACCAACCTGCATACGGGAGAAGGAGTCGACCAGGTAATCGACTTCATCGTGAAGCAGGGACTGCTGGATGAGGTCCGGTCGCGGCAGCACCACGCTTGATTTCCTTTTCCGGCAGCTTGGCAAAAGCGCGCTACTGCATCTTTCATACATAGTTTTGTAAGGGTTTCCACATATCATGGACTGGGCATCCCGAGTCGATAGCGCGTTCCCCCAACCCCTGCGGGTGATTCTGAGAGGGGTTGGACAGGTTTTTTTCTGCTGTAACGCAGTAACCGGACTCATTTTTCTGATAGCGCTCTTTATCGGCGGCGTGGCTGCCGGGGCAGCGGCAACCGCAGGAGTGGTCACGAGTACGGTGACTGCCCGTGTGCTGGGATTCTCGGAAAAGGATATCGACGCGGGCCTGTATGGTTTCAATGGAACACTGGTAGGTCCCTGCCTGTTCCTGTTTCTGGAGCATTCTCCACAGCTATGGCTATATGTCATCCTCGCATCGATATTATCGAGCATCGTGCTGGCTGCTCTCATGCGAATCCTTCGCCCCTATCAGGTTCCAGCCTCGACCGCGCCGTTTGTCCTGACCTCGTGGATGTTCCTGGTCGCGGTCTATGGTTTTGAAAGCTTCACCCGCAGTCCCGTTTTGCCGGCTGCCGGTATTCCTGCTGCTGTTCCCGGTGCGAGCGGCCTCTCCATCGAAAACTGGCCTGTCGCGCTGTTCAAGGGGGTGGGCGAAGTCATGTTCGCGGACAGCGTGACAGTCGGTATTCTGTTTCTGGTCGGCATCGCCATTGTTTCCCTGCGCGGCGCCCTGATGGCAATAAGTGGGGCCTTTGTCGGGATCATCTTTCCGACCCTTCTGAACGCAAACCTGAATGCGATCGAAATGGGCCTGTACGCATTCAATCCGGTTTTGACGATGATGGCCATTGGCTGGGTGTTTCTCAAACCCAGCGGGAAAAGTGCCGCTCTCGCCGTGCTGGCAGGCGTGATGACAGTTGTATGCCAGGCAGGTCTTGCCAGTTTCCTTACCCCCATAGGCCTGCCGACTCTCACGTTTCCATTTGTTCTGGTCATGTGGATGTTCCTGTTCGCCGCGGGAATGTCGAAATACTGGGTCGACCCGGATGCTGAAGAAGGGTGAGTAGGGGTCAGCAGGGGGCTTATGGGTGCATCCAGGCTGAAATGGCCGAAATAAAATCAGCTAACGTTTGCTATTCATCCTTTTTATGAATGTTACTGGAGCCGTCATGCTGCTGCTTGCTATTGCCCTTCACCCATTTATTGCCTCAGTATGAAACCGTTCCATCAATTTCAATTTTCCCTTTCCCGGTCGCGATATCCTGATCTCCTTTCAATTCCGCAATTCCCTTTGCCCCGCGAAAACGTCCTGTTCCGCCGGTTATTTCAAATTTAGCATCTGTCAGTTTGTATCTGGATTGATCATCGGCCGGTACGAATGCGCCTTTGTAGCCGCCGGTAACAGTATCACCGTTTGCCGCTGTCAGGGTGAATGCGCCTTCAAAAATAAAATGATCCTCCATGGGAGTAATGCAATCATCGGCCTTGAGCGAAACCTTACCCATATGGGTGCTTTTGCCGATACCTGTAGTGGTGCCGCCGAATTTGGAAGGACAATCCGCCCTGAATCCAGGCTGTTCATGGGTTTCTACGCTTGCCTTGAGCGGTTTGCTGGTTGCATCGGCCAGCAACACTGTCGGCAGCATGAGGATTGCGGGCACGATTGCAGAAATGATGTTGCGTGTTAAAGCTTGAAAAATTACCACAAGTCATACTCCTTCCTGATAAATATTGAAAACAATCATCCAAATGGAACCGGCAGGGCTCCTGCATCCTTCAAACAAGAAAGAAAAATTTCTGCTGCGTGTTGTCAATGCGGTTCGTTGATATGCGCCCTTCGAAAGGTTGTAATTGATGCACAGGGCTTTGCGGATGCGTGGAAAGCAACACTGGTTCATTCAAGGGGGTTTCAACCTGCTGGCGGGACATGTTGAGGAGCAACGATGTGCTTCTCTTCCATTGCCATTGGAGTCATAAAAAGAACGTACATAGACATGGTAAACGGTGGTTTTTTCCGCCATTCGCCTTCGGTATTCGAATTGTCAAGGGCAGTGACCCATGGAATGGGCAGTAGACGGAAATTGTGGTATCGGGCTTGAAACACATGCTGGCCATTTTATTCCGAAGGCACTAATTCGCCTGCTGTTTTCCAAGATGGCTATGCTTGCGGGCATACGCGAAATAGATAATCAGGCCGATACCGGACCATGCAAGGAACAGTCGGATTGTCTCCCACCCCAGGCTCACGAACAGCAGGCCGCAGCCGCTCATGGCCAAGGGACCCACCATCCACAGCATGGGGGTCTTGAAAGGCCGATGGAGATCGGGTGAGCGGCGTCGCAGGACCATCACGCCCAGGGCGACCATGAAGAAGGCGAAGAGCGTCCCGGAATTGGATATATCGGCCAGCATGCCTACCGGGAACATGGCAGCGAACAGCGCGACGGCTGTCCCGGTGACCAGGGTGACAATATGGGGAGTGTGAAAGCGTTTGTGTACATGAGAAAAAATACCGGGCATCAATCCGTCATGAGACATGGTGAAAAGGACGCGGGTTTGTCCATAGAGCATCATGAGCACGACGGAGGGCAGTGCGACAATTGCCGCCGAAGCCACCCAGTTGCCTATGGTTGGGTAACCGACCTCGCGCAGCACAAACGCCAGTGGTTCTTTGGAGAGGGACAAGTCACCTCCTGGCTGGGCTCCCACTGCTCCCACCGCGGCGTAGGCGACGACAAGATAAATGAGGGTGCAAATCGTCAATGAAGCTATCAATCCTATCGGCACATTACGGTTCGGGTTGCTCGTTTCTTCGGCTGCGGTCGAAACGGCATCGAATCCGACATAGGCAAAGAAGATGGAGGCAGCGGCACCCAGGATTCCCACGCCTGAAAGCGGCGTGCCCCATCCATTGGGCAGCATGGGTTGGAAGTTTATGGAATTTACTGCCGGCAGGGCGAGAACGATAAATGCGGTAAGTGCGATAATTTTTATGATAACCAGAACTGCGGTAAACCTCGCGCTTTTTGTCGTGCCCATGACCAGCAGCACGGTGACGAACAACGACACCAGAAATGCCAGCAGGTTGAATCCTCCTGCCGATGTTGTGCCATCCAGCCCGACAATCATGTCCGCCGGTCCTGCCGTCAGCGCCAGCGGCAGCCCGTAGCCTATTTCATGCAGGAACCCGTTGATATAACCGGACCAGCCGACGGCTACCGCCGCTGCTGCGATAGCATACTCCAGAATCAGCGCCCAACCGACCATCCATGCGGCAAGTTCCCCGAATATCGCATAAGAATAGGTATAGGCGGATCCTGCCACTGGTACGATGGCGGCAATTTCGGAATAGACGAGGGCGGCCAACGCGCAGACAAATCCGGCTATGAGGAAGGAAAACATCATGCCCGGACCTGCCTTGTCCGCGGCAACCGAAGTCAATACAAAGATGCCGGTGCCGATGACGGCGCCGATTCCCAGCATGGTCAGATCAAATGCGCCAAGCTGTCGTTTGAGCCCTCGGGTTTCAGCCGATTCCAGGATGTGATCCACAGGTTTGACGCGCTCAAACAGCACAATGCCCCTCCAGTAATAAACGCAAAGGATTTCAGTTGGATTTTGACCGGGTTCGCTCAAGCTCGGCGGTTACGGGCAAGATCGTTATTTTAAACCAGCAGGCCGCTGCAAACCAAAATGCTGTGGGGAAAGCGGCTTGAATGAGGAAGAATTATCGCCGGAATGCACGGGGTGGCGGTAATTCGTGGATCGGCAGAGGAGCGAAGCTCATCGACTGATCAGTCTCCTGAGCACGTCCGCCAGGACAACAGGGAGCGTTTCCGCCTGCTGCAATATAGCATAGTGCCGCGCGCCAAACACCCGGGCAAGATATTGGGGCGCGTGCCGGTCGACGGTAATGCAGAACGGATGAATGGCCTGGAGGCGGGCTTCAGCCACGGCTTGACGCATGTCTTCCACGCCGTAGCGACCCTCGTAGTGATCGACATCATTAGGTTTTCCGTCCGACAGCAGGATAAGCAGGCGATACCGGGCGCTGGTGGCAGTGAGCAGGCTGGTGGTATGGCGAATCGCAGCTCCCGCACGCGTGTAGAGCTGCGGTTCCAGTGCTGCAATGCGGCGCTGGACAAGTATCCGGTCGTTCTCTTCAAAATTCTTCAAAGGCCATAATGAGACGTTTCGGGCGCTTTCTCCCGAAAAGGCATAAATGCAGAAAGGATCACCCAGTTTGGTCAGTGCCAGATAAACGAGCAGCAGCGCTTCCTTTTCTACGTCGATGATGCGCAACTCGTGGGAAACCCATCCATCCGTCGAGCCACTGATATCGATCAGCAATGCAACGGCAATGTCGCGCCGGGCCGCTTTTACTGATTGATACAAGCGATCCTGCGGGGGCAAGCCCGCTTGCCGTTCCGCGAAGGCATTCACGCAGGCGTTGATATCGATCTCCTCTCCTTCCGATTGGCGGTGGTAGCGAATCCGCCGCGGTCGCAGCCCTTCAAGTCGAAGCTGAACCTGCCGCAGCAGAGCGGGGCGTCTTGCCACCACGGACTCCGCCCAGACGGCATCTCCCAGCAATGGCGGTTGAAGCCGAACGATGGCACCCTCCTTGTGATAGCGGGAAACGCGGCAATCCCATTCCGGGTAGGCAATGCCGTGCGCCGCTCCCTTGCCGGGGAGGACGAGCGCCGTCCGCTGATCGAGAGGATCATCTGCGAGCAGGAACTCGCGCACCGTTTTCGAAGATGAGATGAGCTGCGCTTCCGGCAGTTCGGACAGGGAATCCGCCAGATCGCCGGCATCGGCATTGTCGTCACGGTCAGCCGGCCGCTGCAGGCCCGCAGGGTCTTCGACGTGCTGTTGCGGATCATCATTCTGCACCATCCACATCCCTTGCGTCTCGTCATCCTCATCGGGAGCTTTTTTCCGTACTTGCGGGCGACGGAAAAGATTGGCGCTGCGCTGCGGGTTTGCGGACGGCGGCGCCATATCCCGGAGCGTGTCCTCGTATCGAAGGGGTTGATTTCCGGGGGAGAGCGGGAGCATCTTACCCCACCACAGATCCTTGGCGCATCCTCGATAGCGAACCGCTGCCCCTCCTGCTCGGGTCGAGATCTTCATGCTCATCTCCGCCGCCCAACCAAGCGAATCTTCGGGCTTCAGCGCAAGAGCAAGCGGAGGTGGAATGACATCCGGACCAGCCTTGAGTACGCGACAATAAAGTTCCTCCACCGCCTGCTCGACCGCATTCAGAAGGGCAGGCTGGGGTCGCTGCGGCAGCATCGCGCGGCGCAAGGCCGCAAGATCATGGCGCAGTCCGGCAAAATGAAGGGCAAGGGCATGATCCGCGGTGGCCGCTTCGCTCAACTGAAAAAGATCAAGTGTCAATGCATCAGCGGGCACCATTTGTTGTGCCCGTCGTCGGGCACGCTCGGCTTGCTGCAGGGCGAGCAGCCGAAAGAAATGGTGTGGAGAAAGCGCGCTCCGTTCGTCCGGATCGAGTTGCATGGGCAGGAAAATGGCGGCGCCATCGTTCGCCGGCAACGGGCGGGTTTCGATCAGGTATCGCGGGATGCGGCCAAACAGGCGGGATAGCGCCGATGGCGGCGGCGGAGGCTGGGCGATCCGCAGCGATACAGCGTGCCCGTGAACGGCCGACAGGAGAAATTCCAGGCGCTGGCGGTACGCGGACAGCGTGCAGGCATTATCCGACACGTTGTTGTCATGGTTCCACAGACGGGACACGAAAGCAGTTGCCCGGTGGGCGGCATCGATAATGAGCCCTTCAGGTTCGGCCATGCGGAAACAGCGCCCGAAAAAGGATATAAAAAAGAATGGAGGTTCGCCCGAGAGGGTTTGACCAAGGAGTATTCAATCCACCAGCGTTGCGTCGACCAAGTCACGCATCGCGGCCACGAGGGCAGGATCATCGGACAGTGGAGACACAAGCGCGACATGGCAGGCCAGCCGCGGCGCAATTCCGTTGGCGATAAGGCGGGCTGTTGCCACCAGCAAGCGTGTGCTGGGCACTTCGGCAAGGCCACGATCTGCCAGACTGCGAATGCGTCCGGCCAGCGCCACGAGATCATGCGCCACACCGGGTTCCGTGCCGCTTTCGTGGATGACGATCTCAGCTTCCCGTTCAGGAGGTGGAAAGTCGAAATCAAGCGCGACAAAGCGTTGACGCGTGCTCGGCTTGAGATCCTTGGTTACATGCTGATAACCGGGATTGTACGAAATCACGACCTGAAAACCTGGAGTGGCCTCAATCAGTTCGCCGGTTTTGTCGACGGGGAGAACACGCCGATAGTCCGTCAAAGGGTGGATAACGACGACCGCATCCTGTCGCGCTTCAACCACTTCATCGAGATAGCAGATTGCGCCAGTGCGAACGGCGCGCGTAAGCGGACCGTCCTGCCATACGGTGGCGTTGTCGCGTATCAGAAAGCGGCCCACGAGATCAGCCGCAGTCAGATCATCGTGACAGGATACGATGATGAGGGGGCGCTTCAGGCGCCAGGCCATGTGCTCGACGAAACGTGTTTTTCCACAGCCTGTCGGCCCTTTCAGCATGACGGCGAGGTGGCGCCGATGGCATTGCGTAAAAATGCTTATCTCATCGCCGAAAGGGAGATAATAAGGCTCTTCGGCCTGCGGGTGCGTTACGTCCCGGCGCGTATTTTCTAAAGCGGCGAGCTTGATTAACGGATCCTCCATTATTGCGCAATCTATCCGCTGCCAGCGGAACTGGCATGACCGGCGGGAGCAAGATCGGGTGCGGATGTGCTGGAATCAATTGTCGCGGCGGACCTGGGCACGGTTCTGAAAAAATTCCAGATGAACAGGGCTGCTCCGGTTGCAAACACTGATGCGGTGGCGATCAGCATCAGGAAATGCACCTGCAGCTTCAGTTGCGTATCGAGGTAGCCCAGGCCGAGGATTCGCTCCAGGTAAACCTGCCCGATGCCAGCCGTGCCGAAGGAGAGCGTCATGCCGAACATTCCCATCACCTGCATCCAGAAAGCCCAGTAGCCAAGACTGTTTCCTTCCACTTTACGATCATTGGTGAGGTGGGGCAGGGTATAGCTGATCATGGCCATCACTGTCATGGCATAGGCGCCATAGAACGCCCCATGGCCATGCATGGCGGTGATGAGCGTGCCATGCGTCCATTTGTTGACGCTCGGCCAGGTATGTGCGAGTCCGAGCAGACCGGCCCCGAATACGGTAAACACCGCGCTGCCGATAGTCCAGTGAACGGCCAGTGAGTTGGGGTGGGAAAACCCGGCGCGACGCATGGCAAAGTATGCATACATTGCCATGCCGAGGAGTGCCATTGGTTCCAGGGCGCTGAAGAAACCGCCGATCGGCAGCCAGTAATGCGGTACGCCTACCCAGTAGTAGTGATGCGCGGTGCCCAGGATACCGGCCATGAAAACCAGGCCGACGATCACGTACAGCCATTTTTCCATGACTTCCCGGTCGGCGCCGGACAGCCGGATCAGCAGATACGCGAGCAACCCGCCTTGTATCATCTCCCATACGCCTTCCACCCACAGGTGGATCGTCCACCAGCGATAGAAGATGCTGACAGTATAATTTTCATATTCGATCAGGGCCGGCAGATATAGCACCGCCGCAAGCCCCAGACCTGCTACCAGCACACCCTCGGTAACGGTCCAGCGTCCTGCCCGCTTGATTGTCATGAGGATGTTATACAGGAACATGAGCATGACGATGACAATCACGATCTTCAGCGGAAACGGTTGCTCTAGCATTTTGTTGCCGGCGGTCCAGCCGAACATATAACCGACAATCGCTGTCACTCCCATCAGTGTCCAGGTAACAAGCTGGATATAGGCCAGTTTGACGCTGTAAATTTCGCTGCGTGATTCCTCCGGCACCACGTAGTAGGTCGCACCCATGAAACCCGTAAGCACCCAGACAATCAGAAGATTGGTATGAATGGCCTTGGTTTTGTCGAAAGGAAGGAAATCCAGAAGCGGATCGGGCCCCAGGTACTTGCTCGCAGTGAGCAACCCGAATACCAGTTGCAGGCCGAACAGGCACATGGCGATGGCGAAATACCAGTATGCGATCGACTGTGAGCGGTAGCGCATGGCGTCTCCTATTTCAAGGTTTCGAGGTAGGCAACGAGACTGTCGATCTGTCGAGGTTCGAGATCGGTAGCAAAGTTGTCGGGCATGAATGACTGGTTATTGGCGGAATACGTGGCGCCGGGAACCAGGTAAACGCTTGGATGAGTAATGGATTCGCGGATGTAGTCGGCGGATGTCTTCGCTTCACCCTTGTATTCCGGAGAAGTAATGATCGCCGCAGCACGGGTAGCGAGTCCGGCAAGAGTGGGACCCGCCAGATTTACCCCCGGTGCGATGGAGTGGCACGCGCCGCAGGCAGGAGGCGAGGAGCGGAAGAGCGCTTCCCCCTGGGCGACCGGGTCTGTGGAAACAGACGTATGTGTCGATGGTTGACCCACATCAGTGCCTGGAATCGTCGTGCCCGATACGATAATCGGGCGCGGTGGCCAGCCCTGGTTGTCGATATGACCGACCCAGTCGAGAAAGGCGATGACCTCGCTGATTTCCGCATCGCTCAGCTTCGGGTTTGGCATCAGGCGCCGGTGCTTTTCCTCGGAGTAGAACTGGGAAGGGTCCTTCAGGAATGCGGTGAGATAAGGCGTTCCCCGCTGCTGGGTAATCTTGGTCAGATCAGGGGCATAGTAGCCGCCTTCGCCCAGGAGGGTATGGCAGTTGATGCAGTTGCTGTTATGCCAGACGTCTTTTCCCCTGATGATCTCGGGCGTCAGCTTGTCTTCATTGGTAAGCCCGGGAAAACGCCGGTGACTGTCGAATGTAAGGCCAATGAAGGCGGTGGCGGAAACAAGGGTGCAAATGATAAAAAAAAGCCGTCCCTGTCGCTTGGTCATTCCGATACCTCTTTGAAATGTTAGAGACGAGTACTGCTGCGGCAGCGCTTATACGTGGATGCCGGGCCAGTTCCTGATCGAGATCACTGCGGCATAGACAATCGCCAGCGCGATTAATATAAGCACGATTCTGCTAAAGATCCTGAGGGGGAGAAAATAGCGGGGTGTGTCAGTCGGCATGGCGGCTCCAGATTTACTATCGGGAAATGGTGCGAGGAATCCGATTTCTGTCGAATTGGCAACTCCAATTCATAGAATACTACAAATAAGGAAAAATTTTTCTGCTGCCACGGAAACTTGTCGTCTCTATCCAGTCGAGGCGGGGCGAGAGCGTAAGGAAGTCAAGGAATTTAGTCAAATGGAATGAGCGTTGATGATGAACGTTTGGCATCACGTCTGTCTCCAACCGAGAGAGAGCATCGATATACGACGATTCACAGCTATCATCATCAGTTTACCTATGGAGGCGATATGAATACTGATTACAAGGGGTACACGATCATTGCCGCATCGGAGTGGGAAGATGCAAGCGGTTTATGGAATGGACGCTACCGGGTGCTGGATGATAAAGGCATAGTAGTCTACGAAAGCTTCGTCAAGCCCTTGCAAGATGAAGAGGAAGCATACCGGGCAGCTAATGCGGAAGCCCGTGCGTGGATAGACGGGCAGTAATTTAAGGCTTCTGTGGTATCGTACTGTTCGATAACGTACGGACGATTCCCGATCGTCCTGATCTAATAATCAAAAGTCATGTTCTCTACCACGGTTCCTTTTCTCACGGAAAGCTCATTCATAGCCGCTTGTTTCTCATAAGGAGATCCACTTCATGAATAAAAAACCGTTTGTTGCGATTCTCGTGTCCGTTGCCCTGGTGCTTTCGATGCCGGCTTTTTCCGATGAAAAAGTTCAATGGTCCGATGTTCCCCCCGCAGTTCAGAAAACGATAACTGAAAACATGAGCGGAGGCATAATCGAGGAGATCGAGAAAGAAACTGAAACGATAAGCGGCAAGAAAACAAAAATTTATGAGGCTGATGTCAGAATGCCTGACGGAAAGAAGATCGAGCTCAAGGTTGACGAGGATGGAAAGCTTATCGAGATTGACAAAGATTGATCAGGGGTTTTTACAATTCAATTCTGCTTTTGACTTCACGCGAACTGCTATCAGTCATATAAATCAATTCAAATGAAGACCCTTGTGGACGAATAATACTGTCCACAAGGTTTCTCACCTATTCCTGGCCTCTGCCTTCTCGCCAGGATAATCTCTCAGAATCCCGGATGGGAAAGCAATCTATCGCGCAATAAATCCATTTCCCTGGCGGGCCATCGTTCCCATTAATCTCAGGCTGGCGCGGGAACCGGGGAGACTGTCACCCCTGAAAGTCTTAAGCGGTACTCCTCGTTGAGCGCAACCGTGTTTTCCAACTGCGCCCCATCCCATCAGGGGTAATGCTCCCCCGAGTTCCCGGGAAAACAGGAGCGGGATGGCATCTGCCAAGCGGAGCCGGACGATGGTGAGAAACAGGAACAGGAAAAGGGCTGGAAGCAGGCTGAGGGAGATCGTGTCCTGACAACCCCTCCCGAAGAAGGGGTCAGCGCCAGAGTTAGATCAGCTCAAGCGCTTTTTTTGCTGTTCCTGCCTTTCACCATGGCGCCCATCAACCCGAGCCCTGCAAGCAGCATGGCATAGGTTTCCGGTTCAGGAACGGGAGGAACCTGGCCGATGGTGGGAACCTGAGTGATTGTAAAGGTCATTGTGTTGCCCTGACCCGGATCGAAGGGGCTGAGCATAAAACCCGCCGTGACGGCAGGATCGCCGCTGGCAAGATTTCCGCTAAAATCAAGATTGCGCGGTCCACTCGATTGGTCAAGCGAGAAACCGAAAAGTACCGATTTATTGTGTTGAGTGAACACCACTCCATTGCCCTGAGCAGGTTCTCCAATAGTGTAGTGAAAGTCCGCCCAAAGCTCGCTTGTGCTATTGGTAACCGTCTCTTTCACCGTATAGGGATTACCCGGGCCGGTGCTATGCTCGACAGTGAATGTCAGGACGATTGGATCAACGCTATTGAAGACCTTGGTCAGATCCAGCACCCGATCGGTATTATCTATCGTGTAGTTGAACGACCCCAGACCTGCTCCGCTTGCGGCTATATTGGTAATCACGCCTGCGGCCGATGCAGCGGAAATGGAGCCTCCGAACGCTAAAGCAGCTATCGCTATCTTGGAAAAATTATTCATTGCTGTATCTCCTTATTATAATCACTGCGTTTATTAAAAGTTACGTTCGAGCCGCTATAGGCCTTGCCGGTTTTTCATATCTTTCAAGTCTTGAAAAAGCAAACTATAGCCTTATTATTGGAAGCAAAAATCGTGCCGCATACCGTTTTCTTGCTAGAACATCAGCTTACGTAACTAACCCTGTTTCTCAGAGGCGCGAGTGTAAGAAAATACGACAAATAATGGGTAGGTCACGACGCTGATCAAGGCAGGAAGAGCAAACTGCCGACTTCCCTTCAAAATCTCATATTTATCGTGCCATGGAATCGATGCGGAGATCCTGGTCAGCTTATTGCCTTTTCTTCATTGTTGAAATAAAATAAGAATAATTCTCATTTAGTGAGATCATAAAAATTATTTCAAATTCTCATATCTTCATTTCCTGCTTTCAATCCCGTGTTTTTCAAGATAAGACATAACGTGTTTTCGTCACACGGGACGCGCCTGCGGCAGCTCACGTAAAGTGAGACCAGAAATAATACCCAGTAAGCGTTGAAGGAAGAATTTTCTTAACCATCCCGCGGGATGAGCGCTTGCGCTTGTACCGCGTTTTTTTAGCCAGCCAACTCCTCTGGAGCAAGCCAGCCAGTTTATATTTTTATCTGTTTTGCCGGAGAGTATGGGTTGTGAGTAATAAAAATCTGCAAGATACCGATTTCACGAACGCTTCGTGGATTGCTACAAATGGAACATATGAGAGTGGCGGAGCTGAGGTGTTGAACTGCGTGCCTTCCCTCGAAAATAATAAGCCTGTTCAAAAGCACGATGGGAACAGGGCAGAATGCCGTTTTCGTCCATCTCGTCTTATGGGGGCCGTGCGTGGCGCCCTGATCGGGTTTGGGCTGGCCTCGTGGACTCTGCCCGAGATGGCGATAGCAGAGGCAGCCATTGCCGCCCAGGTCTCCGCCGTCACCTACAGGATTCCCGCAGGCGCAATGGCAGATGCGCTTAACCGGTTTTCGCAGCAGGCTGGAATCGACATTTCTTTTGCTGCCGCTGATGTGAAAGATGTCACCACAGAAGGGCTGGACGGCAAGTTTTCGGTTCAGGAAGGGTTGGAGCATTTATTAGCCGGCAGTGATTTGCAGGGGGTGCGGCAGGGAGAAGCCTACCTTGTAAAAAAGAAGCAGTCAGAGGGAAGCGGGCAACCGACGGTACTGCCGCCCATCAGGGTAACTGCAAGTGCTGCAACCGGGCCGACGGATGGCTACATGGCGACCAAGAGTTTCAGCGCAACCAGGACAGATACGCCATTGCGCGATGTGCCTCAGTCCATAACCGTGATGACTCAGGATATGATCCAGGATCAGACCATGCAGAGCATTACCGATGTAGTGCGCTACGTGCCGGGGGTCGTGCCCTCGCAAGGGGAAGGCAATCGTGATGCGGTAATTTTTCGCGGCAACAATACGACCGGGGATTTTTATGTCGACGGCTTGCGCGACGATGTCCAGTATTTTCGCGATCTCTACAATATCGACCGGGTTGAAGTCCTGAAAGGTTCCAACGGAATGATTTTTGGCCGCGGCGGGGCAGGGGGTGTAATCAACCGGGTCACCAAGGAAGCCGGCTGGACGCCGGTGCGGGAGATCGCAGCCCAATACGGGTCTTTCAGTCACAAGCGCATTGCTGTCGATCTGGATCAACCCATCAATGACGTTGCGGCTGTCCGCCTCAACGCCATGTACGAGCATTCGAACAGTTTCCGCAACGGCGTCGACCTGGAGCGCGGCGGCGTCAATCCCACCTTCACGTTCAAGCCTACTGCCCGGACGAAAGTCGTTTTCAGCGGGGAATACTTTTTTGACCGCCGCACGGCGGATCGCGGGATTCCCTCGTTCGGAGGCCGTCCGGCTGATACTCACCGGTCCACGTTCTTCGGCAATGCGGCCAACAGTCCTACGCATGTTGACGCCTGGTCGCTCAATTCCCTGATCGAGCATACCTTCGACAACGAGGTCAAGATACGCAACCGTACCCGTTATGCCAGTTACGACAAATTCTACCAGAACATCTATGCCAATGGCGTTGCCACGGCTGAGGATGCGACCGGCACGGTAGCGATTTCAGCCTATAACGATGCTACCCAGCGGGAGAATCTTTTTAACCAGACCGATCTGCTGTTCAAGCTGAACACCTGGGGTGTGGAGCACGAATTCATGACAGGCGTGGAGTACGGCCGCCAGATTTCGGACAACTTCCGCAACACCGGGTTTTTCAACAACAGCAGCAAGAGTGTGAACGTGCCTTTCTTCAACCCCATCGCGTTTGCACCCGTCACCTTCAGGCAAGATACGGGGAATGCGGATAATCATGGTGTGGTGGAAGTGGTCGGCGTCTATGTCCAGGATCAGATTACCCTGCTTCCCCAGGTGAAAGCCGTTCTCGGCCTGCGCTATGATAATTTCGACGTCAATTTCGTGAACAATCGCAATGGCCAGCGGTTTCACACCAATGACGGGCTGCTTTCTCCCAGAGTCGGCCTGATCTACAAGCCGATCGAGCCGGTTTCCATCTATGGCAATTACAGCCTGGCTTATGTGCCGCGCGCGGGCGACCAGTTGAACTCCCTCAGCCTGAGTAACGCCGCGCTTAAACCTGAGCAGTTCATGAACCTGGAGCTGGGAGCCAAATGGGATATCCGGCCCGATCTTGCACTGACCGCCGCCTTGTATCAGCTTGAGCGCAGCAACGTCATCGCTCCCGTTCCAAATGATCCCGCAAGGTCAATGCTGGTTGACGGGCAGCGGGCGCGCGGGGCAGAGGTGGGACTGATGGGGCGAATCACCCCGCAGTGGAGCGTGATGGGCGGTTACGCCTATACGGATGCGGAAATTACACGGGCTATAACGGGTGCGAGAGCAGGCGCCGTAGTGGCACAGGTTCCGAAGCATACCGTTTCCATGTGGAATCGCTACGATTTCACGCCTTTCCTCGGGCTTGGTCTGGGCGTGATTCACCGCAGCAGCATGTATGCCGCGCTCGACAATACAGTGCTGCTGCCAGGGTTTACGCGCATGGATGCCGCGATGTTCGTGCGGCTCAACAAGGTTATCCGTGTGCAGGCGAATATCGAGAACCTGGCCAATATCGACTACATTGCATCCGCGCACAATAATAACAATATCCTTCCCGGTGCGCCGCGTATTTATCGCCTGACGGCGGTTGCCAATTTTTAGGCTGATAAGCTCGAACAAGTATCCCTTCCTCCGTTCCCCCATCCGCAAGCAGGAGAGGGAACGGGAAAAGGAGAAGCGGCAGGCGAAAAAGCAGGCCTGGGCTGATAAAAATTCAAGCTACGCTGACAGCGCGTCGACGGCGCACGATCATACCTATCAGTCCCAGTCCCGCGAGCAGCATGGCGTACGAATCCGGCTCGGGGATCATGCTGGGGCCGCCGACCGAGGTGTTCATATTGAAACTGATTGAGCCGCTGCCGGGGCCGGCAGCAAAGATGCCGAAAACGAGGTTTCCTGATTTTGAGTCGGGCGATTCCCCATAGTAGGAACCCAGGGAAAAAGAGGCATTCGAATATGAATTGAAACTTCCATTGTCTTCATGGCCATAAAAATTTGCGGAAGCGCTGACCGAGGCCGAGGAGGAGCCATAATAGTTATATTGCTCTCCCCCGGTTATATTTAATGTATAGGGGATGGTTACGGTAAGCACGCCAGGCCCGTCGAAAGTGAAGTTTTCCGTTCGATATCCGGAGGCCGAGGCGCTGGGGGTATTCCAGTAGCTGGAAGAATCTTCACCCAGCGATTGAGCATTGGCCGAGAAGGTTGAAGCGGAGGCGGATGCAGAGGAATGGGTGCCGGCAGTTGCATCCGCATTTGCGGCTAAATTGGATGTCCAGTCGTAGATCGACCTTGTGTTGTATTCACTTCCCTCATTCGGAACGTATGCGGATGAGCTTAAGCTGGTGTATTCGTTGGAGAAAGTTACGGCAGGTACGTTTCCGTCCACGCCCGTCACCGAAACCTGGAGCTGGCTCCAGTCGAGCGAGGCGCTGGCTGTTCCATCCGCAGCGTATGCGGACTGAGCAAGTGCGAAACCGGTTGAGCAACTTATTAATATAAGAGCACGTCTAATCGAGTTCATGATAACCCCCCTGGAGGATGAAGAGACAGATGCGTCTGCATCTGCTTCAGCCGGATAGCTGAAGCAAGACTATAAGGGGCAGGTTCCCGATTTTTCCGTACAGTTGTGAACTGACAAGAAAGCCAAATAGGCGTACTCTGATAGCCGCGTCTTCTGGACTTTTAACTGTTGTTTATGGCAAAAGAACGGAGCACCTGTTCACAGGTATCCATTCCTGAGCTTGAGCAAAGACTCAAGCGGCCGAGATAGCCAGGACAGAGGAATGGATTGCCGCAGGCACTTGGCTTATGGGAAACGCACTAACAGCATCGCGTTACTTTGCCATTGCCACCATACCTTGCCTCCTGGCGCTCGCGGAAGAATTCCTCATATGACATGACGGGCCGCTCGGGATGCGCATGGTGCATGTGGGCGACGTAAGTGCTGTATTCAGGCATGCCCACCATCAGCCGCAGGCTCTGCCCGAGATAACGCAATCCACTCACAATTCTGGCTACCATCGTTTGCTCCTCCTCAATAATTTTCCCGAAATTTTCTTGAAACCACCTTCAGTCTGTCATCACGTTCTCGATACGGCTTCAACCGGCAATAACTCGAATGGCGTTTCCCTGGTGGTAGGGGTGCCGAGCGCGCGCGCGCGCAACACCGTGCGGATGCCGAATGCCAGCATGCTGATGAGTACCAGCATGAACAATGCCGCCAGCGACGCATTGATATAATCGTTGAAAATCACCTGCTGCATCTGTCCGATGGATTTGGCCGGCGCAAGCACCGTTCCTTCCGCGATGGCTTCCTTGTATTTGTTTGCATGCGCCAGAAAACCGATGCGTGGATTGGCATCGAATATCTTTTGCCAGGCTGCGGTCAGCGTGCAGACAAAAACCCAGACGGCAGGAAGAATTGTCACCCACGCGAAACGATCCTGTTTCATCTTGAACAGCACGCAGCTGCACAGTACCAGGGCGATGCCTGCCAGCATCTGGTTGGAAATGCCAAATAGCGGCCACAGGGTATTGATGCCGCCCAGAGGATCAACCACCCCCTGATAAAGAAAGTAACCCCAGCCCGCGACACAGACAGAAGTGGCAATCAGGTTGGCGGTTATGGAATCGGTGCGCTTCATGAAAGGAATGAACGAGCCCAGCAAATCCTGCAGCATGAAGCGTCCGGCGCGGGTACCCGCATCGACTGCGGTGAGGATGAAAAGCGCTTCGAACAGGATGGCGAAGTGGTACCAGAAGGCCATCATCGCCTGGCCGCCCAGCACATCGGAGAGGATTTGGGCCATTCCCACCGCCAGGGTGGGTGCTCCGCCGGTGCGGGAAATGACGGTATGCTCCCCTACATCCACCGCCGTTTGCGTGATCATTTCGGGCGTGACATGGAAACCCCATTGGGATATGGTCTGGGCTGCCGATTCCGCTGTGGTTCCGATGATTGCTGCCGGGCTGTTCATGGCGAAGTAAATCCCCGGCTCGATAGTGGAGGCCGCAACCAGGGCCATGATGGCGACAAATGATTCCATCAGCATGGCGCCGTAGCCGATGAAGCGCGCATCGCGTTCATTGCGGATCATCTTGGGCGTGGTCCCGGAAGATATGAGGGAATGGAAGCCGGATATCGCTCCGCACGCTACCGTAATGAACAGGAAGGGAAACAGGCTGCCTGACCAGACCGGCCCCGAGCCGTCCACAAACTGTGTCAATGCCGGCATCTTCAGGTCCGGTGAGATGATGAGGATGCCGATTGCCAGGCTAATCACGGTACCGATTTTGAGGAATGTCGAGAGATAATCGCGTGGCGCCAGCAACAGCCATACCGGCATCACCGAGGCAATGAATCCATAACCGATCAGGAGCCATGTGAGTTGCTCGCCGGTCAGCGTGAACAGCGCGGCGAGCGAGGGAATCTCCTGCACGTACTGGCCCCCGACAATCGAGAGTATCAACAGCATAAAGCCGATCAGCGACACTTCGCCAATGAAACCAGGGCGTATGTAGCGGGCATAAATCCCCATGAACAAGGCAATGGGAATGGTGGCGGCAACGGTAAAGGTTCCCCAGGGCGATTCCGCCAGCGCCTTGACCACGATCAGGGCGAGCACCGCAAGGAGGACCAGCATGATAAAGAAGGTGCCGAAGAGGGCGATCATGCCCGGCAACTGCCCCATCTCGGACTTGATGAGATCGCCGAGCGAGCGGCCATCGCGCCGGATTGAAATGAACAGTACGATGAAGTCCTGCACCGCGCCGGCGAGTACGACACCTGCGAGGAGCCAGAGCATGCTGGGCAGGTAGCCCATCTGCGCAGCCAATATCGGTCCGATCAGGGGGCCGGCACCGGCAATGGCTGCGAAATGATGGCCGAACAGCACGTATTTGTTGGTAGGCACATAATCCAGCCCATCGTTGTGTTTGTAAGCAGGTGTCATGCGGGTGGAGTCGAGCCCCAGCACTTTTCCGGCAATGAACCGGCTGTAGAAGCGGTAGCCGATGGTGAAGATGCAGACTGTTGCGACGACGACCCAGAGGGCGCCAATCGGCTCGCCGCGATTCAGGGCGATGACTGCGAAGGCGAACGCACCGGTGGCGGCAAATGCAAACCAGCCGAGTTTGCGGATATAAGTATTCATTTTTTTCCCGATTTTCGAATCCTGAGTGAAGAAATTGAAGCTGATGTTGCGCGCACGTGCCTGCAAGCTGGAATGGTTCGGGAACGTGTACGCGGGAGATATCCTGGATAATAATGAAGAGTACGCGCCGTATACGCTAGCGGAATGGACGACTCAGAAAAGGGGAACCGGCAAGTCCGAAGCGCCAGGGAACATCCTTTGCTTTGGAGATCCCTATACGCGGGCCTGTTACAACTGGGACCGGATCAGGGGGAGGGGTAAGCTGGAACGGAGGACTATCGATCGGCATTCCGCTATGCTCATGGGTGATGCCCAGCGCCTGGCATACCCGGCCAGGGCCGGAACAGAGAAGCCTCTCATCGCTCAACCCTCGCCGTTTACGCATGATATCCAGCCCGGCAAGCGGTTCGATCGCGCGAATCAATACGCCAGCTCCATGCCCCGCCGGACGGCAGACAAAATTCAGACACCAGTGAATGCCATACGAGCGATAGATGTAGGCATGGCAGGGAGGGCCGAACATCACCTGGTTACGCCGGGTAGGGCCCGAAAAGCTGTGTGAGGCGGGATCATCATGGTCATAAGCTTCTGTCTCTACGATCCGCCCGCCAACTCCGTTTATAAGCAAGGTGGCGCCTATGAGGGAGCGCGCGACGTCAACGGAAGGGACGGAAAAATCAATGGGTAGCTGAATCATCCTCATGGCTCAGATTTTATACAGAGCGCCTCAAAAAACCAACTGCCTGCGCTCTTGCAGTGATTGGCTATGCCGGACCTGACCCTATAGGGCTTTTTCTGCTTCATTCTGCTGCTTCATTCCATAAACGGATAGGATATCCTGCCAGGTTTTGGGTGGGTCTTTTGAAGGTTAAATTTAAGCTGAATGTTGATTGAGGAAGCCTCGAGAAGGAAAGAGGGGGAAATATCAGCGCCCGTGCTCATGATTGTCGCAACCTTGCTGTTTGCCACCATGAGCATGTGTGTCAAGCTTGCTTCGGCAGAGTATGGTACGGGTGAAATGGTGTTTTATCGGGGCATCATTGGAGCAGTGATCGTCTCTACGCTGGCGCGAAGGCGCGGCATCACGCTTCGCACCTCCGTTCCGGCGTTGCACTTCTGGCGAAGTCTGGCGGGTGTATGCGCACTTGGGCTCTGGTTTTACGCCATAGAAGCGCTGCCACTTTCCACCGCCGTAACATTGAATTACACGGCTCCTGTCTGGATGGCTGTCCTGCTCATCGGCGGCTCGGTTTTTCTGAAACAGGGACGGGCCGATGCGCGGCTGATCGGTCCAATTTTTGCCGGGTTCATTGGCGCCATCTGTATTCTTCGACCTGCGATCCAGGATGATCAGACGTGGAGTGGTCTCGTAGGCCTGCTCTCCGGTCTGCTCACTGCAATGGCATACCTTCATGTGGCTGCGCTCGGCAGAGCAGGCGAGCCGGATACGCGCGTTGTATTTTTTTTCTCCATTGCCAGCATGGGAGGGGGAGCCCTGCTAACATTCCTTGCAGACGGGTGGCATGCGCACACGCTGCATGGCTTGGGATTGCTGCTGGCCATGGGCTTGCTTGCGACATTGGCCCAGTTACTGCTTACCCGTGCTTATGCGATCGGAAAACTGCTCGTCAATGGCAGCCTTCAATATCTCGGCATTGCCTGGTCCTACCTGTATGGAGTGTGGCTATTTGGCGACCGGATTACCGGTGTATCACTGCTCGGGATGGGGTTGATTGCGATGGCGGGAATTGCTGCCACAGCATTACGTAAACCTCTTGCTTCTCACGGCGAAATGGAAACGCCGGAAGAGCCGGAAGGGCTTTGAAACGGACGTCGAAGGGATTCTGGGATCTTGACAGGGCAGGCAGATGCATGGAAGGGTGGCGCTGCCAGGGATAGGGCTGAAAGGGATGTTGCCGCGATACCGCGGCAACATCCCTCGATCAGTTCGGTCCGATCGGTCCACCTTGTTCATACTTCGGATCCTTTAGGGGTCTTCCCTCCTTATCGGTGGGGAAGTTTGGCACGTGGCTTTCCGGGCTGGGTGAGCGCGGATCTTTTGCGCGGTCCACTCTTTTCTCCTGGTCCACATAACCTGAATCCATGGGCTCTTCAAGAGTGTCGTATGGGGCCGGCCCTCCGTCAGGTCCTTTTTGCGAACCTTGTCCGGTGTGGCTACTTTGACCGCTAGAACTTCCCTGGCCGGAACTGGTCCCGCCATATTGGGCATACGCCAAACCTGCGATGCTGAAAACCGCTGCGCCGGTTAGCGCCAATATCGACGCCTGTCGTCGGTTAATTGATGTCGAAGATGATTTCATGGTTATTCCTTATTGTCGATCCAGCGATATTGCTGTGCCTGAAAGATTACGTGGTGCGCACTCGTGGGTCAGTGCGGTAGCACACGAAATACAAATACTGATCCGCTCCAGGAAAGACAGGCACGGTAGCCAGTACCGGCGATTTTGTTAATGATGCGGAATTTCTCATGGCCATCTTCTTGTTAAAGTAGCAAAATTGCGGTAATTCAATGATAAGACCTTCTTCTTGATTATTCAGTACGTTATCACGCGCATACTGAAGGATGCGGCTGGACCGGCTCCAGGCTTATCCACGTATTACGGTTTTCAGCCCATTGACAGCAAATACCATTCCTCAATATTGCCTTCTGATTGTGCTGATGAGCGCTCCTCCCGTCTGGGCGCAGGCACTTATTCTCGATACAACGGATAGTCCCAAAATTAGAAGTCAGAATGGCAATTTTGAAATGGTTTTCGGCGCGCGCGCTCATCTCGATGTACATGCCTTCGATAACGATAAAGCCCATTCCTCCTATCCACCGTTCGGGAGCCAGATACCCGGCAGCTTTCCCGATAGCGGGTTTAACTTCCGGCGGGGGTATACGGACATAACAGGCAAAATCTATGATCTGGGTTTCAAATTCCAGAACGACTTTGCCGCTGGCACTTTTCCTGGCAGTCTGCGGGAGGTCTATGTTTCGGCAAAGCTTGGTCCGGGTCTGTTGACGGTCGGCCAGTTCAAGGCTTATCGTGGCATGGAGGAATTGACAAGCTCAAATGAAGTTACCATGATGGAGCGTCCTTCGACTTCATCTACTGGCATTTACAGCGGACGGCAATGGCTCATGGGAGTGGGTTACAAGGGAATCTTCCGCGAGCAGATCGGTTACGCTGTAGATATCATGAGCCTGGCACATACCGGTATGCCCATTTCAGGCTCGAGCTATGGAGGGCGCTTGTTCTGGGTACCATCTGCGAACGAAGGTAACATTCTTCACTTCGGATTCTCGTATAGCGTGGATACCTCCAGTAGCGAATCCCTTGCGGCAAAGTTTGTGGATATTTACGGGGGCCGTCGCGGAATTACTAAATCTCTCGGGGTTGCTGGCAAAAGTTCGGGTTTATCCGGCGATAGCAGCCAATCGACTTTTGCCCTGGAAGCCGCGTATACGCTTGGGCCGGTGACCTTGCAGGGGGAGTACGTAAATTCGACGCTTGACGATACGCATCTTGTATCAGGCAGGCAAAAGGATTCGACGGTACAATCCTATTACGTGCAGGGGAGCTGGTTTGTGACTGGCGAGAGAACCGTTTACCGAAAAGAGCGCGGGGCTTTGGGCAAACCAAAGCCCAAAGGAAAATGGGGCGCTCTCGAACTTGCTGTACGCTACGATTTCGCTGAAAACATGGCTCAGAGCCTGATTGCTGACCCCTGCGGCACCGGAACCTCGAAATGCCAGGTAGAGGTCATTACATTGGGCGCCAACTGGTATGTTCGCAAGGGCCTGCGTTTCATGCTCAATTATTATCTGACAGAAGCCTCAATCGGGAACAGCGGTCCGGGCAAGCCCAACCGGGAGGATAGCCCGTCCGTACTTTCTTTTCGTACTCAATTGAGTTTTTGACCAGCAGAAATTTGAGCGGGACGGAGCGGACTTCGAAGGAGCATACTGCCGGGTCCTATATACTTCACGAGGGCAGGTTTTGGCCGAGCCGGCCCCTTGCTGAGCGTGGCAATCTGATGCTATCCGCCGAGTATGCCGGCCGATGGCGGAATGCACAGATTAACGCGCTGACCATCCTACATGCGCTCGATATATTCACCGCTATCGGTATTGACCTTGATTCTTTCCCCCTGCAGGACGAATGGCGGGACCATGACTACCAGTCCCGTTTCCATCTTGGCCGGCTTGTAGGAACTGGTGGCGGTGGCGCCTTTCAGATTGGGCTCGGTGTCGGTGATGGTGAGCACCACACTGGCAGGAAGCTGCACCCCGATCGCCCGATCGTTGTGGAAATTGACCTGGATATCCGTATTCGGCAGCAGATATTCGTACTGGCCTTCGAGGAAATCACGCGACAGGCTCAATTGCTCATAGTTTTCCTTGTCCATGAAGATATAATTGTCGCCTTCCTGGTAGAGAAAGGTCATTTCCCGCGGCTCGACGAAAGCACGTTCCACCTTGTCTTCGGTGCGGATACGCTGGTTGGTCTTTGTGCCTGCTTCGATATCTTTCATTTCCACCTGCATGAAGGCCCCGCCGCGGCCGCCGACATGGACGTGGTAACATTTCAGTACGCGCCAGATTCGCTTGTCCCATTCAATCAGATTTCCTACGCGAATTTCGGTAGCAAGAACTTTAGCCATATTTTTTTGGTGAATTCGTTTGAATCAAGAAGCGCGCATCTTACTACAAAAAACTGATGATAATTCTTCCCCGATTGAGTTTTCAGCAGACTGCCGCCGCTGCCCCCGGCTGGCCGGATTTCTGGATGAGGTAAAGGCGCGCCACCCCGATTATCATGCCCGGCCAGTATCGGCTTTTGGCGATGCCAGGCCCCGCCTCCTGATCATCGGCCTGGCGCCGGGAATGCATGGTGCGAACCGGACCGGCAGACCTTTTACGGGTGATTTTGCGGGCGTTCTCTTGTATGGAACACTTTTCAAGTTCGGTTTTGCCAGCCATGAAGGCTCTGCTTTCATTGATGACAATCTGGAATTGATGCAATGCCGCATCACCAATGCCGTCAAATGTCTTCCGCCTGAAAACAAACCGGAGGCAAGTGAGGTCAGGCAGTGCAACAGGTATCTCGCGCATGAGATTTCGACCTTTGCTGAAGGAGGCGGCAGCGCGCTGCTGGCTCTTGGCACTGTCGCTCATCAGGCGGTGCTGATGGCATTGGGACTCAAGCCGAAGTCCCATGCCTTCAGTCATGGCGCCGTTCATGCGCTTGCTGGAAACTTCGGGCCTGATGACTCGAAACGCAACGGGTTGATGCTATATGACAGCTATCATTGCAGCCGTTACAATACCCAGACTCATCGCCTGACGACAGAAATGTTCGAAGAGGTGTTTGCAAAAATCCGCTCTGATCTGGCCTGATCTGGCTTTACAGCGGTTATCACAGCGGAAAACTGGAGACTAACCATGCCCTATGTCAATATCCGTATTGTCGGCTCGCTCAGCCGCGAGCAGAAGAAGCAGATTGCCCAGGAAATAACCGATACGCTGGAGCGGATCGCGCATAAACCCAAATCCTATACTTATATCGCTTTCGATGAAATGCCCCATGAAAACTGGGCCATCGCAGGCAATCTGCTGGGTGAGGAGGACTGATCGCCTTGCAGGCGGAACCGGTTTTCAATGCCAAGGCGGCCAAGGCGTTTTGCGCCGGTCTTCCCTCCCAGCCTGGAGTCTATCGCATGATGAACTCAGGCGGGCAGGTGATTTACGTCGGCAAGGCGATTGACCTCAAGAAGCGTGTTTCTTCCTATTTTCAGAAGAATGGCCTGGGTCCCCGCACGCAACTCATGGTTTCCCAGATTGCGGGAGTCGAAACCACCGTTACGCGATCTGAAGCAGAGGCGCTGTTACTCGAAAACAATTTAATAAAAAGCCTGAATCCTCGCTATAACATCCTTTTCAGGGATGATAAATCTTATCCCTACGTGGTCTTGAGCACACACAGGTTTCCCCGGCTTGGCTTTCACCGTGGCCCGCTCGACAAGAAACAGCGCTATTTTGGTCCCTTCCCCGATGCGAGGATGGTGCGGGAGAGCATCCAGCTGCTGCAAAAGATATTCCGCATCCGTACTTGCGAAGACAGTGTTTTCAGCAATCGCACGCGCCCCTGCCTGCTCTATCAGATCAAACGTTGTAGCGGACCCTGCGTCAATCTGGTCACTGAAGAAGCCTACGCAGAAGACACAAGAGATGCGGAACTTTTTCTGCAGGGCAAGCAAACGGAAGTCTTGAAAAGCATTACCAGAAAAATGCATGAAGCCGCCGATGAACAGGAATATGAACTAGCGGCGTTGTTTCGCGACCAGATCCAATCCCTGCGCAAGATTTGCGAAAAGCAATTCGTGGATAGCGGGCAAGCGCTGGATGCCGATATCGTTGCCTGCGTGGCAGAGAACAACGGCGGTGGCCGGGTGTGCGTCAACCTTGCGATGGTCAGAGGAGGGCGTCACCTCGGGGACAAGAGTTTTTTTCCGCAAAATGCAGCAGGATATGATCTGACCGCGGTAGTGGAAGCTTTCCTGGCCCAGCACTATCTCAATCGCAGCGTTCCGGATATGATTATCGTGGGAGAGAAAATTCCGCGGGAATCGCTCCAGGCTCTGCTCACTCAGCAGGCTGGCCGTAAAGTGGTCATCAATGTGAACCCGATAGGCAGCAGGCGCGTGTGGCTGGATATGGCGGCAGAAAATGCTACCCTTGCACTGGAACAAATGCTGGGCCGCCAGGCAAGCCAGGAGGAGCGGCTGCAAGCCTTGCAGCAGGCCCTGGATATGGCCGGGTTGAGCCGGATTGAATGTTTCGATATCAGCCATACAATGGGTGAAGCCACCGTTGCCTCCTGCGTGGTCTATGACAACTTCGCCATGCGCAACAGCGAGTACCGTCGCTACAATATTACTGGTATCACGCCGGGGGACGATTATGCCGCCATGCGCGACGTGCTCTCGCGGCGCTACCATAAAATTGCGGAAGGCGAGGGCAATCTGCCCGATCTGATCCTGATCGACGGCGGAAGAGGGCAGATCAACGCTGCTCACGAGGTTATGGTGGAACTGGGGTTGAGCGATGCGAACCTGGTAGGTGTGGCAAAAGGCGAGGAGCGCAAGCCGGGGCTGGAGCAATTGATTTTCCCGGAGGTGGAAAAACCATTACAATTGTCAAAGGATCATCCCGGATTGCATCTCATCCAGCAGATTCGGGATGAAGCGCATCGCTTTGCAATTTACGGCCATCGCGCAAAGCTCGGCAAGTCCCGCGTCAGTTCAAGCCTGGAGCAGATCGCCGGTATCGGCGCCAAACGCCGGCAAAGTCTGCTGGCAAGGTTTGGCGGGCTGAAAGGCGTGCGCACTGCGAGCATTGAGGAATTGCAGCAGGCCGACGGTATCAGTCGCGCGCTGGCAGAGAAAATTTACAGGGAACTGCACTGAATCTTACCCGGTCTGCAGGCTCAGCGGCCTGCAGTGGGACGCATTCCGGATTCGTTTTTTAATGGCATATTCCCGACCCTTATGCCTCTTAATCTGCCCAACGTTCTCACCTGGCTGCGCATCGTGGCGATTCCACTGTTCGTGGGTATATTCTATTTTCCCTCGACCTGGTTATCGCACGCCGACCAGAACCTGATCGCAACCATTATCTTTACTGGCGCCGCCATTACCGACTGGCTGGACGGTTATCTTGCGCGCATACTGCGGCAAACCTCGGCCTTCGGTGCGTTCCTCGATCCCGTTGCTGACAAGCTCATGGTCGCTGCCGCACTCATCGTGCTGGTTTACCTGAGCAGGCTGGATGCGCTTATCGCTTTCATCATCATAGGACGGGAGATTACCATTTCCGCTTTGCGCGAATGGATGGCCCAGATCGGCAAAGGCAAGAGCGTGGCCGTTTCCTTTCTGGGGAAATTGAAAACCGGGTCGCAAATGACGGCCATTCCGCTGCTGCTATATCACGAAAAAATAGGTGAAAGCTTCGATTCGCATGAGGTAGGCACCTGGCTGATCTACCTTGCGGCAATACTGACGCTGTGGTCGATGGCCTATTATCTTAAGATCGCGATTCCGCAGGTGATAAAGCATGGCTGACCAAGCTGTGATAAAGGGAAGAAGGGAGGTGAAAATGCAATCGCTGTACAACCCGGATATATACCCCGGCGAGGTTCGTGAAATGATATGCGAATCGGGAGAAACGGGAATCGGGATTGCCAACCGCTGGATGACAGGATGGCCGAAGAGAGTGGTGAAACTGCTGGTGGAGGATATGTACGAGGGCGCGTTTCAGTATCAGCTCTTGCAGGAACAGGATGTGCTCGCAAGAGCATCCAACCTGAACCATCTCGCGCCGATGGAAATCATCGTAATGTCGGGCCTGAATCCGGAGCCGCCAGAGGTGTAAACACCCGGAGGGACGGCAGATGGGGAAGGCGCTGCGGATGACGTTTGACTGGCAAAACAAGAGCTGACCCGGCGACAGGAGCATTTCTTTCTCGATCTGTCCGCCGTTGAATTCAGGTTACCTTCTAGGGTTTGTTAACACAAATCCCCATGTTATGTTTATAAAAGTTTTCTCCTGACTCAAGCATTCCGGGTGATGCTGGATGATGCTTTATGTCAAAAGGTTGGCTTGAAGTGTTAACAGGCTCTAAAAGCCGTCATTTTCCTACACAATACTTCCGTGTTCTATTCGATCATGTCTTTTTTTACCTTCAGGCAGATACCTTTGAGGTTGCTTTCTTGACAAAGATAGCGCCGCCCTTATAATGGCAGGCTGTTTTTCGCGGGAATAGCTCAGTGGTAGAGCACAACCTTGCCAAGGTTGGGGTCGCGAGTTCGAGCCTCGTTTCCCGCTCCAGTTACCGGGAAAATGGATCATTGCTGCGGTTCCTGTCCGATCTGACTTGAGGGACCCAGGCTAAAGATATCCGTTTTCCCTTTTTGCTTTTTGTTCTTGCACCGCAATGGTGCCGAAGTAGCAATTCGGTCGCTGTAGGTCGTAGTAAGGCGGGGTGGCAGAGTGGTTATGCAGCGGCCTGCAAAGCCGTGGACGCCGGTTCGATTCCGACCCCCGCCTCCATAATCAACAGGCTATAAAAATTCTGGATGGATGAATGGTGAAACGTCTCGCCAAGTTATTACTTCTGTGGTTTGAGTATCCAGAATGGGTGTCCTGGTTTAACCCTCACCGGCTATTCGAATCTATCGGCTACATTCCACCGGCTGAAGCAGAGGCAAGCTATTTCAGCAACTGGTCCAAAAGGCTGCAGTAGAAGTTCTAATTTAAACCAAAAAGCCTCTACCAAACCCAGGGAACAAGTTAGAACTGGATGGACAATGCATTGATGCCGTGAGCCCGCATTTTGCCATTATTGGCTCAGAGTTGAGAAAAATAGTGGACCTGAGCAGCAACGCAGGAGAAGCTCGGAAAGAAATGCTGGTTATTATTGATGACCGGCAGAAACCTGAGGCGGCTAAACAGGAAATCAAACTTTTGGGGAAGGTGCCAAGTCATGATCATTGACTTCCCTTATTTCAGCTGCCGATATCCCAGCATCAATCCAGTAGTTTGTTACTTTCCCTGCTTTCCCGCTACCATCCTCCCGAGCTTGAATAGCATAATTGTTGCGAATCCGATGATGCATATCAGAAATAGCTTACATGCTCATATCATAAATCTCGTTCCCCACAACCATCTTGACATCGTAAAATGATTTGCCTTTAGCAGTGGTTTTCCTGGTAAGGATTATGGCTGTCGGTCTATAGACATATTGATACCCATATTCCGCACAAGTAAGGGATGAATTGTCGTCAAATACGATCACGCGGCCGTGGTCGCACCCTTCGAACGTGTCATTATCCTTTTTGTCGTCATACCACGGTTTATAGTTTTGCTTGCAGTAATTGTATAGCCGACCAAGTCATTGAGATCATCTGCAAGCTTGGCATATGTCGGTAGTGCCGCGAGGAAGAATATGAGGGCAAATATAAGCGAGAATATTTTCATGTATATTCATTCCCGCTCAAGTTGCTCCAGCGTCTTCTTTGCCTGGGCGTTTCCATCGTGCAGCTTCGTACTCCTCCAAATCAAGCCTTTTTCGAGATATTTCACTTTTCCCTTAAAGAAGATGTATAGAAAGCGATTGCAATCCCGCTGATACTAACGCGAGAGAGGCCGGCAAATGCAAGAGCTTTGGCAAATGTGACATGAGAATCAGTACGTAGAACCCAGATGCAATTCATATCTGGTTCGCATGACGATCAAGCCAAAACCACGCCTAGTCCTGATTTCAAACAACCACACCTGTTGTTATCCCATCATAAGGATAGCGACAATAAACTCTCATTCGTAAAATATTACGATTTGATCCGGATAAAAACCTGCTATAAAGAATTATTTAAAGAAGCAAAAAGCCCTTTATGTTTCCCATGTCCATACATATGACATTTGATTTTTAAGAGGAAAACATGAAAAAAATACTATCAGCGATAGCTATGCTTTTTGTTGCAATGGGAGCATGTTTCGCAGGGAACAACCAGGATGTGGCAGAGGGGCGCGATATCTGGTTCAAAAGCACCTTCGGTGGTGAGCGTTTTTTCAGTCTTGTGCTACCCAACCCTCCTTTCAACCTTCGGCTCGGTCTTGATAAAATGCTGACCTCGCCGCGCAATACCCGGTTCGACGAATTCGGCGTGATCAATGACCCGGATTGCACTCCAGGCGATGCTGCCACTGGTTATCTCGATCGCTGTGTCGATCCAGAATCCGCGGGTGTTATTGGAATCCGCAAATTTCCCAATCCGTCAGGAGGGCCTCCACTCATTGGAATTACGTGTGCCGCCTGCCATGCCGGGTTTGATCCCGTTCATCCTCCCTTAAATCCAAATCATCCGCAGCGGAAAAATATTCATCCCACTGTGGGAAATCAGTATGTGCAGATCGGAAGAATTTTCAGGGCAAATCTCTCGCCGAACGATCCGCGCTATCAGGTTTTTTCCAGCTGGGCTCCAGGCACGGTAGATACCACTGTACTGGAAAACGATCACATCAACAACCCGGGGATGATTACGCCAATCTGGTCGGTTCCGGATCGTCCATTCTTCGATGTGACCATCGGTGGCGATCCTGCTCGTGTCCATCGCAACGGGCAGGGGGGTGAGGATGATGCGGGCTGTGAAATGGCGGCACTCCGCGTCTATTTCAATATCGGCATGTGTGCCCGGGAGTGCATGGTGGAGCATCTTGCCAACGGTCCGGGCGGAAGCCAGACGCCAATTGATCTTGCTGAATGCAGGAATAATTGTCCTGAATTCCTGCGCGCAGAGGAGTCCGTAGGGAAACTCTGCGCATTTCTCCAGACTCTTCGCTCTCCCCGACTCGTGAATGCCCCCGGAGGTTCCCGCTTTATCGACCGGAAAGTCGTTGGAAAGGGCAAGGAGGTGTTCTCTCGGGCATGCGGATCGTGCCACTCGGATGAGGATCGCTCGTTGAGGCACAACGTTCTCTCCGACGATTTGATTCACCCTTTCTCGGAAATCGGAACGAATAGCTGTCGTGCCCGCACCACTAACTGGATGGCAGGGCATATCTGGGCGGTCTTTTCCTCAGACCAATACAAGAAGCGGCAGACCGGCGGCCCTGATTTCTACCGCGACATGCCACTGGTCGGTATCTGGGCGACTGCCCCATTCTTACACAACAACAGGCTGGGTCGTAAAATAGGCGATCCGTCAGTCGCCGGACGAATTGCAGCCTATGAAGACGCGATGGATTTACTGCTGAATCCCCAAAAGCGTAATGCACCGGCCTCGATCCAACGAACCAGCGAGGTGGTGCGACTGCCGACTCCATCTGGGGTCTTGGTGTTTCCTGCAGGGACTCCTATTGGGCAGTTCGCCAACCTTGATCCTGTTAGTGGCACCAATCTCTGCCCGGACTTCATTGAAAACCAGGGACACTATTTCGGCTCGGAGCTTTCCGATGAAGACAAATATGCATTGAGGGAATTCCTGAAGACACGCTAGAGCACTTCTCGTTTAGTTAGATACATATCCGGAGTTGGCGAAGTAGTTGCGGCATTCCTGGGGCCGGATGGTTTCAATGATGCGGCCAATGGCGGCCCAGAGGGCATCAAAGGATCGTTCGGCGGCTTTACGCAGGAGGGTTTTGATTTTGGAGAAGGCCTGCCCGATGGGGTTGAAGTCGGGAGAACAGGGCGG
>JAFKJB010000013.1 GCA_017306155.1 Nitrosospira multiformis
ACACAACCTGCGCATGATTCTGAGGAAGCTGCGGCTTCTTCTCGCCCTGATTCTCGTTCGGCTGCAGGCGCAAACAGCGAATGATGACAGAGATGGGCACCAGCTTATAGCAGCCTGTTCCTGAAAATCAAATTATTCAGGGATGACTAGCTATGGGACGGGCTTTGCTTCCCGCTTGCAGGCAAGAAAGTGAGCCGTGTGAACTGCGTTCTCAAATCGCTTTGACGCCATGCCGCGCCGCATCGCGCAGATGACGGACGCGATCATGATTTCTTTTAACGCCTTCGTATTGCCTGTCGAGCAGCGCGCGCAGATCGAACGGCATCTCTTCTCTGAGGGCGTTGTCATAGGCCATCACGGCGGCGGCTTCGCCCCGCTCGCATTCTTCAAGCACCGCCAGGTTATCGTTGCTGGTGATTGCCGTCTTCAAGTCAACCCACATGCGATGCAATGTGCCGGTAGTGGTGCCGCTCGTATCGGGATCTCCGCCGTAACGCCTGACTTCCACACTTAAATCGCGCACTGCTTCCTCGCAGCTCTGTGCCCGGTTTCGAAGATACATCTTCAACTTGGGATCGTTGATATCATCCGCGCAGGTTTTGAAGCCTTCTGCGCCATCACGCGAAATATCGATGAGACCGTTCAACATACTTATGATTCGCTCGTTATCCATCTTTATCTCCTGATGAAAACCTGAATATTGCTTTTAAAAAGGATAGAGAAATCCTTGCTGCCGTTCTGTACGCTGAGGCACATTCGATATTTGCAGGCACCTCGCATGAAGGGAAACGAAGACTTGCAGCGCTTCGGTAGTTATTGATTCGATCAGGAAATACTATGAATCCCCTCGTGCGGGGCCTGATCCGGATCCGGCGCGGGAATTCGGGGAATTGTAGGAGATGGGCGGTGTTTACAGTTGCAGCCAGTAAATCACCCCGTCGAAATCGACCGGGGCGAAGCGTGCCGCTCCCACATTCGTCCCTTCCAGCACTTTTCTATAATCCTCGAAGTAGCTGTTGCGAATCAGGTTCGACCCTTTGTCGTAGGTTGAAACGACGGCAGCGGCATCAACGTTTTTGACAAATGCCTGCAACGCCTTCAGTTCTTCAGAGTATGCATCGGAGCACCGGTAATTGAGTTGCTGCTCGAGCCAGTTGATGCGGGTGAATAAATCTTTCGAATTAGTTATGTTGATCGCATTGCTGATCGGTTTTGGGTCCATGAATTATTTCCTGGTTCATTAGAAAAAGCGGGCTCGGCATTTAGTAATCGTAAGAAAAAGTAATCGTAAGAAAACCGGAATCTCTGCGGCGAAGAAACTCTGTCCACAATAGGGTGTTAATGGTTATTTTGTCCGGGATCAAGTATATATACTAAACATTTTTTTGGACTCAACCAACGCACGTTTCAGATGGGAGGCAAACGATGACCAACAAGGCAATCTATGTGCAACCGGGTGGTGGATTTGATCGTGTAACGCTGGGTACATGCGAATCAATAGCGCCGAAAGCAGGCGAGATTACCGTCAGGGTTCGGGCAAGTTCATTGAACTACCATGATTACGCAGTGGTAAGCGGGATGTGGCCACCCCCGGTACCGCGTATTCCAATGTCCGACGGAGCGGGAGAAGTTGTTGCCGTGGGGGAGGGCGTTAACGAATTTGCAATAGGTGACCATGTCGTCAGTACCTTCTTTCCAGGCTGGCGTGAAGGGCAACCCGAGATTGATGACATGGGCACCGTTCCGGGGGATGGCATCGATGGTTTTGCGTGCCAGCAAGTGACAATGGCCGCTACCGGTTTCACTCACGCCCCGAAGGGTTACAGCCATGCGGAGGCAGCTACTCTTACGTGTGCAGGTCTAACAGCGTGGCGGGCGCTAATGGCAGACGGTTCATTGAAGCCGGGCGAAACGGTACTGATTCAGGGAACCGGCGGAGTTTCAGTATTCGCCTTGCAATTTGCGAAGGTGGCGGGAGCAACGGTAATAGCCACCTCTTCCAGTGACGAGAAGCTCGCCCGCCTGGAAACGCTTGGCGCAGATCACCTCATCAATTACCGGAAACATGAAAACTGGGGTGATCTGGTACGTGAATTGACAGCGGGGCGCGGGGTCGATCATGTGATTGAAGTGGGGGGATCTGCCACGCTGGCTCAATCAATGGTAGCGGCGCGCATCGGCGGACACATCGCCGTAATCGGCATCCTCTCGGGTATGACCGGAACGCTACCGCTGCTCTCTGTGTTGACCCGGCAATTGCGCCTTCAGGGGCTGGTCGTTGGCAGCCGCCGTCACCAGATCGAGATGATTCGGGCAATCGAGGCTACCGGACTGCGGCCGATAATCGACCGTCATTTCCCGCTGGAAGAACTCGTGGAGGCTTTTCGCTATCAGGAAACCAGCCGGCACTTCGGCAAGATATGCCTCGATATCTGAATGTACCCATCATTCCCGGCAAGGAATGAAAAAAGGAAATGTCATAATCAGGCAGCATGCCTTTTCACCCAATCGACATAGCTGTTCATCCAGTTCTGCAGGAATTTCCTGCTGTCTTCATTGCCGATGTTCCCATCCTTGTCAAACAGCCCTTCTTTTACATGTATAAACGCTTCTGGCTGGCCCAAGGTGGGAACGTCCAGGTAGGCCAGGGAGTTGCGCAAGTGCTGCTGCGCTACGGCTGTGCCGATAGAGCCAATGGAGGCGCCGATTACTCCCGCCGGTTTGCCTGCCCATGCATTCTGCCCATACGGACGGGAAGCATGATCGAGTGCGTTCTTGAGTACGCCCGGCATGGACCGGTTGTATTCGGGTGTGACGAACAGCAGGCCTTGAGCTGCGGCGATTTCAGCCTTCAACCGTTCGACCGACTCGGCCTGATTTTCATCGTCATCCTGGTTGTATAGCGGCAGGTCGCCGATATTCAGGTATTTGAATGTAAATTCCGGTGGAGCCAGTTTTATCAGGGCATCAGCCAGTTTGCGGTTGAATGAGTCGCGGCGAAGACTGCCCACCACTACAGCAATTTGATACTGGCCCATGTCATATCTCCTTATAAAAGATCGTAATGTGACCGGGTTGGTCGCTCATATAGCCGTACAGGCTGAAAGCCATGGCGTTTGATCGAGTGCCGCCGCTTCCGGGATGATGGCTAAAAGATGGGCAAGGCATGAAAATATCGTCTATATCGATAATATAGCAGGAAAAGTTCACACGTTCGAGGCCGGAGATAAGGAGCCCGAAGAATTCATCTCCTGGGATATCGATAAGAAGAACTGAAAGCTTCCCAGGGGTTGGGTAAGAAAAGGATAGTCTACATCGAGGAGCAGTTTATCCAGATGTCCCGCAAGGTTTCATTCAATGCCCTTATGCATGCCAGGCATCTTGCGCTGTTTGCGTACCCGGTGCTGCTGGTATCGTTGCTGTTCTCCCCAAAGGTTTTAGCCCAGCAAAAGGGGGAGTTCGATTGCAGAGCGAGTGTCAAGTATGAATGTACCGCGGATCAGTGCGAGCGGGTGACAGAAGATTTTCAGCGCGAGGAGTCGTTTCTTTATAACGCAAAAACCGGTGAGTTGTCCGCTTGCCTCCGGACCAACTGCTACTCGGCCAAAACCAAAGCTTTCACCGTGAAAGCAGGGGGCGCGATTACTGCTATTGGCAGACTGGTCCCGGCCGTTCATCCGAAAAACAAACCGCTTGTCGTCTCCCTGACCATCAAAACCAGCGAAATCGAGCGTGGGCCAGATGAAAAGAAAGTATCCTTTACCGCCATATGGGATTACGGAGGTGACAGGCTCACGTTCGATATGGGTGAGTGTGTACTCAAACCTCCCGCCAAGGAGAGCAAGGGATAGATCGGGGTCGATTTAAACGCACCCAGCGATCAACTTCCTAAGTCGGGGTCACCTGACCAAACGCTGGCGGTTCAGTTCCTGAACCAGGTGCTCGGCCACTACTGCGTCTGCGCCTGTTGTCCTGCTCGCCCGAAGATATAAACGTGGCTATCCCCGGGTTGTACTTTGGTCCAATAGGCAAAGCTGTTCAAGCTGGTAATATGCAAACCGGGGAAGCAAGGGTGGATCGGAAACAGACAGCTTCTCCAGTAGCAGTAAACGAGGTAGAAGTAGAAGTCAATGTAGACGATGTAGAAGCAAACGCCACCGCGCCCGGCAGCAGGCCCCCCTGTGCCGGGCTTTTTTTTGGACACTTTCATTATTCCTTTTGAGACGTCCGCTATGCGTATAAAAATCATAATTGTTGCGCTGGTGGCAGGGCTGGTATGGGGAGGAGGAAGGGATTCAGACAAGCGCGACAGCAAGGAAGGCATCTCACCCCTTCTTGTCACTGCGTCTGAAGAGCAGTAAGCAACGGGTCAGGCAGCAAGAGCGAAAACGACACCTTTCAAGAGATTCTGCGGCCCGAAGGGCGGTAGCGCAGCAGCAATGTTTCGTCACGGCAGATCCATGGCAGATCAATTGCGCACAGTGCCTATAAAAGCGAGAATATGAGGCCAAGTGTCAGATAGAGCGGAATGACCAGGGGATGAGCAGGAATATGCAGGAAAACGCGGAATCGGACAATGTGCCTTTTGACCTGGAACTGCAGGAGGTTCCGGAAATGCCGGATGCGACTCCGCGAACTGCCAGGCGCGGGTCTGCCTCAACCGCGCGTACCGGAAAACCATCAGGGGGAACAGGTGAATCGCAGGTTCTCAGCTATCGCCATCCGGACAAGCGCAAGAACAATCCTCATGTAGGACTGGTAAACGAACATACCGATCCGGGGCAGCCGAAGACCGCGTGGCGATACGATCCGCATATCGACCCGGCATTATCGTTCGATACCGGCCGGACGCAAATCGAAAACCTGATAGACGACGCACTGGCAAGCGGTGATGCGGGCGTCATGAGGAGAGCTCTCGAAGAGCTCAAGCGCATGCAGTCACCTTATCTCGATTGGGCAGGCAAGGCCGAACGCACAAGCTTCGAGGTGGATACGGTCTCCCTGCACGTGCACGAGCGCGTCGATGCGATGAGCATACTTGCCGCAGTCCGCAAGCGAATGAATGGTGAAAAGACGGGAAAGATCAGCGAGGCAATACAGCCCGGACTCTTCAACGCGCCTTTCGAGAACCTGCCGCTGCGCGACGCCATCGATTTTTACAAGCACGAGCGCGGCTGGGCAAACCGGCTGATTGCGGGCGATTCCCTGCTGGTGATGAATTCGCTCCTGCAAAAGGAGAGCATGGCCGGGCAGGTGCAGATGATCTACATCGACCCACCGTATGGCATCAAATATGGCTCAAACTTCCAGCCCTTCGTGGACAAGCGGGATGTAAAAGACCGCAAGGATGAGGACCTCACGCAAGAGCCGGAAATGGTCAAGGCGTTCCGCGATACCTGGGAACTGGGCATCCATTCCTATCTCACCTATCTGCGTGACCGGCTGCTGCTGGCAAGGGAATTGCTGAGCGACTCGGGAAGCGTGTTCGTGCAGATTGGGGATGAAAACCTGCACCTAACGCGAAACCTGCTGGATGAAATTTTTGGCATTGAAAACTTTATTTCTCTGATTACTGTTCAGAAGACAAGTAGTGCCACATCGGAGCTTTTGGCTGGCACGGCTGACTATATATTGTTTTATGCGAAAAACAAAGAAAGTCTCAAATATCGACAACTCTTGAAGTTGAAGGGTTTAGATGCTGAAGGTGCTTCCGCTTACGAATTTGTTGAGCTACCTGATACTCGTCGGGTTCGAGCGAATAGCGTGTCAGCAACTCATCCTGGCTTAAATGATGGGAAACCGTTTCGCTATAGTGACATGAGGAGTTCAAGGCCTCCCGGATCTTTTCCTGTGTCATTTCGTGGCCGCAAAATAGTACCGCGGGTAGGTTACTGGAAAACAGGTAACGAAGGTTTTAGAAAACTCATTCGCGCAAACCGCCTGGAGTTAGGCGGTAATACGCTAAATTACGTCAGATACTTAGCCGATTTTCCAGCTTTTCCAATTCATAACGTCTGGTCTGATCTCAGTAGCAGCATTGGTAGCGATAAGGTTTATGTTGTGCAAACCTCGCATCGAATTGTTGAACGTTGCCTCCTCATGACCACCAATCCTGGCGACCTGGTGCTCGACCCCACTTGCGGTTCCGGCACCACCGCATTCGTCGCCGAGAAGTGGGGGCGACGCTGGATCACCTGCGACACGTCGCGGGTGGCGGTGACGCTGGCGAAGCAGCGCCTGATGACGGCAAGCTATGATTACTATGAACTGCGCTATCCTCAGGAAGGCCTGCGTAGCGGGTTTATTTACAAGACCGTGCCCCACGTTACCCTCAAATCCATCGCCAACAATCCTGAAATCGACGAGATTTACGAGCGCATGCATCCGGCCATCGAAGCAGCGCTGACCAACCTGAACAGGGCAGCAGAAAAAGATGCGGCGGATTCCCTAAAGGAATGGGAAGTGCCGTTCGATTTTCCTGCCGATTGGCCGCAGGCGGCGTTCAAGCCGTTCGAGGCATTCCATGCGGCGCGCCAGGCGATGCAGAAGCGTATGGATGCTTCCATCGCCGCTCATGCGGAATCCGAAACACTCTATGACCAGCCTGCCACAGCCAAGGACAAGCTGCGCATTACGGGGCCCTTCACGGTCGAAGCCGTGCCGTTTCCCAGCGTATTGCCGCTGGATGAAGCCGAGCAGCCCAAGGAGGCGGATGTGGCGATTGCACGTTCCGGTGAATCGGCACGTCAGCACGGCTGGCGGGAAGAATTGCTCAAGAGCGGCATACGCGGCAAGGGCGGGCAGATGCTCAAGTTCGAGGAACTGGATATCCTGCCGGGTGCGGAATGTCTGCATGCCAGCGGCAGGCTGGAGACAGGGGAACGGGTAGTGGTGAGTTTCGGCCCGGAGCATGCTGCCTTGGAGCAGAGACAGGTGGAACGGGCGTTCCGGGAGGCGGGGGAGTTGTTTCCGCTACCCAAAATGATCGTCTTCTGCGCCTTCACCTTCGATCCGGAAGCGGCCAAGGATATCGATGTCATGCGTGGCATCATTGCGCTGAAGGTGCAGATGAATACCGATCTGCTGACGGAAGACCTGAAGAAAGCGCGTTCCAGCAACCAGAGCTTCTGGCTGATGGGCCAGCCGGATGTGGAGTTGCGCAGACAGAAGAACGGCAAATACGTCGTGGAGGTCAACGGGTTCGATTATTTTGATACCGCCAGCGGCGAGCTGGTCTCGGGAGGCAAGAGCAAAATCGCAATGTGGCTGCTGGATACGGATTACGATGACCGCTCGCTTTTTCCGCGCCAGGTGTTCTTCCCCATGGCAGGCAAGGACGGAGGCTGGCGCCGGCTTAAAAAAGCCATCCGGGCCGAGTTGAACGAGGAATTGCTGGACGGCTTTCATGGCACCGTATCGCTGCCATTTGAAACGGGTGAAAATCGCAAGGTGGCGGTCAAGATCGTGGACGACCGCGGGATTGAATCACTAAAGGTTATCGCAACAGGAGATGAAAGATGAATACTCCTCAAATGAGCAGTCATGTCAGGCAGTTGCTCGAGCAGGCGAAAAGCCTTTCCGAGGATGAGCGGATATTGCTGGCCGATCTGCTCTATGCGGAATCGCCACTAAGCAAGGAAGAGTGGGAAGCAGCCTGGCTTGAGGAATGCGAGCGCCGCCTTGGCGAATACGAACGAGACGAGGTAGAGGCCGTGGATTCGGACGAGGTTTTTGCACGATTAAAAAGCAAATATAACCTCAGGTGAGCTGCGGTTGAACATTCGGTACCTGCCCGGTGCATTGGGCGATTTAAATGAAGCGCTGACTTATTATTACGAGCGTAGTCCCAATGTGGCGCAGCGGTTCGCCAATGCGGTTCGTGCTGAGGAACGGACAATCCGTGATTTTCCGGAGATAGCTTATTCACTTGGCAGCAACCTACGTATATTGCGGGTGACGAAGTTTCCCTATTCACTGGTATATCGTCCAATTGAAGACGATATCCTGATCATTGCCGTAGCCCACCATAAACGCCGCCCCGGCTATTGGAAAAGCCGGGTGCATAATGCCAATTTCGCCAATTGATTACCCCCAACTCCCTCATCATCAATTCCCCGTACACCGGCCCGGACAAGCACTGGGCGCAGCCGCGGGACGGAACTTTGAAGCTTGTCCCTACTCGCCGTCCGGCCGGTTATGAAATTTTTGACATACGCAACAATACCCGGCGCGAAGTATTGCTTGATCAGGTGAATGAAATTCGCGCCCGTGTGGATGGGTGGCGGGAAGCCGGTTATCCCGGCATAACCGGCGTGACGCAGAGTCTTCTTGAGCACTGGCATGACAGGACGGCTCGAATCCATCCTTTTTATTTCTGTCAGCTCGAAGCCATCGAAACCTTGATCTGGTGGGTGGAAGCCGCACCCGAGTTCAAGCAGGGGATCTTCATCCAGGGAGATGGAGGCCCCTGGGAACGCCTTTGCAACAAGATGGCAACCGGCAGCGGCAAGACGACGGTGATGGCGATGATTATCACCTGGCAGGTGCTCAACGCGGTCAACTACCCTAAACGCAACAAGGATTTCACACGCGCCATATTTATCGTTGCCCCAGGGTTGACTGTCAAGGAACGTTTGCAGGTGCTGCTGCCCGGTGCAACCGAGAATTACTATGATGCGTTCAGCCTGTGCCCGTCGGAGTCGATGCGCCAGAAACTCAACCGGATGGAGCTGTTGATTGAAAACTGGCATGCGCTCATGCCGCTGAGAGAACCGGAAAAATCGGTAGTGAAGAAAGGCCGGGAAAGCGATGAAGCCTTTACCCGGCGGGTACTGGGCAAGCTGGCTGCCTGCCGGGATCTGGTGATTATCAATGACGAGGCGCACCATGCCTATCGCAAACCCGCCGAGATCAAGATCAGCAGGAAAGATGCGGAAGCAATGGGGTTGGACCTGGAGGAAGCGACGCGCTGGATCGAGGGGCTCGATCGTATACACAGGACACGGCGCATACAGCATTGCTTTGATTTGTCCGCCACGCCGTTCGCGCCTACCGGCAAAACCAATACTGAGGCAGCGCTATTCGACTGGATCGTGTCGGACTTCGGCTTGAATGATGCAATCGAAGCCGGGCTGGTGAAAACGCCGCGCGTGGTGATTCGGGATAACGCATTGCCCAACAGCAAAGACTTCCACTCAAAGCTCTACCATATCTATCGCGAACCGGATGTCTCCCAGGACCTGAACCGCAGGGCCCAGCCGCATGAAGCGCTGCCCAAGCTCGTGCAGGATGCTTATACGTTGCTGGGAGCGGATTGGCGCGAATCCTTGAAACAATGGGAGGAGGAAGGATACGCTTCACCCCCGGTCATGCTCACAGTTTGCAACCGGACGGAAACAGCCGCGCGAATCGAGCACTACTTCCGGAATGGGGATGCCCATTGGGCTGAATTGCGCGCTCCGAAAAGGACGTTGCGAGTCGATTCGAAAGTGCTTGAAAAGGCAGAAGTGGGAGAATCATCCGGGGTTGACCGCGATTATGAAATTACGCTGAAGAGCATTGTCGAGGCAGCCCATATTCCCGCCACACGCAAGACCGGGTTGCTTCAACTCAAAAAGGAAGAGTTGTTGCGCGCGATTGTGGACAATGTGGGCAAACAGGGAACGGCGGGGCAGGATTTGCAGAATGTGATTTCCGTAGCGATGCTCTCTGAAGGCTGGGACGCAAAGAACGTTACCCATATCATGGGTCTGCGTGCCTTCACCAGTCAGCTTTTATGCGAGCAGGTGATCGGTCGCGGCTTGCGCCGGGTATCTTACGACATGGATGACAATGGCTTTTTTGTGCCCGAGTACGTGAACGTATTCGGTGTTCCGCTATCCATTTTCCAGAATATGACCGGTGAAGGAGACTCGCCGCCCAGGCCGAAGCCAAGCACCCAAATCGAGTCATTGAAGGAGCGAAATTCGCTCGAAATACGCTGGCCCAATTTGCTGCGGGTGGATCCAGTGGTACGTCCCCTGCTTATCATCGATTGGAATGCGGTTGAACCGCTCACCCTTGACCCGGCGTTGACGCCGTTGAGCGTGGACATTGCACCTGCTCTCAATGGCGCAACTGACTGGAGCAAGGTACATGAAATCGACCTGGAAAAGCTGCCGGAAGATTTCCGCCTGCAGCGGCTGATCTTCAAGGCGGCGCGCAAGGGGTTCGAGGAATTGCAAGCGAATTTCAAGGGACGCCATGAGTTTCTGGTCGTACAAATGATCCGGCTGGTAGAGCAGTTTCTTAGGTCTGACAAACTGGTAATCCCGTCGTTATTCCATCAGGAGTCCCTGCGCAAACGCATACTGTTTTCGCTGAATGTCGACCAGATTGTTCAGCATCTGCTGCGTCATGTTGTGGAGAAAAACATCGAACGCCTCGAACCCGTGTTCGACCAGGAATTCCCGATAGGATCGACCAGTTATATGCGCACCTGGTACACGACCAAGCCGTGTATTGCGACCCAAAAGTCTCAAATCAGCCACGTGACGGGGGATAGCGCATGGGAGCCCTACGCGGCGAATGTGCTCGAAAAGCATACAGAGGTTCTATCCTATGCAAAGAACGATCACTTGGGATTTCAGTTGCATTATCTATGGAAGGGGTCCCGAAGGCGTTTCGTGCCGGATTTCCTGATCAGATTAGTCAATGGCTACACTCTGATTCTGGAAATCAAAGGGGAGGACTCCGAGCAGGATAAGGGAAAACGTGCTGCTCTGGATGCATGGGTGAAGGCGGTTAACACTAGGGGTGGGTTCGGCGCCTGGGCGTGGGACGTGGCATTTCAACCCGGGCAAATAGAGGATATCGTAAAAAAATGGAGCGCTTGGTTAGTTGCGGCTTAGCAAAGCAATATTTCCCGGCGTACTGGCTTTCCAGCATCCGATATCCACCCTCTCTTAAAAGGAAGAGATACTGGCTTATTACCGCTTGCGTATGTTGTGCTGCAACGGCACCTACTCCGGCAAAAAACCATACTCGACCGGGAACCTGACATAAAAGAGGTCGATGTTTTCGGCTTGCAGCAGATGTATGAAATCTTCAGCTTCTTCTTTGCCGAGAATAAAACTGACTTCCACGGGCAAGTCCGGCGCCAGTTCAAGAAAGGTTTCCGTGTGCAATACGCCATGGCGACCAAAACCAGCCAGGGCGCGGGTTGCGGTCCCGCCATCAAGGCCGCATTTTTTTGCGCGCTCCAGCAGCCACTCGTACAGCAGTACGCCATTATGCTCGCGGTATTCACTTACATAGAATTTGAGAAAGACTCCTTGCATATCCTCTTCCGTTTGTCCCTCTCATTCCCTGTATCATTCTTTCCCCGGATCTGGAAAGTCCCGTTTCAATGCTGGGCCAGCCATTTGATGGTCATTATTCCCAGTATAGTCATCACGAGGGAGCCAGCCACATGTGAAAATATGATGGCAAACGTCCAGGCATATTGTCCACGCAGGAGCAGGGTGACGGTTTCGGCTGAAAAGGTGGAGAAGGTTGTCAATCCGCCGAGAAAGCCGGTGATGGCAAACAGCCTTGCCTCGGGCGGGAGAAAGCTGTTGTGGTGAAAATACTCGATTGCGACGCCGATAAGATAACCTCCGGTCAGGTTGGCGGCGAGAGTACCCAGGGGAAGGATCGGAAACAGAGGGTTTAATGTCATCCCAAACCACCAGCGTAACCAGGCGCCCAGCGCCGCCCCTGCGCCTACCGCCGTTAATGCATAGACGCCCATTGCTTATACCCGTGTCCGCAAGTTCAGCTATCTTCCATCGAGCGGTTATAAAGCCCCTCTCGCGCCAGGCCATTTAACTGGCAACGTTTGGAAAATGCGCGCTGTGCTTCAGCCACATTTTTTTCCTCTCCCTTCCAGGCAGCAAGAACCGGTTCCTGGAGCGCCCGGCCATAAGAAAAGCTGAGTTGCCAGGGGCAGTTTCCCCTCATGGTGTTAATGGCATTCAGGTTATCGGTCGCCTCCCCGGGGTTTTGACCGCCCGAGAGAAATACGATTCCCGGCACTGCCGCTGGAACATAACGGCGCAGGCAGCGGATCGTTGCTTCCGCAATCTGCTGAGAGCTGACCTGAAGCGCGCATTTCTTTCCCGGGATGACCATATTGGGCTTGAGCAGCGCCCCCTCGAACACTACGCCGTGGGCGTCGAGTTCCCCGAACAAAGTTTCAAGCATGGCGGAGGTGATGCTTTCGCACCGTTCGATATCGTGCGCGCCATCCATCAGAACTTCCGGTTCCACAATGGGTACGAGGCCGGCTTCCTGGCAGAGGGCTGCATAGCGAGCCAGGGCGTGACAGTTTGCCCGGATGGCATAGGCAGAAGGAAGGGATTGCTCATCGATCTCCATGACTGCCCGCCACTTGACAAATTTTGCACCCAACTGTTTGTATTCCGCCAGCCGCTCGCGCAAGCCGTCCAAACCTTCAGTGATTTTGTTTCCAGGTTGCAGCGCCAGCGGCTTCGCACCCTTATCCACCTTGATGCCCGGTATGATTCCCCGCGCCGACAGTACCTGCGGAAACGGCAGGCCTTGCTTCGAACTCTGCCGTATCGTTTCATCATACAGGATGACGCCGCTGATGTAGCGTTCGATGCCCTCGGCGGTGAAAAGCAGCTCCCGGTAGCGGCGCCGGTTTTCCTCGGTGGATTCAACGTTGATTGGAGCAAAACGTTTTTTTATGGTGGGATTGCTTTCATCCGCTGCCAGAATCCCTTTCTGCCGGGCGACAATGGCCTCCGCTACTGACTTGAGTTCATCAATGTTCATGAGCTTTATCCTCCTTAAGTATGTGCAGAATCAGGGCAGGTAGCCGGATACGCGATTTTTCACCCTCATTGCCGGATTATCGAATGGGCGGCGGCCCAAAAACCCCAAGCTGCCACATGATGAGCAAGAGCATGAGGATTCCGATGGTCAAAAGATAGAATGGCCATACGGTTTTTTTATCCTCGTATGGATCTGCCAGTGAGCGGCGCGCCCCTTCCGGCAAGCGGGCGAGCTTGGTAAGGGATGTTCCAAACGGAATATTGATGTGTGCACGCGCATTGATGGCCCATCCATTCGCGTCCAGAACCGGACCGAGGTTGCGTTTTTTCAGCTTGAACCATGCGGTCAGCATGGCGGGGCCGGAAATCAGCAATATCAGACCGATGATCGCAAGCGGTATCTGCCAGAATTCAAGTCCCAGTATGCCTGTGACGATGGAAGCAATGACACCTCCGATTGCGCCAAGAGCCAGTCCTATTGCTGCAAATATCCCGGCGAATTTGCCTACATCGAAGGGTTGCGCGGAGGGCGGAGGAGGGGTGCCGGGGGTCGGGGGGGCCGCGATTCCAGCCGCCGCAGCAGTCAGTTTTTCATCCGCCTCGGCGGCTTTCCGGCTGGCCATTTTTTCCAGTTGCTCATTGACGAATTTCACCAGCTTTTTATAAGGGGACCAGAAAGCCTGACGAATGCTGATGGGGTGGTCGATGATTCGCACGATCGTGGCGTCCCAATCCTGGCCTTTTCGGTCATAGAAAATACCGTTTCGCCCGACCATCAGGAAATCGGAGTCGCCAGCGGTAAAGGCAGCTGCGATACTCATTTTTTCGGTGCCACCCTTACGTATGCAGTCGCAATACGCCAGATAGATCCCGCTCATGCTTGCAAATTCCGCATGCTTGGCAATATCATCCACTGTTACGCACAGATCACAGCTTCGCCCGTCGAGGTACAGTGTGCCCACCTGGAAGAGCGCTTTATCCCTGCCTGTATAAAAGCTGCGGAAGGATACGAAATTATTGACCAGATTGAACAGGTCACGATTGTAGCGCAATAGTTTTTCCACTGATCGGGTTGCCTTTACTTCCCCTTCTACCGCTTTATCCTGGCTGATCAGCCTGTCGATCTCCTCCTTGTGCCTGCCGGTGGAAATTTCGCGCAAGCGTGCGTCTCCAAGAGGTTCGACAGAGCAGACGGGCTTGCTTGCCTGCCAGGCTTCAAATGCTGCAAACTTGTTGCATAGCCCTTCCCATTCTGGAGCCGATAGATCTGTTTTCTCGCCGAGTGATGGCATGACCACCAGGTTGCGGAATGCATCGATTTCTTTTTGCCAGGCAGGGTTTATTCCGGGTCCCAGGGGCAGGGGTTTATCCGGTTCTATCGTGGCCAGAGGAAAGCTGGCGATATCTCCGCTTTTTGCCGACAATGTTTGCGCGGCAATGCCTTTGTAGTCGTCCGCGGAGCGGCTCAAGGGCGCGGCTGAGCGTATGTCGTAGGCAGCCAGCCGGCAGCGCATGAAGTAATCATCGATTTTTTCTTTGACCGCGTGGAAGGCCATCGCCGCTGCCTGCGTTTTGTCTCCCAGGAACTGGATATTGTCGTCACTTTCGCCCCTGGCTTGCCAGGCTGAATAACCCGCAACTTCGGCAAAGAACGCATCGCTGATTTCCTGATCGATGCCTGGCTTTCCGCTCACGTCGGTTGCTGATCCACGGCATTTCATGATGTCTTCTACGGTTGCGCGCAGTGCAGCATCGGAAATCTGGCTTGCGGTGATTACCCCATCGCCATTGAAATCCAGTCCTGCGACAAGTTTCTCGATGTCCGCCATATCGGCAAGAGAAATTTCAGGCGCGTCGGGCTTGCTAAGACTGCTCAGGATGTATTGCGCCGATGCCAGCACCTGCTGCCCTTCATCGGTGCTGTTGTCAATATCGGCCAGGGCAACACTGCCGGAGCCATTGATCAGCAGGTCCGGATTCCTCAGCAGCCTGCCTGTCCATGCGATTGCGGCGAGCACCTCGTTTGCATGCACGCGCCCGTCATCGTCATGGTCGATCAGGTCGAGTGTTTTCGTGTCGAATTCTATGCCGCGCGTGGGGCAGCTCAACGCTACCCACAATTTCTGATCCAGGTCTTTCAATACCAGCAGGTCGGCTCCGGTATCAATTTGTACCTGATCAAAACCGCCTGCCCGGAAAAATTTCCATTGGTGCGTGGTAGCCATTGTGTCTCCTTTATTTTTTGGTCTTATTCTAGAACTACGTCTTTATACAGAATAGACAGAATTTATAGGCATAGCCTGTTTTCATTCAAGATATGTAAACGGATGACGTTGAAACTGGAAAGCCTTCCAAGAATGAAACCTGCGGTGACTGCAGGGATAACGCCGCATCCAGGGAAAAGATTACTTCATAGTGGACGCCGCAAAGCCCCAATGGCCCTGTTCACGGCATCATGCTTTTGAATCAAAAATCTATTTTATGGCCCTGCCGGCCATGCCGTCGAAATCCAGTTTTATCAATGCTTTTCGCTCGGCTTCGCTTTGGACGCCCAGCGCGATCACTTTCATTCCCAGGGCGTGAGCTTGTCCGCACAGATTTTTCAGGAATTTCTGGTTCGCTTTATTCTGGTTAATGCGGTGAATGAAACTATCGGTTACTTTAAGATAGCTTAGTCCGGCCCCGGCGAGACTTTGAATACTGTCGAGATGGCGCCCGAAGTCCTTGATACCAAGGTGACAACCCAACTGCCCGAAAGCGTGGCAAAAATCGCGGAAGGCTTCCGGCTTGCGAAAAGCGCCATACTCCGGTACTTCGAGCCAGAGCCGGCGGCACAGTTCGGGATGTGGACGCAGCAGTGCGTCAAGCTTGTTGCGAAAACGATGGTTCGCGACTGTTTCAATCGATAAACCAACCGCGATCTCACCAGCATTCGATCGCAGGAATTCCAGTGCGTGGCGCAATACCGCTGCGTCAATGGGACCTGTGATGTTCAGGCGAGCGGCGATGTTGATAAAGTCGGACGCCTCCAGCCAGCCGCCTTCCGGTTGAGCCTGCATGCGTGCAACGCCTTCCTGGTGCAGGATCGCACCAGTGGGATCGACAACGGGATGGAAAGCCAGCATGAAGCGGTTGGCAGTCAAAGCATCACTGAAAATGTGGCGCCAGTCGGCGATATTGAGGGAGACAGAAGTTTGTCCTGATGGCGGGGCAGCGAGATGCCAGGCGTTTGCTCCGGTCTGCTCCGCCGTGGCCAGTGCTGCGTCTGCTCTGGAAAGAAGCTCGCTGAGCGTATCACCGTGTTGATAGGGCGCGGCGCCGATATGGCAGAAATCGGTGATCCTGTCACTGTCACGCAGTGGGAGTGCTGCAAGCTCTTCAACCAGTCGCGTGGCAAATTTTGCCGCATTCCTGACATCAGGAGCAAGAAGCGCGAAATCCGAGCCATTCAGCCGCGCAGCAAGCGGCGAAGAAGATGCGATCTCCTCGAATTCCTCGGCGATGCTGCCGATCAGTGAACCGACCCGATGAAGCAGTTCATTTGCGCCAGCTCTGCCGAGCTTGCGGTTGATCTCTTCCAGATTATTGATGCGTATGAGGAAAAAAATTCCCCGTGTGTCATGTATCTGGCCTTGTATCTGTCCTGTCGCTGCATCCGCAACAGTTGCAGTTGAAGCGAGGGTTTTTTCCTCGTGCAGGACAACTTCGCCGTGTTCACCCATAGAATGATATTTTCCTTCGCTGGCTTCATCCTGGGCCGTGTCCTGTACTTCGCTGGCTGCCGCAGGTTTCTGTTCTGCTTCATGACCTTCTCTGCCAATTAAAATCTGGCTAAGCTGGTTCATGAAGTACTCCCGCCTGGCCAGGCCTGTGACCGGATCAAAGTTTATCTGCTTGTGCAAAGCTTCCAGGCGCTTGGCTTCTTCGATGCCGCGGTTATGCAGGCGTCTGATCATGTCATTCGTGGCACGCGCCAGGCTGAGCAGTTCCGGTATGCGGGGTTCTGAAATAGTGAGAAAGCGGCGTTCTATGATCTCATCAGCCTGCTCGACCATCTCCGCCAGCGGTTTATGGATGCGCTGCAATATCAGCGCCCCGATCAGCATGCATACGATCGATGCACCCAGGCACCAGAGCATCAGGGTTTTCGCCTGCTCCCAGAGCGCCTGATGCGCGAGCTGAGCCTGGCTGACCACCTTGATCACGCCAAAATGCAGTAAGGCATCCGATATCCGGGCTTGACCCGGTGTTGCACTGATTGGAAAGAGACGAGTGAACCATCCGGGAACAGTCGTTTCTATCTTGTTCTGCTCGCGTTCTGTGATTAGCTTGCCATCAGCGGAGGTGATGGAAATGGCCTGGTATTGACCACTATCAAAAAATGCAGCGATTTGAAGACCGATGGTGATAGGGTCCTTGCGGAGTTGGGAAATCGAATATGCGAGAGAATTCGCGCTATCGATGTTTTTGCGGTGAAGCTGCTGCTCCAGATAACTTCGTGTGCCAAGCAGGCTTACAAAAAGGCTGCCGGTAAAACTTATGATGGTCACCAGGATAACGGCTAGCCATAATTGTCGAAAGAGAGACATTGAACGCCTTGTTGTTTTAGACAGCGTCTTCAGGATAATGTCCTCCGCGGGGATGATGAGGGTTTCGTCAAGAAATTATCAACCTGCGGCGGATTCCCGAGTTATGAGATTAGCACGGAGTGAACAGGGGTTCAATTTGCAGAAAATACAGCCGGCGAAGGCAACAAGACGACATCAAGAGAGATAGTCCATGCGATCCGCTTCCCATACTGCCTTTATTTCCCATTCGGATTGCCTGCTGCACGAAATGGATTTTTATCATCCTGAAAGTCCGGCGCGGCTGAAGGCGATCGAGGAGGGGCTATCTGCTTCAGGGCTGATGGATAAACTGAGACATTATACAGCTCCCTTGGCCACGACTTATCAACTGGGGCGTGTGCACACACAGGAGCACATTGCACGACTGCAAGCCGCTGCATCTCGCGCAATGTCAGGAGGCCTCGCCTACCTTGATCCGGATACCGCCATGAATCGTTATAGCCTCCAAGCCGCCTATCGGGCTGCGGGAGCCGCTGTCCTTGCAACTGATCTCGTGATTGGAGGGGCGGTGGAGAATGCTTTTTGCAGTATTCGTCCCCCCGGCCACCACGCCGAACGCGGGCGTCCGACGGGTTTCTGCCTATTCAACAATATTGCCGTAGCGGCTGCCCACGCGCTTGAAGCACATGCCCTGGAACGGATCGCGATAGTAGATTTCGACGTGCATCACGGCAATGGTACGGAAGACATCTTTCAGCACGACTCGCGTGTCATGATGGTTTCGACATTCCAGCACCCGTTCTATCCTTATGGCGGCATCGCGGGCCGCTCGGAGCGGATGGTCAATATCCCGCTGCCGGCGGGAAGCAACGGCAAGGTATTTCGAAAAGCAGTGGATGAATTCTGGCTACCGGCGCTGGAAAGATTCGAACCGGAAATGCTGTTTGTTTCCGCTGGTTTCGATGCCCATACCGACGATGAGCTTGCTTCCCTGAATCTGGTGGAAGACGATTATGCGTGGATAACTGAAAAAATCAAAGAGATTGCCTGCGCATATGCCGGGAAACGTATCGTGTCGGTGCTGGAAGGCGGGTATGCGTTGGCTGCGTTGGGACGAAGCGTGGCAGCACATATAAAAGTCCTTATGGAGTGCTGACGAGTGCCGGCAGCTCAAAAAGTGTCTCCCCAATACCCATATTCCAGATGCCCCTTCGACCTATCCGACTTGTCCTGAAGACCCTTCCTCAAGCATGTCTGGGTCTGCCCACGGGCTTAAGGTGAAGGTGAATGGAGGCGAAGGGAGAACGGAAAAGAGGCGTACAGGTCGAATAGGAGGAAGGTCAGGTCGAAAACAGGAGACTTTTATTCAGGGGAACTGTCCCGAAGGCATTCCGCTATTCCCCTATGAAGTCTATGATGGAAATAGCAAGGGAGGGATCAGACACGGTATTTTCCGCCCATATCGAAGAGGGTGACATTGAAAGGCAACCATAAACTGGGTATTCCCCTGATTCTGTTGATCGTTCTCGCGATCATGGGGGGAGCGGTATGGCTATATTTTGACGGAAATAAGCCGAGCATCAGGATAGGTGTATTGCACTCCCTCTCCGGTCCGATGGCCGCAAGCGAGAAACCGCTGGTCGATGCGATACAGTTGGCTATTGAGGAGGCCAATGCCACAGGAGGCATCCACGGTCACAAAATCGAAGCTGTAGTGGCGGATTGCAGATCCGAGGAAACTCATTGCGCCCGCGAGGCCGAACGCCTGATTCTCGAAGAGAGGGTAGAGGCATTGTTCGGTTGCTGGACTTCTGCCTGCCGCCACCTCGTGAAACCGATCGTGGAACGGCACAATCACTTGCTGTTTTATGCGCTGCGGTATGAGGGCATGGAACAGTCGCCCAATATCATCTACGGAGGTGCTGTACCAAATCAGCTGGTGATGCCGACCGCATACTGGGCGCTGGAAAACCTTGGCAACCGGAAGCACCTGGGTCCAAGGGGTAAGCGAGTCTATTTGACGGGATCGGATAACATCTTTTCGCGAGTCGTGAATATCCTTATCAAGGATCTTCTGGCAGCAAACGGCGCAATCGTGTCAGGAGAGCATTATCTGGCTCCAGGATTCCAGGACATGGACTCTCTTGTGGCGGATATCGCGGAGCAACACCCCGATCTGATTCTGAGCACCATCGCGGGAGCCGACAATGCAAGCTTCTTTCAAGCCTTGAACAGGAGAGGAGTCACGGGGGAGAGCATTCCGGTATTGTCGTTCAGTGTTACCGAGGTCGTGCTGTCGACCCGGGATAAGATACCAATGGCGGGACATTATGCTGCGCGGACTTATTTCCAGACCATTCCTTCACCAGAAAATCAGGCATTCGTCCAGCGGTTCTGCGATCACTATGGGGAGAAAGCTGTTATTGACAGCCCCACAGAAACCTCTTACGTCAACATGCATATGTGGATTCAAGCCGCCTCCGAGGCAGGGTCAGGGAATCTGAGAAGGGTACAGAGATTGATATTACGTCAGAGCCTTCCTGCTCCCGAGGGGATCGCGGCGCTCGATCCGGTTACGCGCCACGAATGGAAAATGGCTCGAGTTGGCAAGGTGCGGGAAGATGGCCAATTCGATATTGTCTGGAGCTCTACCCGGCCGCTGGAGCCTTCGCCCTTCCCGTCCTACCGGTCGCGTGCAGAGTGGAACGCGCTGCTGGAAAAGGCACTGAACAAGCCTGCAGTGCGGCAGACCGCGCAATTCATGGGAAAACCCGCCGATGACCCTCCAGAACCGGGAGGGGGAGGCGGATGATACGCTTTACTTCACTTACACAGCGTTTTGCTGTCTGGTTTGTAGCCGTTTCCCTGCTGCCTATCCTGATCATCGGTTATGCCCTGTTGCGCACCTTTGAGACGGAGGCGGAGAAAAGCGCGATTCAACAGGTATCAGCAATCGCCGACATGAAAGCGGAACAGATCGACAGTTATTTGCGCGAGCGTTTGCTGGATGCGAGGGTGATTCAGACTACCAGTACGGCGCGCATGGCTGTGCGGGATTTCAGCCGTGTATATGCGAAGAGTGGAGTGGACTCCGCTGCCTATCATCAACTCGATGTGTTTTACCGCGAACAGTTCAAGCGCTTCGTGGAGGATGCAGGGTATTACGATCTGTTCCTCGTCTCCCCCGAAGGCGAAATCGTCTACAGTCAGGCCCATGAATCGGATTTTGCGACAAGCTTGATTACAGGGCCCTATCGAAACAGCAGTTTTGCCCGGCTTGTGCGCGCCGCACTCGATACCTTGCAGGGAGGCGTCTCGGATTTTGAACACTACCCACCCTCGAAAGGTGCGATTGCGGCCTTCATGGCATTGCCCATCATCGTTGATGGAAAACTGGAAGGTGTGCTGGCGCTGCAAATTTACAGCGAACGCGTGTTCGAGGTTGTGACTGATAATGTGGGACTGGGAGCAAGCGGTGAAACTGTCGTAACGCGTCTTCTCAATGATCGCACCGCGCTTGTGATCGCCCCGCTCAAGCACGAATCCAATGCAGCGCTGAATCTCAAGATACCTTTGGCAAATCCTCCATTTTCAATCACTATTCAGAGCGGATTGCACGGAGAGCGCGGGGGCGGAGTGAAAATGGATTACCGCACCAAGGAGGTGGTGGCCGCCTGGCGTTACCTGCCGCGCATGAACTGGGGCATCGAAGTCAAGATGGACGCGGAGGAAGTGTTTGCCTTCGTTCCAAGGGTGCGTAACTACAGTTTGATCGTCCTGGGGTTCATCCTGATTGCCGCCATGCTAGGAGCTTTGCTGTTCAGCCGGCGCGTGGTCACCACACTGAAAAACCTCAGCCATAGCGCGCAGCATATCGCCGGTGGAAATCTGAAGCAGCGTGTTCCCGTTGCCGGATGGGATGAAATCGGTCAACTGGCCAGCACCTTCAATACGATGACTGAGCACCTGACCGCCAGCAATCGCCAGCGCGACGCAGCCGAAAAAGATTTGCGCCAGCTCAACCAGAACCTCGAAAACCGTGTTGCCAAACGCACAGCCGACCTGGAAAAGGCGAATGCGGTGCTTATCAGCAAAGAAGAGGAAATGCGCTCGATCGTGGAGCACATGGTGGATTGCATCATTACGATCGACGACAAAGGCATCATACGCTCGGTCAATCCCGTTATCGAAAAACTCTTCGGTTACACCCGGGAGGAAGCAATCGGCCAACCTATTTCCATCCTGATGCCCGAACCTTTCCGCAGCGGTCATGAGGGATACGTCGAAAGATACTATCGGACAGGAAGGGGCCGGTGTGAATTCGATCACATTCTGACCCTGGAAGTCGAAGGGGTGCATAACATCGGCATGGGCCGCGAAGTCGAAGGTCAGCACAAGAATGGCGAACTCATTGATCTGTATGTTGCAGTCAGCGAATACTTCGTGGGCGGCAAACGTTATTTTACCGGCGTGCTGCGCGATATCCGCGAGCGCAAGCGGGTCGAGCAGGCTCTGCGCAACAGTGAACAGCGTTTTCGAACCATCGTGGATAATCTGGCCGCGCTTGTTGGCGAAATGACGGCCGACGGAGTGCTGGTGGAGATGAATCGGACCGCCCTGGAGGTGGGCGGCCTGCAAAGCCGGGATGTCATGGGCAAGTGTTTGTCCGAGACCGGATGGTTTTCCCACCAGCCGGAGGTGCAGCAACAGATCCGCGACGATATCCGGCGGGCAGTGGCGGGCGAGATCGTGCGCCATGACGTCGAGATACACATCGCCAATGGCGGGCTCATGACCATCGATTTCATGCTGGTGCCGGTGCGTGATGATAAAGGCAAGGTGATCAAGCTGATTCCGTCCGGCATCGATGTCAGTGAGAGAATCCGGATTCTCAAGGACCTCGAGCAGGCCCGGCAGGATGCCGAGCAGGCCAACCAGGCAAAATCCATTTTTCTTGCGGCCATGAGTCACGAGATACGCACTCCCATGAATGGCGTGATCGGCATGGCTGACGTCCTGCAGCAAACAAGTCTGAGCGGTTATCAGATGGAAATGGTTGATCTCATCCGCGAATCGGCTTTCGCCCTGCTGGAAATCATCGAGGATATCCTCGATTTCTCAAAGATCGAGGCGGGGCGACTGGAAATCGAGCAGGCCAAGATGTCCGTGGAAAAGGTTGTGGAAAAAGCATGTGCCATGCTCGAAAGCCTGGCCGCCAGGAAGGCTGTGGAACTTACCCTGTTTCTCGACCCGGCGATACCGGATGAAGTCCTCGGTGATGCGCTGCGTCTGCGCCAGGTGCTCGTCAATCTTGCCAATAACGCCATCAAGTTTTCCAGTGGATTACAGGAGCCAGGTCGGGTGGCAGTGCGCGCGCTGCTCGTTGATCGCGGCCAGGATACGGTAACGGTGGAGTTCGAGATAACCGATAATGGCATAGGCATGAACGAGGAGGTGCAGTCACGCCTTTTTACCTCTTTTACCCAGGGAGATACGTCCACCACCCGGCGCTACGGTGGAACAGGGCTGGGTCTGGCGATTACTCATCACCTGATTCAGTTGATGGGAGGCAGTATCCGGGTGAGGAGCGCCCCGGGCGAAGGGTCGGTTTTCACTGTGCGATTGACGTTTGCCCTCGTTCCTTCCGCGCACGTGGGAGATAAGGTTATCGATCTTACCGGTGTCTCCTGCCTTGTAGTCGGTGCTGAAAAAGGTCTGGCAGACGATCTGGCGGTATATCTGAGATACAGCGGCGCGGTTGCAGAACGGTTGATCGATGTGCCCGCCGCACTCAAGCGCATCGAGATACTCCCGCCGGGGCTATGGCTGCTGGTCATGGACGCCGGCCATGAAACACCACCGCTTGAAGAATTGCGTGCTGCCTTCCGTTCCCGTCCCGACCTGGACCCGCATTTCGTAGTCCTCGAGCACGGTCATCACCAGCCTGATATCGAGCCCCGCTTTGTCGTCATTCGCCGGGGGCGCAGGCGGCATGAGCGTACCGAAGAGGTCGATACCGTTACCCTGGATGGCGATGTCATGCATCGCGACGCCTTCCTGCGGGCGGTCGCGCTCGCTGCCGGAAGACTGCAGGAGGAATTACCCCCGCCGCCAGCGGAGGAAGTCAAGGCGGTGGCATTGCCGTCGCGAGAAAGGGCGCTCAGTGAAGGCCGCCTTATCCTTGTCGCCGAAGACAGTGAAATCAACCAGAAAGTGATCCGCCAGCAACTTTCTCTGCTGGGTTATGCGGCGGATATTGCGAAGGATGGACAGGAGGCGCTCAAGCGCTGGGAAAGCGGCAGCTACGCATTGCTGCTGACAGATTTGCACATGCCGGAAATAGACGGTTATCAATTGACTGCGGCAATTCGCGTCAAAGAGGGAGAGCAGGGTGTTGCGCGCAAGCCTATTATTGCCATCACGGCCAATGCGCTCAAGGGCGAGGCTGAACACTGTCGTGCCGTGGGAATGGATGACTATTTGAGCAAGCCCGTGCAGCTCTCGCATTTGAAAGCGGTACTGCAGAAATGGCTGCCTTCCCCTGCCAGCACTGAATTGCTCGAACTGGCTCCGCCAGGCGCTACTGCGCCGGCACCTTCCGCCACAGTCACGCCTGTCGCTCCCGCTACGCCCAAGGAATCTGCTACTACCGGCGCGCGCGCCTTATCCGCGGTTGCGGCAAAACCTGTCGATGTCAGTATCCTTGAACAGCTCGTAGGTAACGATCCCGCCGTGATCAGTGAATTCCTCCAGGATTTCCGGGTGAGTGCACGAAAAACAGCAGACGAGTTGCGAGCAGCGTGCCAGGCAGGCGATGCGAAAACAGCCGGCAGTATCGCACACAAGCTTAAGTCCTCGGCCCGCTCAGTAGGTGCATTGCAATTGGGTGAGTTGTGCGCTCAAATGGAACAGGCGGGCAAGGCAGGTGACATGACCCGGTTGAATGAGCTATTGCCATCTTTCGAATCGGAATCTGCTGCTGTGGATAAGTACATCGGATCATTGGCATGATGGCGTCTGACAGACGAGCTGCCTCCAGCGATGTCCGGATTCAGAAACCTGACTGAACAATAACTGAAAAGATGAACGTTATGGTCGAACCATCGGCAGTGAAGATTCTGGTGCTTGACGACGAGTCTTTCATGCTCAAGCTGCTGAATCGCATTTTATCCAACCTCGGATATGGCTCGATCACACTTTGTGACAGCGGCCGTGCCGCGCTGGAAAAAATAGCCAATGCAGACGCTGATACGGTACCCAATGTGATTCTGCTGGATCTCAACATGCCCGAAATGGATGGGATCGAGTTCGTGCGGCATCTCGGGGAGCTTCACTATCCCGGCAGCCTCATATTGGTCAGCGGTGAAGATGAGCGCATACTTCAGACAACTGAAAAACTTGTGCGCGCCCACAAGATTCCCATACTGGGTTACCTGCATAAACCAGTGACACCTGACGCCCTGGCCGCCATGTTGGGAAAGTGGGGGTCGCCTTCCGCCAGTGCCCCGGGTACAGCGAAGAAAGTCTACAGCGCGGATGAGCTTCGTGCCGCCATAAAAGGGGGTGAACTGATCAACTATTATCAGCCGAAAGTTGCAGTAGCGGATGGTGAAGTGATTGGCGTAGAGACACTTGTAAGGTGGCGCCACCCGACAGATGGAATAGTGTTTCCGGATCAGTTCATTGGACTGGCGGAAGCCTCGGGTTTGATCGATGATTTGACTCAGACCGTATTTACTGCCGCCATGACCCAGGCGAAAGCCTGGCAGAATGCCACGTTGCAGCTGCGGATTGCCGTCAATGTCTCCATGGATAACCTCGCGTCGATCGATTTTCTGAATTTTGTGGCGGAAGTGGCGGCAAAAGAGGGGGTAGCGCCCCAAAATGTGGTACTGGAGGTAACTGAAAGCCGATTAATGCAGGATACACGGGCGCCGCTTGAGATTCTGACACGGCTGCGGTTGAAGCGTTTCCGCCTTTCCATCGATGATTTTGGCACAGGACATTCATCACTGGCCCAGTTGCGCGATATTCCCTTCGATGAGCTCAAGATAGATCAGGGTTTCGTACACCGCGCCTCGGTGGATGAAACCTTGCGGGCAATTTACGACGCAAGCTTGTCGCTTGCTCGACAGCTGAATATGGAAGTCGTGGCGGAAGGCGTGCAGGACCGGGAGGATTGGGATCTCCTGCGCCATACCGGGTGCGACCTTGCACAAGGAACTTTTGTCTCGCACCCTCTGCTGCCGGAGGAGATTCCGGGCTGGATAGAGCTGTGGCGGGAGCGGGTTCGAACCGAACTTTCTCCGACGGAAGATGTAAAGGAATAACCGGCAGAGCGGCAGGGTAGGAGCGATCTCTGCGGGAATGACGGAATGTTCTCATTGAGGAACGCATCAACAGGCCGCGCACGAGTTGTGAGAGGAAGGCAGCGGGAGTTGCCATGGTTATGAGATGGTCCGTTTTCCGGGTGAAGCGGGTGGATGAGTTATTGCATGGAATGTAATCCGATCATATTACCCTCGGTGTCGAGGATGAGGGCGATGAAACCATATTGGCCAATGGACATTTTTTCCTTGAAAAGACGCCCGCCATGCTCGGCAGCACGGGCGGCCTCTACCGCACAGTCCTCACACTTGAAATAAACCAGCGTGCTGCTTCCGCCGGACGGGCAGCCCTCCATTTTTGCCAGCGCGCCGGCCGCGCCATAGCCGTCCTCCGACATGGGGAAGGCCCACAGTTCTATATCGGGGCTTGGTATCCGCTCGAGCTTTCCTTGCAGGACGCCTTCGTAGAACGTTTTTGCGCGTTCCATGTCCTGCACATAAATTTCAAACCAGACGACTGGATTGGTTTTCATGGCGTTGCTCCCTGATAGTTGTTGTAATCCCGTATTTGCGGTAAATCCTCACCGGAAGCGCGCGTCGTATGTTCAGCGCCGTATCTTTTTTGCCTGAATTTGCAAAGCCTCGGGATGAGCGGGATCGATGAGGATGTTGTTTTCTTCCGGTACGATTACGGATGGCACGCAGGGTGACCAAAGGATTTCGGGTATACGGGCTGAGCGGGTGATCGCTAAATGAGCAGTGCTGCTGCCACACGCCGTTCTTCCGCCGATAATATATTGTAAGTGCGGCAGGCGGCGGCGGTATCCATCACTTCTATGCCAATACCGGACTCGATCAGGCTTCTGGTAAGTTGCGGATGGGGAAAACGCAATGTGGCGCCCGTTCCGAACAGGACCATTTCCGGTTGCAGCGAGAGGATGAACTGAAAGTGTTCAGTGCTGAGTTCCTCGAATGTTTTTGCCTCCCACTCTTCAATCAGGCGATCGGGCAATACGATCAGGCTACGATCGTAGCGTATGTGATTGATCATGACATAGTCGGCTCCGTAACCAGTAAACAGGTTGTGCCCGGTAGGACCGGAAAGATGCAGTTTCACACGAGACTCCATTTGCGGCAGTTTAGCGGGTCGGGTAACATTACATCTTTTTCCCGTCGCGATAAAGGTTTTGCGTCGAATAAAACCGGAACTGCAGAATCACTGGATTTTCAGTACTCAACTTCGCAGGCGCTCCCGGTCACGGCGTTTTCCATCTGAACCAGGCATTGTAATGATCCTTCGGCGACCTTTGCTGTAACGTTTCTACCACCTATCTCTCCCATATCTGATGCAGCCCATCCTGAAATCCAGCAAGTTGGCCAACGTATGCTATGACATTCGCGGACCGATACTTGACCGGGCGCGGCAAATGGAAGAGGAAGGGCATCGCATCATCAAGCTGAATATCGGGAATCCGGCATCATTCGGTTTCGAAGCTCCCGAAGAAATTCTCCAGGACGTGATGCATAACCTTTCCGCCGCTTCCGGTTACTGCGATTCGAAAGGACTGTTTGCGGCACGCAAGGCCATTATGCATTACACGCAGGAGAAGCATATCGAGGGTGTCCGGCTGGAGGATATCTACATCGGCAACGGTGTTTCAGAACTGATCGTGATGGCAATGCAGGCGCTGTTGAACACAGGCGATGAGGTGTTGATTCCTTCGCCCGATTACCCGTTGTGGACGGCAGCGGTGGTGCTGGGCGGCGGAATTCCGCGCCATTACGTATGTGACGAGCAATCGGGCTGGTTGCCTGATCTGGAGGATATTCGCTCGAAGATTACCTCGAATACCCGCGCGATCATTGTCATCAATCCGAATAATCCGACAGGTGCGCTTTATCCAGATGAAGTATTGCATGGAATCATCGAGATTGCGCGTCAGCATCAACTCATCGTCTATGCGGATGAAATTTACGACAAAGTCTTGTACGACGATGCGACCCATACTTCGATTGCTTCCCTGGCGGATGACGTGCTGTTCGTTACATTGAACGGATTGTCCAAGAATTATCGTGCCGCGGGATTTCGTTCGGGATGGGCAGTGGTTTCCGGAACAAAACACTATGCCAGTGACTATATCGCTGGCCTGACCATGCTGGCCTCCATGCGGCTGTGTGCAAATGTTCCCTCGCAGTTTGGCATTCAAACGGCATTGGGGGGTTATCAAAGCATCAAGGATCTGGTCATGCCCACTGGCCGGCTTATGCGGCAACGCGATCTTGCCTGGAAATTATTGACGGAGATTCCGGGTGTATCGTGCTACAAACCAAGGGCGGCAATGTATCTTTTCCCGCGCCTGGACCCCGCAATCTATCCGATCGAGGACGACGAGCAGTTTGTACTGGATTTACTGCTGGAAGAGAAGGTGCTGCTGGTACAGGGCAGCGGTTTCAACTGGCCGTATCCGGATCATTTCCGTGTTGTATTTCTACCTAATAGCGACGCGCTGACCGAGGCCATCAGCCGCGTTGGAACCTTTCTGGCCCGCTACCGCAGGCAGCACGGAACCGGGTGAGGCGAACTCAACCTCCGTAAACGAGAACGCCGCGTACGAATAAAAGTCTCTTTCAGCAAATATGCAAATATGTCCGAAAAATTCATCATTACCGAAGATATGAAACCTATCAGCGTGGGCCTGTTGGGGGCAGGCACTGTCGGCAGCGGCACGTACGCCGTTCTCAAACGCAACCAGGAAGAGATTATCCGGCGCGCCGGCCGCAGTATCGTCATTCGCATGATTGCTGATCGAGAGGAAGAGAAGGCCCGCCGGATTGCAGGCGACGATGATGTCATCGTCACTCGCGATGCGAATGGAGTAGTGATGAATCCCGACATCGATATCGTGGTCGAACTGATCGGCGGCCATACCGTGGCCAAGGATCTGATACTGAAAGCCATCGAAAATGGCAAGCATGTCATTACCGCCAACAAAGCCTTGCTTGCTTCACATGGGACCGAAATCTTTGCCGCGGCGCAGAAAAAAGGCGTGATGGTGGCATTCGAAGCGGCGGTGGCCGGGGGCATTCCTATCATCAAGGCTTTGCGTGAAGGGTTGACTGCCAACCGCATCGAGTGGATTGCCGGAATCATCAATGGCACGAGCAATTTCATCCTCTCGGAAATGCGGGATAAGGGATTGACGTTCGAAACCGTATTGAAGCAGGCGCAAAAACTGGGCTATGCAGAGGCCGATCCCACTTTTGACATCGAAGGTATCGATGCGGCACATAAACTCACGATCATGGCCTCGATTGCCTTTGGCATCCCGATGCAATTCGACAAGGTATATACCGAGGGTATAACGAAACTGACCCGCGAGGATATCCGGTATGCGGAGGAACTGGGCTATCGCATCAAACTGCTGGGCATTACGAAACGTACGCCTGGAGGAATCGAGGTGCGTGTGCATCCGACACTCATTCCTGCCCGCAGGCTGATCGCCAATGTCGAGGGCGTCATGAATGCCATCGTGGTGAGAGGCGATGCGGTAGGTTCTACCCTCTATTATGGTCCGGGTGCAGGCGCTGAACCTACAGGGAGTTCAGTCGTGGCAGACCTGGTGGATATAACCCGCATGCACACAGCCGATCCCAGGCACCGCGTTCCTCATCTCGCTTTCCAGCCCGGCCGCCTGTCGGATACGCCGATCCTCGCGATGGACGAGGTGGAAACGTCTTATTACCTGCGACTGCGGATCATGGACAAACCCGGTGCCCTGGCCGATATCACGCGTGTGCTTGCCGATCTCGGCATTTCCATCGAAGCCATGATGCAGAAAGAGCCAAGCGAAGGCGAAGACCAGGTGGATATCATTATGCTTACCCATTTGGCAGTGGAAAGGAACGTTAACGACGCTATTGCCCGAATAAAGCGATTGCCCATAACAACGGGCAAGGTGACCCGCATCCGACTGGAGCATCTGGGCAGCAAATAATTTCCAAACCGGTTGCAATCAGTACTGCTTCGCGGGCATGACGGTCTCGATGAATCTATTGCCAGAATTCCTCATCCCGCTTTCATATTTCATGCATCGCTTCACTTTCACCTTTTTGCAGGTTTGTACAAGGCGGATTTAGGATAATGCTCTACATTTCCACTCGTGGCGGCATGCCGCCTAAAAAATTCTCCAGGATTCTTCTCGGTGGCCTTGCTCCGGATGGCGGGCTGACGATGCCGGAAGCCTATCCGAGGTTCGACAGCGCACAACTGCAGGAACTGCGTGGCATGGATTACCGGGAGCTGGCGTTCGAGATCCTTTCGCGTTTTGCGAATGACATTCCTGCCCCGGACTTGCGCGGTATCATTGCGCGAACTTATACCGCCCAGTCGTTTCAAAACGATGAAATCACACCGCTTAAAACCCTGGAACCGGGGTTGCACATACTCGGTTTGTCGAATGGGCCAACGCTGGCTTTCAAGGATATCGCCCTGCAATTGCTGGGCAACCTGTTCGAGTATGCGTTGGACAAGAGTGGCGAGCAACTGAATATCCTCGGCGCAACTTCCGGCGATACCGGGCCGAGCGCAGAGTATGCCATGCGGGGCAAGCGCGGCATTCGTGTGTTCATGCTTTCGCCGCATGGGAAAATGAGCCCATTCCAGACAGCTCAAATGTTTTCCCTGCATGATCCGAATATTTTCAATATCGCGATCCGTGGCGTGTTCGACGATTGCCAGGACATTATCAAGGCTGTCAGCAATGATTATGCGTTCAAGCAGAAATACCGCATCGGTACGGTTAATTCCATAAACTGGGCGCGCATTGCCGCTCAGATCGTTTATTACTTCAAAGGTTATTTTGCCGCCACCCGCTCGAATACGGAGCAGGTATCTTTCGCCGTGCCATCGGGAAACTTCGGCAACATTTGTGCCGGGCATGTAGCACGCATGATGGGTCTGCCTATCAAAAAGCTCATACTTGCCACCAATGAAAATGATGTGCTGGATGAATTTTTCCGGACGGGACATTATCGTCCGCGCACAACCGCCGAGACTGTGCAGACCAGCAGCCCTTCGATGGACATCTCCAAGGCCTCCAACTTCGAGCGCTTCATTTTCGACCTGGCTGGAAGGGATGCCGCCAAAGTGAAGGAATTATGGCAGGCAGTAGATGAGGGCGGCGCCTTTGATCTCGCCAATACGCCCCTGTGGGAGAGAGTCGCCGACTTCGGTCTTGTGTCGGGAACCAGCAGTCATGCAGATCGAATCGCAACCATCCGCCGGGTGCATGACCGGTATGGCCTGGTGATAGACCCGCATACAGCTGACGGTGTGAAAGCGGGATTGGAACATCGTGACGCCAATGTGCCGCTGATCTGTCTTGAAACGGCATTGCCCGTCAAATTCTCGGCAAGCATTGTCGAGGCAATCGGACATGAACCCCTGCGTCCGGCCGGGTATGAGAATATTGAAGAAAAAGCGCAGCGCTATATAGTCATGGATGCGGATGCGGGAGCGGTCAAGGCGTTTATTACGGAGCAGGCGGGGCAGGCACAAACCGCGCCTGAGGCATGAGCTAGCGATGAGACGGGAGGTGGAGCCCCGTAATAAGCGCGGGCGCCATTATTCACGCTGCTTTTCGGCTGCAGCAAGAAAATCATCCAATATGGGACCGGAATCGAGCAGGTCTGTGGCCGGACCATGGAATTCGGGATGCCATTGGAATCCCGTCACGTAATTATCTCCGTGCATGCGTATTGCTTCGATGATGCCGTCAGACTCGGACACTGCCTCGACCATGGAGTCCCGTCCCAATTCCTTGATTGCCTGATGATGTATGCTATTGACAAGGTGTTGGTAGCGATTGCCATAGAGCTTTGCCAATCGGGAATTTTCTCCAATCAGCAACGCATGCCGATGCTGGTCATATAACACCGCATCCACGTGAATGAGGCATTCCGGGCGATCTGTCGCGATATCCTGGTACAGGCTTCCACCCAACGCTACGTTGATGAGCTGGAGCCCGCGGCAGATCCCCAATACCGGTTTTCTTTGTACCACACATTCCCAGAAAAGCTCCATTTCGTAAAGATCACGCACCCGGTCGCCGGACCACTCCGGCCGGTGAGGCGTTTCACCGTAGGAAACGGGAGATACATCCGCGCCGCCTTGCAGCACCAGGCCGTCGATTTCCCGGACGTAGTCGCTTATGCGCACATGAGAACGCTCGACGCCGCCGGTTTCTATTGCCGGCAACATGAATGCCAGTGCTCGTCGGCGCATGATCCAGTGGGCGACAGTCTGTTCAAGGTATTGCAGGGTTTTGTTGCGAAAACCCAGTTCAGGGGGCGGCTGATGGAGGATACGCGGGGACAGGCCGATACGCAACGGGCGGGGCATCTCAGGTAACGAATGAGTCCTCAGAAATATGAATGTAATTAGATTTTGGAATTTCCGCGGTGTTCTCGTTACATATAGGTTACATATAGATAACTAGATAACTTTGCGCTCTCCTTTACATTGCCTTAGGCAATCGATGTTGCGCTACTTTGTTCCGCTGGTTTTTCTCATCGATTCAATCTAACTGACAGTTTTGACACTCATCATGAGAATCAGTTTCCCATCCATAACTCGGCTTGCAATTGCATGACGTCGGCAAGGTTGTGCTCGTTGGCATAAGCCCTGCGCTGCCAGCTTGTACCGTTGCCGACGATGAGTATTTCGCGGATGCGTTCCATTGCTTCCCCCGCACGCAGTTCTCTTGCGTGGTCGGAAATGTGTTCGAGCATCTCCATTATATCTTCCCGGATACTGCGCTGCTGGTGGGTACGAGGATCGATAAAGACGCCTTCCAGGCCAAAGCGGCATGCCTGGAAGCGATTGAACGTATACACCAGATAGTCGTCCTCTTCGGGTGCCGTACGCTGCTCTACCATGATGTATCTGGACATGGCCTGGATATAGCAGGCAATGGCAGCCGCAATCTCGACTGTAAGAGGCGTGTCGCACACCCTCACCTCGAGGGTGCCGAATTCGGGCTTTGGCCGTATATCCCAGTAAAAATCTTTCATGGATTCAACCACCCCCGTTCCCGCCATTTTGGCAAAGAATTTTTCGAAATCGTTCCAGCGCAATACAAAAGGCGCTCGTCCACTTAACGGAAAGGAAAAAACGGAGTTCAGCCGCGCAGAGGCAAAACCGGTATCATGCCCCTGCACAAACGGCGAACTGGCCGACAGGGCAATAAAATGCGGAATGTAGCGCGAGAGCATATGCATCAGATGCAACGCTTCGTCCGGACCGGGACAGCCGAGGTGTACGTGCTGTCCGAATATCGTGAATTGTTTAGCCAGATAGCCATACAGTTCCGAGAGGTAATGAAAGCGCGGCGCATCGGAAATCTTCTGCTCGCTCCAATGCTGGAACGGGTGCGTGCCTCCGCCTGCAACAGCAACGTTGAGAAAGCGTCCGGCATCGGAAACAACATCCCGCAGGGCACGCAGTTCCGTTACCAGTCCCGCATAGTCCTGCTGCACCGAGGTGTTGATCTCTATCATGCTGCGCGTCATTTCCGGCTTGATTTCCCCGGGATGGGTGCGTTTTGCTACGCGGCGCAAAATCTCGGGTGCCGAAGGGGCGAGGTTATAATCGTTGCAGCCAAGCAACTGCAGTTCAAGCTCCACTCCTATGCTCAGGGGACGGGAGGGCGCGAAGGGCATCAGGCTCATGGCATCAGATTCATGTTTTTTTTTCCGGTGTTTCCCCGGCCCGGCGCAGGGCAACTTGCACCAGAATGGGCCCGGCCAATTCAAGTATGACGATCCAGCTCATCAGCACCATTCCAAGGCCGAACGCGAATTCGGGGAAATCGATTGCAGTATCCAGGGTCAGGAGAAGCGCCACGCTTGACATGGGGACCAGTGCAATGCCGAGTGATATCGCCTGGCGCCAGCCAATGCCGCTGTGGGTTGCCAGAGGCAGTACGGCCAGCAGCTTTGCAATGATTCGTACGACGATAAGCAGCAGAACCAGTAAAGAGCCATCCCGCAAGCCTCTGAGGTCAGCTGCCAGACCATTCGCGATAAACATCAATACCACCAGAACAGCACCGGCGGAGCCGAAGTGCGGCGGGAACGTGCGGGTGTGTTTGCGCTGGTAGCGGGTGATCAATCCGGCAGCAAGCAGGACAAGGATAGGGCTGAGCCTGAGCGTCGAGGCCATGATGGTGGCAAAGGCGATCATGCCGAACAGGATAAAGGAAAAAGTTTCCTCGTGCTGTCCGAGGTGGTGATGGATGCGTTCGAAGGTAATGCCGAACAACCATGCCAGCAACGCAGACCCCCCGAGGAGGTAGAGCGGGGGGAATATGGTATGCACGAAGCTCGTGCCCGCCTGACCGTGCATGACGGCAATCGCCAGCTTGTGGAAAATCACCGCATAGATGGTGTTGAGCGCTGTCATGAGCAGGAGCCGATCGGTTACCTGGCCCTGAGCGCGGGATTCCGTTACGGTGCGTACTATGATAGCGGGTGAAGTGGCGATTGCGATGGTTGCAACGACGGCAGCAGCAGTGCTGGTAACATCAAGCCATACCAGCACCGAGAAGACAGCTCCAAAAGTAGCGATGGCTTCGAGAAGACTGGTGCCCGCAAGCCAGGGGTTGGCTTTCAGCCAGCGCAGATTGACCTTGCTGCCCAACTCAAACAGGAGAATCCCAAGTGCGAGATCAACCACCAGGCGCCACTCGTCCACGGGAAGCTGAGGGATAAAACCCAATCCACCTGGTCCCAATATTGCGCCAATGCCGATATAACCAACTATCCGGGGCAGCCTCAGATGACGTACCAGCGCTTCGCCTAGAAGTACAGCGACAACGAGTGTGAGCGCCAGCCACAGCGCTGGACTGATTTGAAGCGGCCAGGCTGGAAGATAATCAGACCAGGTCATGCATTTATGATCAAGTGCTCCTGAGGATGAAGAACCGGCATGAGACTCATCCGACCGCTGTAAACGTTACTGTAAGATACATCAGTGCCTCCTTCAGGCAAATACGGATATTGGATCTGTTCAAATCCGGTAAAAACCGGCCAGATCCGAAACTGACTCCAGAAAGCGTTGTATTTTTTACTGCTTTTGCGGGATTGTGAATGAGGTATTGAGTCAATATTGGGAGAGATGCCCGGATTATAAACCATGAATCGAAGCAGGGATAACTCTTCGAAGCTGACGAGTATGGGCAGACCGCAGTTTTTCTCATGATAGTGACCCTCAGGGAATTTTCAGTTGCGCGGCAGTCCGGGATATGTGATGGGACGAACAGACAGGCGCGGGTTCGATGTTCAATAATTTCCAGGCTCTTTTTCAGCGGGCGGAGATGCAGAAAAGGATCCGGCTCTCAGGAGTGGTTTTGAAACAACGATCCGAAAATTTCGAAAGTTTTGCCCTGCTTTTATACCTTTTTACCTTAACCAGCCCTCTCTTCGAAAATCCCGGGCTGCGGGCGACCTGACCTCAGCCTGCTTCCCAAATGGGCGAGATAGAGGCATGGAACCCGGGGAATGAAGGTGATCGGCAGATCAGGTCAAGCAAATTGTTTCGCTCATACGGAAAAACGTAGAAAAAATGGTCATCTACCCCCGATTTTTGCGCGCTGCAATTACCAGTGCGTATCGGCGCAATGAGGTTGAGAGCGTGAATGGTTTATTGAGCCAGCTCGATTGGCCGCCGCACAGCCGCGCGCGAACAGAGGAACTCGCCCGTGAGCTGGTGACCTTGATGCAAGGCAAACATAGCCATAGGGGAAGCATAGTTGCATTGATGCACGAATTTTCCCTGTCGAGCCAGGAAGGTATAGCTCTGATGTGCCTCGCCGAGGCGCTGTTGCGCATTCCGGACCGGGAAACCGCGGATCGCCTCATACGGGACAAGATTAGCAAGGGCGACTGGCGCGCACACGTGGGGCACAGCCCTTCGCTTTTCGTAAACGCGGCGGCCTGGGGCCTGCTGATCTCTCGCAAGCTGGTTTCGACCCATAGGGAGGACGGGCTGTGGGCCGCACTATCGGAACTGGTGAAGAAGGGAGGTGAGCCCCTGATTCGCAAAGGAATGGATCTGGCGATGCGTGTGCTGGGCCATCAGTTCGTGATTGGCGAAACCATCGAGGAGGCGCTGGAGCGTAGCCGGGAGCGCGAGATGCAGGGGTATCGTTATTCGTACGACATGCTGGGTGAGGCGGCAATAACGAAGGCCGATGCCGAGCGCTACTGTGCTTCTTACACCTCGGCCATCCATGCCATTGGCAAATGGAATGGCGGGTGTGGTGTTTACGAGGGACCGGGAATTTCCGTAAAGCTTTCCGCATTGCATCCGCGCTACGTTCGCTCGCAACGCGAGCGTGTGATGGCTGAGCTGCTGCCACGTCTTAAATTACTGCTGCTGCTTGCGAAGCACTATGACATGGGTCTCAACATAGATGCAGAGGAAGCCGATCGGCTCGATCTCTCGCTCGACCTTCTGGAGGCACTTGTGTTCGACCCGGATCTTTCGGGTTGGGATGGCATCGGCTTTGTCATCCAGGCCTATCAGAAGCGATCCCCGTTCGTTGTCGACTGGCTCATCGCCCTTGCGCGCCAAAGCGGTCGCCGCATTATGGTTCGCCTGGTCAAGGGCGCGTACTGGGATGCGGAAATCAAGCGTGCACAGGTAGAGGGGCTGGATGGCTATCCGGTTTATACGCGCAAGATTCATACCGACATATGTTATATGGTTTGCGCCCAGAAGCTTCTTTACGCGATGGAGGCGGTCTATCCCCAGTTTGCCACCCATAACGCGCACACATTATCAGCCGTACAGCAGATGGCCCAGGATGCGGGTGTCGAAGGTTACGAATTCCAGTATCTGCATGGGATGGGCGAAAGGTTATACGACCAGGTCGGGTGTCTGGCGGAGGAGGATCGGTTTGCAAAGCCGTGCCGTGTCTATGCGCCCGTAGGCAACTACGAGGCGCTGCTTGCTTACCTTGTGCGCCGCCTGCTTGAAAATGGCGCAAATTCGTCATTCGTCAATCGCATTCTCGACGACGCTATCAGCATAAAAGAGCTGGTTGCGGATCCGGTCAGCCAGGTCGAGCAGGAGGGAGTGCATCCGCATCCGGCGATTCCCTTACCCTGTGATTTATACGGTCACAAGCGGAGGAATTCGGCAGGCCTCGATTTCAGCGACGAGCAGGCGCTGGCCAAGCTGGCTGCTGAATTGGCTGAAATGGAAAGGCGTGAATGGCGGGCGGAGCCTGTGCTTGCAGACGATGGGCATGCCGGAAATGGAGGTTCACCGGTTCTCAATCCGGCTGATCATGCCGATTCCGTTGGCATTGTGATAGAGGCGACCGGGCGGGATGTCGAAGGGGCGATCACAGCCGCGCACGCGTTCGTGTCCGAATGGCAAAGTACCCCGAATGAAGCGCGGGCTGCAATGCTTGAACGGGCAGCGGATGCACTGGAAGCGCACCGTACGGAACTCATGGGGCTGGCGGTACGCGAAGCTGGCAAGTCGTTACCGGATGCCGTCGCGGAAGTGCGTGAAGCAGTTGATTTCTGTCGTTATTACGCTCAACAGATACGCGACCGGTTCAGCACCGATCCACCTTCAGTGCTCGGCCCTGTAGTCTGCATCAGTCCCTGGAATTTCCCCCTGGCAATATTCATTGGCCAGGTAAGTGCCGCGCTTGCTGCGGGCAATCCCGTACTTGCGAAGCCAGCCGAGCAGACGCCCTTGATTGCCGCCGTTGCCGTCAGGCTGCTGCATGAGGCTGGCATTCCACGGCCTGCGTTGCAGCTTTTGCCCGGACGGGGCGAGAAGGTTGGAGAGCAGCTTGTCAAAGATGTTCGTGTGCAAGGGGTCATTTTTACCGGCTCAACGGAAGTCGCGCAACTCATTCATCGTACGCTCGCTCTTCGTTCACAGAAAGGTGAGATCCTCTTCATCGCTGAAACCGGAGGCCAGAACGCGATGATCGTCGATTCGTCAGCACGTATCGAACAGGTCGTGCAGGATGCGTTGACATCGGCGTTCGATAGCGCGGGACAGCGTTGCTCGGCGCTGCGTGTGTTGTGCCTGCAGGAAGACATCGCTGAACAGGTGCTGGAGGTTCTGAGAGGCGCGATGATGGAACTCACGGTGGGTAATCCCCGGCGGCTCGCTACTGATGTTGGCCCGGTGATTGATGCAGAGGCTCAGCACGCGTTGCTCGATCATATCGAAAAAATGCGCGCGGCAGGTCATACCGTGTTCCAACCGGCGTTGCCGTCGGCTTGTACGAACGGCATCTTCCTCGCGCCTACCCTGATCGAGATTGACCGCATAGATGAGCTGGAACACGAGGTGTTCGGGCCGGTGCTGCATGTCGTGCGTTTTGCCCGCGAGCGATTGGGCGAACTTGTTGCCCAGATCAATGCGACGGGATATGGATTGACGCATGGTATTCACAGTCGCGTCGATGAGACCATTGATTTCATTACCAAGCGTGTGCATGCCGGCAACATCTATGTCAATCGCAATATGATCGGTGCCGTAGTCGGTGTGCAACCCTTTGGCGGGGAGGGAAAATCGGGTACCGGACCCAAGGCCGGAGGACCGCTCTATCTGCATCGACTGATGCCTCAGACGTCCTCGTTGCGGATGGATAATGGCAGCCTGCGGGTCAATGATGCGCCAGCCGAGCTGCAAGCTCTTGCCGATTGGGCCCGGCAAGCCGGATGGGACATGCTCGTCTCGTTGTGCGAGGATTATGCCAGACGCACGCCGCTCGCATTCAGCATTCCGCTACCGGGGCCGACAGGCGAGAGCAATACATTGAGATTCGCCCCGCGGGGAGTGGTAGCCTGTATTGCCATGGACGACGATGCGCTGCTTGAGCAGATGGCAGCGGCACTGGCAACCGGCAACCAGATCATATTGACTGATAACCCGCCTTTGCACGCGTTACTGGATAAACTGCCGTTCCTGGTGCGGGAGCGGTTGCGCATCGAGCGGGACTGGATTCACGCACCCATTTCCGCGGCACTCTATTCAGGTTCTGAAGACGAGGCGTACCGGCTTCGAAACGAGCTGGCGGAACGCGAAGGTGCTCTAGTCGACTTCATTACTGCCTCCGGTACCGATTTCCCTTTATACCGTTTGATGGCTGAGCGGGTAGTTAGCGTGAATACTGCTGCTGCCGGCGGCAACCCTGGCTTGATGGCACTTGATTTCAATGGTGACCCTATTGATTCTGAAACTTCAAGTGTCGGGAGCGCGAACTCCATGTCCAACGCTAAAGTTTTCAATTGCTGATGTGTATTTCAATCTCGAACCTGATTCCGCAATTCCTATCTCTATCTAAAAGCAGCAACGGTTCAGGCGCAATGCATTATTTCACCTGCCGGAGCATTTCGTACAGCACCATTGTTACTCACGACATTTGTCATGATGACCCGCAATAGCACAATCGACGTAGCAAAAGGAATCGGCATATTTCTTGTCGTGCTCGGACATAATTGGCTTTCAATCCATGAGACAAGCGAACTTCACAGAGTCATTTTTTCATTTCACATGCCTTTGTTTTTCTTCCTGGCAGGAATATTCCTGAGAGCACCGGACGGAATCCTGCGTTTCGCAATAGGCCGGACAGGATCGCTTCTGAAACCCTATTTCGTTGTCCTGATAGCCTTGGGCGTCCTCAAGATGCTGGCAGCTGCGCTGGGCGTGAGCCATGAAGCTGGCCTGAGCGGCATGGATTATTTCATAGGCCTGCTTTATGGTACCGGCGATACTATTGAGTGGATTGCCCTGTGGTTTTTACCCCATCTTTTTATCTCGTTGATCGCGTCCCTGATCATCTTGAGGGCGATTGAAGCCTGCACGGACAACAAGGTATGGATAGTACCAGTTGCCCTCATGCTCTTAGGGATTGGCATAGCTTCTATCGATGCCTATCGCCACCCTACGGCAATAGCCGCAAGCCTTATGGGCCCAGGGCGATTCCTGGGACTTCCCTGGGGCGTTGATCTTATTCCGATAACATCTTCCTTCATTATCTTCGGGTATCTGTTCGCTACACCTGTAAAATCAATGAAATTCAGCCTGCCCGGCTTATTTGTATCTACCGTAGTGTTTGTTGCTCTGCACTTTTATTTTGATGCCACCATTGATCTTAATGAAAGGGTATATGATAGTGCGGTTGTATCGACCTTGGAGGCGGCGACAGGGATATATATAACGCTCAGTATCGCTTCGTTACTACAAAATTTTACATCCTTCAGAAAACCGCTGGCATACCTGGGATCAGGTACGCTTTTTATCCTGATCTTTCACGGCTTCCTGCAAACCCGGGCATTTGTCGCGCTGCACCATATCAGTCCTTATGTGTATCTAAACTGCGTTGTAAGTCTTGCATGCAGTATCGCGGCGTCTTTGCTCCTGTGGGAGATGGCGAAGCGTCAGCGATGGTTGTCAAAGCTGCTGTTACCACAAAAACCACAAAAGGTAATTGTTCGTGACGAGTTGGGGCGAGGTGCCTGCTAATCTGTCGCTTAAAGATCCTCAATATCCTCAAAAAACCGGGCGCAACCACATTTTTTGAGGCATGTCAGGTACGAGAAGAAAGCTACATCGACAAGTCTATGGCCTTTATATCCTTTGGTAAGGCCGCCAATGGAGATGCGGTTCACACCGGTTTTGACTATTGCGCGGACATTGTCAAGGGTAATTCCCCAGAGGCTTCCATACATCACAGCCTTCTTGGACCTGGGCTATCGTGGCGCCCCTGTCCCAAGCGGGATCAAGGTCTGCCACCGCAAACTCAAGCGCGACATCACTGCGCGGCTCAAGCGTGACATTCGACGGCACAACGCCATTGAGCCTGCGATCGGGCACATGAAAAACGACGGGCGACTGTGCAGAAACTGGTTGAAAGCCGCACAAGGGGATGCTTTCCATGCCTTGCTCTGTGGTTGCGGACACAACCTGCATATGATTCTGAGGAAGCTGCGGTTTCTTCTCGCCCTGATTCTCGTTCGGCTGCAGGCGCAAACAGCGAATGATGACAGAGATGGGCACCAGCTTATAGCAGCCTGTTCCTGAAAATCAAATTATTCAGGGATGACTAACTACTTCCAGCATCGGAGTGTAGGAATTCGGCGAACCTGACCGTGGTATTCTTCAGATGCGCAGAGCGCTTCGCTTTACCTGACTTCCTGCGTCACGACGCCAAGGACTAAAAACTCTGCTTACACAGTTCTGCTCAAGTTTTTCTCAGATAGCCTGCGAGGACGGGAAATAAAACCCATCAACCCCAGACCCGCCAACAGCATGGCATAAGTTTCGGGTTCTGGCACAGGGGCAATATAGCCAGCTAAATCAGCCGCGGAGACTTTATAGGCGTGGAGCACGCCAGGGATGAGCGCGTATCCAGTGGTGTCGGTGACAGGGACTGCTGTCATAACGCCGTTGCTGTCGATACTGAAGCAGTTGTCAAGCGTCCCGAGTTCACACGCCGCGCGTTCACTCGTAACCGGGTTGTAGAGGATATCGAACTGGGTGCCGCTAGCATTCTGCGAGACTGAATAGTCGTTGTCCGTTCCGGCAAGTATGAGATAGGAACCATCGTCGAGCCTCGGTCCTATCGCGAGGCCTTCCCATTTTTCCGGCACCTTGCCGCCGAGCGCAGTGAGCGTATCGGCCGCCAGATCTATGAAGGGCGCATTGTTCTTGGCGACAGCCGTAAACGTTGCGTTCGAATCAAGATCAACTGCCGTCACGTCCGTGGCGCCGTCGAGGTCGATCGTGAACACTTTCTTGTTCGCTGGGGTCAGTTCGGAATCGACTCCCACACCCCGGTTATTGCGCTCGATCACCATGAATTCATGATCGTTGATCGCCACCAATGCGGACGTTCCCCGACCCTGAGTGGAGCCTTCCATTTTGTATGCATACTGGGCTACGGCGGTGCCGCTGGTATTGTCGAACTTGACGATACGATCATAGACACCGTTGCCGCCACCCTCGTCCAGCATCGCACTCTGCAGCATCGCGTAGGTGTTCTGCCCATCAGGACTGATGGCGAGACCTTCAAAGCCGCGATTGCTTCGCTTGCCCGCGATATTGCCGGTATTGCTGGCATAATTTGGTATATCCGCGGCGTCCCGGGGTATGATATTGGCTGGGACGGTGAAAGAGCGGACAAACTGCCCAGTGCGGTCGAATTCATACAGGGACGGGCCATATTCGTCGGATACCAGTAAATGGCCGTTATGCGGGTTGACCACCAAGCCCTCCGGATCGAAGGAATTGCCCCGCACATTGATGGGGTTGGGCGCAAACCCGTTGAATGAGTTTGCGCCATTCATGAATTTTATCGTCTCGGCCACCTGGAAATTGGATATGGAGCCAGTGTTCTTGTCCACATCCAGAGTAAAACGCTGTACGCGCGTGTCGTAATTCATGGTACCACCGCCGGGCCCCCGATCGGACAACCCCCACCACTCGTTTCGGTTGGTATCGTAGTAAATATCGGAAAAGAAGCCAACACGGCCGTTGTTGACGCCGGAGCCGAAGTGGTCGCTCGTACTGCCCGGAATGGCAATACCATTAACGAATGCGGGCGCAGCGAGGACAGACGTATTGTGGGCAATAGCCACGAGTGTGCTGGACAGCAGAAAGACCATCGTATTTTTTTCGAACATCTTTAACTCCCTGGAATGATTTTTTAGACAATATTATGGTTTCGCGGGTGCGATAGGGCGGCAAACCGGTTACCCGCGCCTGCAAACAGGCTGCCTTGCATGTTGCAATCATGGAAAGCTCCGAATTCGACCGCGATGATGTTGGCGTTGCAGTACGAAAGGAAACTGCTGAGCAAATCCTCCGCAGAGCGCATTGCTGCCAAAATCTGGATGATCACAAGGCGCGCGATGGAGGTCGTAGCCCGGGACTACGATGCCAAGGAGTGCAACGAAGTAGTACCCAAGAGCGTCGCCCGAGGGACCCGGCGAAGCGGGAATCGGGTAGCGTCGGGTGGCAGGACCGTGATCCAGGCTGCATCCTGGGCGCCAGCATCCCGCTTCGAGGTGCGGAAGGCACTGCTCCGCCCTCCGAGGTCACGTTCGCGTCGTCGCCTGTCGCGCATCTCATCCCGCAAGGCAAAGTACCATCGCGCCTGCGAGGAATTTATTCGGTGGTTCCATATGAAATATAACGGGTAAATATGACGGAAAATACTTCGCGACAGTCCACGGATATAGATCATCAGGGCCAGGTAGCAGGTCAACATACGACTTTGGCTTGATATCCGTGGTAAGGGTCGCGGGAAATTTGCCCAGATGCGCCCGAACGTACTTTCGCATCAAAACAAGATCGAACGCGAGGCAGTGAAGAAGGAAAAAGACGAAGCTTCGCAGAAACACTTAAGTTTGCTGGAAGACGAAATAGCCAAACTGGAGCGAATACGCCGATCTGGAAGAAATCTGGAAAGCGGAAAGATCCCGGGTACAGGGCACCCAGCCTGTCAAGGAGGAGATAGAGAAGGTCAAGCTCGAAATAGACGCCGCCACCCCGCAAGGGTGGCTGGCAGAAAGTTTCCAAACTGTGCAATACGGGCGCATTCCGCAAGTGGAGGCAACCACAGGCACAGGAGGCGGCACCAGTCGGGCGGGTTTTTTTGACCCTGGTTCTCCAGGGTCTAAATATCGATTTCTACCCATAGGGCAGCATGGTCTGATGCAGCATCCTCCGCAGCCTGGATTGTTGGCAGGTGGGGGAATAATGTTCCGTTTCTCCCACCCCACACTCCACGCCGCTCTATGCCGCCCCTGGTGACTTTTGCGGAAAGCTTTGGAGACATCAGGACGTAGTCGAGCTTGCCGGATTTCGTTCCGTTGCCAAAGGTACCCGGCCTTTCATCCCCGAGAAACCGGGGATGAACCATAACATCCGTCAGGTCGGAGCCTTGACGTAAGAGCGGATCCAGGGGTGATGCGCTGGGTACTTCATTCAGGTCCCCGGCAATCGCGATGTATTCAAATCCTTCGTTGATTCTATCGCTATATATTTCACGCACTCTCCCTGCTTGCCGACGGCGCTTTACGGCAGTTTCAAAAGATTTGCCATTGCCCTTCGACTTGAAATGATTGACCAGCAAAAGGAGTCTGTTTCCCTGTGCGGTTTTTACTTCATATTCCGCGCAGTCGCGGCTGAAAATTATTCCCTTGTCATCCACATCGTCCACGTGGCTCCTGATCTGGATAATCCGGTGGTCGCGGCGCGTCATGATGCCGACGTCAATGCCCCGATCGTCGTTTCCGTCGATCAGCATGACCTGATCGAAAGAATGTGCGTCAACCGTGGGAAGCACGTCCGCATTGAAGCGCTTGAGGCCTGTCCTGTCCTCCGCCTCGACCACGCACAGTATGTCGGTGTCCAGCAAGCCGATGATGCGGCCGGTATTCTCGGTGGCTGTCTCCTTTACCGGTTCACGTTCCAGTTCGAACCACCCAATCCAGTCCCGTCGGCCTGACACCCGTATTTCCACAGGCTTGTTGCGCGGGCGGTAAAGCAATTTGCCACGGATGTCACGAAGACGCAGGAATTCGCTCTTGCCCGCCGTCAACAAGCCATCATGACGCGCCATTATCTGCAACAACTCGGTCTTGACAGCCTCGGTATACTCGGGCTCTTGAATCAATGTGGACAGCCGGCTATAGTCCTCCAGGGCGAGCCTTTCTTCCGCCCAGGTCTCCCGATTCATCGCGCGGGCTCTCTGAAACATGTTTTCGACGTTAAACGTGGAAAGACGCATAAGTTTTGTTTCCTTCAGGCAGTCTTTTCATAAGCCATCCTAGTGTAGTGAAGCGCTCTTAATGAAACTTATAATCAGGCTATAAACCGCGTGAATACTGGGTTTCATATGTTTCAATTAGCGTGTAACACTACACTAGCTGTTTTTCAGAGCCTTGCTCTTTTCAGTTTCCGTTATATCTTCGGCAAACTTGAGCAAACTTGACTGTAGGATATGGCGCAATGCGCTTCGCTTATTGGCACTCTACCTCGGGCCACCGCTAAATTCATCCTTGTTTCTGGGCAGCAAACCGCATCGACAAGTCTATGGCCTTTATATCCTTGGTAAGGCCGCCAATGGAGATGCGGTTCACACCGGTTCTGGCTACTGCGCGGACATTGTCAAGGGTGATTCCGCCAGAGGCTTCCAGCACTGCGCCTTTATTGGTCAGCCGGGCGTTCAATACTACCGCTTCCCTCAGTTCATCCAGATCGAAGTTATCCAGCAGAATCAGTGTCGCTCCGGCATTCAAAGCGGTGCGGAGTCCTTCCAGTGTTTCCACTTCGATCTGGATGAATATCCCCTGAGCGGCAATTTTCCTCGCCGCACGCAGTGCCGGTTCAATACCGCCGGCAGCCAGGATATGGTTTTCCTTGATCAGAATGCCATCATATAAACCGATCCGGTGGTTGGTTCCTCCGCCGCATTTAACCGCATATTTTTGGGCCAGCCGTAATCCGGGCAAGGTCTTGCGGGTGTCGACAATGACCGCACCTGTTCCGGATATTGCATTCACGTAACACCGGGTCCGGGTGGCGACAGCCGAGAGCAGCTGCAGAAAATTGAGGGCTGTCCGTTCACCTGTCAGCAGTGCCCTGGCATTACCCTTCACTTCACAGAGTTCCTGTCCGGCGCCGACTGTTTCGCCGTCCCGCGCATGCCAGCGTGCTTCGACTTGCGGTTGCAGTTGCCGAAAGCATTCGTCAAACCATTGGCTTCCACACATCACAGCCTCTTCACGGCTGATCACCGTAGCGGTTGCAGCTTCGTCAGCCGGAATGAGGCTTGCGGTGAGATCACCGGTACCCACATCTTCGAGCAGCGCCTGGCTGACGTTATTCCTGATTTCGGTTTCGAGATACGTGAAATGATCGCAAAACATTTTTATTATGCTTACCGGAACGAATGGAGTATTTTAGCTGAATGCAGTAGCGGAGGCCTCATGTCTGATGCGTTGAAAGTAATCTCATACGGTTTCGGCACGATTGTCGGTCTGATCGTAATAGGGATAGTCGTATTCTGGTTCATCCAGGATGTAACCCAGAAGAAGCATTCCATCCTGCGTAACTATCCGGTAATCGGGCGCCTGCGATTTTTCCTGGAGAAACAGGGAGAGTATTTCAGGCAATATTTCTTTTCCAGTGATCGGAGCGAAATGCCCTTTAATCGCGCTACCCGCTCATGGGTGTACAGGAATGCAAAGAATGAGGGCGGCATCATCGGTTTCGGTTCGACCAATGATCTGCGCGAGCCAGGCTCTATTTTTTTCGTCAATGTCGCTTTCCCGGTATTGGAGAGCGACCGGTTGCCCACTCCGCCGCTGGTGATTGGCGAGGGCTATTGCGAGCATCCTTTCCATGCGAAATCCATTATCAATATCAGCGGAATGAGCTATGGCGCGATCTCGGCGCCCGCAGTCCGCGCATTGTCACTGGGAGCGGCGGAAGCGGGATGCTGGCTGAACACGGGGGAAGGCGGGCTCTCGCCTTATCATCTCGAAGGGGGTGGCGATATTGTCATGCAGATCGGTACTGCGAAGTATGGTATTCGCGACCAGGAGGGTAATTTTTCACCGGAGCGGGCAAAGGAACTTGCAAAGGTGGTCAAGGCATTTGAAATAAAGCTCTCTCAGGGTGCGAAGCCGGGTAAGGGGGGCTTGCTGCCCGGAACCAAGGTTACCGACGAAATCTCGGCTATCCGCGGCATTCCTGCTCATTTTGATTCAATCAGCCCTAATCGCCATCGCGATATCGGGAATGTGGATGAACTGCTCGACAAGATCGCCTATATTCGCGATCTCACCGGGCGGCCCGTGGGTGTCAAGGCTGCCATCGGCGGGTGGCGCTTCATCAATGAACTGTGCGACGCAGTGAATCGCAGGGGTTCCGAATACGCGCCGGATTTTCTCAACATCGATGGTGGCGAAGGTGGCAGCGGAGCCGCGCCCCAGACTCTGTTCGACCATATGAGCCTGCCCATTGCGGAAGCGTTACCGCGGGTGGTGGATGCATTACTGGAATCCGGCTTGAGAGACCGCATACGTGTGGTTGCAGCAGGTAAGCTGGTGACACCAGCGCGGGCGGCGTGGGCGCTCTGCGCGGGTGCGGACTTTGTCAACACTGCGCGCGGCTTCATGTTTTCACTCGGCTGTATCCAGGCCATGCGATGTCACCTGAATACCTGTCCTACCGGTATCACCACCCATAATCGGCGTTTGCAGCGTGGCCTGGTGGTACAGGAGAAATATCTGCGTGTTGCCAACTATGCCAAAAACATGAACAGGGAAATCGATATGATTGCCTACTCCTGCGGCTTGCGTCACGCCCGCCAATTGAAGCGCGAGCATGTGCGCATCGTGGAAACGGCGGGCAAAAGTGTGGCTCTCAACATTTTGTATCCCTATCCGGAAATACCTTCGCTTTGAGCTTTGACAGGCATGCGGTGCTGGATCATCCGATACTGCAATGGCTTTGCTTATTGCATCCTCCATCTCGCTCAAGAATCCGGACGCGTGAGGGATATCTTGAAAATTCCACTTTATCCCCTATATATAATAATCATTCATTACCCATAAAGGGCTTCTCATGCGTTTCGACAAATTAACCACAAAATTCCAGCAGGCGTTGTCCGATGCGCAGAGCATTGCCGTGGGTCAGGACAACCCTTATATTGAACCGCAGCATTTACTGCTGGCGCTCTTGCAGCAGCAAGATGGGGGCACGGTCTCGTTGTTGCAGCGGGCAGGTGCGAATGTGCCGCCCCTGCGGGAAGCGCTGAAAAAATCGATCGAGCGCCTTCCCAAAGTAGAGGGTGCGGGCGGAGAGATCAACGTTTCGCGTGATCTGGGCAATCTGCTCAATCTGGCCGACAAGGAGGCGCAGAAACGGAGTGATCAATTCATTGCATCGGAAATGTTTCTGGTGGCGGCGCTCCAGGACAAAGGCGAGACCGGCAATCTGCTGAGGCAGAACGGAGCCAGTCGCGATGCGCTGGAACAGGCGATCAACGAGGTGCGCGGTGGCGAGAATGTCAGCAATCCCGAGGCCGAAGCCAGCCGCGAAGCTCTGAAGAAATACACGCTCGATCTGACTGAGCGCGCGCGTACGGGGAAGCTTGATCCGGTTATCGGACGTGACGATGAAATTCGACGTACTGTCCAGGTATTGCAGCGCCGTACCAAGAACAATCCGGTACTGATCGGCGAACCGGGGGTCGGTAAAACCGCCATTGTCGAAGGTTTGGCTCAGCGTATCGTCAATAATGAGGTGCCGGAAACCCTCAAGGACAAAAAAGTGCTTTCGCTGGATATGGCCGCGCTGCTGGCCGGGGCCAAATACCGGGGCGAATTCGAGGAGCGCCTCAAATCTGTCCTTAAAGAGATTGCGCAGGCCGCCGGGAGCGTTATCGTCTTCATCGACGAACTTCATACCATGGTGGGCGCGGGCAAGGCTGAGGGTGCCATCGATGCGGGGAACATGCTCAAACCCGCGCTGGCGCGCGGCGAGCTGCATTGCGTGGGCGCCACCACTCTGGATGAATACCGCAAGTACATCGAGAAAGATGCCGCGCTGGAACGGCGCTTCCAGAAAGTGTTCGTCGAGGAGCCGACGGTCGAGGCAACTATTGCGATCCTGCGAGGCTTGCAGGAAAGATACGAGTTGCATCATGGCGTGGATATCACCGATCCGGCTATCGTTGCAGCGGCTGAACTGTCGCATCGTTACATTACTGATCGCTTTCTGCCCGATAAGGCTATCGATCTGATCGATGAGGCCGCGGCCCGCATCCGGATGGAAATCGATTCCAAGCCGGAGGCGATGGACAGACTCGACCGGCGTCTGATACAGCTCAAGATCGAGCGCGAGGCGGTGAAGAAGGAAAAGGATGAGGCCTCGCAGAAGAGACTGGCATTACTGGAAGATGAGATAGCCAAACTCGAGCGCGAATACGCTGATCTGGAAGAAATCTGGAAAGCTGAAAAATCCCAGGTGCAGGGTACGCAGCATATCAAGGAAGAGATGGAAAAGACCAAGCTCGAAATCGAGGCGGCGACGCGCAAAGGAGATTGGCAGAAAGTTTCAGAACTGCAATACGGACGCATTCCACAACTGGAGGCACAACTTCAGGCGCAGGATCGACAGGGTGACAAGGAGGCCGCGGAGCAAAACAAGCCAAAGCTGCTTCGAACCCAGGTTGGGGCGGAAGAAATCGCAGAAGTGGTGTCGCGCGCTACCGGCATTCCTGTTTCCAAGATGATGCAGGGTGAACGGGAAAAACTCCTGAATATGGAACAGAAGCTGCACGAGCGCGTGGTGGGGCAGGATGAGGCGGTAAGACTGGTCTCGGATGCCATTCGTCGTTCACGCGCGGGACTGGCGGATCCTAATCGTCCCTATGGTTCCTTTTTGTTCCTGGGACCGACGGGCGTGGGTAAAACAGAGCTATGCAAGGCGCTGGCTGGTTTTTTATTTGATTCCGAAGAGCATCTGATCCGCATCGACATGTCCGAGTTCATGGAAAAACATTCCGTTGCGCGTCTGATCGGCGCACCGCCCGGATACATCGGATACGAGGAAGGCGGTTATCTGACCGAAGCGGTACGCAGAAAACCTTATTCGGTAATTTTGCTGGATGAGGTGGAAAAGGCACATCCTGATGTATTCAACGTCCTGTTGCAGGTGCTGGATGACGGACGCATGACAGACGGGCAGGGGCGCACGGTGGACTTCAAGAACACTGTTATCGTCATGACTTCCAACCTCGGTTCACAAATGATCCAGCAGATGGCAGGAGACGATTACCAGGTCATCAAGCTCGCGGTCATGGGCGAGGTGAAGGCCTATTTCCGCCCGGAGTTCATCAACCGCATAGATGAAGTGGTGGTATTCCATGCGCTGGATGAAAAGCATATCAAATCCATTGCGCGGATACAGTTGCAGCAACTGGAAAAGCGTCTGGCGAAACTTGAGATGCACCTCAAGGTGACGGATGCCGCACTTGCAGAAGTGGCCCAGGCAGGTTTCGATCCGATTTTCGGCGCACGGCCACTGAAGCGCGCGATACAGGCTCAGATCGAGAACCCGCTGGCAAAGGAAATTCTAGAGGGTCACTTTGCTGCAAAGGATACCATCACAATCGATTCGAAAAATGGCATGATCACCTTCTCGAAAGCAAGGGAATCCGTACCGGCTTGAGGAGATTTCCCGCGAGCCAGGCGCGTTCTCTCCATCCCTCTCCCTGCCAGGGAGAGGGAGTGGATTGGGTTGGATAAGGTTGAAACGAAATAACTGAATTACAGGACTTTCCCATAGCCCAGTTATTGCTCATCTCAAGTTACTTGGGCATTGTGCGCAGCCTCCTCTTCTTATGCATGGGAGGACAACCATCAGGTGACAGCAGGTTCGTCCAGAGTGTTTTGGTTTTCATGACTCTCATCGGTTTCATCCAAGGTGCTGGAACCCGCTCTTCCGGGTGTTGTCTGACAACGCGACCTGTACCATCGCGAATATGCTTTGCTGGCACCGGATTCAGGTAAAATAGCCATTTTTTTCGAAACTACCTTCATGGATAACGTCGCAATAAAAGGCAGTCTGGTCGCCATTGTTACTCCGATGCATGAAAATGGCGAGCTGGATCTGGAGCGTTTCCAATCCTTGATCGACTTTCATGTGGCAGAGGGAACCGACGGTATCGTGGTAGTGGGAACCACCGGCGAATCACCGACTGTGGATTTCGAAGAGCACCATCTGCTGATCAAAACCGCAGTGGAGCAGGCAGCCGGACGGGTACCAGTAGTTGCGGGAACCGGAGCCAATTCCACGCGCGAGGCAATTGACCTTTCCATTTATGCGAAGAATGCGGGAGCGGATGCAAGCCTGTCAGTCGTACCGTATTACAACAAGCCCACGCAGGAGGGTTTATACCGGCATTTCAGAGCGGTGGCCGAGGCGGTGGATATCCCGCAGATACTCTACAACGTCCCCGGCAGGACGGTGGCAGATATCGCCAACGATACGGTTCTTCGTCTCGCGCAAATTCCCAACATCGTCGGAATCAAGGATGCAACGGGTGATATCGGTCGCGGGTTCGATCTGTTGTGCCATGCTCCCGAAGATTTTGCAATCTATAGCGGCGATGATGCCAGTGCCCTGGCTTTGCTGCTGCTCGGCGGGCATGGCGTTATTTCTGTCACCGCCAACGTGGCACCGAAGCTCATGCATGAGATGTGCACCGCGGCATTTGCCGGTGACCTGGCCGCTGCCCGCGCTGCAAACAGAAAGCTTTTGAGGTTGCACCTGGATTTATTCATAGAGGCCAATCCTATTCCTGTGAAATGGGCAGTTGCACAAATGGGATTGATCGGCGAGGGGTTACGGTTGCCACTGACACCGTTGTCAGATCGATATCATCAGACTGTCAGGAAAGCGATGAGCGAGGCAGGAATCGATGTGGCTATATCTGTTTAAATGACTGCCCGAATTCGAGAGCCGCGGGCAGGATTTTCAGGAATCAAGTATTGCACATGAGATCGCAGATAATGGCTGCGCTGTGTCTGGCAGCAGTCGTTGCAGGATGCAGTGTTTTCTCGGATATTTTGCCGGAAGCTAAAAAGATCAATTATAAATCGGCGGGCAAACTTCCGCCTCTGGAAATTCCACCTGATCTGACCGCACCGGGTTCGGACGAGCGTTATCATGTTCCGGATATCAGTCCCACCGGGGTTGCAACTTTTTCCTCTTACAACAAGGAGCGCAGCAAGACGGCAGGTATCACGACCGGAGGAGCTTCCATCCTGCCCGCGATGGATGAGGCCGGAGTACGGATGGAACGTTCGGGCACGCAGCGCTGGCTTGTTGTAAATGGCGAACCGGAGGAAATATGGCCGATCGTCAGGGATTTCTGGCAGGAACTGGGCTTTCTCATCAAGATTGAAATGCCTGAAGCCGGTGTAATGGAGACGGATTGGGCGGAAAATCGCGCAAAAATTCCAGAAGACATTATCCGGAATACGCTTGGCAAGCTTCTGGACAGCATGTATTCAACCGGTGAGCGTGACAAGTTTCGCACCCGTCTGGAGCGCGGAGAAAATGGTACCACAGAGATCTATATCAGCCACCGCGGCATGGATGAAGTGATAGAGGGCGCCAACGTACGGACCGTCTGGCAACCCCGCCCCTCTGATCCCGATCTGGAAGCGGAGATGCTTTCCCGCCTGATGATGCGCTTTGGCGTGACGGAGGAGCGCGCCAGAAGCGCAGTGGCGAGCACAGGCGTGCAGGAGCGTGCACGCCTCAATAGCGAAAAAGGCGGGATACTGACCGTAACCGAAGCTTTCGACCGATCATGGCGACGCGTCGGACTGGCGCTGGATCGTATCGGATTTACCGTCGAAGACCGAAACCGCTCTCAGGGCATTTACTTTGTGCGCTATGTAAATCCGGATGAGGATAGCGGCACAGGGACGGGTTTGCTTTCGAAGCTTGCATTCTGGCGGGATGAGGATAGCGATAAGCCGGATCAATACCGCATCCAGTTAAGTGAAGCGGGAGCCAATACCGACGTCACGGTGTTGAACAAGGATGGCGTGGCGGAGGATTCAGGCGACGCAAAGCGCATATTGAAGCTGCTGTATGAGCAGTTGAAGTAATCAGCTTCGATTGCTACTGCTCATATAGCGTATGCCTGATTCGTACCCGGTGCGACCGCTTCAGCCACGTGATGCCCGCTCCAGCCCCATGAGCGTTGCAGCGAGCCTCATGCGTCGAGTACGGGGCTTCGCTCCAACCCTCCGGCGGTATTATCGGTGCCGCCGCCGGGTATCTCGGAGCGAAGGCTGATACGCTTTTTCCAGCTATCGGGCAAGTTCCGGATAAATCCGGTTATTCGCCTGTAACATGTCGGCGAATGGCTCTCCGATCGCTTTACCGGGCAATAACTATGTTTCCAGCCTTGCATCCATTGTTATTTTTGCCTTGAACAGTTTGGATACGGGGCAGCCTTCCTTTGCCTTGCTGGCGATCTCTTCGAATTTCGCCTGATCTGTCCCCGGTATTTTGGCGGCAACGTCAAGGTGGATAGTGGTAATCTCGAAGCCTTCTCCAACTTTATCGAGCGTGACAGCAGCGTGCGTCTCGATTTTCTCCGGCGTCAAACCAGCTTCTCCGAGCATCAGGGAGAGCGCCATCGAAAAACAGCCTGCGTGCGCGGCACCAATGAGTTCTTCCGGATTGGTGCCCTTGCCATTTTCAAATCTCGATTTGAAACCGTAAGGTGCTTCGTTCAGTACACCCGTTTCGGTAGAAATCGTTCCGCCCCCGTCCTTGATTCCACCTTTCCAAACTGCCCAAGCCTTCTTTGTAGTCATGTTTCCTCCTCATATGGAAAAGTTATCGTTTACTTCCATCGCACAGCCTGATTATGAAGGCGTTTCAGAAAATGGTTCTGCCGCCCGGATATCTGCTTCATTTTAATCTTCGCTTCCAGCGCGTCCTCTTGCTATTTCGGCCTGGACCGCTTCTACTCACGCTTATGGATTTTTTCTTTCTCTGCCTGTGCATTCCAGAGTATGGCGACACCGATGACTGCCGAGAGAATTGATCCGCCGAAAATTGCGATTTTGGCGGCCGCATAATCGCTTACCTCAGAGAAGGCCTGGCTGGCTATGAAAAGCGACATGGTAAAACCGATTCCGGCGAGGGCTCCTGCTCCCCCAAGCTGTCGCCAGGAATAGGCCTCCGGTTTGGTGGCAAAGCCCAGTTGAACAGCGGTTACGGTGGCAGTGATAAATCCGAGGGGTTTGCCGATGACCAGTGCTGTTGCGGTGCCGAGCATTAACGGTATGTGCTCGTTGAATACGCTTGTCTCTACAACCACTCCTGCATTCGCGAATGCAAACACCGGCAATACCAGAAAACTCGATCTTGGTGCCAGGTGCCGGAGCATGCGCTCAGCGGGAGATTCCAAGCGGTCATGAATGGCATCCAACGCCTCCAGCGCAGGTTCGGAAGGACCGTAATGCATAACCTCCCTCCCGCGCCGGCTTTCCGCAGTCAGAATGGCATCCGCCTGAAGCATGAGTGCGCGCAAATTGGGCGGCGGACGTGTAGGAATGAACAATGCGAGAATGATGCCTGCCAGCGTGGCATGTATCCCGCTTGCGTACACACAAGCCCACAGGGCGATTCCGAGAATCACATACGGAGATGCGCGATACACGCTGCTCTTATTGAGCAGCGCCAGTAACCCCACAATCGCGGCTGCACTGCCCAGATAACCGGTATTCAGTTCGCCTGAATAAAAAATTGCAACGACAATGATTGCCCCAATATCATCGACAATGGCAGCCGCGGTAAGAAAGACGCGTAGCTCGACTGGAACGCGCCTGCCCATCATGGCAATCAACGCAACTGCAAATGCTGTATCCGTTGCCGTCGGGATACCCCATCCATATGACCACGTCCCATCACCTCCCTCCGATCCTGGAGCAATTGGTGGTCCTGACGGCACTAGAATCAGATAAAGCAAGGCGGGGGCAGCCATGCCACCAGTCGCTGCCGCGATCGGCAACATTGCGGATTGTCGATTCGCAAGATGCCCCACGGTGAACTCGCGCTTGATTTCGAGGCCGACAACCAGGAAAAAGATCACCAGTAATCCGTCATTTATCCAATGACGCAATGAGAGATCGAACGCCCTGTCCTCGAACGTAATCCCGAGGCGTTGCTCCCACATTTCATTGAAATCCGCCCCAATGGGCGAGTTGCTCAGAATAACTGCGAGCCCGGTGGCAAGCAGCAGCATGATCCCCGTGGAAGGCGCCCATTTGGCAAAATCCAGCGCGGCAGCATGCACAACGTGGCCAAGCGAGCCAAGCAGTGCTTCGGAGAGTGAGCGCACATCCCAGGGGCCATCGTAACGTCGATCATTAATGAAGAATGTCGGCGTGACGGTCACACCGCTGGCATTCGCGCTGGCTATATCCGCATCTACGCGATCTCTTGCTCTTGCTCTTGCCGCCGCCGCTGCTTCTTCCTGCTGCCCGGCTCTTTTATTCCCATCCAGCTTCAAATCAGAAATAATGGTGCGCAGATCATCTGTGTTCAGCTTGTCAGATCGGCTCATCAGTGCGACATGCAGGTTCCAGAACCGGGCGGGATCGTCATATGATTCCACCAGCTCAGCTGCGCGGCGCGCAATTTTGCTTCCTGCCAGCGGGCGATGGCGAAATACATAGCGCATGCGGTTGCCAAACCGGCTTCGCAACTCGGCAACACGCCCGTGCGCAGAGCGTGAGGGTGCATCGGCGTAACTACCGTACTCGACCAGGGTAATTTCGGCATCCGCAGGTCCCAGGGTATGGTCATACGCTTCGTCGACCGGCCTGTCTAGGCGATTTGGTGGCGGTTCAGGATTCATCAGAGATCGAGCGTATCAAATATATTCGCTCCCTCCTGGCAATGGCGCCGAAGGTTTACCGCTTTTTGCTCTCTATCCGCTCGATGAAATTGGGGTTGCGAAGCGAACTGCTGCGCTTCGCTTAATAGATGAGAAACGGATTGTATGTTTCCGCCAGCACCGGGGTTGCAAGCTCGTGGTCTTCAAGGCGCTCGATTGCTCTCGACAATGCGTCTCGAAGCTCTCGGGCCTGTTCAGCCTGCATCACGTAGGGCCTGCCAGGATCTGCCTCGGTAAGCTTTTGCTGCTCGTGAGATAAAAATGGAAACCGGACCGAGAGCAATCCATCAACAGGTTCTGTTTTTATTTCCCATCCCGTGATTGGGAATTGAAAAAGATCGTCACCCATTACAGCAACTCCTGTCATTCTCTGAAACCCAAAGCCTAGCAAAAAAAACGATTCTTTTTCGTTGGATAGCGCACATAGAGGAACATTTGGCGGGCAGCATGACTTGTTTCCCGTCTCCTCCGGAATTTACCCTCAGGCTTATGGCTTCTTTAGATATAAGGCGTCCACCAGCTGTCGCGGTGCCGGGACTTGAATGCGGCGAACCGCCGGCAGATCGGATAGAGCAGCGCGGTTATCACAACCCAGACAAGGTAAACAACTGGAAGGCTGAATCCCCACCAGGATGGAAATTCCCACGAAGAAGTCATGAATGAGCTGATATCGGCTCCCATTGCCAACGCAATGAGCAGGGCGAGCCCGTGAATAAAATACAGATGAATGAGATAGAAAAACAAGGGCACGCGCCCAAAGGTGATAAGAAAACGCCCCGCGCCGCCATGCGGTCCATGTGCCTCATGCCACCAGTCAAATGCAGATATCAATAGGAACATGAGTCCGAGCGTCATCAGCAGATAGAGCAGCGACGGCGGATATTTTGTCGCATTCAGGAAAGATAGCAGGGTAAATACCGAGGTTTCCTGCACAACCCATGGACCCGGATCACCATAGATATTCAGGGCCCGGAGAATGAGGAAGCCTGCGACAAGAATAACGCCGCATTCAAGCACTGCCTTTATTCTTGCCTTCGATGGCAGCAGCATGATCGGACCAAATGCGTAACCTGCGGCCATTACTCCGATCCAGGGAATGAGGGGATACACTACCGGGAAGTGGGGGATATGGAGCACACTCAACAGCCATCCTTTCCAGGTGAGCGAGCCGCCCGCTGTCTGAAAATCCTCAAGCCGTATGCCATCGAGCAGATTGTGAGTCAGGATCATGCCGATGCCAAAGCCGGCTATCGCCCATAGCGGCAGATAGACGAGGGCTGCCAGAGCAATCATCGACCAGCCCAGCGCCCAGATCACCTGCAAATCCATCAAGCTGTAATCCAGGTTGAAGAACCAGGCAAAACGCACCACTGTCAGCTCAAGAAATACCAGCCACAACCCCCGCAGGAGTAACCGTTTTGCCAGTTGTGAGCGCTGCATGCCTCTGGATGCAGACAGATAAGCGCTCGTGCCCGCCAGAAAGACAAATACCGGTGCGCACAGGTGAGTGATCCATCGTGTCAGGAAAATGGCGGGAGTGGTGCGGGCAAGATCCGTGGAGCTGAAATCCGCATCGGTGAAAAACCCGCGCACATGGTCGAGCGCCATGAGAACCATGACCAGCCCACGCATGAGGTCGATGGAGGTAATATAGGGTGGTGGGGTTGAGGAAGGTTTAGGGGGGGATTTATTGGGCATGGCGAACGTTCCCCATTGTTTTCTCGTCAACTTACCGGAAGACCCGTATCAAGATTTTTGGATATTGCGATCAGTGCCAGCAGCAGAAAACATCTATTCATTCACCTCCTTCCACTTCGCCGCCGCGAGACAAGCCGCTTCCCGCAGAGTGGCGGCGCTGCTTCTGATTTCATCGCAATGGAGAGTGAAGCCAGCGCAAGATTGCGGTGTCGAGCGATTATAGATGGCCTGGTCACAGTATTCGCTTAACCAGTCCAGTATCTCGGTATCCGAGAGATCACAGGGGGCAGGACGATGTTCGGTCCACGCTGCCATCCAGCTCATCCATCGTCCCACCCCGTTTCCCATCACGCTCTCCCTCGCTCTGCCATAGTTTGCCCTTTCAAGTCGGGCTCAAGTTCCGCGCCAGGCACGGCCTGGATATTTCTTTATGCCTTTCCCTTCCCTGACCGCTTGTCTTTCGACGCCCTGAGGGTCTTAATCGATCGAGGCTATGCCTGAGGCAGGCTGCACGTCTGTTTCACGGATGCTGCAACACCAGGACCGAGTAACTGCGGTGTTGCAGCATGGAGAGCATATTACAAGTATTACTTGTAATTGTCAAGACATACTTGTAAACAAGTTTGCCTTGTTTACAAGTATGGAATGGAAGGAGGGTTGAGTTTTGAGTTAACGGCCGGGGACCCTGACGAAAGGAATTTCAGCCTGGCGCTCGTGCGTTCTGCCAGGGCCGAATTCCATCACATGATCATCATGAAGGATGACTGAATAATCGACAGTATTCGGATAGGGTCCACTGAACAAGGACCAGGTGTGCCGACGATCGATATAGAGCAATGCCTCATAATCGCCGCTGCGCTGATAGCCGTCCGGATTACCCGCAATATTTATCACTTGTGCTTTTGTCATGCCTTCCCGGACGCCTGACATTTTTCCTGTGATGACACACGAAGAAAGCACCAGCATACTGAACAAGGCAACAATAATATTTTTCATATGAGCTCCTGATCAATAAAAAAGGCGAAAAAAAAGAATAAGACATAAACTATAAAATCAGTACATTATTTCATGCTAAATTTCAGCTTTCCGGATAAATCAGCTCTCCAGTTCCCGGATAAGCAATGCGACTTCCGCTACTTCACCCAGCACTTCCTTTACTGCCTGCTCAAGTGTATACCTCCTTTTTTCGAGTTCCCGCAATTCCTCGGGGAATTGCATAATATATTTGTCACGTTTTGCACGTGCCTTTTCTGAAACATGAAAAGCGAGCAGCATCTCCGTGCTGTCATACGGCAGTCTGTTTGCTAATGGTCTCATGATGGCAGGAGCGTTACTGGCATATCACTGGTCCAGATTATTGTAAGGCGCACCACTCTTCTATTGTTCCGATGATATTTACGAGTGGGCGACGGGAATATGTTTCGTATTTCCGTATATATATTTTCTTTTTATAAACATGCTACTACAGCATGGTCAGCCTCGGCGTCTGTCACTTTTGCGACGATCTGGTCCGTGCCTGGAAAACTGGCGTCTATCTGATTGCCGTCTTTCCTCTGACCTTCGTTCTACTCTCGGGCATCCGACGCGGAGGAAAAGCTGGAGGTGGATGAGGAGGCAGATCCGGTACCGGCAACGGTTTCAAATCTACCGAAGGGACCGCTTCAACCACTTCGGCAGATGTTTCGCCGACCAGGGCTTTGCTTATTGTTACCAGGCGGGCTGCATCTTCTTTCGACATGCGCCGCATTGCTTCGACAACCTGATCGATAAGCGCATCGTTCTCCGAAGCCGGTTTCTCAGCGATGCGGGGAGAAGTACCTCGGGTTCCACGTGCCAGATTCTCCGGCTGAGGCGATACAGTAGTATCAGGCACAGCCGGAACTTCCAGTGACATCCCGAAGTGCATCATCGCTGGAGGCAGCTTGAGCACTTCCGCGATCCTGTTCAGTCTTTTCCCGCGAGGCTGCGTAGCACCGGATTCCCACTGCTGAACCGCTTGCGGAGAGACGCCCACGAGCTCCGCCAGCTCCGACTGGTTCAGTTCAAGCTTTTCGCGCCCTTCGCGAATTATCCGCGCAATGTCCATGCCATCATAATACAAGCAATTCTTGCACCCCGCTTACAAGTTTCCCTTGACATCTACAAGTAAAACTTGTAATAATATCTTTCATTGGAAATCTTCAAGCAAAAAAGGTTCGCCCATCACAGTGGACCACAAAGCAATGCCACTTATCGTCGAACAAATGGCTCTGCACCCTGAATGACTACAGATGCACCGGGTGCCTATCAGCAACAACCTGTGGCACAGGCATTCACAAAGGACGGCTGCAATCATGGTGGAAAATTTTTAAGGAATCAGAGGGTAACCAATGAGAACGGGTATCAGAAGATCAGACACCGAAAAGAACGGTATACGCTTGCCTCTTGAGCGTTGGGAGTATGGAAATCCAGAAGCGGTTGCAGAGCGCAGACAGGCCCGGTCATGCCATGGCTGCCGGCATGAATCGAAAATCCGGATGGGGTGGAATAACCTGGAGTTTTGTGAAAAAGGGCGAAAACACGGCATTCGTTGTACATTTTTTTCAAAAAAGGGAATATGAAAAATGAAGTTTAATGATCCGCAGCATGCATTGAGCTGGGCATATGAAACCACTAGCCGTCCGATCGTAAAAATCTCATCCGTTAACGCAATGCGTGGAGCTGAAAGAGCAGGGGAGGGGGGCGCAAATGATGAATTGACCGCGTATGATCTTCACGCGCAGGCAGCGCTGATTCTAAGTCTATGCAAGCGCATATTATCCGATCTGCATATGGCGTACATAAATGTTCAATTCGGCCGGGAAGCGAGCGGCTTCGATCTGCTCAGCCGGCACCTCGCTGCAAATTTTGGGACGGGAATCCACAATCGTAGAGGTATCGAGCAGATAATTCGCGCCTACTGCGGCCAAAAGATCGGGTTGCGTGAAATCAGGAAAACCATGGCCTGTGGAATGCTCAAGGCAGCCTCATTGCGTAATCGCGGCTATGATGCGCTCGATCTGCTTCATGATCAGGCAATGGATATGCTGCAAAGGGAGATGGAAAGCCGCGGCCTGCTGCGGAACCCGCGGGTCAGTGAAATGGCGTAATTAGACCAGACCAGAAGAAGATCGAGCTGGTATGCCGTAAACTTCCTGCCCCGGCTCGATCCCGGTTCTGCGCCGATCCAGAATGGAGTTCTGTAACGGCTCTGTCTTTTTTCAGGTTGAGTACGCCACCGCACAGAATTAGTCTGCTGATTTATGCAATTCTCAAATGGTATGAACACGGACAGAACGGTGAGTACCGGATCTGTTTTATCACAGATAATCTACCCTCGAAGAATTTACCTATGAGAGAGAAGACGACTATCGTTTCAGTAGGAATGAGCGGACTCGTGATAGTAATGCTTGCGGGATGCGGTACCCGCACCACCCAGGAAGACGTCAGATCCGTTGACTGGTATGAGGCGCATGCAACGGAACGAACTGCAAAGCTAAATGATTGCATGACCAATCCGCATACGCTGGATGCAACGCCCGATTGTGTCAATGCGAGCCGTGCTGAAAATAACGTTAAAGCAACGACCAAGTGGGCTACGCCAGACGAAGGTGTCCGCACTGAGCCCACTATAAGCAATTAGCAATTAAGAACGAACAGGAGGATGCTGACTTCCCGCGATGTAAAGAAGGTACGAAGTAAGCGGAGGTTGGCTCGGATGCTGCCTGTAAGATTGCTGAACTATCGGCAACAAAGTGCTTTGATCGTACCACGGGAGGAACTGGTACGATTTTTGAGTTTGAGAACTACTACAGCGAATATTGTCGACCGAACCGCGCCACGCTCCAGTTTCCTTTCCGTGGTTTTCGAGAAATTCCTTGAAGCACTGTTAGCACTGTTCGTACGGGCTTTTATTGCCCCAGAGCGTCCCCCAGCCCTTCAAGGAAGCCCTGTGGTTCATAATCGAGATTTCCCGGGCAGGGTCTGTTAACATTTGTATTCCCCGGCATGCTGCTTGCCGTAACAGGTCAAGATAACTGGATCAAGAAGACAGTTCTTGGGCAAGGAGAAGGTCGGCTGCATAAATCCCGATTGCGCAGATGCTCAAGAGAGACGGTCAGATTTCTATTATGGCTTTCAAGGGCAGGTGATCCGATGCAATCCGTGCGAGGCCGCTGGTATGAGCTTCGAGGCTTTTCAGTCGGCGGCGGGGATGCACCCACAGACGGTCCAGCGCCATAAAAGGTTTTCGCGCGGGAAATGTGGCGCAATGAGGGGGACGCTTGAAGTGAGCGTGCAACCAGCGAAGAGGACGCCCCCACAGGAACCACTCATTGAGATCGCCCATTAACACATAGGTCTCCGTAAGACGGATTTCAAACAGCCTGAGCAGGTGGCGCACCTGTTGCCGTCGTTCCCAAGGTCGCAGGCCGAGGTGGGTTGCAACCACATGCACTTGTCGTTCGTTCCAGGCAAGAGTGACATCAAGCGCCCCGCGCGGCTCCCGCCCCGGCAGGGTGAGATCTATCCGATTTACCGCCACGACCGGAAGCCTCGTTAACAGGGCATTTCCATAATGGTGTGTTCGGCGTACCAGGGTTGGTCCGGCAATGGCGGTGAGGCCGGTCTTCGCTGCGAAATAATCCAGCAGGTCATGACCTTCAATCTGGTGATGCTCTACTTCCTGCAGAGCGACTATATCCGCATTCATCTCCTGCAGAACGTCTATGATGCGGTCAGGCTTAAAGCGTCCATCGGCGCCGATGCAACCGTGTATATTGTAGGTGGCCAATGTCATTTGCATAGAATTTCATGAATCCCCGTTTTTTTATCCGAACAGGTGTTTAAACTGAAAGCTGCCGGGCTGAAAGCAGGGAGCCGGCGCCCGGGCAAGCTTCAGTCAGCTTGAGTAACTGGTGATGCGTTCATCGTCTCACGGCGTCGATTCACCCATCTCCAGCATGCCCATGTGATAACGATTATGATCGCAGCAACGGCAACCAATGCGGTAAACGCGGGCAGGTCAGGTTTCTGGATAGCGGCAGCCAGCTGATCCGTAAAAACGGATATGCCGGTTATCCCTGGCAGCAAACCTATTGCGCTTCCCAGCATGAAATCCCGGAAACGGATCCGTGACGCTCCTGCAACGAGATTGATGACCGTGAATGGGGCGAGCGGTAGAATCCTGAGAGTGATGATAGTCATCAGACCGCGCCGGGCCAGGCGTTTATTCAGTTCCCTGATTTTTCTTCCGGCAAAGCGCCAAACTGTATGGCGTCCTACCAGATGGCCGATACCGTAGCTGGAAGCCCCACTCAATAGCGCCCCCGTCATCGAATAGAGAAAACCGTACCAGGGGCCAAATACCAGCGCACATACCACAATAAGCACAGTGAGTGGAAATGCAACCAGGCCACCTAGAAGAAATATGGCGAGCGTAATGAATGGAGCAGTTGGGGCGCGCTCGAATTCAGCGGCAAGCGTTACCAGGGTACTGATGTCTATCCATTCCTTGAGCGGCGACCAGCGCCATGCGGCCGCGAGCGCCACTACACTGACCAGTATCGATACGATAAGACCGATGTGACTTCGCGCAGGGGCGCGTTCTCCCTCGGGAATAAGCTTCGCCATCAGCAGGCTTGCATCGAGCGGCTTGTCCGGATCCACGATATCCTCGTCCGGCACCAGGGCATCCACATCGGCATCGACCCGAAACCGCCACGGACGTAAGGTACGGCCATGACCTCGCAACACTTCGATCGTATGTATCAGCGACCCTTCCTGGGCGAGGCGCTCTTCGATTTTATCAGCCTCCATGTCTAAATGTTCGGCAAGCAGACGGGTTCTAAAACCCGCTATTGCCCGGCCTATATCCTCTCTGCCATTCGCTTCAAGCATAAGATCGCATTCGGTATCCAGTCCCATGGAGCGATTATTGAGATTGGCCGATCCGATACGCAGCCGCTCATCGTCAATGATGATGACCTTGGAGTGGACATTGACGCACTCGTTGACAAGCCGGGGTATGCACGGCTCGTAAAGGGCCAGGCGGTGGTGCCGATCTGCGGCGACCAGGCGCTTGAGCAAGCGCTCGCGCAGTACATCCATTGTGTATTGCGATAGCCAGCCGACTGTCTGTTCCGCCAGCAGCATGACGACTTCCGGTCCGTGCTCTTCCTCCAGTCGCCGAACCAGTGCATCCGCTACGATGTGGGTAGTAAAATACTGCGCTTCGATATAGATGTTATCGCGCGCGGAGGCGATCAGATCCAGCACCAGCCGTTCCACCTCACGCACTTCTTTCTGGTTTTCATATTCGGGAACAGTGCGGGCGATTGCGACCTCGATGTTCTCAACGTCAGGTGCAAGATAATCCGGCCAGCAGTTTTGCTCTCTCCTGACCCTGGGAGCAGAAAGTTTCTGTCCCGTTGCAAGAAACCACCGCTCACGCGCCAATTCTCCCAGTGCGGTTGCGATCGGGCCGGAAACCATCATCTGGATATCGTGATAGGGCTGGGGTATGGGTTCTGTCAGCAGATCCCTGCGGCGCTCGTCACACGCCGCGTGCTCAGTGGTGTCCCAGCGACCCAGCGTCAGATCCAGCCCACCCACAAACGCCACCTGGTCATCGACCACCACGACTTTCTGGTGATGCGAGGCTCCGGCGGGATGGTGATCATCAAGATGAAAATGTAAGCGTCGGTGGCCATTCCATCGTTGTTTATAAAGAGGAAGCCATTCGCGGTCTGATGCAAATAGCATAATAAAATCCCAGTCGAGGACATGAACGTGGAGATTTCTGTTACGCTTGACCAGGCTGTTGAGGAAGTCACCGAGGGTGATAGGCCAGTCATCGGGTTCCTCATCCCGTACCAGTTTCAACCTGCTGTCGATGTCCCAGGCCATGATCAATATGGAACGGCGGGCGTATTTTACCGTTTCCCGGAAAGCACGAAAAAAATCCGCTCCATCAACGATAAAAGCAGCCTTGTCCGCGTTTTCGATGCGCCAGCAGTTATTCCTCGGCTTCAGGATGGATGATCCGCTCATTGCTTTTGAGATTTGCACCGGGAAGTATGATAAAGATTTTTGCAGGACTTGAAACCTGCACCATCGCACGAACGGCGGTTAGAGGCTCTGTGAGCAAGCTGAATTCCTCCAGGCCGCTGACGGCTGCAATATGAACAAGCAGTTCCGGTCCACCTGCCGCGTCAATCTCTTCGAGTTGAGCCGGGGGTTCTCCGGGATGGAGCGTTTCAAACAGGGCATGGTTATAGTTGGAGGGGAGGGTTATTTCTATTCGCTGTGCCCCTTCCAGTAGCGGGGGTATTGATTCAATCGTTTCACGTCCACGCCAGGGCAATTTGATCAACGGTTCTTTTTCCATCTCAAGGTTATCCTATGGTTGAGAAGCTGCTTCGCCCTTAAAAATAACTCAGCACCAGCCATGGCTCGCGGTCTACTGGAGCATCCTGTCATGGCCGTTCGTTGCGCATGGCAAACCCCCGATGGAGGATTGCGGATAAGCCAGCTCTGGAATGCCGAGGTTATACCATGGTCGATGAAGGTGATAATGCCTGAGCTATCGCTTCGTGTTCCGTTCGTTTTCGTACATAAAGGGCACGGACTTGATAATGGAAGATGAAGCGCTCTCGATGTGAACGGGAAGCGAAGCACCTGGCACCCGATGAGGGAAGGGCTGCGGGTTGGATGCGGAAAGATGTGGCTTCGGTATGTCGGGAAGGAAGCTCCCACAGCGCGATTCAGGAGTTCTGACAGCGCAAGCCGGATAACAACTACAACAACTACCAGTTATCCAGTACATTCAACCGCATGCGCAAGGTCTCAATTTCATCCAGTAACTGCAGGGCAAGTGCAACTCCCGCAAGATTGACGCCAAGATCGCTTTGCAGCCGGAGTGCCATCCTGGCGCGATGCATCTGTATCCCGGTAAAGCGCCAGCAATGCGGCTCATGCTCTTCCGTCATAATCTGCGGGGTAATCAACCCTTCATCCACCAATTCGATGATATAGCCACTTTGTACCGAGCATGCGTGGCTGAGCTCCGTCAGTGTCAATGCGTTCTGTTCATCGACAAGAGTTACCGATAGTTCCGGCGGTGGTGAAGGCGTGTTGTTCCGATGACCGTTTTCGTCGCTCATGTCTGCACTCCCAGTTTGGCCCGCGGGTTGAACGATTTGAATTGCTCTGCCATGCTGCGGTAAAAGGCCTTGTCTTTTTCATCCGTGGCTGGAGGCGGTGCAATGCGCAATACGACGTAGAAATCCCCTGGTGTTTTACCGGGAATGCCGCGTCCTCTTAACCGCAGCTTCCGTCCGGTAGTGGAATCAGCAGGTATTTTCAAGTCAACCATTCCTTCCGGAGTGGGAACAGTGACCGTTGCACCCAAGGCCGCTTCCCATGGTGCTACCGGCAGGTCAAGATAGACGTCGTACTCATCCACCCGGTAGATCGGATGGGGGCGGAATTCGACTTCCAGATACAGGTCGCCGGCTTTTCCTTGACCGTGCCCGGGTGCGCCCTTACCCGTGAGGCGAATGTACTGCCTGGGCCGAATACCACGGGGGATAACTACATTCAACTTATGTTCGCGGGTTGATACATGCCCTTCTGCATCGACCTCCGGTACTTGCAGCGAAATAGTGTGGGTGGCGCCGTGATATGAATCTTCCAGATCGATCATTATCTTGGCGTACCGATCCTCGCCAGGGGCATGAAAGAAAGCTCCACCAGGCCCTCCATGGGTTTCTCCTCCGCGTCGCGCCTGCTCTGCACGAAAACTGCGTCCAAACAGGGATTCGAAAAATTCGCTGAACTGGGAAGCATCGGCTCCTGTAAATCCCTGTTGCGAAAACTCGAAGCCGGCATTCCAATCCGGCGGGGGACGAAATTCCTGATCGGCTTTCCAGTTTGTGCCAAGGCGATCATATGCTACGCGCTTCTCTGGATCTTTGAGGACCTCATAGGCTTCACCCAATTCCTTGAAGCGGGCTTCCGCCTGCGGATCTTTGCTGACATCCGGATGATATTTGCGTGCCAGTTTCCGGTAAGCGCGCTTGATGTCATCCTGAGAGGCATCGCGGGGGACGCCCATGATTTTGTAGTAATCCTTGAATTCCATTGCGATTACGGCGGAAAGAGACCGTTATGAGATTGAGATTTCAAGCATAGCCAATCCCGCTGAGAATGTAACTACTGCTGTACCAAACTCTAGCCAAAATGGCTTATTTGGTGGTGACCTGAACCAGGATTACGAGCAAGGTTGACGTCGTCCGCACAATCAGGAAGCCATGCTCGCCGTAGCGCAGCCTGCCGATATCGGCTATTCAATATATTGGAGCAGGCATCTGAGGCCCATTGTCGTCTCATATCCCCGCTATAAAGACTTATGCGTCACTCCATGAGGTCATTTCTCATAATCGATGCCCCATTTTCTGGCCCGCCAGGCGAGCGCAAGGAGTAATAATCCCGAAACGATGGCGTACATGGCGATTATCCAAACCAGGGCCAATGCGCCCGCACCAGGGAAGAAGAACACGAACGCACCGAACGCAATGGAGACGATGCCGTTGAGAATCAGGAACCCTTCTCCATGGATGATTTTGCGTAACCGGATGGCCATTGCAATATCCACAATCCCGCTTGCCAGTGCGGTTGCTCCTATTATCAGCACGAGCACTACGGCCGTCAGATCGGGAAGCATGAACGCTGTTACACCCGCTCCAATCCCTACTACTCCCCACAATAGCATCAGCCACCAGTCATGATGGGTTTTCCGGCTCTGGAATGCTGCCACAGCGGATACCACGCCCTGAATGAGAGCATAGGCAGCAAACATGACAAGCAGCCACAGGAGCGTGATTCCAGGCCAGAGTGCTGCCAGGATACCGAACACCAGGGATATGGCGCCCCGGAGCGCCAGCGAACGCCATGATTTAGAAAACAGTTCGTTCATGATGCTACCTCTCTTTTTTCAAAGTAATGTGTACAAAGAATGAACATGCAGCGCATTTAATTGCCGGATCCCTCTGTAATTTTAGAAAATCCATTTATCATTAAAGAAAAAAATGTCCCGCAGCATTCAGTGTTGTTGATATCTTCCATTAATTCAATGACTGATGCCGTGCGTTAACCGACATAAGACGGATGGGTGCGGGGAAAATCTGCCCGTTATGTGCGGTGGGACACAGCCAGAAGGCCGACGGTTAGGGTAAGGTTGGAATCGATTCGAACTTGCCGGCAGTCATCCCCGCTTTGGAGGCCTTCGGTTCATGCCTGTCAGCATATATGCACTATGGGTGAATGATGGCCGCAGATGAAAAGCCTTTCTCCAGGCGGATGCGAGGGCGTGAGGAAACGGGAACGCTGACAGAACGAGTGGACTTGCCCAAGCTGGAACCAGGCGTCGAGGATCAGGCAGAGCAGCAGATGTTGTTGCCGCATGAGCGCGACGAGACAACTCGGCCAACTGGCACGAGCCACCGGGGGAACGAGCAGACCCGCGAGGTAATCGAGCAGGCACATGACGATACGAAGCAGGGTCTGAAGGATACGGACCGGCGCGGAATACCCTCCGATATAGTCGATTCTGATATCCCGGCTGCAGATGATATTCCTGGAGTCTCCCGCGACAGAAACGTAAAGAAGCATTGAAGTGCTTGCATTTTGTACTCATACAGCAGGGAATGAGAAGAGCAGAAAAGACAAAACGCTATCATTCCAGTGTTCTCAACCAGACAAGCGGCGGCAAGCCCCTGAGGTAAGCCCCGGAGGCCGGTTAATGAAAACTTTTAAACACATTCTTATAGATGTGATTGTATTTGCATTTTTCCTGGGAGGTATTACCTCCAGTCCTGGTTTTGCTCAAGCAGGACCAGATCCCTCCTCTACTCCTGTTGCGCTCCCGCCTGTGCAATCACAAGGTCAGACCGAATATTTGACAGGAGGTATCGGGGCGGATGAGTCGGAGGCAATACTGCAGCAAGCGCGTGCCTGGCCTCTGGTACTCGAGCTTGCCCAGAATGGCCCGACTCGTGCTGCCTACATCAGCGATGTTAGTGTTACGATCAAGGACGGGTCGGGGAAGATAATTCTCGACACGATTACCGAAGGACCCTTTCTGCTTGTCAGGCTTGCGCCTGGAAGATATTCGCTCGATGCTTCTTATCAAGCGAAGACGCTTCATCGTGCTGTGAGCATAGGGAAAGGGGGCAGCAACAGGATAATCTTGCTATGGCCTGCTTCCGGGAAAGAGGGAGGCAGTCAATAGGGGGCTAAACAGCCAGGGGATGTCTTTTGGAGATTTAACAGGAACAATTCTGGGAGTACATTCCTTGATGAACGGCAGGAGTTGCGGACAAAACCTGTAGTCCCGCCCGTCCAGGCGATTGTGAAACCAGTCGACAATCAGTTTCCCCTGCCCATCGTGGGTTTTCAGGCTGAACCACGAATGGGGACGGGGTTCCGCCAGATTTCTTTGTCTCCCTTCTGTGGCTTTTGCCCGACTCCGGCGAGGGTGCTGCGTGCCAGGAATAGCAATTCCGACTGCGCTTTACTGTCAGGTGATCGATTCAGGCCGGTGTTCCCATCCGCATAAACCGATAGCAGTTCCGGGCCGGACGGGCCTCTGAACCTGATCGGTTGTCGCAAATAATATCTTGCCATGACAATGAATAAAATATCTGCCCCTGCCTTTATCTTTATCTTTATGGCCGCAATCAGCCTGTTGTTGCCAGTGACCTGGGCAGGCCCCGCTGGGGCGGAAGAACAAGCAACCCGGTCTACGCTTACTCCCGCTCAAGCCAGGCGAACGTTATCGATTCTTCAGAATGATGCAAAGCGTGTGGAACTCGAGCAGACGTTAAGGGCAATTGCACAAGCGACGGCGGAAGCGCCGCCGGCAAACACACCAGACGAAGTTTCCGGATCCGCTGCAACTTCTGATTCCGCCCCCTCTCCTGCTGCCGTACAAACCAATGGAACCTCGTCATCCGGCGCTCCATCGGCAGGAGGTGTTCCTATTGAAATCGCCAAGGGTGGACTTGTCGCCCAGGTGTTCGATCTCATCGGCGAGCGGCTGCACATCGTGATGAAGCAGTTACGGGCAGCCGTTCAAACACTTCTCCAGATAAGAACGGTGGGCGATTGGTGGCAGCACAATCTGGGTGTGTCGGAACGGCGTGCCATTGTCCTGGATGCATTATTGGAAGTTGCTCTCATACTTGGCGGGGGATTATTTGTCGAATGGGCCCTGAGGCGGGCCCTGCGGCACCCGCGGAGAATGATTGAAGACCGTGCGGCGGTTCGCCAAAACGCGATTGACCAGCAGATTGACCAGCAGAGGGACGATGAGGAAAGGGCGAAAGAAAAAACAGGGCCGGAGAAGGAGATCGACCAGCCCGCTCCTCATCTTCAATCTGCAACGAGCCTGCATGCTGTCCCTGGCTCTGCCCTTGGAACAGGCAGGGCAACGGCTGTCGACAGGCACTGGAGCCTGTTGCGTCGCCTTCCATTTGCTCTGGGTTACTGGTTGCTCGAATTGGTTCCGGTGGGCGGGTTCGTGGCGGGAGCCACTCTGCTCCTGACTGCGTTCGGCGGAAGATCGTCAATATTCTACACGACTACGATTCCGCTCATCAGCGCTTATGCCGCTACACGAATCGCACTGAGTATCGGTCATCTCATGGCATCACCGGTCGGACAGCGCTTGCGTCTGATGCATATCAGTGACGAGGCGGCAAATTTCCTGAACCTGTGGTTGCGACGCATTGTCATTGTCGCTGTTTTCGGTACTGCCATTGCCGATATCGCCCTTGAAACCGGAGCGACCCTCGACACTCATAATGCGCTTTCCAAACTGGTGGCTCTCATTGTCCATATCATGCTGCTGATAATGATTTTTCGCAGCCGCAAGGAAGTGGCAGCAGCGATCCGTGGTTCCGCCGAAAACAGTCAAGTCGTGGCTGGACTGAGGAGGCTGCTGGCTGATAGCTGGCTTTTCGTGGCAACGTTTCTTGTCGTAGGCGTCTGGCTATTATGGTCGATGGGAACGGAAAATGGGTTTCAGCAGGTGCTCCACATCTTTGCGCTATCAGCCGTGGTTGTGATCAGCGCGAGCCTTGCATCGATCTTTGTTCTGGGTGCAATCGACCGCGCCTTCATTGCCGATCGGAGAAATACGCCGGAGCAGCAAGGACAGCAGTTGTTCGAGGGATCAGCCGAAGCTGGGACAAAAAGCCCTTATCATCTGTTGATACATCGTGCGGTCTCGTTGTTGATCGCCGTTGTTACCGGGCTCGTATTGCTTCGGGTTTGGGGTGTGGATACTTTGTCCTGGTTTGAAAGCGGATCAGTCGGCCGGCGGGTGGCTTCAGCGGTTGTTACAATCACGGTTACCTGTGCTTTGGCACTCGCGGCATGGGAGTCATTGAATACTGCGATCTCTCGGCGCATCGATCGGTGGGAGAAGGCCGGCGATATTGCCCGCGCCGCCCGTTTGCGTACCCTCCTGCCTATGCTGCGAACGACCATGTCCGTTGTCTTTATCATGATAGTGCTGCTTGCAGCGCTGGATGAGCTTGGCATCACCATTGCGCCCCTGCTGGCCGGTGCCAGTATCATCGGAGTTGCATTGGGTTTTGGTTCACAGAAGCTGGTGCAGGATTTCATCACCGGAATTTTCCTGCTCATGGAGAATGCCATCCAGGTTGGCGATTTCATCACAGTGGCTGATCTTTCAGGATCGGTCGAGCATTTGTCGATCCGCACTGTCCGGCTGCGTGCCCCGGACGGGGCGTTGCACGTGGTTCCGTTCAGCTCGGTTTCAACCGTTACCAACACCAATCGCGGCCTCGGGAACGCCTCGATCAGGATCAGCGTGGCTGCCGATTCGGACATCGAGAAGGTGTTCACTGCTATCAGAAGTGTCGTGGATGATATGCGAGTCGATCCCCGTTTCAAAGATCTCATCCTGTCGGAAGCCGATATCTGGGGCGTCGACCAGATGGATGGGTTCATGATTACCATCCTTGGACAGATACGGACTCTGGATAAAGGCAGATGGCCAGTACAGCGCGGCTTCAACTTACGGATTCTGGAGCGTTTCCGTGAATCGAATATCCGGTTCGTCAATCCTCAGGAGCGGCAGGTGGTGATGGAGAAAGAAGAAACCGGGGCGGGTAGCACACAATTCAATTCATAAATACGAGCATGATAAAGTTGTGGGCCCTGGAGTTCGAGGCCCGGCCCATCCCCTTGGGATGCTGGACGCTCCAGTTTCGCAGAGTGTGAGAAAAGAATGCTCCCCCGGTTTTGTCGCTGAGCATGAGTGTGCTACCGAACAGAGAAATATGTTCGTTATTTTTAAAATAAGTTTTATGTGGATTAAGTTGAAAAAGCCGCGCTTCACGGGAGAGTGGTATGAGCTATGAACGCTATGAATATAACGTCTATGGATTGGATAAAATTGTCGACGGCACCAGTCCTATGCCCAGATTCATGGGTGCTACATGGCCCATAGGAGAGGATGTCTACAATAACAAAGGCGAGAAACTGGGTGATATCAAGGAAGTCATGCTGGACGTGGAGAAAGGAAGGGTGGCCTACGCAGTATTATCTTTCGGCGGATTTTTCGGGGTTGGCGACAAGCTCTTTGCAGTGCCGTGGAACGCACTTACGTTGAAGCTGGAAACGCTGGACAAGCGTTTCATACTCGACGTGGAGAAGGCCTGGCTGGAGTCGGCGCCGGGCTTCGATAAGAACAATTGGCCCGATATGGCTGACGAAACCTGGATTAATCACCTCCATGCCCACTACGGCGTCGAGCACTATCTAGACGATAGACGAGAGTAGAAGAATTTATCTTGCCGGTCTATTGGCAGTCAGTTTGCATCTCTCGCAAGACGAATTCCAGAAAACTGCCAGCACGTCGTCGCGGGGAAAAAATTACGAAAACTTGCCCGTATCCGCTCTTTTGGAATCGCGCACGAGCCACCGCGCAGCACATACTGGTTCACCATCGACCGGCTGTTATATTCGCCTACCGCCTCATCCCAGACAACGGACATCGGTTCATTCTCGTTCGGCTTTGCAGGATTGTAGCCGGGATAAGGAGAATAGGCGGATTGCGTCCATTCCCAGGCGTCCCCATAGAGTTGAGCAAGGCTATCGGTATTCTCAGCTTGTGCTGCCTCACCCGCGGAGGAGGGATGAAGACGGTTGTTATCAGCGAAACAGCCCTTTATTTCCTGCCGAGCAGCAGCGTTTTCCCATTCGGCTTCCGTGGGGAGCCGCGCGTCCGCCCAGCGTGCATAGGCGTCTGCTTCATAGAAGGACAGATGAATGACGGGCAGATTCAGGTCCAGCGGCATGGTGCCCCTGAGGGTGAATTCCTGCCATCCCTGATCCCCATCCCGCCAGTAAAGAGGATGCCTCCGGTTGACTTTCATCCAGTCCCATCCTTCGGAAAGCCAGAGGCCGGGGTTGTCATATCCATCGGCTTTTATGAATTCAAGGTATTCACGATTGGTAACAAGCCGGGATGCAAGCTGGTAGGGTTCCAGGTATTGCTTATGCAGGGGGGATTCATTGTCGTAGCTGAACCCTTCTCCCTTGTAGCCTATTTCAACAAGGCCCCCGTCAAAACGACGCCATTCGAGAGTCGGAGGGGCAGGGGAGTCGGGGAGAGAATGGCTATTATAGGAAGGGTTCAAAGGGTTTTGAGAAAACAGATGCTTGACGTCAGCCAGCATAAGTTCCTGGTGTTGTTGCTCATGATGCATTCCCAGCACGGCGAGCATCCGCAGCATTTGATCTTCTTCGAAGCGTTTCAGGATCTGCTCCATACGCTCGTTGACGTTATTGCGGTATTCTCGGGTCAAGGACAAGGATGGGCGGGTGAACAGTCCGCGTTTTGGATCAGGGTGGGTCTGACCTGATTTATTGTACGAACTGAACATCGTGAGAAAAGCCGGGTGAAAAGGCGCAAAGGGCTTTTCGTAATGCTGCAATACAAACTTCTCAAAAAACCACGAAACATGCCCCAGATGCCATTTTACCGGGCTTGTACCAGGCATGGACTGTACGCAACAGTCCTCGTCCATCAGCGGCTCGACCAGATTTAAGGTCCGGTCGCGGATCGAGGAATATTTTACGTACAACGGTGTTGTCATGATCCCATTGATCGGGCAGAACACTGCGAGAATTTGATGTCTAATGTCAAATGGCGGCTATAAATAAAACGTGTATGTTTTCATCTTACGGAAATAAATGAGTCAAGGCAATCTTCAGCGGAGTAAGCCGGTCGTTACGTTATCAGCCCTGGACGCTGCGCAGTTCGATAACCGCTTTGTGCGTGAGCTACCCGGCGATCCGGAAACGCGCAATGTTCCCCGTCAGGTTCGCAACGCCTGTTACACATTAGTGAAACCTGCGCCTGTTCGCTCACCGCGACTCCTTGCATGGGCGGATGCAGTGGGCGAAATGATGGGTATTGCCCGCCCGGGGTCTCCGGTTTCGCCAGCAGTGGAAGTGCTTGCGGGTAATAGAATTCTGCCAGGCATGCAGCCTTATGCAGCACGTTATGGCGGACACCAGTTCGGGCACTGGGCAGGGCAGCTTGGTGACGGGCGCGCCATCACTTTGGGGGAATTGATCAGCCCAGACGGTAAGCGCTACGAGTTGCAACTCAAGGGTGCAGGGAAAACGCCCTATTCACGTACCGCGGATGGACGTGCGGTGTTGCGCTCTTCCGTACGCGAATTTCTTTGCAGTGAGGCGATGCACTTCCTTGGGGTGCCTACTACGCGGGCATTGAGCCTGGTGGCGACAGGGGAACCGGTGATACGGGATATGTTTTACGATGGGCATCCGGAGGCGGAACCGGGTGCGATCGTCTGTCGCGTCTCGCCTTCGTTCCTGCGCTTTGGCAATTTCGAGATACTGGCCGCGCAGAAGGAGCCAGAACTTCTTAGACAGCTCGCCGACTTCGCGACAGGCGAACATTTTCCGGAACTGGTTTCGTCTCATCGGGCACCTGAAGTTTATGCGAAATGGTTCGAGGAGATTTGTCGCCGCACAGGTATCCTCATCGCGCACTGGATGCGTGTCGGTTTCGTTCACGGCGTGATGAATACGGACAATATGTCCATACTGGGGCTGACGATAGACTATGGTCCTTATGGATGGCTCGAAGGTTTCGATCTGCACTGGACGCCTAATACCACTGACGCACAAGGGCGGCGCTATTGCTATGGTAACCAGCCCAGGATTGCGCAATGGAATCTGACTCGCCTGGCCGGCGCGTTGACGCCGCTGATCGAGGATGAGGCTGCGCTGGAGCATGGGTTGGCAGTTTTTGGTGAAACATTCAATAACACATGGAGCGGCATGCTGGCTGCCAAGCTCGGGCTGGCCTCACTCGAACACGCCGACGATGATTCGCTTTTGAGCGAGCTATTCGAAACGCTGCAACAGGTTGAGACGGATATGACTCTGTTCTTTCGCTGCCTGATGAACATTCCTCTGAATCCGGTCTCCGGAAACAGGGCGGCAATCTCCCATGCTCCAGAAAGCCTGGAAAGCGTGGACCCAATGAACGACCGGAGACTGGTCGAGCTGTTCCGCCCGGCATTTTACGATGAGCACCAGGCATTTTCTCCTGCGCACCTCATACGACTGGCCGGCTGGCTGCGGCGCTATATCGCAAGAGCACGCCAGGAAGGGGAACCCGCAGACATGCGCTACCATCGCATGAGTCGTGCAAATCCCAAATATGTGCTACGCAACTATCTCGCGCAACAGGCGATAGAAGCACTGGAGCAGGGAGACGATTCGGTGATAACGCGGTTGATGGAAGTGCTGAAGCACCCCTATGATGAACAACCCGAGCACGAGGATCTTGCGGCCAGACGTCCGGAGTGGGCACGTAACAAGCCTGGCTGCTCCGCTTTGTCGTGCAGTTCCTGAGCATATTTTTTGGATGACGACGCTTCTTTCTGATGCAGGGCCGGGAATTGCAGTGGAAAGAAAGACATGTGCGCTACCGGCATTTTGCACCTCTTTTTGTAAAAAGCACGAAAACCAGCGGGAAGCTTGCGATGGAACTCGAAGATCAGATCCAGCGCTACCTGCTTGTCTTGATCATATCAATACGTCGATCGCCGTATTCACCTGGTGGGCACTTGAATTGTATGGGTTGGAACACGCCGGAGAATGCTGTTCGGCATTGGGTTACAGGAAAGGTTCGCTAGGGTGAATGAGGCGGTGCTGTTCATCGCCCTATTATTTTTTGCCTGACTGTGGGGCGTGGCCGGCTTACTGCTGGGGGCGTCGTTGCTGGCCGTTGGAAAAGTGATGCGACCACATCGAATCGCTCAAGCCCGTGGGTGAAATGCTGGGGCGGTAGCCTAAGAGTCCGAGCTGGAGCTGTGATGGATGGTGGCAAGAAATATACAAAACGGTAGTATCGGAATTCTCCGATCTGCCCACCGTTGTCGAATTTACCCGCGTCATTCTGCGCCTTGCCATCGCGGCCATACTGGGAGCGCTGCTTGGTCTGGAACGGGAGCATAGTGGCAAGGCGGCGGGTGTGCGCACGCACATGCTGGTTGCTGTCGGCGCAGCTGTCTTCGTGCTCGTGCCGCAGCAAATGCAGATGCCGGATGCGGAGTTGTCACGCGTGATACAAGGCGTCATTACGGGTGTCGGATTTCTGGGAGCTGGAACCATTCTTAAAAGGACCAGTGAGGAAACAGTAAAAGGACTGACTACGGCGGGCAGGATTATGGTTGACAGCGGCTATTGGCATTGCTGCCGGACTTGGGCGCGAAGGTTCTGCTGTATTGAGTACACTTCTTGCATTAGCCATCCTGCAATTAGCCATCCTGCATTTGGTGCCTAAAATCCTGCCAAAAGGAATGCGGCATTAGGATGGCCGTGGAAGCAAATCAATTGGAGTATACCGTGACAAACTGGCATCGAACCAAGATTGTTTGTACGCTGGGCCCTGCAACGGATGCACCCGGAGTTATTGAAGGTCTGATCAGCGGAGGAATGGATGTCGCGCGCATCAATGCCTCGCATGGTGATCACATCACGCATTTGCGCCGCATTGAGCGGATTCGGGAGGCAGCAAGTAAAGTCGGGCAGCCAGTGGCTATTCTTGTCGACCTACCGGGTCCCAAGTTTCGTCTCGGCAATCTGCCCGATGACTGTTGCACACTGGCTGAAGGCACTATCGTTACGCTCGTGAAAGAGGACAAGGCGGTAGAGGTGAGTAGTGAGAGTATGGACAGCAGCTGGTTGCCAGTGCGCAACCCGGAATTACTCCAGGCGCTGCGTGCGGGGGAGCGGATATTTCTGGCTGACGGATCGGTCGAGTTGCGTGTAGAGGGCAGCGTGGCGGCTCAGTCTGGACTCGGCGCAACCTGGGTCCGGGTCCGATGTGAAGTTCTTATAGGCGGTGTTGTGCGCTCCGGGTCCGGTATCAATGTTCCTGAATCGGCTCTGTTTGAGCTCATTCCGACTGACGACGACCGGCAGCATCTTGCCTTTGCGCTTTCCCAACAGGTGGAATGGATAGGGATTTCCTTTGTTCAGTCAGTTGATGATATCCACCGTGTGCGGGCGCTGCTTCCTTCCACGGGTGGGCCGCTCGTGATGGCAAAGATAGAAAAGCGCAAGGCACTCGTCAATCTGGAGGGGATTGTGGAGGCAGCCGATGGGGTAATGGTGGCGCGGGGAGACCTGGGAGTGGAAACCGATCTGGCCGAAATTGCGCTGGTACAGAAGCGGATCATATCGACTGCCAACGCTCGGGCACGTCCCGTCATTACCGCTACCCAGATGCTCGAGTCCATGGTGGCGCACGAGCATCCGACACGTGCCGAGGTGACCGATGTGGCCAATGCGGTGCTGGATGGCACGGACGCCGTGATGCTTTCCGCCGAAACGGCAATCGGACAGTTTCCCGTCGCGGCTGTGAGAGTGCTGCACCGGGTGATTGCCGCTACCGAAGCAAGGCATACCAGATCCGGCAGACTCGAGGAGGCGTCCTGGCATGACAGGCGCACGCTGAGTGAGGTGCAGTCCGTCAGCATATCGGGACCAAAACAGGGTAATCTTGGCTTTTCCGCTTGTGAACTTGCCGTACGCATGAGTGCCCGGGCTGTGGTTGTCTTCGTCCAATCCTTGGCAGCAGCGCTCGAAGTCGCGCGTTTCCGGCCGCAAGTGCCCATCATTGCGATCACCGGTTCTGCCACGCTATATCGCAGCCTGGCGCTGGCTCATGCGATTTCACCGCTTTTATGCGTCGAATGCAATCCTGCTGCCGAGTCTCGAAGCCTGATAACAAAAGCACGGGCCTGGTTGCTGGCACAAGGATTGGCGCGACCGGGGGACGAAGTCGTTCTTCTGACGGGGTCACAGATGATTGATGGAAAGCTGGATACCTTGCAGATCGTTCAGCTGGCTTCCTGATTCAATTCATTCCGCACGCTTTGCTTATTGGCGTTCCGCCATGTCGTCCGTTGTCACTACACGATTACGGCCTCTTTTTTTCGCTTCATACATTGCTCCATCTGCCCGTTCAAGCAGTGATTCTCTGGATTCCCCAGGTTTCAGCATTGCCACGCCCAGGCTGATGGTAATGTGGATGTTGAATTTTTTTATATGAAATGGCGTTCTCATGACTCCCAGGCGTATGCGTTCGGCAATTACCTTTGCCAATTCGAGGTCAGTATCCGCCATAATGACGACGAACTCCTCCCCGCCGAACCGGCCGATCAGGTCGAAGTCGCGGGTTGCGGATTTTATACGTTTTGCCAGATGCTGCAGCACCAGATCGCCAACCATATGGCCATAGGTATCGTTGATTTTCTTGAAAAAATCGAGATCCGACATGATGAGGCACAAAGGGCTGCGTTCGTGGCCTCTATGCACCGCTCGTTTGATATGGTGTTCGAGAGACTCCATGAGCCTGCGGTAGTTCATCACACCTGTCAGCTCGTCGGTCCAGGTTCTCTGCTGCAAGCGTGACGCTTCTATGCGCAATTTATCCAGCTTTTCTTCCAGCTTATCGAGTTCCGGAAGGTGATAACCTTCGGCGGCAAGGTACAAGTCAAGTGCAGTGAGTTTCAGGATGACGTCCAGGAGCGCCCTGATTTCATCTGCTTTAAGATCAGACCTGTCCGACAGATTATCTATCAGCGCCTGCTGTATCAGAAAGGAAGGAAGCTGCAAGGCTCCGAGGGGAATGTTTGCACGCGCGAAAGCAGTAGCCAGCGCCAGCCGCTCTTCAAAATAACCTAGAGTAGCAAAATCTTTGCCAAAGGATCGCAAGCGATATTTCCATTCCTGCCTGAAGGCTTCGATACCGATATCCCTCTCGATTAACTCAAAACTATCACTGCCCGCAATTACAGCAAAGCAGGAATTGATCACGTCATCGACCCTTTCAGAGATAACTTCGGTCAGCAGGCTGCTCGCGGCTGCTTTTTCATGGTCCGCATCCAGTCCCAGCAGGGAAAGTGCCTGCTGGATTCGGTTCTTGTCGAACCCGAGCGTTGCGCAATGCGGGGTTGCTTCGGTATTCACGTATTATTCGTGGACGATTGTGTGCGTGAAAATCCTGTGGTTGAGCGGTTGCGACATAAAGGATAACGCATTATTCTCCCTCATTGCTATTCTTACTATTGGTTCCCTTCTCTGGCCAGGGCCAAACGCACTTCTGGAGTTTTTTATGAATATCAGCCGTAGAATAGTACTCGGCTCTGTTATTGCTTCTTTTGCACTGGCTGGCTGTACTTCGCCAAAAAAATCCTTTCTGGGCGCATCTTTTCCCAAAGTAACCTATAGGGACATCGCGGAGCGAAAAGTACCGCTTCGGTTAACGCTCAGTGTCGAATTCCAGCGCAATGGCAAACATTTTCCCAAAGGCGATATTCCCTTGAAGGACTATACAAATGCAATACTCAGGGATACGCGGGTAGTGGTCCCCGTGATTGATCGGGCGGAGGGAGAGGTCAGGGTGGTCTTGAACAACATCGCTGATAGCGGAACGGTCGCCTCGGAGGCTGCACGCACGGGCTATCCGTTGTGGGTGATTGGTAAAACCATTACTGACGCATATGAATTATCCATGTTCATCACGACCAAGGAGGGGACGATCAGCAGGATAGGAGTAAAACAGGCTGTCCATACCGCGATTGGCAATATGAGCATACCGGAGAATGTGCCGAGTTTTCCTCAGGACCAGGCCTTTGGGAAAGTACTGGAACAGATGATCCTGCAGGCGTTGATGGAGATGCAGCAAAGTGGAGAGCTTACAGGGTTGAGTTTGCCAGTCGTCGTTTTATCGGAAGAAACGACGCATAGGTATTGGCTTAGTGCTCTGGCAGAACATGCCTTGGGAGCGGCTCGGTAGCCGGTCCTTCGATTACTGTGCCATCAGGTGCGAAGCGGCTTCCGTGACAGGGACAGTCCCAGCTTTTTTCCACCGCGTTCCAGTGCACCCTGCACTTCATGTGGGTGCACACAGGCGAAACGGCAAACAATGTACCCCCGGCATCTCTGTAAGCAGCCAGCGATTCGCTCTCGAATTTGACTATCGCGGCCTTTCCGGGCACGAGTTGAGGCAGTGGCATAGCCTCCCGGTCGGTGATGTAGTCCTTGATGAAGGACTTCATTACCGTCATGTTTTCCTCGACCATCCCCTTTAAGCCTTTCACCGGCTCAAAGCGGCTTGCCTTGACAACCGAAGCAAAGACGTTGTCACGCCCGGCAATCTGGTCAGCAATGAGTGAGGCCGCAAGAGTTCCATAGGTCAGGCCATCGGTTTCAAATCCGGTCGCGATGAAGCAGTCCGTTGCATCGCGGCCGATATAGGGCAGGCCATCGGCAGCCCTGTAATTCTGGGCTGACCAGCAGTAATCAATTTCCTTCATGCCAAGATATTCGCTTGCTGCCGTTTCCAGCCGGTCGATGCTGGTCCTGGTATCCTGCTGTCCGATTTTATGCTCTTCACCGACACAGATGAGGTATGTCGCATCCCCGACATCCAGGGTACGAACCGAAAGCCTCTCCAGGCCACTGCTCCAGAAGATTCCCGCGGGATATGCATCCCTGGGGATGCGCCTGGCAACTCCGTACTCCCGGTTCACCACCATTTCGGCCTGCACGAGGTGAACGCCCTTGGGCGAATGAGTTGCAAGGACGATTTCCCTGGCAGTTACTTTGCCGTTAGCGGTACGTACGACACGCTGATCCGCATCCACTTCCAGGACCGTCGAATTTTCGAAGATACGGCAACCCTGTTTTGCCGCCTGATGCGCAAGTTCGCGGACATATGTCTGCGGATGAAACTGGGCCTGGTTATCCAGGATCAGTATCCGTCCATGCGGGATGGGAAAAGGGTGCGGAAGCTTGTCTTCCAGGCGCACCGGTAATCCTGCATTGAGCGAACCTTGGTATTCCTGCTGCACGCGCTCCTTTCCGCCTGCCGAGGTAGCGTAGCGGTACAATGGGCAACGTCGGAATCCGCAGGATATATTGTATTTTCGCACCCGCTCCTCGATCTGATCCACTGCCTGGCGCCGGGCAGTGGTGACAGCATGAGCAGCATCCTTGCCCCATCGCTCGACGATGGGATGAATACCACGGCTCAGGGTTTCGTAAAGGTTGCCAGTGGAGTTTCCTGTGCTGCCGAAACCGCAATCACGTGCTTCCAGCAATACCGCTCCGATGCCTTGCTCAGCCAGATTCAAGGCCAGGGAAACGCCGGTTATGCCGCCACCCACGATTATGACATCCGTGGCGAGTTTTTCCTGCAACATCGGGAAACCGGCAGAAGGCGCCGTGGCACGCCAGACAGAAGTCGTGTCCATCACGTATTCCTTTTTTATGCGGCATCTTCAAGTTACGGGTATCGGCTTCAAGGAATTACCGATCCGTCCAGTGTTCAGTGCTTAACTTGCTCACGCATTGGTAAGCGGCTTTCAGCAAATTCTCTTTCCGTTGAACAGCAGGAGTGGAAGATTGCTCATTAGCATTAATGATTCTCCGGGATCTTTCTGTACGCTACGACACAAAGCACCTGCAGCGCCTGTCACAAATCAATGGACCGGGGTACTCCGGTCCATTGATTTCATTGGCAATGTTCCAAACCCGGTCATCGCAGCCATCGTATCTCAGGAAAAACCAGCGAGGTCGGAAATATCGGTTCCGGGGCAGTTTTCGAGCCGTGGCTGCCTGCGTAGCTTCCTGCTGCTGATCATGCCGTTTTATGAGATCATCGAGTGTCATGAGAAGCTTGCCGAAGATATTTTTTTAGGTGGGGATGGGTTGTTATGGAAAAGAACGGTATGAAACTGGAATCTCTGGCATTGCATTACGGATATAAATCAGAAGCTTCGACGAAGGCTGCGGCGGTACCCATTTATCAGACGACTTCCTATACATTCGACAATACACAGCATGGAGCCGATCTGTTTGACTTGAAGGTGCCGGGAAATATTTATACCCGGATAATGAACCCGACCAATGCTGTGCTGGAGCAGCGCCTGGCAGAGATGGAAGGCGGAGTGGGCGGGCTGGCGGTTGCTTCAGGCATGGCTGCAATCACTTACGCCATCCAGTGCCTTGCTAATGCCGGAGACAACATTGTGAGTACCAGCCAGCTGTACGGAGGGACATACAACCTGTTTGCGCACACTTTTCCCAGGCAGGGAATCGAGGCGCGCATGGTATCGCACGATGATTTTGATGGAATCGAACGATGCATAGATGATAAAACCCGGGCAGTTTTTTGTGAATCCATTGGAAACCCCTCGGGAAATGTTGTCGATATCGAGAAGATCGCTGGCATCGTTCATCGGCATGGCGTTCCCCTCATCGTCGACAGTACGGTTTCCACTCCTTATCTATGCCAGCCTTTCAGGCTCGGAGCAGATATTGTCGTGCATTCCCTGACAAAATATATCGGGGGTCACGGGACGACCGTTGGAGGAATGATAATCGATTCCGGGCAGTTCGACTGGATAAAGCACAAGGACCGCTTTCCCTTGTTGAACGAGCCTGACCCTTCATATCATGATGTTGTTTATACAGAAGCATTTGAAGCGGCGGCTTTCATAGGCCGCTGCCGGGTTGTGCCGCTGCGCAACACCGGTGCAGCGCTGGCGCCCCACAGCGCATTTTTGATACTGCAGGGACTCGAAACGCTGGGCTTGAGAATGGAGCGGCACTGCGAAAATGCCTTGAAGGTGGCGCAGTATCTGGAAGCGCATCCCGTCATCGAACGCGTCAATTACGCGGGTTTACCCAGCAGTAAGTATCATGATCTGTGCAACAGGATCAGCAAAGGGAAGGCATCGGGCCTGCTGAGTTTTGAGGTCAAGGGGGGAGCGGTTGCCGGCAGCGAGTTTATCGATGCCTTGAAGATGATCCTGCGACTGGTCAATATCGGCGATGCCAAATCGCTTGCCTGTCATCCTGCATCAACCACTCACAGGCAGTTGAGCCCCGATGAATTGAAGGCTGCGGGAGTTTCACCGGGTCTCGTGAGGATATCGGTTGGAATTGAGCATATTGACGATATCATCGCGGATATCGCGCAAGCCCTTGATGCGATTGTCTGACTTTGCGCCGTGTTCAATCGGCCTGCCAGGATATCTCCCGAAGCATCGAGATGGAACGGTCCAGGAAAAGTTCGATTTTCCGCCTGAGATCGGCTGACATCGTGATTTGCCTGGATCGCTGATCCTGAGGGTCCATTCGCTCAATGAGCAAGCCGTGATCAATGGCTGTCTGGATATATTTGATTGCTGTCCGCTGGCTGATGTGCGGCATGAGCTTGTATAACTCGGATTTACGGAAGGTATCGTCCTCTGAACTGTCAATCCTGAGCCACATCTGCGTGAAAAGGTCATAGTAGTTCAGGTCATGGAAAAGCTTGTTTCCAAGAACCTCTATCCAGTATTGATCGAGATCTGTCAGCAGTTGAACGAACTGGCGACGCCGGGCGTTTGACTGCTTATAAAGTCCGGTCATTTTTTCTTTCTTTTTCTTCCCTTTGTTTTGGAAACATGGGCTTTATTATAGCCGCAGAATAATACACATAAATACACATATACATGCAAATTTACATGTATAATTGCAATATAGGATTTGGATTTGTTGCGAGCTATAAAACCATGTTCACAAAAATCGAGAAAACATGTTTTCGCTATAAAGGCGGCCTGTTTCCGAGCGTTTCAGCCTTGCTTTATTGCCACTTGAGCTATCTGGGAGGATTTGCGCTTATCCTGTCCCTGCATCCGGTTCCTATGGTGATCGGCACATTTGCCGTGGCTCACGGTATGGTGATTGCCTCGTACCTGATTCACGAGTGCGGGCACAATACGCTGTTCAAGTCCGCGCGGCATAATGCGCTGCTGGGCAGCATGCTGAACTGGTTGACTGGAGGTTGCTATGGCACTTTTGCAGATCTGCGGGAAAAGCATATGCGGCATCATGTGGATAATGCGGATGTGGTCGAGTTCGATTATAGGGGTTATCTTGCCCGCCATTCCATCCAACGTAAATTCGTGAAAGTGCTGGAGTGGCTGTATGTGCCCGCTATAGAGCTTCTTATGCACGGTGTGCTCGTTTTTGCGCCATTCCTTTTTGAAGAGAGGAAAGATCAACGGCTCCGGACAGCGAAGGTTATTCTTGTCCGGTTCAGTCTGCTTGCGGTACTGTTCCTGTATTCTCCATTTGCCTATCTATGCTACCTGATCGCCTATGTCATATTTCTGACAATCCTGCGCTTCATGGATGCGCTTCAGCATAATTATGACATTATTATAGGGTTCGATAACGATGCGGAATTGGTGAAATACCGGGGTGACCGGGATTATGAGCAGGCTCACACATTCAGCAATCCGGTTTCGATCAAATATCCATGGTTGAATCTCATTACTCTGAATTTTGGCTATCATAACGCCCACCATAGCCGGCCAACCACACCTTGGCACGAATTGCCGAAGCTGCACAGAGCACTGTACGGGGCGCAGTATGAGGGTAGAGCGCCATTTATCATCCCGTTCCGGAAACAACTCGCGAGCTTTCATAAGAGCAGGGTTGCGCGCGTAATGGGTGATGGCAGAGAAGCCCAAGGGAATCTTTTCGCGCGTCGGCTCCAGGATGGGTCCGCCGTCGGCGCGAATGGCGTATCTTTCCTGACTCCATTCTAAAAACTGCTGCCAGCACCTCAAGTTCCTTTGCGGCAATGGGTACTTCTTTTATCGCTTTATCGCTAACGTCATTTGCTATGGATGACAAGGGACGATCGCGCGATTAACAGTCAGATCAGAGGATCAGTTTCGCCTTGGCAAGTACCGGTCCAGAAAATCCAGTATGCGATTTTCGTATTCCCTGCCTGCATAAGTATGCATATTAAAATGTCCTCCGCCCGGAACAATCCATAATTCTTTTGGCTGACGGGCAGCGTCAAACAGCCTTTCGGTTTCCGCTACTGTCGTATGCCGATCGTCAGTTCCTGAAATCAGCAGAAGAGGAGAGTTGAGATTACCGATGCGATCGATCGGATTCAACTCGTCACGATTTACATCGAGACGAAAGGAGAGCTGCCATAGCAGCAAGGGGGAGAAAACCGGCCCGAAGTTTCCCAGGTGAAGTCTGAGACGGTTATCCACCGCTTCCTCAATGGTAGGATGAAGGGATTCGAGCACCACGGCATCGAGCCGCGGTGGATTTTTCGCGAGCACAATAGCGGCTGCACCAAGCGAGACGCCAATCGCGCCGATCCGTTCCCCGGGAAAGGTATTACGTAGCCAGGCGATAGCCGCTTCCACATCTTCAGCTTCGCGGACGCCAAACGTAATGCGCTCTCCCGGCGTTTCACCATGTGCCCGAAGATCGATGAGGAGGGCGCCATATCCCTGCCGGTTCAAAAATCGGGCACGGCTCAGCATTTCCACCCGATTACTCCTGAGAGAATGAACTAGCAGCACGACACCATGCCCGCGTACTCCCCGTACCAGCCATCCTTGCACGTTTGAGCCTGTCGCGCGGGCATCAGCGTAGACAGGAATCTCCGCCGGTTCGACCGGCAGGTCGATCGAGAGTGTATTTACCGCGGTGGGTACTGCTCCGGACAGGAGTTCGCCCACTCCAAGTGCTGCCAGCAGGATGACAGCAGTGCAGGAGAGAAAGAAAAATATCCCGGTCAGGATCCAGCGACGCATCTTCTACGAAAATAATACCGGAGCGGTGAGCAACGATACTATTTTGCCATGCAGTGATGACTTCGCGTCGAAATGGGGGCAGGAAAATCAGGTTTGGGTTGCGAGGAGCCTGGTGTTTTGAATAAGGAGCAGACCGAAATCGGCTACACTATGAAACCCGCTGCCGCTTCCCTCCGATCAGACTGTCGATGGCGGCAATCAGCTCGTTTGATTCGACAGGCTTGGAGAGGTGCAGCTGGTAACCCGCCATCCTTGCACGGGTACGATCTTCCGAGTGCGCGAACGCGCTCAGTGCAATCGCCGGTGTCTCCCCTCCGCGGATTGCAGGAAGCCTTCTCGCTTCGCGAATAAACTGGTAGCCGTCTTTTTCCGGCATGCCAATGTCGCTGATCATCACATCCAGTGTCTGGCTTTTCAGTATCGACAGTCCTTCCATGGCGCTTGCTGCGGTGATGATCTCAGCCTGCTGCTGCGCGAGCACCTTATGGATGAGCTCACGCGCGTCCCGATCGTCGTCAATCACGAGAATCCTCATGCCGGAGAGGAGAGTATTGCTATCCCTCTTGAGAAAGGGTGTGGTGGCGGGTAACTGTTGTTTGTCGATGCCGTCCTTGATCGGGGCAGGCGGTAAGGCAACGATAAATGAGGCACCGTGACCTTCTCCCTTGCTCTCCGCGCGAACCGTTCCACTATGCAGTCCCACAAGCTGCTTCACGATGGCAAGTCCCAGGCCCAGGCCTCCATGATTTCGGGTGAGGGAAGAGTCGGCTTGCCGGAAACGGTCAAAAACGTACGCGAGGAATTCAGGTTTGATACCCACCCCCGAATCTTTTACGATGACCCTGAGCTGCGATGCGGCGTGTTCCACGATTACCTCTACGGTGCCGCCGTCAGGGGTGAATTTGACAGCATTGGAAAGAAGGTTCCAGATTATCTGCTGAAGGCGATGGTTGTCGCCTAAAACCCGACCTGCCGTGGCATGGATCGTTCTTCGAATACATATTCCTTTAGCTTCGGCTGCGGGTGCAATAGATTCGACCGCTGCCTCGGCTATTGCACCGAGGTCCAGTTCCCGCATATCCAACCGGATTTTGCCAGAAATGATGCTGCTCATTTCAAGAAGATCTTCGATAAGCTTATTTTGTGCCCGAGCGTTTCGCTCGATGGTTTCCAGACCCCGCTGAATGTCCTCGTTTTTCATTGTTCCCTGCAAGATAAGCTGCGACCACCCGAGGATGGCATTAAGCGGTGTTCTGAGCTCATGGGAGAGGGTTGCCAGGAAATCATCCTTGATGTGGTTCGCGTGTTCGGCTTCGCTTCGTGCAATCCGTTCATTTTCAAGGAGTTGTTTTTTCTCTTCGTTCGCGCGTTTGAGCGTATCGATATCCGTGTTCGAACCGACCCACATGGATACATATCCTTTCGCATCGCGCCGGGCCTGTGCCTGAAGCAGGTGCCAGCGGTAAGTGCCGTTCGCCTGGCGGAAACGGCACTCCATCTGCAGATGCTCCCCGGTGTTGAGCGAGTGCTGCCAGCGCCGCACGCACTCTGGGACGTCATCGGGATGGATGAGCTTGGTCCATTCCCAGCCCTGCATTTTCTCAGGAGCAAGACCGGTATAATCCTTCCATTGCTGATTGAAATAATCCACGGCCCCATCCGCACGCGCGGTGAATATTTTCTGCGGCATGGCCTCAGCCATGAAGTGCAGACGCTCAGTGCTTTCCTGCAGCGCTTCTTCGGCGTGTTTACGCGCCGTGATATCTCTAAAGCTCCATACGCGGCCTACGCATAACCCCTCTGCATACTGAATCTTCGAAAACCGTTCAAGCACCCGGCCATCGCCAAGTTCCAGCAAGTCGTATGTTTCAGGCGGCCAGGCAGCATATATTTCCTCTATTCTCTCAAGATATTGCTTCGGGTCCGCCAAGTACCTGCAACTGAGCTTCTGCAGTTGCCTGTGCTGACGCAATTCAACGATATCGGGGAGCTGAATCTGCCACATCTGTAGATACCGTTCGTTGTAGCGAAGCATGTGGCCATACTCGTCGGTAACCAGAATTCCATCGGCGGTGGATTCTATGGTCGCTCGCAGGATAGACAGTGATTCATCAAGCTGCTTCGTCTTATCCTCAAGGGCCCTTTTGACCTGCTGGAGCTCATGCTCGACCCGTTGGCCGGCCTGGAGTACGGCGTTTGTATGCAAGGTAACTGACTGCGGCAGGTTTTCATCATTATTATCCATTATCTGTTTCATTCCCCTTTATGAGGTTTGTCCAAGCCAGGCTGGTTTTAAGCGGCAATCACCGGCAGCAGACATACGTGTAAACTGGTCCGTTCAAGAGTTTTGACAGTCATATATAGAGGAGGTTTTACTTATTGGGTTTCTGCAAACTCAAGACTGTCCCTGACCGTTGGTCGTCATGAATGATTCAAACAGGACTTGAGGCAGATCCTGCCTTGTTGATGTCGTGGTTGTGTCCAGGAGGAGGGAAAGTGTGTTACTTATGTATTGTGGGACGAGAATCGGAGCATTTTTACCGACATTCGCATTAGAGCTTCTCCAGATCATATTGAAGTCAGGCATGAACCGGAAATTTGGAGAGCTTTGTTCAGGTTCCGGAGCAGGAGTTATGCTAGGCCTTGAACAGGATTTTCCGCGATGCGTAATATCAATATTGTGTCAGAAAGAGGAAGGGATGAACGAGCGGGAAACCACAAACTCAGCGGAACTGCCCGAGTGGCTTCGAGGGAGCGAAATGGGTGAACTGATTTTTGCCTATGATTGGATCGATTCGGGTCTTGGACCTATATCGGCATGGTCGCCCGCTCTTCGATTCACAGTCAGCATGATGCTGCTGATGCCTTCGGCTGTCCTGTTACTGTGGGGACCGAAACTGATACAGATCTATAACGATGGTTATCGCAATCTGATGGCTGCCAAGCATCCGGATGGATTGGGACAACCCGTTTCGGAGTGTTGGCCGGAGGTGTGGCATTTTCTTGCGCCCATTTGCGAGGGGGTGATGGAGCGGTGCGAGTCCTTCAGTTTTGAGGATCAACCGCTTGTCATCAATCGCACCGGAAACCCTGAAGAGGCTTTTTTCAAACTCACCTACAGTCCCATTCGCGATATCAAGGACAATTTTTCCAGTGGTGTTTCCCCAGATGCGAAGCAAGCTGGGGTGTCAGGTGTACTGGTGACGGTAACCGAGACAACGGAGCTTGTCCGGGCACGTGCTCATGAAGTGGAGAAAATCAGGTTCAGGGAGGCATTGGCTGAGCAGGCGCTTCGTGAGAGCGAGCAGCGCTTCCGCCAGGCACTCGAGATTGAGGCGGTGGGAATTATTTTCTTCAATAGCGAAAATCGGATTACTGAAGCGAACGACGCCTTCCTGGAGATGAGCGGGTTCAGCCGGGAAGATGAGCGAGCAGGGGTGCTGCAATGCGATGAGCTAACCCCGCCGGAGTGGCGAATGACTGCTTCCCGGGTTGCAGATGAACTCAAGGCAATGGGACGTGCCGCCCCTCATGAGAAGGAATTATTTCGCAAGGATGGGTCCCGCTGGTGGGCATTAATCGCGATGAAGCAACTCAAAGGCAACGAGGCGGTAGCATATGTGGTCGACATAACGGAACGCAAACGCGTCGAACGTAGCCTGCGCGAGAGCGAGGCAAGATTCCGTGCGCTGGCCGAGGCTTCCCCAGCATTCATCTGGCAGGTGGATCCGCAAGGAAATGCGGTTTATCTTAACCAGCGCTACCAGTACATGTTTGGGAAGAGTCTGGAAGAGCTGATGCCGACCGGATGGCGCGGGATTCTCCATCCTGACGATGCACCGGCGTATCTTGCCGCATTCGAGCGGGCGCTCCATGACCGTGCGCGCTTGATCCATCGGGTCCGGGTCAGGACAGCCGAGGGAGAGTGGCGCTGGCTGAAATCGTACGCCTTGCCGTGGTTCACCGCCAGGGATGAGTATGCGGGGCACGTGGGCATATCGATAGACGTTACTGAAGCAGTAGCTGCGGAAACCGCTCTGCTGGAAGCCGACCGCCGCAAGGATGAGTTTCTGGCTACGCTGGCGCATGAATTGCGTAATCCCCTTGCACCGATTGTCAGCGCGCTGACATTCATCGCACACCCCGATGGTGCGGCCGAAATACCTCGTCTATTGCCCGTCATCAGCCGGCAGGTCAGGTACATGGTTCGACTGGTGGATGATCTCCTGGAGATATCGCGCATTACCAGCGGAAAGGTTGAATTGCGCCAAAAACCCACTGATCTGGCCATTGTCTTGCACAATGCGGCCGAGGCCAGTATGGATCAGATAAGGGAGAAAGAGCTCGGATTGAGCGTATCCATCACCGATACGCCTTTGATTGTATATGGGGACAGCGTGCGCCTTGAGCAGATCTTCGCAAATCTGCTCAACAATGCTGTCCGTTATACCGGGAAGGGTGGGCAGATATGGCTTACTGCCCGCAGGGAAGATCATAAAGCTGTCGTATCCGTGAAGGACAATGGTATAGGAATATTGCCGGACATGCTGCCGCGTTTATTCGATATGTTTGCACAGGAGCGGCGCTGCGGCATGGACGCTCAGGAGGGATTGGGCATCGGCCTCAATCTGGTGGATCGCCTTGTCCAGATGCACGGCGGCAGTGTCGAAGCCTCGAGTGAAGGGAAGGATCAAGGCAGTGAATTTACAGTGCGCCTGCCTTTGTCCGAGACCACTGCAGATGGAAAAAGCGGTCAATCCACGAAGGTGACTTTCGAACCCCATGAACTGCGCGTGCTGGTAGTCGATGACAATCAGGACGCCGCGGAAGTCCTGTGCATGTTGTTTCAATCAATGGGAGTGGATGTCAAAGCAGTGGATAGCGGTCCTGCCGCACTTGCCATGATTCCCTATTACCTGCCTGATGTGATTCTGATGGATATCGGTATGCCGGGGATGGATGGTAACGAAGTGGCACGACGTATCCGCGCGCAGCCGCAGTTCAACAATATAAAGCTCATCGCATTGACCGGCTGGGGTCAGGAAAAAGACCGACAGCTGGCGCACGAGAGCGGCTTCGACCATCATCTGACCAAACCGGTAAACTTCAAAGTCCTGATAGAACTGATTGCTTCGATCTGACCGTGCGTTTTGTCATCCGGTTGGCCGGCTGGCCTTCGATTCGGGTAAAAGTGATTGCAATTACCGGTGCATCAAGCGGCATAGATCCTGCTGCAGCAATGCTTGCAGCAGAACCGGCGGCAAAGCGCATCTTATTGCCCATAGCGCTAAAACACTCAAATATCTGGTTGCAAGGATAGCAAACACGGGGGGCAGGCTATCGATGCTGTCGCGGATGCTGCCGATCGGGAGAAAATGCGCTTCTCAACCAAGCTGCTTGATTTTTGGAGTTATGTGGGACTCCGTACATAAAACAGCAGATATGCCAATTAAGATGGAATTCGTCTTTGTACTGGAACCCTTCACAGGTTCTTAAGGCCAGAGATATAGCAGAGATAAGGCTTCCGGAGACATGACAGAATACCTGGGATGTAAGCAGATATTCAACGGGAATCTTCAATATTTTGTACAAGGAGATAAACATGCCTTCATCAAAAAGCGGTGGCGGCAATACCAGCAAGCGAGGTTTCGCTTCGATGGATCAGGAGAAACAACGGGAAATAGCGAGTAAAGGCGGAAAAGCGGCTCATGCAAAAGGCACTGCCCATGAGTTTTCTTCGGAAGAGGCCCGCGAAGCCGGTCGGAAAGGTGGCGAAGCCTCTCATGGAGGCGGAAGAGGCAGCTCTTCAAGTCGCGGCAGTTCATCCAAGCAGCATGGCAAGGCAGGTACCTGAAACGAACAAAGTCATCATTTGGCGCCCTCGGTCTGTTCGATCCATAAACCCATGACGTCGTGCTGTCCATCAGCCTGGATACCCAGCGCCAGGTAGACTGCCTTGTTGCTGACGACCCCCATCGCTGGGATTCTTGACTCGCAGTATATCGAAGAACACGACCGGATACATGGCCTCCAGCGGGCGGCTTTGCCAGGCGATGGCCTCGGCCATGACTTCATCGGTGACTGAACTGATAAAGTCTGGCGACACCTCGGTGCCATAGCTTTCAGCCAAAAACACCCGGATCTCGCGCACGCTCATGCCCCGGGCGTACAGGGCGATGCGTTTATCGAAGCCAGTAAATCGGCACTCGTGCCTGGGGATAAGAATGGGCTCGAAGCTGCCATCCCGATCACGCGGCAGTTCCACACGCACGGGCCGCGATCCGTAATGGTGGTCTTGCCGCTGGCGCCGTTGCGCTCATTGGCCCCTTGACCAGCTCATCGAGCAATTCCTTGGACAGATCAGGCAGTGGCCCTCGGGTAGCCGCCTGTGCGGCAACAGTACGTTTCTTCTTCAAGTTTTTTGATATCAGTAACAGTCGAGCCGACACCGCACAACACGGCCGTCTTCCATCCTCCAGGCCCGTTTCTCCTTCGGATTTTTTGATGGAACGTATATCCTCTACTGTTCCTTCTGCTACTCCTCCATACTGTCTCGGAACAAGGCGGGGACATGGTGTCAGTCTCTCCTGCTGCTCCAGACTTATCGCCCTCTTTCCTGATACATTTTACCGCGGCATCAACCCGGCACGTTTCTGTAATAGCGTCTGATGTAAATAGCCAGTCAGTCGGAATATTACTCAAGTTCCAGCAGTGTATTCTCTACTCCAGAAATAACGCCTCTCCTCAGGCCCCTTTATCCTTTTTATAGCGGCCGCGTTGTCTTCGGCTGCCTCAAAAAGAAACCTCCTCGGTAAACCTGTAATGCGCTTGGCCGTTATAGCCGCTGAACGGCAAGTGTTTATGAATTTCGCTATTGCTGGAACAGGAGTCAAAACGTCCCTGAATTCGATCTATTACGGGATCATCCCTTAAGTTATCTTGCTCGCCGTTACACAGCCGCTGAAAAAAGGTTTTCCTGAATTTTCCCCACGATGAATATGTCGATCAAGATCTGCTTCACGCATCGGGTTTGCAGCGAGGCGAAATTGTTCCCAGGCGAAATTGATTCCTATTTGCATCCTCATTTCCAGTCAGACTCTGTATTTTTTCAACCCTGAGGTTCTTTTTACATGTTCGCTTTTTTTGAACAGCGCGTTCGGGCCACTGTCGTCCCTAAAAAATCCCCGCCCCCCGAACTACTGGCATTCTATTGGCACTTTATCAGCCAGACGAAAGGTTTATATGCGGCACTGTTTGCCACCGGATTAGCCGTGGCTCTCATCGACACGCTGATCCCCGTTTTCATTGGACGCCTTGTGGAGGTGATGGAGGCGACTGCGAGAGTTGCGGGATGCAACTTCAATGCTATTCGGCATGGCATTGCTGGTGCTGATCGCCAGGCCGCTCGCGATCCTGATCGATAGTCTTGTGCGTCATAACGCCGTAGTGCCCGGGGTAACCAGCATGATTCGCTGGCAGAGCCATTGGCACGTCATCCGACAGAGTTGGTCGCTCTTTCAGAACGATTTTGCCGGACGCATGGCAAACCGCGTCATGCACATGGGCGATGCGGTGCGCGAATGCGTAGTGTCGAGCATTCATGCAGTCTGGTACATCGGCGTGTACGGTGCTTCTTCACTGTGGCTCATGAGCAAGGCAGACTGGCGACTGGCGATCCCTACGGTGTTATGGTTTATCGCGTATGTTTTTTTCCTGTGGTACTTTGTGCCGCGCATGCGTGATCTGGCAAGAAGCAGTAGCGAGCGACGCTCCGCAGTGATGGGCCGGGTGGTGGATAGCTATAGCAACATCCTCACCGTTAAACTGTTCTCGCGTGCGAGCGACGAAGACGCTTACGTCCGCGAAGCAATCGAACATCATACAGTGGCCATTGCCGCTCACATGCGCACGATCACAAAATTCTCCACCACGTTATCCCTGCTCAATGCGCTTCTGCTGGCGGGCACGACTGCGATCGGCATCATGTTGTGGTCCCAGGGAAGGCTTGACGCGGGTGCAGTGGCTATGGCCGTGCCGCTCGCCTGGACGATCGCCAATGCGGCGGGATGGGTCAGTTGGGAACTGAATCGGGCTTTTGAACACATGGGCGTGGTCCAGGAGGGCATGCAAACCGTTGCCGTGACGAACGCTCTGGTGGACAAGCCTGGAGCGCACGAACTGGACGCCAGTGAAGTACGTGGAGAAATCCGCTTCGAAAGATTGACCTTCACCTTCGGCCGGAGCGATGGCCGCAAAGTGCTCGATGCTCTCAATTGTGTCATCCGACCGGGCGAGCGCGTGGGACTGGTCGGTAGCTCCGGCGCGGGTAAATCCACGTTGATCAATCTGTTGTTGCGCTTCTACGAGATGAAGTCAGGCGGTATCCGGATAGATGGACAGGATATCCGCGAAGTGACGCAGGAGAGTCTGCGCCGCTGCATCGGTGTCGTAGCGCAGGATGTGTCCCTGCTGAACCGCTCCATTGCCGAAAACATTGCCTACGGAAGCCCGGGAGCAACACGGGAACAGATTGAGGCGGCTGCCCGGCGCGCCCAAGCGCACGACTTCATCATGAGCCAGAGGGATTGGCTGGGGCGCAGCGGCTATGACGCGCACGTAGGCGAGCGTGGCGTCAAACTCAGCGGCGGGCAGAAACAACGTATCGCCATTGCCCGCGTCATGCTCAAGGATGCTCCGATCCTAGTACTGGATGAAGCTACCTCGGCCCTCGATAGTGAAGTAGAGCTTGCGATTCAGGATCAGTTGATGGGACTGATGGAAGGCAAGACAGTGATTGCAATTGCGCATCGACTCTCCACCATCGCTTGCCTGGACCGATTGCTGGTGCTCAAGGACGGATGTATCGTCGAGGAGGGCACGCACGAGGAACTTCTCAGGCAGGGTGGCCAGTATGCAATGCTCTGGCGACATCAGTCAGGAGGGTTTCTTTGATTTGTAGAACGCGTTTCCCGTTTTGCTGCCCTAAGGGTTTCCCTTAGTATAAAACCAGAGTTTCCCTAATATACGCATAGTGTTGACTGAGATAGGATGAAGTTATTTTCATCCTGCTTGGGTTCATTACTATCATGAAAACAAAACTAGGAAATATCTTCGCAGAGTTGTCGATGGTAGCCTTGCTGGGTTCGATGAGTTTCCTGACGATTGCAGCTGAGCCTGTTGACACTCCTGAGATTCGCGCGGCTGTCCAGAAAGCCACGACCCGTGGTGATCATGAGGCGGTAGCGGAATATTATGAAAATGCCGCTATGCAAATGCAGGCAAAAGTGAAGGAAGAAAAGGAATTGCTGGAGCAGTATAAGAATAAAAGCTATCTTTATGGCAGGCAAGCTCAAGATCTACAATCGCATACCGCAGCATTGATACGCCGGCACGAGCAGGCCGTTATGGCAGACATGCAAGAAGCCGCCTTGCATCGCCGAATGGCATCGAAACTTGATGAAAACCATGCTGTATCCGACTCCAAGAGCCCGGCAATGTGAGTAATTGCAGCCAGGATATAGATATAGGATAGCTGTAGCAGTCGCGATCTCATCTGACAGTTACCCGACTTTACGGTGCAATTGTCAGATCAGATTCAACTGTTCAGTAATGTGATTTTATCATTCCACCCCTCCCTGCGATCGATTTCGGCCTCTCCGATAAAGCCTTATTACCTGCTTGCGCAATTCATATTGCGCCGCATGTTCCAGTTTCTTGCGTCTTGTTTATCCATGGAAAGCAGACATCAACCAATTACAATAATTATTTGTGTGCCGGGTCAATAACTTCTAAGATTGCTCCTCTCAAAACCCACTGAGGCGGTTTTTTCTGTTATCAGATTCCTGGTTTTTAGCCAAGCAGACACATCTTTCCAAACCTGTCTCATTACAGGTGCTAGTCGAGGCAGTTACAGGTATCATAACTTGTCTGATTGAAAGAGACGGAAGTGCAATTTCTATTTTTCTCTTTCTTGTCCTTTCTTTGTCCCTTTTCAGGTATTAAAGTAACAACTACCCCCTTATCGAAAAGTATAGGAACCCCTGTGAGAGTCACTAACAAACCTATTCTTCTCGTTGAGGACGATCAGGTGGACATGATGAGGATTACTCGTGCCCTCAAGGAAATTGGTGTTACAAATCAGATTGTGCATCAGGAGAACGGGGAGGACGCCCTAAATTACCTGCGGGATGAGGATAGTGAGAAACCCTGCCTCATCTTGCTGGACTTGAGCATGCCCATCATGAATGGCATCGAATTCCTGCGGGCAGTGAAAAAAGACGAGAAACTCAGACGTATTCCCGTGGTGGTACTAACCACTTCCGATGACCAACAGGACAAGTTAAACGGCTTCAATTCCGGCGTTGCAGGATATATGGGAAAACCGAGCGACTATCCGCAATTTGTGGAGGTCATAAGGTCAATCGATACGTATTGGACCATCAGCCAGATGCCGTAGTCAGGGGCAGAAATTCATTGATCAATATGAAGTGGAGTATCGCAGTCCTAAGGAGCTATCAGTGATTAGAGCAGCTTGGCTTTTGTCAGGGATATTTGTGTTGGCCTGCGAGCGGGAAATGCCAAGCGTAGACGACGCGGATAACATTGTAGTCGACGGTGAAGAGATGAGCCAAACTGATTTCATCAACAAGTATTGTATCGGGAAAGAAAAAAGTCTGACTTGTTCCAAGGTATTGGACGCAGCAGCTAAAAGTCTTATAGATAGAGCCCGTGGCCAACGATTTGGTTCTATTGAGAGACAAACGAATTAGTCCCGCTGTATGCTGGTGTAGAGTTACAGAGGGAAGAATTATGGGACATGTATCACATGACCGAGCCGTAACGACAGAGGTAATGCGTCGAGCGATACAGCATACATAGTCAGGAGGGCCTGATGGTTCTGGCCATCCGCCATGGGATCAATCCGAAGACGATGGCGAAGTGGCGCAAGGATAGGGCTGCTGGATCTGGTTTTGGCAAATGAATGTTGCGTCACGCGACGCAACATTCTACTTCTCTCATAGCTTCCACAGGAAAGTGTCAGAACGATGTAGAAGTATTCCGGGATTTTCTACCACTGGTCGAAAGCAGATTTGATTTTTTCCGCATGCTCGAGGTGAGAGACGAGTACCGGACGTGTTTTAACCAACAATGCCTTCAGTTCCTCGTTCTTAACGTTGGGCACGAGTTTGTTGTCGGCAACTTCGATTACCTTCTTATGAAGCGCGATTTCACCGTCAATGTATGCTTTGTCGAACTCCTTCCCGCTCAATCCTTTAAGTTTTTCAAGGCCGGCTTTGGCGTCTTCCTTCAAGCTCCGACTGATGGCGTTGTCCTTGGGAGTTACGTTAAGTTTTTTCGCAAGTTCAGTCGCTTGCCGGTTGCTGTCCGTATGATCCGAGACCATTCGATGCGCGTATCCGTGAACGTCTTGGTTCGCGGCTTTTTTCTTAGCCAGATTTCCGTTTTCAATATCAGCAGTGTTTGCAGTTACCACAATGTGTGCAATTTCCGCGTCAGTGAGAGCGCCTTGGGTCTCTGCCGCTTGTACGCTGAGGGTAAACGCAGGAAGCATCAAAGCCATTGCCAGTATGACTGATTTTTTCATAACTCTTCTCCTAAGTATGATGTGTTTGGAATGCTGGTGCTAATAAAAAAATGGAGACTTGATAAAGGATACGTAGCGGGAACCGCTACTTGACAATGATGGGGCTGAGCTACAAAAGTTTCTGTGCGCTACCAGACACAACTATATGTGCTGTGCGCTATCGCACCGAGTTTTGGCTGCCAGTAGGGGAAATGAAAAATATAGAGGCCAATAAACCTTGCGATAGATTCACTTCATTGTCTGCCTGAGTACATTTCCGCATCTTTTCAAGAATTACCTCAATCCAGGTGTAACGCTCGCCGTCATAACTTCAACACCGTCATAGCCTTGGCTTTCGATCTTTGAAAAGCCGCAGAGCCGGTAGTTGCCTCAGTCAAATTTATTTCTGCCGTGAACCGAATTTCCAGCTGCGGTAAGACACTTCTACTACCATTAATCTGGATGACTTCGCGAAAGAGGGAGCGGGAGCCAAGGCTGGTTATTTCTGTAGGGCATGGCAAAAAGAAAAAATCAATTTCTCTTTCTCTGGGTGCGAAATTCATTATTGCTTCGTTGATCGGAATGCGCGATAAACCTCAATTGGAAATTCTGAGTTTGACGTCTGGCATTTTTCAATCGGCTATTCCTTCACATTCTACTTTTCCAGGTGGTTATATTTCCGTCCTCCTCTTCCCGCAAAGACGTCTGCCAATGCAGGTTGTCAGGCAAACCTGGTCTTGATCATTGAACCGTTTTTTAATCTCTTCTGGTTTAATTCCCCGCTTCTTGAGGCGAAGGCTGGCTGAAAGCCAGCGAATTGTAAAAGCGCAGTTAATACCCCGCCGCTATGGCGGAGTGCTTTATTGTCATGGACGTCTGTTATAGTGTTTCCCCAACTCAAAACCGGTACGGCAGAGAGCCGATGCAACCTATAATAAGAGAGTTGATGGCGGAACAGGTAAACTCCACATTTTATTCACGCAAACATAAAGGCTTATCCGTAACCACCGATAAAGCAAGGGAATGTCTTTTCGGCTAAGATTCTGCCTGGAGGAATAATATGAGAAAGACAAAATCCGTAAGGACTGTGACCGCACTCATGCTCTCAATATCAGTCATCGCGGCGATGACGGCAGATATTGCGTGCGCAACTGCGGAAACAAATACAGAGAAAGGGTTCCGCTGGAGAAATGGCGCAGAAGTCTATTCCAAGGTTTGTAGCTATTGCCATGAAAGTCAGGTAGGGCCTCGCCTGTTCGGTCGAGAACTTCCGCCGGAATACATCCGTACCATCGTACGGAACGGGAGCAGGGCGATGCCTCCATTCCGGCCGTCGGAAATCGACGATGAGTCGCTGGCGAGATTGGCCGAATATATTCAGCGCAATTAATCGGCACGGTGGAGGCTGAGGAGTGAAAATCGTGGACGTACACAGACGTAATCTCATGAAAGGCCTGGTGACGGGAGGAGCGTTACTGGCGCTTGGACTCCCTTCACGAGTGTTTGCAAGCACAATGGCTGGAAGCGCGCGGAAATTTGGATTACTCCTGGTAAATACTCCAGTAGACGCGGCATTTACAGCAGGAGTGCGCACTGCTTATGCTCTCAGCAGTAATGCACGGCTAAATGGAATTTCTGGAAGTGAGGCAGCGGGGCGAACGGAGTCGATCGGGAAAGCCTGGTTCTCTCCACCTCGCGTGATAAAACTGAAAGGCGGATTACTTAACGAGTATGAGGTAGTGGCGAAACTGCTGGAAGGTGCCCATGGAGTGCGCTGGATTGCCGTCATGGATGATGGCAGTGCGGCGGTTTTCATGGAATTGATGCGCAATGCCGGGGCAGGACTGATTCTTCGGGGTTCACATACATTTTCCAGTCATGGTGCCTCCGGCCGCTCCAGCTTCTCACGGGATGTTCCCGAGCTTCGGCATGTGTGGACCGCCGCATCGCCAGAATTCAGTGCGGGTGATGTTCTTGCGGAGAAGCTTCTTCCTGGTTACAACAGTTTTTCTATTGTAGAGGATTTTCTTTCAAGCGAACATTCCGCTACCGGGGTGTATGCTCGGAGATTAAATAAGCCTAAACCGGGCTTTCTCAGTTACCGGCTGGATGGATTTGATGATATTCATCTTCACTGTTCCGGTCTTTCGGCAGCAGACGGTTGTGAATCGGTGGGTTGGAGCAAGGCGGGCACGTGGGTGCCCCTCAAAGGACAGGAGCTGGAATCGGACGAGGGTTCAACGCGACCGAGGCATGCGCAGATGCAATTGACCGGCTGGATTGAATCCGTGGGATATGCGGCCATGACTGCCGCGATAGGATTGCATTCATATCAAATCCCTTGCTCTCAACGCGCATTTGTACATCAGCTACCGCTCAGACCCCATCCTCGGCGGAATGTACGCACTGAACGATTTGCCTCATTCGTGATAGAGACCTAACCCTGATAGGAGCAAGGCACTCAAAATGTCAAATAAATATATCGCATTGCCGAAAGGAATATCCGAAAAGACTTTCGATTCTGCCATAGCGGATTTTCGCAGTGTGCTCGGCGACGCAGCCGTGTTTACCAGCGCGCAGCAGCTTGCCCCTTACATCAAAACAATGATGCCCGTGCCTGATTCGGATCACACCCCATCTGCCGCCCTGATGGCAACGACGGTAGAGGAGATCCAGAAGATTGTCGGCATATGTAACCGGTACAAGATTCCCATCTGGACCATTTCCACTGGAAAAAATCTGGGCTATGGGGCGGCGGCGCCAGCTGAACGCGGACAGGTGGTTCTCGATCTCAAGCGAATGAACCGCATACTGGAAGTCGACAAAGACCTGGCTTATGCCCTGGTTGAGCCGGGAGTGACTTACAAGCAGCTCTATGACTATATTGCCGAGCACAAGCTGGGCCTGTGGTTATCCATGCCCGCTCCTTCCGCAATTGCAGGACCGGTTGGCAATACGCTTGATCGTGGAGTCGGCTATACCCCCTACGGAGAACATTTCCTGTTTGCCTGCGGTATGGAGGTGGTGCTGGCAAATGGCGAAGTGCTGCGCACCGGAATGGGATCGATGCCGAATTCCAATACCTGGCAAGTGTTCAAATGGGGATACGGACCCTATCTGGATGGGATTTTTACTCAATCCAATTATGGCATTGTCACCAAATTTGGCTTCTGGCTCATGCCTGCTCCACCTGCTTTCAAGCCCTTCGTCATTCAGTACGAGGACGAGGAAGATATCGTGGAGATCGTGGAAATCATTCGCCCGCTGCGCATCAGCGGGGTGATTCCAAATGCAGTTGTCATTGCTCACGCGTTATATGAAGCACCTGTCAAGGCCCGACGCAGTGACTATGTGACTGGCCCAGGGTCTATTCCGGATGCGGCAGTGCGCAAGCTCGCGAAGGACCATCATCTGGGTATCTGGAACGTGTATGCTGCATTGTATGGTACGCCGGAACAGAACGAGGTGAACTGGAAGATTGTGACTCAGGCATTCAGCAAATCCGGCAAGGCGAAGATTCTGACCGAGCGGGAGGCGGGCGATGATCCTGCCTTTAAATATCGCGCATCTCTCATGCGCGGCGACATGACACTTCAGGAGTTTTCACTGTACAACTGGCGCGGGGGCGGCGGCTCCATGTGGTTTGCGCCGGTGTCTCAGGCAAGAGGAAGCGAGACGCTGAAACAAATGGCGTTAACCAAGCAGATTCTTGCCAAGTACGGTCTGGATTATTCGGGGGAATTCATCGTCGGAATGCGCGATATGCATCATATCGTAGACGTTCTCTATGACAAGACCGATCCGGGTCAGGTCAAGGCGGCATACCAGTGTTTCGATGAACTGCTGACAGTCTTTTCGGCACAGGGGTATGGGACCTACCGCGTCAATACGGCGTTTATGGACAAGGTGGCGGAAACATACGGACCGGTACAACGTCAAGTCCACAAGACGCTAAAGAAGGCGCTGGACCCGAACGGTATCCTGGCGCCGGGAAAATCCGGTATTCACTGACCTTTGGCTGGCTGATAAATTAAATCGGCCAGCAGGATAATATTTTCAGCGAAGGCGGCCTCCCTTAATGGAGGCCGCATTGCCTTTTTTATCAGGATAGTCCACGCCGGTTTCTTCTTGCCCCGATCCATCCGATCAATGTAAGCCCGGCAAGCATCATCGCGTAAGTTTCAGGCTCAGGGGCAGGAGACAATGGCCCTTGTTCAACGGCAAGATTCACGCGGGCAGAAGTGGAAGAATTGAACTGGAGGTTCTCGACATCAATAAGCAGCTCATTCCCCGCCAGGCGCACATCCGATGGCTGCAATCCCAATGTTGTCATGCTGTTGTCAATTTCTGCTGCGGCAATGCTCCTCGCGGTCCCGCTGTCAAACTGAAAAACAATTGTATTCTGGAATCCGGCACCCAACCGTGCGAAAGGGGTTGAGTTGGTAAAGTCGATGGTAATGTGGTCGTTGGCGATATCGATAGCAGCATTAACAAGATTTGGCGCGAATTCAGACTGTCCTCCTGTGGCCGGATTGAGGAGGTTCATGATGAACTGCGTCGGGCTGCTATGCTCGGGAATCAGCTCGCGGGTCATTATTGCCACGTGGGGGTATTCGACTCCAGGCCCCGCCGTCACTGTCCGCTCAAGAGAGGTAATGACCGGAGAACTGGATGATGTATCCTGAAGAATTGTTCGAAGGGTGACGTCGGCACCATTCAGCCCCGCATAGGCAGGCGTGGTTAACAGGAGAGTTGTTGTCAGAACAAGCTTTTTCATCTATCGCTCCTTGTATTATTAATATTAGGGAGTTGCGCATCAGCTAAAATATTTTGCGAACGTGGTGCTGGGAATTGAATTCTATAGCTAAAATTGAGGATGAGGTATTCTTTTATAGGAGCGGAAACTTCTGTCGCGCTTTCATGCGAAAGAGTGAACGGCGCTTGTGATAGATAAATAGAGGAGGCCATATAAGATGAAAATCCAGGCAGCGACGATTCGACAGAAGGGCGGACCCTTCAGACTCGAGAATTTGACTCTGGATGAGCCAAGGCCGGAAGAGGTCCTGGTTCGTATCGTGGCCACTGGCATGTGTCATACCGACATGGTAGCGCGCGATCAACTCTATGATGTCCCTCTGCCGATCGTGCTTGGGCATGAAGGGGCGGGTGTTGTCGAACGGGTAGGCGTCAACGTGAAAAAAGTGACGGCAGGAGATCACGTAGTACTGACCTATATGTGGTGCGGACACTGCAGACCGTGCCTCCATGGGGATCTAACCTATTGTCAGAATTTCTATGCGCTGAATTTTGGCGGTGCCAGGGAAGACGGCAGCAGTTCCACTCGTGATGCGCATGGTTCGCTTCATGACCATTTCTTCGGTCAGTCGTCGTTCGGGACCTTTGCTCTTACCCACGAACGTAATGCAATCAAGGTGCCGAGGGAAGCTCCGCTGGAACTTCTTGGTCCGCTTGGCTGTGGCATTCAAACTGGCGCCGGTGCGGTGATGAATGCGCTTAAAGTCAATCCCGGCACCAGTTTTGCAGCTTTCGGCGGGGGAGCGGTAGGGCTGAGTGCGGTAATGGCGGCTCGCATCTCGGGCGCCACAACGATTATTGCTGTGGATGTCGTTCCGTCCCGGCTCGAATTAGCGAGAGAGCTGGGGGCAACTCACACGGTGAATAGCCGCGAAACTGATGCCGTCGCGGCAGTGCGCAAGATCAGTGGCGGCGGCGTCGAGTACTCTCTTGAATCCAGCGGCCGCCCCGAGGTATTGCGCCAGGCCATCGATGCGCTGGCCATCCGCGGCACCTGCGGCATTGTCGGCGCACCCGCTCTTGGAACGGAGGTCAGCTTTGATGTCAATGGCATAATGACCACCGGTAAGCGCATCATCGGGATCATCGAAGGCGATAGCACGCCGGACCTCTTCATACCAGTCCTGGTCGAGCTTTACATGCAGGGACGCTTTCCATTCGACAAGCTCGTGAAGTTTTACCCTCTTGACAGGATCAATGAGGCGGCAGAGGATAGCGAGAAGGGTATCACCATCAAGCCGATTATCAGGCTGGCATTATAAGAACCCTATAGCCCCACTTCTTGCGTATGCGGAAGGGCAGGGAGGAAACCGCTTTCGCGATATTGCACTCAATTCTCATGCCGCTGTGCGAGAAAGTCAATGAGTGTGCGCATCGATGGCAGAAGTCCGTGCCGAGATGGAAATACAGCGTGGACAATTTTCCGGTGAGGGGTCCAATCGGCAACTAGCCTGATCGGCAAACCTGACGTCAAATGATTACGTACTATCAGCGTATCAGCACAGGAGTTGTACTATTCCCACACCAGCCAATTCCGCATTTCTTAAGGTAATCATATCGGTAGTAATTAAACGTGGCATGTGATGAAGAGCGTTGCCTGGGCGCCATCTAGGCCGTGCAGCACCCAGCTGTAAATTTGTTGAGGCGTTCCAGTCCGAAGCTAGGTGTTTAACCCCACGGTGTGGTGGTGTGGGTTGGATAACGCGCCATAAAGTCGGCCAACATTACTCCGACATTCACATGCAGCAGCGTAACAGGGCATGCCAGACGGATGATATCCCGAGATTCAGCTCGCATTGCGTCTATTGCTTCCTGGGCAGCCTCCGCTTCCACGAGCATCGCTTTGCAGTGCTCGTAATAGGTCTGTCCGGCTTCAGTAACTACAAAGACAAAGCGCCGGGAGGGACGCTGGATCAGGCGCACTCCGAGCCGCTCTTCCAGCATTGCGTTGCGACGACTGAGCTTTGATTTGGCATTCCCAGTGCCGGCCCGTCTGCGCAAAGCCACCGTGATCGACTGCCTGGACGCAGTAGTAAAGGTCTTCAAATCTTGCACAGCAGTTACCCATCATCCTGAAACAGGACTCTGATAGCAATTTTAGCAGCCTACACACGTACTGGTTTCAAATCTATACTTTTACTACATCCTATTAATCAGGAGTTCGACATGAAAAGAATTCTCGGTGTCTACAATGCGCCTCGTTCCCATTGGGTAGGAGACGGCTTCCCCGTGCGTTCCATGTTCTCGTACCAAAGTCACGGCAAGCAACTCAGCCCTTTCCTGTTGCTCGATTATGCAGGGCCAGCCGATTTTTCACCCGCTGACAGGCCTCGCGGTGTGGGCAATCATCCGCACCGCGGCTTTGAGACAGTCACTATCGTTTACAAGGGCGAGGTGGCGCATCGCGATTCGACCGGCCAAGGCGGAACTATCGGTCCAGGTGACGTGCAGTGGATGACGGCGGGTGGGGGCATCCTGCATGAGGAGTTCCACTCCCAAGCATTCACTGAATCCGGCGGCGTACTTGAAATGATACAGTTGTGGGTGAACCTGCCGGCCAGGGACAAAATGACTGCACCCAGCTATCAAGCCATCCTCGATAGCGATGTTCCAAGGGTAGCGCTCCCTGACGAGACGGGAACGGTTCGCGTGATTGCAGGCGAGTATGCTGGTCATGCTGGTCCCGCCAGAACTTTCACGCCAATGCATGTCTGGGACATGCGGTTGAAACAGGGGGGGGTGACCGAATTGACACTTCCCGAAGGATGGAACGTGGCAGTGATTGTTCTGCATGGGACCGTGCTCGTGAATGGCGAAACAGTCGCTCGCGAGGCGCAGATGGTAGTATTGGATCGGGCGGGCCGAGACCTTTCGATTGAAGCCAACAATGACGCTGTAGTATTGCTGCTAAGTGGCGAACCCATCGATGAGCCCATTGTCGGCCACGGTCCATTCGTGATGAACAGCCAGCAGGAAATTATCCAGGCCATGAACGATTTCAACAGCGGTCGCTTCGGGCAAATAACCCCTTAGTCTCCAGTTTGCTGTTTCCGGCGGAGCGACAGCTATTTTCAGTCGGGCAGTGATCATTAGTACTTGATGTTGGGAAGAAAAGTGAGTGGGCGCAGGAAGTCGTGAGGTGAAATCAGGGGCATCCCGTTTTGTTGCTTCATTCTTCACTGCCATTATCTATATGAAATGACTAGGGTCTGTTAACACAAATAGCCCATGTTATTGTTTATAAAAGTTTTCTTCTGGCTCAAGCATTCCGGATAATGCTTAAATGTCAAAAGGTTGCTTTGAAGTGTTAACAGGTTCTAAAAATAAGGAGCTGCTCCATGAGTTCAGAAACGAAGGGAATTTCTCCATCGCCTTACACAGGCTTTCACCTGCAGCCGATAAATGGACAATGGCGCCCTGGGAAAGCAACGAAAGTTTTACGGGATACCAACCCCTATAATGGCGAAGTTCTTGCCGAAATTCAGCAAGCGAGCCGGGATGACATGGAGGAGGCCCATAGCGGAGCAGCGCGGGCCTATCCTGGCTGGGCTGCCCTGTTACCGGGAGAGCGTGCAGGAGTAATGCGGCGCGCAGTGCAAGTCATGGAGAGGCGACGAGAGGAAATCGTATCCTGGCTGATTAAGGAAGCCGGCAGTACGCGCATCAAGGCCAATCTCGAGTGGGAAGCGGTCCACGCAGTCATGCTGGAGGCGACAACGCTACCTTATCTCGTTGAAGGGCGCATCCTCCCTTCTGACGTTCCTGGAAAAGAGAGCCGAATGTACCGGAAACCGGTGGGTGTCGTGGGAGTCATCAGCCCCTGGAACTGGCCCATGCAACTTTCAGCCCGCTCCATAGCTCCTGCACTTGCAGTAGGTAACGCGGTCGTCGTCAAACCGGCGAGCGATACTCCGGTGACAGGCGGTTTGCTTCTGGCAAAGATCTTTGAGGAAGCGGGTCTTCCGCCGGGTGTAATGAGTGTAACGGTGGGCGCAGGGAGCGAGATCGGGGACGCCTTTGTCACTCATCCCGTTTCGCGGGTAATCTCCTTTACAGGATCGACCCCTGTAGGACGTAGTATCGCTCGGCTTGCGGCAGAAGGACCCATCCTCAAGCGACTTGAGCTGGAGCTGGGCGGCAACGGACCCTTCGTGGTCCTCGAAGATGCTGATCTGGACCGCGCTACAGAGGCAGCGGTATTTGGCAAGTTTCTGCACCAGGGCCAGACCTGCATGAGCATCAATCGCTTTATTATCGATGATTCCCTTTACGATTCATTCCTCGAGCGCTTCGCGGAGCGCGTTCGCCAACTGAAATTCGGAAACCCCGAGGAGTCGGATACAATGATCGGCCCCATTATCAATCAATCACAACTAAACGGGCTTCGCCAACGCATCCAGGAGGCCGTTTCCTCAGGGGCGAAGCAAGTGGTAGGTGGGGAAGCGCAAGGTCTTGTCCTACCTCCTCATGTCTTTGCCGGAGTGACGAATCAGATGTCGGTGGCTCGTACTGAATCATTTGGCCCAATCGCACCATTCTTGCGCGCATCAAATGAGCAGGAAGCACTGAGTATTGCCAACGATACAGATCTCGGCCTTGCTGCTGCTGTTTTTACCAGTGATGTAGAGCGTGGCTTGCGCTTCGCCCTGGAGTTGGAGACGGGCATGGCGCATGTCAATGATCAGCCGGTAAATGATCTGCCCTATAGTCCCTTCGGTGGTGAAAAGAATTCCGGCATCGGTCGCTTCAACGGATCCTGGGCGGTTTCAGCCTTCACAACAGACCGATGGGTTTCTGTGCAGCACAAGGCGCGGAAGTATGTTTTTAATGCAAATGTGTGGGCAGGACCCGGTGCGGGCGGATAGCAGGAATTGGTTCCTTCGCTTTTAGCTATCACAATGAAGAAAGGAAAATCATGACTCTTAGACTTCACACCATTATCTGCAGTACCCGGCCCGGCCGGGTGGGACCATCCGTTGCCAGATGGTTTCATGAATTTGCCGTACAGCACGGAAAATTTGAGGCGGTGCTGGTCGATCTGGAGGAATTCAATCTGCCGGTATATGATGAGCCCGAGCATCCAGTTCGTCAGCACTACCAGCATGAGCATACGAAGAAGTGGGCGGCGAGTGTCGATGCGGCGGATGCCTATGTATTTGTGACGCCGGAATATAATTTCGGGCCCCCGCCCTCTCTCCTGAATGCGCTCAATTATGTTTACAAGGAATGGAATTATAAGCCTGCTGCACTGGTAAGCTATGGTGGAGTATCAGGTGGCATGCGGGCAGCACTGGTTGAAAAACTTACTCTTACGACACTGAAAGTGATGCCCATGATGGAGGCGGTTGCGATCCAGAATGTGTCGGCACATCTGGATGATGTCGAAAATTTCATTCCGGACGACTACCATATGAGTTCGGGCGCATCCTTGCTCAACGAACTCCATAAATGGGCAGTGGCATTGAAGACGATGCGACAATGAACTTTAATCCTGTTTATCGTAGTCAACTTCATTATCGCTCTTGAAATGCCCAGGATCGACGCATTGCTCTCGTTATCCCGTGAACACCATACCTCACTGGTAGTGGCGCGGGAGGCGCGACGTGCAGCCAGTACCGGCGACCCAGCCGCATTATCCGCAGCTGTCAAGCGTATCGAGAGCCATTGGGCTACGCTTCTGGTCCGGCATTTCGAGGTGGAGGAACGGCTGCTGGAAACCGTGGAGAGCGTGCTCGGTGCAGAAGTGGCAGCACGAATTCGTGCGGAACACGAAGAATTACGGGAATTGGGTTGCAATAGCTGCGAGCTTGACCCAAGGGAGCGGTTGCGCCGATTCAGCGACCTTCTCGGTTCGCACGTACGTTATGAGGAACGAATCGTTTTTCCACAGCTGCAATCACATCCGGGCATTATCAATGCGGGTGTATAGCTTGCGCAACCGCTCAAGCTTTTCATAAAACCTGTTAACCGGTTAGGAGAAAGGAGACGCATGAATTTTCCGGATTTCTATGAAAAAGCGCCTGTTATACGCACTCGCGACCCGTTTGCCGCCATGCTGGGTGCCGCTCGTAATGGCATGCTGGAATACTGTTATGTGGATGCCGTGCGCCTTGCCGGACATTCCTGTCCTACGGTCGCAGGTGCGTTTCTGGTCGGGCGGGCAGCATTGGCTGCTCTGTATCCTGATGAGCCTGCTGAGCGCGGCAATATTGCCGTGCACATGCCGGCGCCTGAGCACGAGGGTGTGACGGGCGTCATGGCACAGGTGCTGACCTTACTTACAGGAGCTGCTTCCGGCAACGGTTTTCAGGGTATTCGGGGACAGTTCAGGCGTAAGGGTTTGCTCACTTTCGCGGAGCAACGGGAAGGAGAGGCGATTACCTTTAGACGTCTCGATACAGGCGCAGGTATAGCAGTCTATCTCAACGTTTCGCCAGTACCGCCAGATCCCGCTCAGGGAGAGCGGTTGGCGGCCATTATGGAGGGTCATGCCACCGACTTGCAGCGAGCGGCATTTGCACAGGCATGGCAGGAACGTGTACGCCGCCTGCTATTGGAGTTTGCGGATGATCCCGATGTGATAAGAGTGAGGCCTGTATAACAGTCTTGCAATAGCATTTGGCACTCCACTCCAGACAACAGAGGGAATGAATGTTGTGTGACCTGCAAACTGGCGCAGCCTGACAGGGCAATCAGGACGGCAAGGCATGCGACATACCAGGTTTCGGATTTTTTCTTCTTCCAAAGGCCTTCATGCCGATAGGATCATCGAGGTCCCTCTTGTTGTTGCGTAGTTGGTGTTTTACCAGGAGGCAAAATTGTGCTGTGGCTTTTCTGCGGTGGAAGCTCGCCATTTATTGTGTAGATGGGGCAGGGTCCTGGATGCTCCGCTATTGAGGGGGATCGCGTTGAAGTGATCTTGATTACTCGTTGAGTACCTGTTCCTGCCGCTGTTTCCGCAACTGCGCCTCTGTTCAGATTTGGGGGGTTGCAGATGATATAGCCGTTGAATCTGTGAAGAGGTGTCCCGGGCGGCATGTAGCTGCCGGGGTATTGAAAGCCGGATGCCGTATCAGTATAAGGCTGCGTGGGCAGCACAATGACTGGCCGGCCAAATGAATGCGCATTGAGCAGGGGGCCATCATGAGCTTGCGCGGATACACCAGCCTGATTTACGAGTGTTGGGGAATAAAAGGACGGGAAAGAAGAACTGCCAAGGGCACTTGGCGTCAATTCCGCTGGGGGTCTGGCTATCAAAACAGTGCCTTCTGGGACATCCATCTTCCCTGACTCCAACTCTTGTGCTGTTGCACCATTTGAATATGGCAGACCAAATATAAGAAGCGTTACGAGCTTTTTTATCACAGAATTTCGCTTAAAAGTATGGATAAGGCTTGGGAAGCAGGAGATAGGATGATATTTAGTGGATGATCCCACGACCTTTAATTTATACCACTGGCGGGAGAAAAATCAATCTTGTTGTGGTTGGATAATTCAGTGAAAAAATCCTTTTCCCTTAAGGTCAAGTTAGTGGCAACAAATAGCTTGACAATAGACGGTAACGGTGTATAATTCGCCTCCATATTGTGGATTGTCGTGCGCAATCACAAAACTAAAAACTCCGCTGTAGCAGTTGTACATCTACCCGTCTCGTGCGGGTTTTTTATTGCCCGCTTTTTAAGCGGGGTTTTTATTATCTGCCGAAGCTTGATGCTCATGCATAGTGTCAAATAAGAAAGTCAAAGCGCACCATTGTTGAGCGTGACCTGGATTCGGGGTCGAGCCCAGATGACGGGATTCATAATTTTTCTGGCCGTGTCGATAAGCTCTCATCCAAGTATTTGCAGTAACAGCCAACCCGCCTCGAGCGGGTTTTTTTATGTCCGCTTCTCGTGGATTTTTCGAGGCAATAATACAAATGTTTACCAGAAAATGATTACGGCAATCAAATCAATGCTTGATGCAATCAAACCAGCAATTGAGGCAATCAGGCCAAGGGTTACGGTAATCCTGGTTGCTATTTTTGCAGCGCTTGCGTTTACCAGTGGATACCTTGTCCGTGATTGGCGAGCTGAAGCGCAGATGCAGCGCTTGAGTTCGCAGAATGCAGTATTGTCGGCGTCAAACGAAAAGTGTGCATTGGATATCCGGTCGGTGAAGACAGCGATGAGTACGTTGACAGAAATGGCGACTGAGAGAGAGAAAAGTGCAGCCGAAGCAATGCGTCATGCGGCTGCTGCTGCGGCAAAGCATACGAGCCAGGCAAAGAAAATACGCGCCTTTCCACCGGTAGCGCCCGAGCATCAGTACGAGGCAATCACGAGAGAGCAAATAGAGTATGTGCAGAGCCGCCATCAGAATGATTAGATCCAACCCTGTGTATTCCCGTAGCACCTCCTCGCGATTCAATCGCCGCCTGCCAGCCCACCTGGCGCTGGTTTTTGCGACCTTATTGACCGGTTGTGCAGGGAAGCCGGTGATTCAGACTCAGGTAATCGAGAAACCTGTTGCTGTCCCTTGTCTCGTTGACACTCCGTCCGAGTGCAAGTCGGCTTATGCGATTGATCGCGTATCAATCAAGGACGACCCTCTGACGATCAATAGAGCGTTGCGTACAGAAATAGAAGAAAGATCGGCCTGTGAGGTCAAATTACTTGCCGCATTGAGAGGATGCAAGAAGGGTATGAGGAGCATGTAAAAGGAAAGGGAAATGGAAAGGAAAATAGAAAGGGAGGCGCTGATAAAGCCGGACATGTGGAAACTTGGGGGTGAAGTATCCAGCGAGGAAGCAGAAAAGGGTGCAGTAAGCGTAGAGCCTGCGAGTCTAAAAAAGAGCAGTCGCGCCATAAAGAGGCGTGAGGTACTTGATGCGATCTTTGCAGGTATTTCACTTGGAAAATCGGCTCGTGCAATGTGCGTGGAGGTCGGTATCAGTCAGAGAGTTTTATGGAGCTGGCTGGCAAGTGACGAAGAACTTATGCGCCAATATCAACGCGCCAAGGAGCTTTGCGTGGATGCCTATGCGGAGGAAATCATCGAAATTTCGGATGAGGGATCAAGAGATACGTATGTCGATAAGAAGGGACGGGAGGTCATAAACCGGGAGGTTATTGCGCGCGCGCAATTGCGCATCGATGCACGCAAGTGGTATGCCGCCCGACTGGCTCCAAGGAAATATGGCGACAAATTACCTGTTACACACGGAAGCGGCGATGCCAAAAAATCCGTGGTGCATAACATCGCAATAGCTTTTGTCGCTCCGGAAGATAGAGGCAATGAGCCAAATGTATCGTCTTGAATGGCGGCTCGAGTGCTATGGCTCCCCATAGAGCTGAATTTCCGTCAAAGCTCAGATTTCTGTTTGAACCGGCACGCTACAAGATCTTATACGGGGGAAGAGGAGGTGCAAAAAGTTGGGGTGTTGGCAGGGCATTATTGATTCAGGCGGCTGCAACCCCATTGCGCATCTTGTGTGCGAGAGAATTTCAGAATTCTATCGTCGAATCTGTGCATCATTTATTGAAAGCTCAGATAGAGGCTATCGGTTTAAGCTCATTTTACGAAGTGCAAAACAGCGTTATCCGTGGAGTAAATGGTTCCGAGTTCATCTTTGCCGGTCTGCGTAGCAACGTAACCAGGATCAAGTCGTTCGAGGGTGTGGACAGGGTTTGGGTGGAAGAAGCACAGACAGTGAGCAAGACAAGTTGGGATACGCTTATTCCGACTATTCGTAAAGAGGGGTCGGAAATCTGGGTGACTTACAACCCTGAGCTCAATACCGATGAGACTCATCGGCGGTTTGTAGTCACTCCCCCTGTTGGCGCTATCGTAGTAAAAATCAATTGGAATGATAATCCATGGTTCCCCGAGACCCTGAGACGGGAAAAAGATGAACTGAAAGCGCGTGATCCAGATGCTTATCAGAACGTATGGGAAGGGAATTGTAGGGTAACGTTGGAGGGAGCGGTTTATGCAAAGGAGCTTCGATTGGCGCAGGAAGAAGGAAGGATACGAAGCGTGCCATATGATGAGACAAAGCCGGTACACACCTTCTTTGATCTCGGCTGGGCCGACAATACCAGCATCTGGTTTGCACAGACCGTTGGCAGCGAACTCAGGCTGATTGATTACTACAGCAATAGCCAGATGCCAATTCAGCATTATATCGGAGTGCTGCAAAACAAAGGGTATATGTATGGTGCAGACTGGTTACCACACGATGCCAGGGCCCGGACGCTGGCAACCGGACGTAGCGTGGAGGAAATTATGCTTGCAGCGGGGCGAAAAGTAAGAATCGTACCAAATCTCTCCATTCATGACGGGATCAACGCGGCGAGAACTGTCTTTCCACGTTGCTATTTTGATGAGCTGGATTGTGCAGAAGGCCTGCAGAGCCTGCGGCATTATCGATTTGATGTCGATCCCGATTCCGGTCAATTCAGCGCAAGACCCTTACATGATTATCACAGTCATGCAGCCGATGCCTTTCGCTACTTTGCTGTGGCAATCGAGGAAGATAAACCGGCTGTGAGTGCACGAGGCATTAATATGAAAGGTTGGCGGGCATGACTGAGGCAGGTGTTACGGCAGATATTTCGATTGAGGCCTACGACAAAATATGCAGCGAGATTCGGGATCAACCGAAGTGGCGAGCAGACTCGGATACGGATTGTGACTATTACGACGGCGCGCAAACCAGCGCAGAGGTGATCGAGCGGTTGAAGATGGCAGGCATCCCCCCTCAGGACTCTAATCTGATCAAACCGACGATCAATGCAGTACTGGGATTGGAAGCGCGCAGCCGAACGGATTACAGGGTAACCGCGGATGATGAGAGTCAGGGAGAGATTGCGGAAGGTCTTTCCGCAAAGATCAAGGAGGCCGAGACCGAGTCACGCGCAGACCGGGCCATGTCAGACGCATATTCCGGCATGATTCGCGCGGGTATCGGGTGGGTGGAAATATCCCGGGAATTTGATGCGCTCAAATATCCCTATCGTGTCCGCGAGGTGCATCGTAACGAAATTTACTGGGACTGGAGTTCAAGAGAGCCGGATCTGTCCGATGCTCGATATTTGCGACGAGATAAGTGGATAGATCGGCTTCAGGCCGCACTTATATTTCCGGACCGGGCGGAAATCATTGCAAATAGCTGGAAGGGGTGGAACGGCACCGATGTATATGAGGGTTATGACAGCGGCCTGGCAAGAGCCTATGAAATCGAACAGACATGGAGTCGCAACCAGGAAGATTACCTGAACCAAAACTCGGGTATGGTCAGGCTTTCCGAATTATGGTATCGGCATTTTGAGGATGCATATGTCTTAGTATTGCCTGATGGGAAGGTAATCGAATATAGCGAGGATAATCCATATCATCAGGCAGCGGTTGCCCAGGGTCTTGTGCAGGTCCAGAAGTCGGTTCTCACCAGAATGCGGGTTTCAATTTGGCTGGGGCCGCATAAACTCATGGATGTTCCGAGTCCATTACCTCATTCAGATTTTCCATATGTTCCATTCTGGTGCTTTCGCAAGGACAGGAGTCGAGCTCCCTATGGATTGATTCGTGACATGCGGGGACCCCAGGATCAGATAATCGATCTGGATATTCTTCTCTACGAAGTCCTCAATTCTGTAAAAGTCGAAGTGGACAATGATGCGCTCGATCTCAGCCAGAATTCTTATCAGGAGGTTGCCAATAATATAAGCAGTCTGCGCTCGATGACCATCCTCAACTCTCAGCGAAGGAATGCCAGCGGTTTCAGAGTGATGCGTGAGCATCAGCTTGCCGCCCAGGTGTTTCAGCTTGTGCAGGAACGCAAACGCAGAATCGAAGAAGTGGGGGGGATCTACCGCACTATGCTGGGAGCACATACCTCAGCAAGCAGCGGGGTGGCGATCAATAGTCTGGTGGAACAGGGCTCGACCGTGTTGGCGGAGCCCAATGATAATTTTCGCCATGCTCGCCGGCTTGTTGGCCAGCAACTTCTTGCGCTGATCAAGGAGGACATGATTGGAAGACCAGCGCAAATTACAGTTCAGCAAGGTAATAAACCCAAGGTGGTTTATTTCAATCGCCAGCTGGATGATGGGTTGGTACACAACGATATTGCTTCTGCAATGGTCAAGGTTGTGCTTGAGGATATTCCCGCTACTCCCACATTCCGGGCGCAGCAGTTGCAAGCCATGTCGCAAATCGTACAAGCCGCGCCCCCTCAGTTCCAGGCTGTGCTTTATCCGGTAATGCTCGAGCTGTCCAATGTTCCAAACCGGCATGAACTGGCCTATCAGTTAAGGCAGGTGGCTGGCATCCGCGATAATCCACAATTGCAGGCCATGCGGCAGATGATACAAGAGGCGCAAGAGCAGATTGGTGAGTTGCAGCAGAGATTGAGAGAAGCTGAGCAGCAGCTTAAGGACAAATCATGCGAACTTGATTTGGAAGAGCGTATGCAGGCGCACAAAGAGGACATGGATGACGCAAAACTCCGTCTGGGGGCGGAGAGGATTGCTGATTGTCATATAGGTAACGCATTATCCGCATAAAAGGAGTAACAAAATGATTCGGTTTCTGAATGACGAAACTGTGGCGGGATACAGATACGGTAAGGGTGCAATTTCCAGGTTTGATGATGTGACTGAAGCGATTTTGATTGCTCAAGGTGATGCTGAAGATTATCCAGCAGTTACCAAGCCGGTAGAGGTGTTGTCGAGTTCGGCCGTGGCTGCCTCATGCGCGTTGACGGCGACGGATGAAGTTCTGGGATCGTTCACGGTTCATGCAGGAATCATAGGCGTCAACAGCATCATTCAGATCGAGCCACTTTGGACGTTTACCGACAGCGCGAATAGCAAGATTCTAAAAGTCAAGGTTGACAACGTGACAGTTTACAGTGCCGCGCGCACTACGTCTGTCAAAGAAGCGCCGTTGATCGTCCTGGCAAACCGTAATTCCCTGGTATCGCAGATACAGCCCTTGGACAACATGTATGTTACGGCTGGATCGAGCGCTCCGGCTACTTATATGATCAATTTTGCAAACAATGTCACAATCGATATTACCGGCCAAAGAGCAAGCAACGGTGATACGCTTAAACTCGAATACTATCGAGTGCTGCATTTCGTGGGGGATTAAATGGCTGAGTGGTTTGTTCGTCCTGATACATCACACAGCGGAATGCGCAATGGACAATCCTACACTTCTGCCTGGGGAGGCTGGTCTGAAATTGTTTGGGGTACCTCAGGGGTAAATACCGGAGACGCTTTATACATCTGCGGAGCGCACACATATACTTCAGTTATTGGGCTAGGTAACGCTACTGGCGTCACTATCAGGGGGGATCACTCATCTGAGTCTGGATCGCTTTCTTTTAGGGGCAACAATGTCTATTTCAATGTAAATCGTTCTTCAACAACCGTTGAGGCACTGACGATTACTTCTGAAAACAGATGCATTGTGCCTGGTGGAACTCCAATGAAGGGATTTTCAATTAAAAATTGCACATTTAACGGATCGTCATTTCCGTGCATTGAATTTCTCTCGATAAACACTTGGGGTTGGGTTAATACCACAATCGACGGCAACACGTTCAATGGTGGAGTCGGCGGCGGTGCTGGGGCCGCAATTAGCTGGTGGCCGCAGAGTGCTGTGAATACTTATCACGAAAATCTGAAAATAACGAACAATACCTTCAATGGGTGTTCGGCGGCTCAGGGGGTGATCGTGCTTCTGGCAACCCCAACATCGGCATCTACTGTCCACATTTACGATCTGGAAGTCAGCGGGAATACCTTTATTAATTGCGGTGGTGCCGCCATCAAGGCGTATGTCCCCAAAACCGGCCAGAATAAAGGTGTGAAGATTTACGGGAATGAGATAAACAACCAAAAAAGAGTAGGTAATCTTGGCGGGGGTATTGTCGTAGGTGGGTTCATTCAAACAGATACCTCAGACTTTGGACAGAATGTAATCGAAAATAATGTAGCGGACGGCCTGGAGGGTACGACAGGGTTTGCCAATATCATGTATGGAAGCTACATCATAAGACATAATTCTGCGAAGAACATTGCTTCAGTTATCTACGATGGCTGCGGTCTTCTGTTTGATCATGGAGCAGACGGGTGCCTCGCTTATGGCAACTACCTTGAAAACCTGATCGGTCCTGCTGATTTCACAGCCGGGGCAGGAATCGGAATCATCTATGAAGCCACCAACATCACATGCTACGGAAACGTCATAAAGAATTGTCACATGGGAGTCTTTTACGGCAACCAGACTCCCGGACGGGTGAGTAGCATCTTCAATAACACATTTATAAATTGTGATCTGGCGGCGATACACGGAAACCCAACAACCTTTCCCGCTGATTCCAATTTTTGCAAAAACAACATATTCACAGCCAAAAATCCTGGTGCGTTTGATATTCGTTATGACTCAGGATCCTGGAACCAGGAATCAAACAATGTGTTTTTCGGCTTCAAATCAGGCACCCAAACTTTGAATGCTTCCAGTCTCAATGTAAACCCAGACCTTGATCCCAATTATCGCCCCCACTCTTCAAAAGTAAAACGGACTGGAGCTTACCTTGGGGGCAGGGATTACTACGGAAAACAGCTTTATAACGCTCCCAATATTGGAGCAGTGGAAGATGCAACGAACACGCCGCGTTATACGTTCAGATATAGATAGAACCAAACAGAATCAATCAAGAGCCGCCTCTGGAAACATTGGCGGCTTTTTATTGGCTTTCCGTTCATGCGGCGCGCTGGCGGCGATTGTGTAGTCGTAGTGTTGAAACCCTGATCAATGTGTTTCTTGTGTTGGCTCGGGGGTTATTTTTTGAACTCTGCTTTTAACCCTGTTCAAGGCAGACCGCTCACTGGGTTACGTAGCTTGGAGGAAAGATGGAAGTGAATCAACTTAATTCGCAAATCTTATCCCGGAACAAATCGAGATATTGGAAAGCAACCCGGGCAAGCTTGCGGAGGTTCTAGGCAGGCAGGAAGCACCCGAGAAAGAGGAAAAGGAGAAGTCCGGCCCCAATGTGAAGGATACCATGCTCAACAAGGAGAGCGACGATGAAGGTCAAGATGAGGCTGTCATTTTGAACAAGAGCGGCAAGGGAACTATTCCCTACAGAAGCACAAGGAGTTGCGGGTAGAGAACCATTTAATATTTGGATAAACGGAAAGGGTAAATATGATTCGATTTCTGAGCGACACAACTTTATTAGGCTATCTTTACGGGAAGGGAACTGCTGTGTCCTTCGATAAAAGTATTGAGGACAGTTTGATAACACTGAAGATTGCTGAAGCGTACGATCCCGACGGATTCCATCCTTATTACCACTTTCACGGCTTCACGGGAAACCAGGTTGCAAACGACGATAAATTTTACGATCTGACAGGAATAAACCATGCTTCGCGCGGCGTGAACCTGTCGATCGCGCAACTCTGGGCGCCGAATTCCGGCTATGCGTCCACGATTGACCCGGCAACTGGCGCAACCGATTCCGTATTGCGTATTCCC